>CACXQL010000020.1 GCA_902769805.1 uncultured Prevotellaceae bacterium
ACATCGTCAGCACCATAGCACTTTACCTTCAGACGGCTGGGGTTGTTGCCATAAGGAACCTCCTTGACAACCTTCAGCTCAGAGGTGAAGTAGTCGAACTGAGTCTGTACGTATGTGAAACCGTTGATACGGCTGATAATCTGGGCTGCATCCTTTCCAAGACCGTTCAGGATGACGCGGAGAGGCTTCTGGCGAACCTTGTTAGCCATCTCGGCAATCTTGATAGCACCCTCAGCAGCAGCGAAAGACTCGTGACCTGCCAGGAAGGCGAAGCACTCTGTCTCCTCACGAAGCAGACGGGCAGCGAGGTTACCGTGTCCGATACCTACCTTACGATCGTCAGCAACACTTCCAGGGATACAGAAGCTCTGCAGACCGATACCGATAGCCTCGGCAGCGTCAGCGGCATTCTTCACACCCTTCTTGATAGCGATAGCAGCACCACAAACGTATGCCCACTTAGCGTTCTCGAAACAGATACGCTGTGTCTCCTCACACATCAGATAGGGGTCAACACCTGCCTTGTCGCAGATCTCGTTAGCCTCTTCAATACTATTAATACCATTCTCTTTCAGAGCAGCAAGAACCTGATTGATACGGCGCTCTTGACTCTCAAACTGTACTTTTCTAATCATCGTCGTATCCTCCTTTATTCTTTACGTGGATCAATAGCCTTTACTGCACCCTGCTCCTCAGTCGTACGACCATAAGAGCCAGTGAACTTCTTAATAGCCTCGTTGGCATCCATACCGTTCTTGACGGCTTCCATCATCTTGCCGAGGTGTACATACTCGTAACCGCAAACCTCATTGTTGGCATCGAGGAACTGCTTGGTGATGTAACCCTCAGTGAGCTCCAGATAACGGGTACCCTTGGCCATAGTGCCATAGAGCGTACCAGTCTGTGAACGAAGTCCCTTACCGAGGTCCTCCAGACCAGCACCGATAGCCAGACCGCCCTCAGAGAAGGCACTCTGTGTACGTCCATAGACAATCTGCAGGAACAGCTCACGCATAGCGGTGTTGATAGCATCGCATACGAGGTCGGTGTTCAGTGCTTCCAAGAGAGTCTTGCCAGGAAGAATCTCACTTGCCATAGCGGCAGAGTGTGTCATACCTGTGCAACCGATGGTCTCCACCAGTGCCTCCTGGATGATACCGTCCTTCACGTTGAGGCTCAGCTTACAAGCACCCTGTTGAGGGGCACACCAGCCAATACCATGTGTGTAACCTGAGATGTCCTTAATCTCCTTTGCCTGAATCCATTTTCCCTCCTCGGGAATAGGTGCAGGTCCATGATAAGCGCCTTTGCAGACACTACACATGTTCTTCACTTCCGTTGAATAAATCATTGCTATTTCTAATTAATTAAAAATGAGTTATGTTCCTATAGTTTTGCAAAATTACGCTGATTATCTCAACTATCCAAAACAAAAACCTCCTATTTAAGAACAATTAACTAAGAAAAATACCTATTATTTGTGATGTCGCCGAAATCTTCGTAACTTTGCCATCTGAAAATGACAATTAGTTTATAGTTAATGGTTGAGTTAAATAACGAGAGCATAGAACAAAGGGTGGCTCGTGCCGTTGATAACTTCATGGAAGGCTATGGTTGTTGCCAGAGTGTTGTGGCAGCCTTTGCCGACCTGTATGGGTTGGATAAGGAGATGGCTTTGCGTATAGCGGCTGGCTTTGGCGGCGGCGTGGGTCGTATGCGGATGATGTGTGGTGCAGTGTCTGCATTGGTCATCCTCGTCGGACTGGACTGTGGTCAGACTGTCGGTTCAGACCGTGAGGGGAAGTCGGCATGCTATAAGGTCGTCCAGGAGTTACTGGCTCAGTCGAAGGCAGAGAACGGCAGTCTGATCTGTGCGGAGATCTTAGGACTGGAAGGTGTGGAGAAGGCGGTGTCGAGTTATGTGGCATCCCCCCGTACTGCTGAGTATTACAAGACGCGTCCTTGTGCTGCCAAAGTCGAGAGTGCCGCCCGTATCTTTGCTGAATATCTCAAGAAGAAATGACAAACAGATATATCTATCAGGTAGCAGGTCATGTGTTCGAGGTAACACTTCCACAAGGAGACCCGCTGACTCAGCAGATGAGTCAGTATGAGCCGTTCCGTATATTGGGAACAGACCAGAAGCCTGTGTTCCGTTTGCAAGTCGTGGAAGAAAGACCAGACAAAGGGGAGTTCGTGCGTGAGATTCATCAGGATGATGACGGCTCGGAGATCCTTGCAGGCAGTGTAGACGGACATCCTTGCTTTGACTTCCTGCTGTCTGGGAGGTGGCAGGCTCGTCTATGGACGGATGACGACTATTGCGAGGCAGTCTTATATGCGGAAAGAGAACGGTTGTTCGGACTGAATGACGCATTGATGGTGATGTTTGCCCTGAGTACTGCAGAACAGCATACCTTGTTGATGCATGCCTCTGTGGTGAGTTATCAGGGTGCTGCCTATCTGATGTTAGGAAAGAGTGGTACAGGTAAGAGTACGCATACACGTCTGTGGCTGGAGCATATCACGGGTACGGAACTGGTAAACGACGATAATCCTGTGGTACGTGTCATCGACAACCAGGCGTTCGTCTTTGGTTCTCCCTGGAGTGGCAAGACACCCTGTTATCGGAATGTCCATCATCCCATCGGGGCATTTATACAGTTGAGTCAGGCACCCCTTAATGAGATCCGTCGTATCAAGGGCATAGAGGCATATGCAGCGTTAGTACCTTCCGTCTCTGGCAAACGATGGGACAAGCGTATCGCAGATGGATTGCATGAGACAGAGAACTGGATGGCAGGACATGTACCGATGTTCCATCTGCGCTGTCTGCCTGATGGGGATGCCGCCCTGACATGCTGTCATGCCGTGGCTCCGCAGGTGGAGGCGAGCATGGTGAAGATGGTGGAGAATAATGATGCCATCCATGAGGTGGAGGCGTTATTAAAAGAAGGTCATAAGGTCATCCTGCCCGTCAAGGGACAGAGTATGCTGCCCTTCATCGTAGGAAGCAGGGACAGTGTGGAACTGGTTGTCCCTGACAAGCCGCTTGCCATTGGTGATGCTGTCCTTGCCTGGGTTAACGGCAGTCGTTATGTGCTGCATCGTATCATCGAGATAAGGAGGGACGATTATCTGGTGTTGATGGGTGACGGCAACCTTGTGGGTACGGAGTTTTGTATGGTAGGTGATGTGGTGGCTCGTGCCGACTATGTCGTAAAGCCTGACGGCTCGCGCACCTATTTATATAGTAGAAGTCAGTGTCGTTACTGGCGTTGGTGGATGACACTGAAACCGTTGCGCCGTTGGATATTGGCGGTGTTGAGACGGACAATCTATAGGAAATACAGAAAGAATATATGAGACAGAAGAAAGGATTTATCTTACGTGAGGTCTGTGGCGAGCATGTCATCGTCGCAGAGGGTATGGAAGTGATTAACTTCAACAAGCTGTTGAGTCTGAACGAGACTGCTGCCTTCCTATGGGGACAGGCAACAGCGTTGGGCGATTTCACAGCAGAACAGCTTGCCGAGAAACTTTGTGAGGAGTATGAGGTCTCTCATGAGCAGGCTCTCAAGGATGTAGAACAGATGCTTGCCAAGTGGCAGGAGATTGGGATTGTAGGTTAGGGGCTATAGGTTAGCGGTTAGCGTCAAGGTCAAGGTCAAGGTCATGAAATATCTGAAGTGGTTATGGCATAACACACGAGGCATCCGATGCAATATGTTGTTGCGTGTCATCGTGGGCGTGGGACAAGTGTCTCTTGCCTTGCTGATGGTATGGCTCTGCCGTTATTTCATTGATGTCGCCATCAAGAGCAGTGATTCTGAAGTACTGGTGAAAACCATCATCGCCTTGATACTGGTGGTCGCAGGTAATATCACCCTCCGCCAAATATATTTCTATACCACCATCCGCGCAACGGCTTATCAGGCAAATGCCATCCGTTTAAGGATTTTCGGACATCTGTTGCGTCGTCGTATCTATGATGAGACTCCCTTACATTCTGGTGATGTCACTTCCCGCTTGGAGACGGACGTGTCGGCTATCAGTGAGGCAGTGGCAGGTACATTACCCCAGTTGGTCGTGACGACGATAAAACTCATTGGTGCCTTCTTGTTGCTTTATTCGATGGACCGTCAGTTGGCATGGATGTTGTTGCTTACAACCCCTTTGTTGGTGGTCATGGGAAAACTCTTTGCACATCGCCTGCGTGGTATGACACATGACGTGCGCCAACAAGGTAGCCGTATCCAAATGCTGGTACAGGAGGGTATGGAGCATAATGCGATGCTGCGTGCGATGGAGAGTGGCAGTTGGATTACAGGACAGTTGGATGGGATGCAGCGTGGACTCCTTGATAAGATAGAACGGCGTACGCGTTTCACGTTGGTGGCACGTTCCATCATGGCGGTATGTTTTGGCTTCGGTTATCTCCTGGCGTTTATATGGGGCGGACTGCAACTGCGTGACGGAGTTATTACTTTTGGTGTCATGACGGCATTCCTGCAACTGGTGGCACAGATCCAACAACCTATCCTCGACATGCTGAATATGATTCCGCAACTGATTCATGCCTCCGCCAGTATCGACCGTGTGGATGAATTGGAACAGAAGAACGTGGAACAGTCGCATGATGATAAGTGTTTCGTTGCTGAACCTTTGGGCATATCGGTACAGGATGTCACTTTTACTTATCCGCAAGGGAAGCGTACCATCCTTCATTCGTTTACCCATGACTTCCGTCCAGGCAGCCGTACAGCATTAATGGGAGAGACAGGTGCAGGCAAGACTACGCTTTTCCGCTTGATGCTGGATCTTATCACACCTTCGGAGGGTTCTATAGCATTGTATCATGGCGAAGAGCAGATCGCTGCTGAGGCAAAGACACGTTGTAACTTCGTCTTCGTGCCGCAAGGGAATACGCTGATGAGTGGTACCATCCGCTATAACCTCCAACTCGCTAACCCGAAGGCTACAGACGAGGAGATGCGTCGTGTACTCCATGTGGCAGCGGCTGATTTCGTGTTGGAACTGCCTGACGGACTGGATACGCAGTGTGGAGAGCGCGGCGTGGGTTTCAGCGAGGGACAGGCACAGCGTATCGCCATTGCGCGTGGACTCCTTCGTCCTGGTCATATCCTGTTGTTGGACGAAATCAGTTCCTCTTTGGATGAACAGACGGAGCGTGAACTGTTTACCCGTCTCTTTGCCGACTACGCCGACAAGACCATCATTATGATTACTCATCGTTCTACTGTTGCTCAGTTGTGCGATGAAGTGGTGCGGTTAGACAGACAGAAATAAGAAGCCTCCCTGCAATCGCTTGCAGGGAGGCACATTGTTCTCTCAAACTTTCTTTTTACCTCTTATTTCTTCATCAGTGACATTGCTTTTGCAGCAAGTGAAATCACAACATAATTCAAAATAATCATAGTCTTACTACCTTTATATGTTATACCTGAAATAAATCTTTTGTTCTTCTTTTCGAGTGCAAAGGTAGTAATTGTGCACGGACACACCAAATCTTTTTCCTGTTTTTATGCCTAATAGTGCATCTTCTTGATACAGGTCAAATCAGAACCACTGCATAAGGGTGCGCAGGAAGGCTGTGAGTTCCCCTGCCATCTTCTGATGCTGCCAGTAAGAGGGATGCCAGTCAGCACCATAGTATAGGCTGCCGTTATGGGGTGTGAAATCAAAGCGATACACTTCCTTGTCACCGTCTTTCTTCGCCTCTTCCACCACTTCGTTGAGGGTATTCTTCGCAATCTCCAGTTCTTTGCCGAGGAGCATGGAACCGCAGAGCAGCACTATCTTCGCATTCGGGTTATGCTGCCTCACCTGACTCAAGAACTTCTTCCATGCCTGCTTAAACAGTTTCACGTCGTAGTTATTGGTGGAGAGGTCATTGGTGCCGAGGTTGATACATACCACCTGGGGCTGATAACGAGAGAAGTCCCACTTCTCAGAACGGTCGTAGAGGTTGGTGTACTCATACTCCGTCGTCATCACATTCTTTGGCGTACCCGTTTTCGGACCGCCATACTCACGATAGACACCGATACCGCTACGCGCCACGACATAAGCCACAGCACCGAGGGCACGGGTAGTCTGCTGCGCATAACCCAGATAATGGTTCTCTGTCTCGTATTCGAAATGATCACCTTCATAAGTACTCTCATTACCATAGGCACAGGTGATAGAGTTGCCGATGAACTCGATGCGTCGGTCAGGCAGGGCAGGAGCATCCAGCATCGTGCCGTCCTTGTCGAGGATGAAACCCCAGAACGATGGTTTCAGCTCATAGCCTTCGATGATATACATCCGTCAATCTGTGCCATGAAATAACCGCTCTTCGGCTTCGCCATCATCTTCAGCGACGTACCTGTAAAGCGCGCATTGATCTGCACACCGGGGAAGGTGAAGCGCGGACGCATAGGATTGTCAAAACAGATACGTCCTACATACTGGATATGCTTATCCGTAGGGTTGATGACTTTTCCTGTCGGCGGAAGAGTCTTTGAAGCTTGCATGCCTGTCGACAGCAGGGCGGTTAAAGTCAGTAATAAGATTCGTTTCATACTATATAGTTTTATTATTTGGCTGCGAAGTTACTGTTTTTTTCGTTAGCCACCAAATAAATGTATAGGAAAAACTTGTATTTCGCTGAAGAAATCAGCCCGTTCGCTGAAATCAGGGGACGGAGGGTTAAACTTTTCTTACCTTTGTTTCGTCATATCAATGACTTCGGTCAGAAACAACATTAAAAACAAACCTATAAAAAAGTAAGTAAAATGAAAAAGATTGCATTAACAATGATCGCCCTCCTGACAATGACAGTCGCTGTGGCACAAGACAATGAGAATGGTGAACGTAAGGCTCCTCGCCAGATGACTCCAGAGATGATGACAGAGCGGATGGCGAAGGATCTGAGTCTGACGGATGCGCAGAAAACAAAGGTGCTTGCCCTCAACAAAGAGTATCAGGAAATTTTCAAAGGTCCACGCATGGGCAGACCACGTCCTCCGAAACCACAGGCTGATGCCGAGACAGCTGCTACACAGCAACAGCGTCCGCAACGCCCGGAGCGTCCACAACTCACTGACGAGCAGAAGGCGCAGATGAAGGCTAATATGGAGAAGCGTGATGAGTATAACAAGAAACTCAAGGAGATTCTCACGGACGAGCAGAACCAGAAGTATGAGAAGATGCACAAGCATCATGGTCGTCACGGACATCATGGACATATAGGCAACGGTCGTCCAAGAGGTCCCCGTCCCGAAAGAGCCCCACAGCCATAAATAGTTCTCTGGTAAAAAGATTGTCCAGTCCCCGAGATGTCATTCATTTCGGGGACTGTTTTATTATTTTACGCTTGTGATGATCTCCGCAATCTCCTTACGGGCTTTCTTGCCTTCAGGACATGGCCAGAGAGGATAGACGTGTCCCATCTTCTCTGCAACGTGCAGACGGGCATCGACACCAGCGGCTTTCATCTTGTCATAGGTTTTCACGACATCGGTATAGAAGACCTCCCACGTACCTGTAAAGAGATCAGTGGGTGGTAGTCCTTTCATGTCACCATAAAGGGGAGAAATCATCGGGTCTTTCACGTCTATACCATGAGCCCAGTCGGCGCCGTATTTCTTCAGCACATCGATGGTGAGCCAGTTATCGTACTCCTGTAACGAGGGGTCGCCTCCCATAACATCGACCCAGGGCGAGATAAGTACGAGGTGATAAGGCAGGTCGAGCGAGTCTTTACGGATCTCCTGTGCCAATGCCAGCGTGAATCCGCCTCCTGCAGAGTCGCCCATGATAAGGATTCGATTGGCAGGGAAACGACTGAGCAGTTCACGATAGAGTTGCATCATGAGCGGATGAGCCTCAGCGGCTGTGTGAAGGGGAAGCAGTGGATAGTTGGGTGTTACGATGCCACAACCCGTAGTCTCTGCCCATTCTGCCATCGCTTTCCAATGCTGCGAGGTGAAGTTGTGGACATAGGCACCGCCGTGGAGGTAAAGCACCACAGGTTTTGTTTCATCTTCCCCTGCAACCTCGAATACCTGCATACTGCCAATCTTGTATTCTTTCACCTCACGTGGAAACTCCACACCAACAGGAACCGTCGTCACACCCTTGTCGGTTTTGTCTGCCATTGCTATGTCGTATGACTCCATGGTCATCTGGTGCAGTGCACTCCTTACGACGATGGATTGCGGAGAACGCCCTGTTATCAGCCATACGGCTCCAACAATGATGACGATGGCAAAGATGATTCCTGCCAATGTCTTAATGATTTTCTTTTCTTTTTTGCTCATATTTCAGTTTTTGTGTGATGGTTTCGTGGCAAAAGTACGAATATTTTTTGGAAAACCATAGCCTTTCCCATATTTTTTTGATAGAAGTCTCCTCTCTCTCCTTCCTCGCTCTCCCTCCTCGTTCCTCCCAATGCCTTCTATGCTTCATTCCAGTATCTGTTTAGGGGGTATTCCAGTATCTCCTATGAGGTAAGGGAGGCTTTAGTAACAACGTTAGAAGGCTTTAGCGTAAGTGATAGAAGGCACTCCGACGGATGAGGTGACATTTTTAGCTTTGACAGTTTGACAAATAACAAATAACAGATAACAGTTTTCAAAAATCGATTTATAAGATTTCAGTATTTCAGATTTCAGTTTCTGATTTTTGAGTTTCACAACCTATTCACTACTAAAACAAAAATATTTATATAAATATATTATTATATATATATTATATATAATATATATATAATAAAAATTGAAATCAAGTTTTTTCCTTGAGTTCAAGAAACTGTTATCTGTTATCTGTAACGCCCAATTTCATAAACTGTCAACTGTCAAAACTGTCAAAAACCTCATCTTCGTTACTGAAACTGAAATCTGAAATACTGAAATTTTACATTGTAGATTTGTTACGATTTAACGCTTATTATCTTGATTGCTAATTATAGTATGTTGCGAGGTTTGAATACTATAATTATCTTTGCATCGGCTTAAAACAACTACAAAATGCAACAACATCACCCTATTCTTGAACTCTTTGGCAAGAACGTCCAGAGGCTTCGTACAGAGCAGAACATCTCACAAGAGAAGTTAGCAGAAAAGGCACATCTTCATCGTACATACATTGGTATGGTGGAACGTGCTGAGCGTAACATCACGCTTATCAATATGCAGAAGATTGCGAGTGCCTTAGGGGTTCAGATCGGTGAATTAGTGAAATAGTTTTTATGACAAAAAGACTAAATTTTCGATTTTGCTATTAGTAAATTAATCATAGTCCCTCTCTTATTATCCTTTATAGCATAAGGAACAAAATTGCTATCTTTAGACCGTTGTACTAAAGGTAGCAATTTCTTATCTTTGCACACATGAAAACAGCAGAAAATATCTCCTTTGGCAAACGTGTGGCAGAATTGCGTAAGGAAGCAGGTTTCTCTCAGGAACAATTTGCATTCAAGTGCGACGTAGACAGAACCTATATTGGCACGATTGAGCGTGGTGAGAAAAGCCCCACGCTGAACACAATTGTCAAGATAGCCAATGCTTTAGGAATTTCAAAAAGTGAATTGTTTGATTACTGAATTATTGTTATATGGAACTACAGAACCTATTTGATCAAGTTATTGCTTTTGCCCAAGAGTGTGGTATGGAGCAAAAGACGAGTGGAAATCCTAAAGGGAATACCATTGTTCGAGACAATGCGACAGGCAAACAGAATAATCAAGAGGATTTCTTGAAAGGTGCGTATTTTGGTTTTATACGTGACGAAGAAGAATACAGCGGAGGTTACCACGATTACTCGCTTGTTTTTTTTCCACAGATAGATAACAAAGCATGTGTCGTGGCATTTGGAGTGGGTTCACTTGGCTTCGCTAATGATTATGACATCGCGACATTACCGTGGATAAGACGACAGTTTTCTAAGTTACGCCAAGAAGGCTGTAAGGCATATTTCAAGAACGACTTTAGCGACATAGAGAATTCGTCCTTGGACTTGATGGCTGAGATAAAAGAGAACTATCCCCAATTAAAGAAGGTTATTGACACTTACAAAAAGGTACTACCTGCCTCACAGATATTGGATTTCTCAGACGAAACAAAAGACGAAGAGAATCTTCGGATAATAAAGCAATGGATTGCGACATACGCGCTGATACGTAATTGGGCAAACAAAACGCAGATGAAAACAATAAAGCAGTTTTTGCCCGAAGATAATAGAGAATCATTGGAAACTTACCAGATTGAATACATCTTGCGACACGATAAATTTGTTGTATTACAAGGTGCACCAGGCACTGGCAAAACATATACGGCATTGGAGGTGGCTAAGAATTATGATATCGTACATTTTGAGCAATTCCATGCAGAGACAACTTTTTCTGATTTTGTATATGGAATACGTCCTGTTTTAGGTGTGGATAAATTATTATATGAAGCAAATGAGGGTGTTCTATACCGTGCTATAAAGTCTGCACAAGATGATTCAAATAGGAAAGTATTGTTGATTATTGACGAGATAAATCGTGCTAATCTATCAAATGTGTTGGGCCCTGTTTTCTACCTGTTTGAAAAGAATCAATCTAACCATAATTATTCGATTAAAATTGGCGATATAGAACTGAAAGCCCTTCCTGAGAATCTATTTGTCATTGCCACAATGAATACTGCTGACAGAAGTTTGGCTGTCGTGGATTTTGCCTTACGCAGAAGATTTACTTGGCTAACACTTAAACCCCATAAGATTCAAAGCTTAGATTTCCAAAAGAATTATTTCAATGATTTCGATTCTCTTTTTCAGAAATACGCTACAGACGAAGAACTGAATCTTCAGCCGGGCCAGTCGTATTTTATTGCAAAAGATGAAAATGAAATGAAGACACGTCTTGAATTTGAGATAATGCCTTTAATGAAAGAATATTTTAACGAAGGATATTTGTTGAAAGCCAAGGATGAATTTAGCAATTATTTCTACAACAAACTTGGTGTATTAATGTATGAGTAAGAAGCAGTTCTCAACATTTACTTTCCCTGTCCTTCAGACTAATGCTGTCTCTTTTTCATCCCTTAATGAAGCTTGGGATGAAGACAAACGTTATCCAGAAACAGCTGTTCAGAAATTTCTGTTGCGAAATGCTGAGACGTTTAAGTTTTTGGAGATAAATGCTGTTGGTGAATATGCTGATAGCGGGAATTATGTGTTGGAACTGACTACCTCTAAATATATTGGTTGTATACCCTTATTATCTCCTAGTACAGGCTTACCTTCTGGGAATCTTATTATAACGGGACGGTTTGGCGAGGACGTTTCAGAGTTATTGTCTGTAATAGGAGAATTTGTAGAACCAGAATTCAATGAAAGAATAAAACTATCTTTAGGCAGTTACGTAAAGCCTCCATTGTATTTCGAATGTCAAAATTTTATTGACCGATATATCGAGGCAAAGAGGTACAAATGGCGTAAGTTTGATAATGTTGAGAAGATAGAGAATAGACCAACAAACTCAACGAAATGGGATAAATATGCATTGAAGAGTTATGAACCTCGTAACACATTAAAATATCCCAATAGCTGTAATGTTCTATCCAAAAGTCATAGAGAGTGGGAAGAGTTAAACTATGTACTTGGTTTGTGTATAGATGAAATATTATCAACTAGAACACCCATTCGCTCTCGGATGGCATACATGGACAAAATAACGAATTTATTGAATACGTTTGATCGTCATTCTGTTCATGCAGTATCTGAAGTGAAGATTCACATGTCCGACCCAGTTATCATAAAGAAACTAAAGGAAGTTGCAAACAGAGTTCTTCAAAATGCATCTAGTTCTAAAAATGCATGGCGATTAGATTTTGCTGAATTCTTCGAACGCTACGTACAATATTTGCTAAAGGAAGTGGCAAGAACTAAGGGTGCAAGGATTACATGCAATCCTCATTTCCCCGTTTATGGTAATAGACCAGCATGGGCGTTGAAATATATTGAGCCTGACATTATCATTGACAAATCTGACGTTCAGTTTATTATTGATGCAAAATACAAGTCACATATTTATCAAATAAATGGTGACAGCGAGCAACTAAGAGAGACATTCCGTGAGGATTTCCATCAAGTTTTGGCATATTCATCATTTTGCGGAAGTAAACAAAAGCATGTTATGCTTATTTATCCTTCTGACCATTTCGTTTCTCGAGAGTTAGATGTACTTAGCGGCATTAATGGTTATTCTGCAAAGGCATATCTTATTGGTATACCCTTAAAGAAATCGGATTTAGAAGAAACCAAACGGAAGCTTTCTTCAATTATCATCTTGTGATCGTTCTATCAACGACTCCAAACTCCAACCACAGATAGCGATTAATAAGTCATCTGCATAGTCATTGTTAAGTGATGCCAGAAGTAATTGACGTGTTTTTTTGTAGTAAGGTTCATCGTCTGAGTTGATTTCATTAATCAAGGTCTCGAAGAATCTTTCGAGAAATTCTTCGTTTGCATTGTCGAGAATTGCTTGTATTTGTTCTTTGTCCATAACTGTTTTTGTTGCTAAATTAATCTGTAAAGTGAGAGAATCCAAATTCTTTAACTATTTCCAGGCTTTGCCAGGAAAGATTAATGAACAGAAACACCAATATCATATCCGTTGTTGATACATTCGTTTAACCTATCAATATCGTCAACACATCCTTCTGTACCATCATCATAAAGTTGGAACAGTTCTGCTCTTCCATTATACCATAAGTGACGAGCCTCATCAGGAGTCAGCACTCTCCAAATACAATCACTAACAAGTAATGCTTTAAAATAACAGTCCCAGTCTAATTCATAATAATGTAACTGGTCTTGATGTTTGGAGATGAGTTCATAAATGTCTATCTGCTTGTTAATATTATATATATCGTCGAAGGATAGCACATCTTTCCCTTTTTCTTCTAGAATAATGTAATCGTAATCAATCTTGATCGTATTAACACTGAAGGATAGAGAATAATGATTCTCATAATCGTATATCCATAAATAATCGTCTTTCTCTAATTTGATACTACCTAAGCCAAAGCCCAGACATGCTTTTTTTATTTCCTGAGTTATCGACCTAAAATCTGTTTTCATTTTTTCCGCAAAGGTACTCCGGCAACTTAGACAAACAAAATATTCCGGCATTCTTTAAGATTTTACCGGGTTTATTAAGATTTCAGGATTTATTTTGTAACTTTGCACCAATATGAAACAAATAGAAGTCGTAGCAGCCATTATACATGATGAGGCGGGGCGTATCTTCGCTACGCAGCGAGGGTATGGAGACTTTAAGGATGGCTGGGAGTTCCCTGGCGGGAAGATGGAGCAAGGGGAGACGCCAGAGGAGGCACTACGACGTGAGATATGGGAGGAGTTAGAGACAAATATTGTCGTAGAACGGTTGATACAAACGGTGGAATATGATTATCCAAACTTCCACTTAACGATGCACTGCTATTGGTGTCATATAGAGAGTGGGGCTTTGACGCTCAAAGAGCATGAGGCGGCACGATGGTTGGCTAAAGAGGACTTGGGCTCTGTCGACTGGTTGCCTGCAGATAGAATAGTTGTGGAATCAATAATCAA
This sequence comes from uncultured Prevotellaceae bacterium, assembly GCA_902769805.1. Classification (GTDB taxonomy): domain Bacteria; phylum Bacteroidota; class Bacteroidia; order Bacteroidales; family Bacteroidaceae; genus Prevotella. The sequence goes on from CACXQL010000020.1 coordinate 13,630, forward strand.
AGAATAATGGATACCCTCTCACATCAACAGCGACACGCAAATATGGCGGCGATTCATTCGAAGAATACGAAGCCAGAGATGATTGTAAGGCGTGGGTTGTGGAAGAGGGGATTTAGATACAGGTTGAATCATAAACTATTCCTCTGCTTACTTCTGTTGTTCTCCTGTAGCACTCAGGATGCTCAAGAAGAGAATCTGCTTCAGGAAGGTAAATGGAATCCACAGGTATGGACAATACTCAACGAGTTGCTGCGCTACTCTGGTAAGGGGACTTATGCTGTGTTCGATTTCGACCAGACCACCATCGTTCACGACATTACACAAGCCCTTTGGGTGTACCAAATTGAGCATCTGCGTTATGCCGATGCCCCAGTCCACCATTTTCTTGACGGTATTCCACAGAAGGAAGTCAAGATGCCGGGAAAAGAAGATTCCTATGCCGAGATGGGGGAAGTCCTGTCATTGGAATATAAAAGCATGAAGTCCAGGTTAGATGCAGGCGAGAGCATCGAGACCATCCGGCAATCAAACGACTACCTTGATTTCCGTGCTCGCATGGTCTCTCTGATGGATGCTATGGACGAACAGTACGGGAGTTGGGTGACTTTCCTCTGGCAACCTGGACTGTTGGCAGGATATACCGAAACAGAAGCCACTGCGCTCATCCGTGATGCCATCGCCGAGCATTTGGGGAAAGACAAGCTTGCCGTAGAGAAATGGTGCTCACCAAACGGACACTGGGGTGGAGAAGTGCAACGCGGCATCTGGATATCTCCAGAGATGAAGGACCTGTACAGATGCCTTATGCTAGCAGGTATCGACACCTATGTCTGCTCGGCATCTCTGGAGCTGATAGTGGAAATACTGGCTTGTGACCCAGTATTAGGATTCGGCCTGCCTGCAGACAAGGTCTATGGCCTCCGCTTTATCTCTGGAGAAAGAATCGTTGCACAGTTCGACCCAGCATACGAACAGCCTATCAAGGAAGGAAAGGTGGATTGCATCCGTGCTTATATGGCTCCTGCCCATGGTAATGCCGAACCTGTACTGGTTGCTGGAGACAGCAACGGCGACGTTCCCATGCTTACAGTCTTCCCCAACATGAAGCATGGTCTGATTATTGATGTAGGTCGCAGTCCAGAATCAGCCATCGGTCAGCTTGCCACCAAGGCTAAAAAGGAAAACAACACTGGTCTCTATCTCCTTCAACTGTCGTTTGAACGATAACAGCCAAGAAAGTGGTAGGGAGCCTCAAGAAAAAGCAATAAGTGATGAACAATCTGAAGGATATGGTGAAATCGAGAGGATGGCTTTATGGTATTGCTTCTGTACTTATGGTTGTCATTGTGGCAACTGTTGGGGGAAGTTTCTATATGCTGGACTATGCATTGTTGCCAGAGGAGCATCGTACAGATACTGCTGTATGTTATAAGGAGTTGTTCGAGACTTATCCTGAGACGCGTCCCTGGGTGGACAGTCTGAGGAGGAAGGAGGCTCTAAGGGACACTTTTGTTATAATGGATACTGGGGAGCGACATCATGCACTCTATGTCAATAAAGGAAGTAGTAAGACGGCGGTGATATTGCATGGATGGCGTGACTGTGGCATCAACTTCCTGTATCTGGCTCGTTTGTACGAACAGTTGTTGGGATATAATGTGGTGATACCAGACTTTCATGCTCATGGACTAAGTGAGGGCGACAGAATACAGATGGGATGGCACGACAGATGGGATGTCCTGCAATGGCTTTCTCTCTTCCAAAGTGATACGATGTTGGTTCATGGGGTATCGATGGGAGGTGCTACTGCGATGATGATATCGGCAGAACAGATGCCTGAAGGTGTCAAGGCTATCCGATTTGTTGTCGATTGTGGTTATACGAGTGTATGGGACGAGTTTAAGGGGGAGTTGAACAATCAGTTTGGCCTGCCTGCCTTTCCGCTAATGTACACCACCAGTCTGTTGTGTAAAATGCTTTATGGCTGGAGTTTCCAAGAGGCCTCCGCCATTGAGCAGGTGAAACGCTGCCAGCAGCCGATGCTATTCATTCATGGCAATAGCGATACATTTGTTCCCATAGAGATGGCATATCGTCTTTATGAAGCGAAACCGTCAAAGAAGGAATTATGGGTAACGGAAGGTGCAACACATGCCATGTCTTATCTGAAATACAAGGAGGAATATCTTGATAGACTCAAGCGCTTTCTTAATGAATAATATATAATAAAGATAACTCAATAAAAAATAAAAGAAATGAAGACGAAACACATCCAGTATGAGACGCACGGAACGTGCTCGAAGATGATTGACGTAACGGCTGATGAGAATGATGTCATCCAGCAAGTATTCTTCTTAGGTGGCTGTCATGGCAACCTGCAGGGCATCAGTCAATTGGTGAAAGGCAAGAAGATAGACGAAGTGATTCATTTGCTAAGTGGTATCCATTGTGGTACGAAAGGAACGTCATGTCCCGACCAGCTTTCGAAGGCGCTGGGGGAGTTGAAGAAAAGTCCTTTGGAATAGAATCGTACCTTTAGATAATAGGCTTTTCGGAAAAACCCAAATATATTTGGTTTTTCTCTCGATTTACTTTATCTTTGCAGGCAAAAAGTAAATGATAGACGAAGATTTTGACATCCGACAAGAGCAACTCTCCAGTTCTGAGAAAGACTTTGAGAATGCGCTCCGCCCATTGTCGTTCAGTGATTTCAGCGGACAACAACAGGTGGTGGAGAACCTGCAAGTATTCGTGGAGGCTGCCAAGTTCCGTGGAGAACCCCTCGACCATACGTTGTTACATGGTCCTCCAGGACTGGGTAAGACGACGCTCTCGAACATCATCGCCAATGAGTTGGGCGTAGGCTTTAAGATTACCAGTGGTCCTGTTCTTGACAAGCCGGGTGACCTTGCGGGCATCCTGACTTCGTTAGAGAAGAACGATGTGTTGTTTATCGACGAGATACACCGTCTTTCGCCCGTCGTGGAGGAATATCTTTATTCTGCTATGGAAGACTATCGTATCGATATCATGATAGACAAGGGACCTTCTGCCCGTTCCATACAGATAGACCTTAACCCGTTTACGTTGGTGGGTGCCACCACACGTAGCGGACTCCTGACAGCTCCGTTGCGTGCCCGTTTCGGTATCAATATGCACTTACAGTATTATGAGCCGGAAACGTTGCAGAAAATCATTGAGCGTTCTGCAGGTATCTTACGTGTACCTATCACCGAGGATGCTGCTGCTGAGATTTCGCGCCGCTCTCGTGGTACGCCTCGTATCGCCAATGCTTTGTTGCGTCGTGTCCGTGACTTCGCGCAGGTAAAGGGTAGTGGGCGTATTGATACGGAGATCACGAAGATTGCCCTGACGGCATTGAATATCGATAAGTTCGGACTGGACGAGATAGACAACCGTATCCTGTTGACTATCATCGATAAGTTCCGGGGTGGTCCTGTGGGTATCACGACCATTGCAACGGCTATCGGAGAAGATGCAGGCACGGTAGAGGAGGTTTATGAGCCTTTCCTGATCATGGAGGGCTTCATCAAGCGAACGCCTCGCGGACGTATGGTAACGGAACTTGCCTATCGCCATTTCGGTCGTAATCCCTATACGGGGAATATTATGCAACCAAACCTGTTTGAATAAAGGTAAAAGGTGAAAAGGTGAAAAAGGTAAAAAAGTAAAAAGGTAAATCATGAAGATAGGAGTATTTGTAGGAAGTTTCGACCCATTTACTGTTGGTCATGACTCTGTTGTGACCAGAGCCTTGGGTTTGTTCGACCGTCTCGTGATAGGTGTGGTAGGCGATCAAGTACATAAGCCCGATATGGCACCTGCCACAGAGCGTATGCAGGCGATACAGGAACTCTATACCAATGAGCCGCGTATTGAAGTGAAGCCCTACTATGGACTTGCCGTTGATTTTGCGAAGGCAGAGGGTGCCCGATATATTGTGAAGGGTGTGCGTTCTGTCAAGGACTTTGAATATGAGCGTGAACAGGCAGACATCAACAGAGAGATCAGCGGTATCGAGACTGTCTTGTTGTTTGCCGAACCTCAGTATTCCAGTATCAGTAGTTCCGTTGTCCGTGAGTTACAGCATTTCGGAAGGGATATCTCTGAGTTCCTGCCAAAGAAAAAAGGTTAATCATCATGAAGAAATATCTCTTATTTATCAGTCTTATTAGCTTGATGGTTTGTTGTTCCACCAAGAAACCATCTGTGGAGGAAGAGGCTGTTGTCTCCATCCAGTTTAATGCAGACTCCGCCTATGCTTTCTGTGCAGCCCAGTGTGATTTCGGACCTCGTGTGATGAATAGTGATGCCCATGAGAAATGTGGCGCATGGATCCAACAGAAGTTCCAACAGTACGGCTATCAGGTGGAGATGCAGAAAGCAGACCTGAAAGGCTATAATGGTACCATCCTTAAGAGTACGAATATTATTGCTAAAGCTCCCTCTCAGAAGGAGAGAGCAGGGGGTGCTATCTTTATCTGCGCTCACTGGGACAGTCGTCCTTGGGCTGATAATGACCCTGACTCTACCAACTGGCGTAAGCCTGTGATGGCAGCGAATGACGGTGCCAGTGGAGTGGCCGTGATGCTGGAGTTAGCACGACTCATCCAACAGCATGATTCCCTGAATATCGCTGTTGACTTCATCTGTTTCGATGCGGAAGACTGGGGCATCCCTCAATGGGACCAGACAGGTGATGGTACTGACTCCTGGGCCTTAGGCTCTCAGTATTGGGCAAAGAGCTTCACCTCTAACCCCTCTCCATATCAATATGCCATCCTCCTTGACATGGTAGGCGGACAGGGCGCGAAGTTCTATCAGGAGTCCTATTCTTTACAGAAAGCGAGTGCTATCGTGGAGAAGGTATGGCGTGCCGCTAATGCTGCCGGCTATGGCAGTTTCTTCCCGATGAAGGAGGGTGGCGGTGTGACGGACGACCATATCCCTGTGAATGACGTGGCGAATATCCCTTGTATCGATATCATCAATTGCTACCCCGATTGTCCCCAGGGTTCTTTTGGCCCTACGTGGCATACCATCTATGACGATATGCAGCATATCGACAAGAACACCCTCCAAGCCGTCGGACAGACCTTGGTACAGTTGATCTATAACGAATAAATAGATTACTTCAGCAACTCTTGAAGTTCTTCAAAGGAATTGGCAACCTCTATGTGGGTTCGCCAATTTTTTCTGGTGAATCCCTTGGCTTGCAGGTCGTCCAAGAGAGCGATAAGCGAATCCCAGAAACCTTTCATATTATAAAGGATGACTTTCTTGTCGTGATAACCGATGGTGGCAGAGGCTGTAATGGTGAAAACCTCGTCAAGGGTTCCAATGCCACCTGGTAGGGCAATAAAGACATCTGCCTTGTCTTCCATCAGTTGTTTACGGTCATAGAGGTTGTCACAGGGTATCTCTACATCTACGTAATCACTGATACGCCCAGACTTCTCTACAATCCTCGGAATGACACCGATGGCTTGTCCGCCTGCCTCATGTACTGCCTTCCCCAGACACTCCATCAGTCCCTGATTCACGCCTCCATATACGATGGAATGGCCGTTTTTTGCAGCCCACAGTCCCAACTCTTCTGTCATCGAGAAGAAGTCTGGGTCTATTTGTTGATTGGCGGAACAAAAGATACAAATCTTCATAGCAATATTATTTCTTCCAGAAACGGGAAGTGATATCCTCAAACTCTCCATTCTCCATCAGGCGATAGAGTCGTTGGTTGGTAGTCTTCTCTTTCAAGGGACCGAGATGCTTGATATATGGACCAATCTTGATGTAATTGAAGTCTGTCTTACAGATGGCAGAAGTGATACGGATACGTCCACTATACCATGCTACCTTAAACCCTGGATAGGCCTCGTGAATATATAATGCCAACTGGTTGACACCTTTAGGGTCGGCATCACCGCCCATAAAGGCAATACAAGTGATATCCTTGCCGTATTTCTTTACAAAGTCATCAATGGCATTTGTGTCCAAGGGGAGTCCGATATCCTCCCAGAGATAATGACTATGACAACCTGGACAGTGACACGGGCAATTAGAGATATTAATTGCCAGTGTCACTTCATCGGGAATCTCTTGGAATACGATGCCAGTGTTGACGTATTTAAGCATAAAGGTTTAATTATGCTTCGCTCTTAGCGTGTGCATAAAAGCGGCGTGCTGCCTCTTCCTGACGTGGTTGTGAGAAGTTGCTGACGCGCTTCAGATAGCCGATGATACGAGTCATATAGTCCACGTTCTTAGAGTGACAGTGAGGACATTCTTTCAGGTAACGCTTGTCGATATGTCCGCAGTCATTACATACCGTGTTGGGGATATTGAACGTGAAGTAGTTACAACCCTCCTGAGCAGCCACCTTCAACAGATGTGCATACTGTTGCTTGCTCAGATGCTCCTCTAAGTTCATATGAAGGGCAGAACCGCCAGTAAGGTGCTCGATATATGGTGCACCATGTAACTTGAACTTGTCAATGATAGTCAGAGAGTCGTCCTCTACGACATAGAAGTAGCTGTTGTAGCAGTCGCGTGGTACGAAATAGCCGTCCTCACGGTCCCACTTGGCATGCTTTACACCCACATTCTCTGCAGGAATCATCTCGCAGTTGAACATCACATCCTTCGTACGATACTGTTTGTTGTATTTCTCAATCAGTCCGAGGATGCCTTGTACGAAGTGCAGGTAATCATCATTAGGAGTAATCTTCAATCCCATGAACTCAGCAGCCTCTACGAGTCCGTTGATACCAATGGTAAGATACTGACGTCCGATATTGATATAGCCGGAATCGAAGAGTGGCAGCATACCATGCTCCTGTAACTCCTTCAAATTCTCATTATAGGCAGTCTGAACTTTATGGCAGAGGTCGATGATAGAGCCTAAGTACTCCAGATAATCCATCTTGTGATTGACGGCATATTGTACGCAACGGTTCAGGTTGATGGTGAGCACACTCTTCGAACCTGTTGACACACCGCCAGCACCTAAGGTATAACTGAAGCCATTGTCTGTAATCTCATTACGCAGACGACAGCAAGAGCTTAACGAGTCTGCATTATTACTCATATATGTGAAGAACGAGTGTCCTTCTGCATACATCTCTGCCGTAAAATCACCCCATTCCTTATCCTTGCATTCACCATTCTCGTCAACGAGGAGTGCCATCGTCTCTACAGGGAAGGTCAGCAAAGTCTTGGTACGCTCGTGGTTGAACCACTTCATGAAACGCTTCTGCAACCAAGAAAGTCCGTCCCAATCGGGTTTTGAACCATCGGGGAAGTAGAACTCTCCGAAGATACTCTCGAAATAGTATCTGTCATAGTAGGCGACATTCCAGAACACAGCCTGATAGTTACGGGCACCTGTCGGCTGATTAAGAGAATAAACAATCTGCTCAAAATAGTCGGTGATAATCTTATCGATGGTACGCTTCTTCAGTGAGAGGTCTGCCTGCTCATCGGCACGCTGCCAATAATCCTTGCCATACTCCTTACCAATGAAGTAGTTCATATACATCAGGAACTCAGGAGTAGCACAGGCACCGCTCAACATACTGGATACCATGAACACCATATTGACGAAACCACCGCAGAAACTCTTGAGGTTGGTGGGAGCCGTCGAATTGCCACCAATGGAGATAGTACCGCCAATCAACCAGGGATACATGGTGATAGAGGCGCAATAGTTGGCAAGACTCGTCTCATCGTTCTTATATATAAAATGGTGTGTGAGTTTATCAATATACTCATCAGCGAGTTGCTTACCATACATCTTCTTGATGCGATCGGTCAAGAGACGACGGTTCAGACGAATGAAGTTCGATTTAGGCAACTCACCAATCAAAGTCGCAATGTTCTTGTGCTCCACATTTGCATTTGCGTCATACTTTGAACCAGTGGCAGCATTCACGGAATCACAATATTCGGACAGGAATTGTAACTTGGCAAGTGTCTCACGATCCTCTGTGTGAGCCTGACGATAAAGCATGAAAGACTTGGCGACTTTGTAGTAGCCTTCACTCATCAAAGCCTCTTCTACTTGGTTCTGGATATCCTCTACGGTAATGTCGTTATGGATCTCTAAACGACTGAGAATCTTAGAGATAGCGCCAAGGTCGGTAGGTTGATCAACACTCTCGAATGCTTTCAGAATAGCATTCATGATTTTGTCTAATGAGAACTGGTCTTTCGAACCGTCTCGTTTTGTGATGGTAAAATTTTGAATCTCCATTGTTCTATAAAATTATCAAGTTTTTAATTATTCTTTCTTACGGAAAGTTTTCCGTTTTGGGAAACTTTTTTGATTTTTGATTTCGAAAAGTTTTCCGTTTTGGAAAACCGGAATCGGTTGCAAAGATACAAAATTTCCAGAATATCATCCATATATAAGTTTAAAAAAATATTAAAATAAATATATATTTGGTGTTTCACTCATTTTGCACTACCTTTGAGTCTGAGTCTCGAAAGTAGGCTGCATTTCGGAAATACTCAAATTAATTTGGTATTTCACTCAATTTGCACTACCTTTGTACCCGAATTAGTAATTAAATAGGTTTGAAGACATTTGAAGAGTTAGGCGTATGCGAAGAGATTCGCCGCGCCATTGAAGAATTGGGTTTTGTACAGCCCATGCCTGTACAGGAGGAAGTTATCCCTTATTTGCTTGGTAATCAGAACGATGTCATTGCCCTTGCCCAAACGGGAACGGGTAAGACAGCAGCATTTGGTATACCTGTATTACAACGTATCGATACGTCGCGTAAGGAGACACAGGCTCTTATTTTGAGTCCTACCCGTGAACTTTGTTTGCAGATTACAGACGATCTGCGTGATTTCTCGAAATACATGGACGGCATCCATATCGAGGCCGTCTATGGAGGTGCATCTATTGAACAGCAGATTCGCTCGTTACGTAAGGGTGTACAGATTATCGTGGCGACACCAGGTAGATTGATAGACTTGATGAAGCGTGGTGTTGCCAATTTGGACGATGTATATAATGTAGTGCTCGATGAGGCTGACGAGATGCTGAACATGGGTTTCTCGGAGAGTATCGATGCTATCTTGGAGGGTGTACCTACAGAACGTAATACTTTATTGTTCTCTGCGACGATGAGTCGTGAGATAGAACGTATCGCCAAAGGCTACTTACACGATTACAAAGAGATTGTTGTGGGAAGTCGTAATGAGGGTGCTGAGCATGTGAACCATATCTATTATATGGTGAACGCCAAGGACAAAGACTATTATCCTCGCATCTTCGCTATCATTTTCTGTCGTACGAAGATAGAGACACAGGAGGTTGCCGACAAACTGATTCGTGACGGATATAATGCAGAAAGCCTGCACGGAGACTTGTCCCAACAGCAACGTGACCTCACGATGCAGAAGTTCCGTCAGCATACCGTTCAACTCTTAGTCGCTACCGATGTGGCAGCGCGTGGTTTGGATGTAGATGACCTTACTCATGTCATCAACTACGGACTCCCTGACGATATAGAGAACTATACCCATCGAAGCGGACGTACTGGTCGTGCTGGTAAGAAAGGAACGTCATTGAGTATCGTACACTCTCGTGAGAAGCATAAGATCCGTAATATCGAGAAAGAGATTGGCAAGGCTTTCGAGGAAGGAAAGATTCCTTCTGCCGAGAGGCAGATGTTGATGAAGAGCAGATTGCCCCGTTCATGCAGGATATCGACCGTTATTTCGAGTATGTCGACAAAGAAGACCTCATCAAGAAGATTGTCTCTATGGAGTTTGGTAGGTTCCTGGCTTATTATGCTGATGCCCCAGAGATTTTGCCAGTCCAGTCTGGCAAAGAGAAGAGACAACAGCAACAGCGTGAGAAAGGTAGCAAGGGCAAGAAGGGTGGAGAGCCTCGTAAGGCAGAGGCAGGTTATCGCCGTCTCTTTATCAACCTTGGAAAGAAAGACGGTTTCTATCCAGGTGAACTGATGCAGTTCTTGAATAAGAATGTTCGTGGTCATGTGGAAGTGGGACATATTGACCTGCTGACCACCCAGTCATATTTTGATGTTCCTGAGGAAGAAGCCTCACGTGTAATGAAATATATCAACGGACAGCATTATAAAGGTCGTGAGGTCCGTTGTAATGATGCGGATGAAGGGAATGATAATAAATCTAGACCATCTAGAAAACCGAGTTCTTCTAGAGATTCTAGATCATCGAGAGAACCGAGAGCCCCCAAAGAACACAAGAAAACCTTTAAGAAAGAGGAATGGTTGCAGTTTCTGAATCCTAATTCCATGAAACTTAAAGGTAAGGTTCCTGACTTCAGTGAAGAAGGCTGGGCAGTCAGGAAACCCAGAAAGAAGAAATAAGAGAAGAAAGTAGGGGTGAGCATTTTTGCTCACCCCTCTTCTTTATTTGACACCCAGTTCATTCAGTAATCGATCGGCATGTCCCCATTTGTCCATCATGTAGAGCATGAAACGCACATCGACATTGATGGTGCGTGCCAACTGGCGATCGAAGAAGATATCACTGGAGAGGCTGTCCCAGTTGCCATCGAAGGCGAGTCCTAAGAGTTCTCCTTTCTTATTAAAGATAGGTGAACCAGAATTACCACCTGTGATATCGTTATTGGAGAGGAAACAGAGTTGCAGGGTACCTGTAAGCGAATCAGTATACTTGCCATAGTCCTTTGCTGACAATAACTCATGCATCACAGGCTCAGCAAAATACTCGAAGTTCTGGTCTGCCTTCTGCATCTTCTCCCAGAGACTACGAGCCGTCGTATAATAGCCAGAAGGACGACCACCTAAAGTATATTCACCAATCTGTCCGTAGGTCATACGCATGGTGAAGTTTGCATCCGAGTAGTTTGGCATATCCTCCTCCATGCGTAACTTGGCGGCACAGAGCCATTTCTCCTGTTCCTCAATCTGCTCGGAGATTTTGCCGATATCAGCGCGGATGACACCGATGATTTCAATAAGGCTTATTCCGTATTGTACACCAGGGTCTTTCTCGTAGTTCTTCTTGTTGATATAGATACGTTTGTCGTTCTTCATCAGCTTTGACTTGTTGTAGAGATAATCGACATAAGCACGGAAATCGCCTTTGAAATCCTTGTCGATGACACTGAAGAAGTCTGGCTGATACCTCTCTTCTACCTGGTCGCGGTAGTTCTTCATCAGAGCTGCCAGCAACTCTCGATCTGTTGCCTCATCCCATTCGTCGCTATTATCCTTGAACTCAATATATTGTTTCTTGGGCTTGTCCTCAGGACCAAGGACAGGAATGCCGGAATGTACTTGTTTTGCCCTGACTGTCATCTGGTCGCATTCACGTCCCCATGTCTCGCTCCAATAGTAGAGAGCCCTGATGGCAGCATAACGTTCCTGATAGAGTGTGTCAAGACGATTGAAGTCAAGGAGTCCTTTCAGATAATCTGTGGAGTCCTGCCATTGGCGTAACTTTGCCTCAAACTCCTGTTTCTGGCGGATGAGTCCGATAGAGTCGATACATTTATTCATACCCATGGAGTTCTTCCAGTAGTTGGAGCTATGGGCATATTTCGAGTCGTACTTGATACGCACAGCTTCATCAGCGCGCATATGACGCAACATAATCTCCTGTTTTACACCACGAGCCTGTACCATCGTCTTATTGATGGCATCACGACGTTCTTGAATACCATAACTGCTCAGGTAACGACTGGTAGAACCAGGATAACCTAAAATCATGGCAAAGTCGCCAGGTTTATAGCCTTCCATCGACACTTTTGCCCATGAAGCAGGATGATAAGGTACGTTATCTTTAGAGTATTCTGCAGGTCCGTTGGTCTTGGGATCGGCATAGATACGGAACACACTATAGTCGCAAGTCTGACGAGGCCACATCCAGTTATCGGTCTCACCGCCAAACTTACCCATGGACTTGGGAACAGCGAATACCAGGCGGACATCATTGAAGTCACGATAAGTCGTCATATAGTATTTGTTTCCCTCGTAGAAAGGCAGAATCTCTACACGCAAGGTAGAGTCTTTCTCATGTATCTCTTTTTGCCATGCGTTTTGGATGGAATCAACGAAGACATCGATTTGGTTAAGTGGCTGTTGGTTGAGTCCCAGTTCGTTCAACTGGTCTGTTACATCTTTCTGCTCAACCATGAAACTTACGAAAAGGTCCTTGTTAGGCAGTTCTTCCTCATAGCTGTTGGCGATAAAGCCGTTGAGCATGTAGTCATGTTCCACAGTAGAATGGCTGCGGATAGACTCGAAGCCGCAGTGGTGATTGGTGAATACCAGGCCGTCAGGTGATACGACGACACCAGAGCAGTAGCCTCCAAAGTTGATAACAGCGTTCTTCACGGCATTGTCACTCTGGTAGAGTTGTTCTATTGGCAACTCAAATCCATACTGTTTCATCTGCTCATAGACAGCAGGGGGCAGGTTATAGAGTGTCCACATTCCCTCGTCAGCCATAGCAGTGAAGAGAGAGCATTGAAAAGTGAAAAGTAATGCAAGTAGTTTTTTCATATCTTATTTTTTTTGAAGTATTTTCCAATGATGGGAAGTGCACTCAGCGGCAGGTCTTTCCAGATGATATAAGCCACGAAGACACCAATAAGTAAGGTGTTGAAGGCGACAGATGCCACAGGATGCCATGCTGCAGCGAACTTCATCAGGAAGAAGAAGACAACAGCAAGTAAGATATATATAGCGATGTCTTTCAACGGATAGTCGATGGGATAGTATTTCTGTCCTACGAAATAACTGATAAGCATCGCAACACCATAGCCGGCAAAACCTCCCCACGCACAAGCCATATAACCATAGACAGGTACGAAGATGACATTGACAGTCAGGAGTACAGCACAGCCGATGCCAGAGAAGATAGCGCCCCAAAGGGTTTTGTCGATGACTTTATACCAGAACGACAGGTTGAAATAGATGCCCATCATGATTTCCGCAGCCATCACGATAGGAATTACTTTCAGTCCCACCCAGTAGTCTGGGTTCCTGACGATGTATTTCAGTATTTCCATATAACCCACAACCATCAGGAATGCCAACAAGGTAAAGATGATAAAGTATTTCATCGCCTGCGCATACATCTCATGCTGTCCTTTGTCCTTAACACCAGCAAAGACGATGGGCTCGTAGGCAAAGCGGAACGCCTGCGTAATCATTGCCATAATCATCGCTATCTTCGAACAGGCACCATAGATACCCAACTGCTCCAGCATATCGCTGCCCTTATATATATAAGGAAAGATCATTTTGTCTGCTGCCTGGTTGAGGATGCCTGCCACACCCAGTATGAGGATAGGCCAGCTGTAACTGAGCATACGACGCAGTAACGCCTTGTCGAACACATAGCGGAAGCCTGTAAGTTCCTTGAATAGGCAGAATACCAGCATTGCAGAGCAGCAGAGGTTGATATAGAAGGCATAGCCTACCTCGTTACCGTCCATCCATGCAAAGTAGATGACGTTCAGCAGGATGGTCACCATGATATTCAACAGTTTCAGTGCTGCAAACTTCAATGCTTTCTTCTGTTGGCGCAGATAGGCGAAGGGGATGCAGAGGAAGGCATCGATAGCGACTGTGACCCCCATCACCCATACATACGAGGGATGGTCGCCATAGCCCATCAGGTTACTTAAGGGAGTAATAAACAGGAAGATGAGGGCGACAAAACACAAGGCAACGGTTCCCACACTGATGAGGGTAGTGCTATAGACCGTCATGGAGTCCTCGTGTGTCTTATTGGTGAAGCGGAAATAGGTCGTCTCCATACCAAAAGTCAGCAGTACCAATACCAGTGCCGTATAGGCATACATATTGGTGATGACACCATAGCCGCCTGAAGCCGCAGACATCTTTGCCGTATACAGTGGCACGAGCAGATAGTTCAGGAAGCGTCCTATGATGCTCGATAGTCCATAGATGGCTGTATCCTTGAAGATCGTCGTTAACTTTCCCATTTCTCGTTATTCCGTTATAACGTTTGCCGTTATCACCCAAAGAAAAGATAACAGATAGCTATCGCCGCTATGACACCAGCCAGGTCTGCCAGTAAACCGCAAGCGACTGCATGGCGTGTCTTAGCAATACCTACTGAACCGAAATAGACGGCAAGGATATAGAATGTGGTATCCGTGGAGCCTTGGAAGACACATGACAGGCGACCTACAAACGAGTCGGCTCCATATGTCGTCATCGCATCCACCATCATGCCTCTTGCACCAGAACCACTGAGGGGTTTCATCAAGGCTGTAGGCATCGCATCTACCCATTGCGCATTCAAACCTGTTGCTTCCACACACCAGCGCATACCACCTATCAGCATATCCATCGCACCAGAGGCGCGGAAGACACCGATACCTACGAGGATAGCCACCAGATAGGGGATGATGCGGATAGCGGTGTTAAAGCCGTCTTTCGCTCCTTCGATGAAGGCATCATAGACATTAATCTTCTTTCTCACGCCAGCCACTATGAAACTCACAATGATGGTCATCAACAGGATATTGGCTATAGTAGTACTGACCTTATTCATCGTCACACTGTCCATCTGTGCGAAGCCCCAGATGATGCCAGCCACTACCAAGCAGGCTCCACCTAATGTCAAGAGCATCGTACGATTCAGTAGATTGATATGTTGATAGAGGGAAGTGACGATGATGCCTACCAGTGTCGAGAAGAACGTGGCAAGGAGGATCGGCATGAAGATGTCTGTTGGTTGTGTGGAACCTAACTGTACGCGATATACCATGATAGAGACAGGAATCAATGTCAGTCCACTGGTGTTCAGTACGAGGAACATAATCATCGGGTTCCATGCTGTGTCTTTCTTGGGATTCAGCTCCTGCATCTGCTCCATTGCCTTCAAACCAAGAGGTGTCGCAGCATTGTCGAGTCCCAGCATGTTGGCTGCGATATTCATGAAGATAGAACCCGTCACAGGATGTCCTTTGGGGATGTCAGGGAAGAGCTTGGAGAATACAGGTGACAAGATACGAGCCAGAAAATTGACGACTCCTCCTTTCTCTCCGACTTTCATCACACCTAACCAAAGGGCTAACACACCAGTCAGTCCCAAGGATATCTCAAACGCAGTCTTTGAGGAGGAGAACGTTGAATCCATCATTGCAGGAAACACTTCCATGTCTCCCCAGAAGATTAACTTCACCACTGCTATAACAAAAGCAAGCAGGAAGAAAGCGACCCAAATATAATTCAGTACCATATTGACCGCAAAATTACTACTTTTTTTTGAATCAACAAAAAAAGAGTGCCTACATCACGCAGGCACTCTCCCAAAAAGTTGTTTATGATTGTATTTGATGGTTCAAATTAATACAGCTTGGATGCGTCTGTAACCGTCTTATACCAGTCTTTTGGCTCGTTGGTTGTTGCATAAGAAGCGAACTGACCATAAGCGCTGGTGATAATCAGCATCTCCTTCATCCAACGGGTGGTCTTAGAAACCTTCACCTTCTGAGGAGCCTTACCCTGCTCAGCAGTCAGCTCTGTAGAACCAACAAAGACCTTAATCTCGTTAGCATCGTACACCTTGTTCCAGTCTGTTGTCTTACCAAGGTCAATGCGGAAGATAACAGGCTGCAGACCATCTACTCCATTAGGAGCGGCAGTGTTGATCATCTTTGAAACAGGCTGACCAAACAGCTCGTGTACTTCCTTGCCACCAATAGTCAGAGACTTGGTACCACCAGCAGCCCAAAGGGTGATGACTGCGTAGTCGTGTGTCTGATAGTTATCTTTATCATTCTGCTGGCGGAGATATGCTACATCGAATACTGCATCGTTGAAGTCCCAGTCACTCTTGCCTTCGCTATAGCCAACCTGAGAAAGGTCGCTGGCAATGAGGTCCTCAATAAAGATGCGCTCGCGGTTCTTGTACATACCCGGAGTAATGCGTACAACCCAGTCGTTGAATAAATAGTTACGTGCTTCAACATCAGCCTCACCCATCTTAGTCTTGTCATGCTGATAATCAAAGCCAACGAAGAACATACCGGCCAAAGAGGGTTGCATGTTAGGATATGCGGCATCAATTACTTCACCAGGAATGATAACATAGTTGTCTTTATAATAAGTGTCGTCGTAAGAGTTGTGGAAAGCAAAGTACTCTGTGCTGCTGTTGGTCATGAGAGTGATACCATCATAGTAGTCTAACTCAATACACTGCTGATCACTTCCTGGCTTCAGCTCAACACCGACATTTCTCTTTCCACCGCCTAAGCCACCATTGAAGTCATTGATGTGCTCAGTCAGATTACCACAATACATATAGTTCATTCGAGGACCACGGTCTGTGTTACCTACCTGCTGAACAAAGAAATCACTCCAGTTAACAGCAACACCCTCAGGATTCTCTGTGTTGTTGAAATACTCCATAACCTTATTTCGGATAGCCTGATTGATAGAGTCGGGTACTTCTACATAGCCACCCCACAGGTTATTGTTCTTGTCGTGACTACGCATACCTGTGTATTCTCCCTCAGCGTTGAACGTAGCAACCTTCTGAGCATTGAATCCCCAGTTTACATTAGCGTTAATCTGACCACCTACGAGCTGCTCGAAAGCCTTCTCGTATTTCTCTTCTTGTGTCTGAACAGTAACTTCCTTGTCACTTACACAAGCAGCAAAAGCGAGGGTAGCAAGACCCATCATCAAATACTTTTTCATTGTTTCTGATTGTTTAATGATTATATTATTAATAATAATGTGAAATTTCGACATCTTGTTTTCAAAGACGATGCAAAAGTAACACTATTTCTTAAAAAAGGTACAATATAAGTGTTAATAAATTATAAATGTCGAGAAAACGTTTGCATTTATGCCGAATTTGCAGATGAAATGATACAAAGTTCATTCCTTTTTTGTAATTTTACAGCCCAAAAGAGTGATTACATCATGAAGAAGAACTTGTTGAGATTTTTATTGATAGTCACAGCTACTGCAAGTGCTGTGTCATCATGTGTGCGTAGTGAATTCCGTTATAATGGCTATGAGGACCAGTTGAAGGGCTATTTCCCTGTGGACTCAATAGAGAAAGGACATAAGTGGAACCTGATTAGGAATTGTACGAACTTCGTGAAGGGAAGGGTGACTGATGCCGCCAAGGTGCAGATATTGTCCGGAAATCCTTTCATCGCCTCTGATGTGGAGGTGTATGCTGAGGTTTCCACCACCTCTAATATCAGTAAACAGATCAATTATATCGCTCCAGAAGCCCAGCGCACCATCTATGTCGGTGTTCTGGACAAGAACGGGAAGTATCTTAGAATGACGATGGCAACACCCTTTATGGAGACGATCGTGATTGACTCGAAGGTTCCTACAGGTACTTCCAGAGGCGTGATACCGCAGGAGATCTTCTATGGTTTCGTGGCAGACTATCCTAATCCCAGCGAGACATGGGATTATAATGACCTGGTGCTGAGCATGAAGAAGAGACTGGTCAGCGAGACGACCGTGGAGGTGGATGTCACCCTGAATGCCGTCGGATTCCTTCAGCAGATAGGTGCCGCTATCCGTTGGGTGGGTAAGTCGTATGAGGAAGCGAAAGACAAGGTGGAGAGAAAAGGGGATGCTACCTTCATGAATGCCCCAGAACAGCCGCGCCTGTATTTCTCTGGTGAGTGGACAGACTTCCAGAAGGCACGCACTGGGGAGTTCGTCATCAATCTTTTCGATGATGCCCATATCGCCATCTACCATCTGGCAGAGGATGGATCTGTGTATCGCCGCTATTTCAATACGATGAAGAATAACGGTAACACAGGTGCCAAGGCAACTCCCAAGACGGTAACCTATACGTTCACGTTCGATAACGAGGTGGAGGCACGTAACTTCTCACTGACTGAGCTCGACCCCTTCATCATCGTGCGCTATGGTACTACAGGTGAGAATTTCTGGGAAGTGCATACCTATCCGTATAAGCTCTCAGAGGTGCTGTTCCCCTATTATAATGGTGCTGCCAGGAGCTATGACAATGGTTTCAGCTGGGTTGTCACTGTTCCTTATTCCAAATACCGCTATCCGTTGGAGGGTATTGCCATTGGAGAGTATAAGAAGGATATTATCACAGGTGCCTACCAGACGAATGGACACTCCTTTGGTGAGTGGGCCCTCAACCATAATGATGCGCAGGATTGGTTCCTTTACCCAGCTGACGGAGCCATATACTAAGGGATTAACGCATTAAAAGGATGGTATCTATGGTTGATAGATGCCATCCTTTGTATTTGTAGGTGCCTGTGTTTCCGATGGAAAGAAGCATTGTATGCGAGTGTTACAAGCATCCTAAGCGGTTGTCGACTCCAGTCGACAGGCTTGCTGACTCCAGTCGACAAGGTTGCTGACTCCAGTCAACAGAGTTGCTGACTCTAAGTCAGCAGGTAGTTTCTTGTTATAGGACGAACAAAAAAACAAGGCTTCTATATCGCATAGAAGCCCTGCATGATTTAAAGGAATTTATTTTAAGTATTTGATGTCTACTATTAATTGTTCGTCATCGTCTTACCTATAACGGGGTGCTTGAACCACTCTCTCATAGCGTCTGTACGCTGAGCGTCTGGTGTCTCTGCCCACTTGCCGAAGGAGTACTCGTTGTTATACACACCCTCGGTTGAGGTAGCTGCGCCAGGATAAGCCTCTGTCACACAGATGCGCTCCAACGGCCATCTCCAGTCAGTAGGAATCATGATGGCATAAGGTACGGGTTTCTCCTTGTCAGTGAGGTAGTAGATCTTGGTCTCAGAGTCATAGCCTGTCTCTGGGTTGACCCAGATCCATACATTCAGCTGGCTGAAGTCAGCGTTTCCATCAGCGTCAATGATGCCATCAGGAATGTCAATGACATCAACAACAGGAGTTGCTGTCTGAGCCTTTCCATTGCCAGTGTTCACCATTACACCCTGGTTGACACCAAAGGCATCGTGGATTTCCTGTCCGTCGAACAGAGCGGTCTCGCCTACGAATGCCTTGATCTTGAAGGTAGCACCAGCGGCAACCATCGTAATCTGCAACTTGGTAGAGTCGATAGCAATAATCTCGCCTTTCCTGTTCTTGGTTGATGGGAAGGTAACCTTCAGCACGATATCGTTCATGTCATAGTCACCGTTGTAGATCTGATCCTCGAAAGCATAAGAGTAAACCTGAGGCTCATCATAAGTCTCATACTCTTCCTCTTCCCATGTAGCAGAGCACTGACCTTCCTTCAATGGTGCAAAAACAGCTGCTGCAATAGGAGCAACTTGAGCATTGTGGATGTTCCAAGTAATTTTGCCATCTTGAGCACTTGCTAACTTCTCAGCACTCGTCTCATCCCAGTAACTAATGCCACTGTATGTTGAGTACTGCCCAATCTCATTATATGAATCATAGAATTTCATATTTTCAATAGCAGCAGTCAAGTTGGCACCCTGAAGCTGGAAGGCACCATCCGTATGAGAAGGAACATACTGGTCACCACCCAAACGTACATATGCAGTTGCAGCATCGTTGACAGCCTTAAATCCTTGGAAGGTTCCATTACCCTGACGACCCCATTTAGATCCGTGTGTAATCTCAATACCAGAGTTATCAGCCATGTTCACGATAAAGTTATTGAACATACCATATTTCATCTTAGCATAACTGCCAGACATCATGTTGAACTCACCATCCAAGAACTTTATATCCTCATCTATAAGCAACTGACAATAGTTATAGAAAGTACTATTCTGAGCACTGAAGCGCAAAGAGCCGCTATGGTATTTACCATTGTTCACCCATACGATACCATCCTTGGTAACAGCAGTCTCACCAGTAATTTCTACAGTACCGTTGGTGATGAAGTTACAAGTAGAGTTAAGAGTCATAGAAGGAGCTTTCAGTTTTACAACTTCCTTGCCGCCAACTACAATATTATCACCTAAATTATAGAAATAAGAGGTTTGTCCAGCACCTGCACTATAACTCAAAGGACCTGTACAAACAAATGAACCCTCATTGTAGAAGATAGCATTGTTGCCAATGTCATATTTCTCTGAATTAGTAGCATTCACAACACCGCGGTTGTATAACTTGACACCAAAGTTGTTGGAAAGGCTCTTACGATCGTCGTTCAAGGTAGCTCCCTCAGCAACAGAGATAGTACAGCCCATTTCACCAAAGTTGCTATCGAGAGTGACATTACCACGAAGGATATAAAGATGGAATTGAGCATTACCTTGACGAGTGATATTCACTGCACCATCTACATTAACATAAACATTATAAGGATGTGGAAGTGTATAGCCACCATTGGGATAACTTGCATCAGGCACCCACTCAGCATTTTGCCAACCACCACCAATATTGTAATCACCAGCGGCAGTAATTTTATAGTTGTGACCTTCACCACGAGATTTGTAGTATTCCTCACCTTGTCCTGATAAAAGTTCTTCTGCATTACTTGGAACAGATCCTGGGAAAGCAGCAGCAAGTTCTTTTTCTGTTGGGAAAGTAAACTCGGAATAAGTATCGCCCTTAATAGTATAAGCTCTATTTGCACCTCTCATAGAAGAACCTCCGAAAGTGAGGTCGAGTCTGCCATTCTCCACTTTAGCCTGCTTGTAGACAGTGTAACCCTTTGAGTCCGTCAGACCTACATAAAGACTCTTCACACCAGAACCACAAGTGAACTTACCAGTGAATGTCTCACCATTGTTGATAGTACCTCTTGTCAGGAATACACCCTTGCCGTCAGCAAGAGGATTGTTAGAGTAAACAGTTACGCGATAAGTCTCACCAGCCTTCTTGCTGACATTCACATTAGCGGTAACCTGTGTTGACATGTTCCAGCTTTGTCCTTCTGGAATCTGCAAACCGAGCTGAAGCTCAGCATTCTCCTTGGCTTTTTCAGCCTCTTCTGCAGGACTGATGCTCTCGACATCCTTGACGCAGCTTGTGAAACCAACGATAAGAGCCAATGCGGTCAGACCTTTCATCAAATACTTTTTGCTCATAAGATAAAACTATATTAATTAATAATTATTATAATAATGTGAAAGTAGCTAATACGGTTGCAAAGATAAGAGAAAAAGGAAAAACACCTGCGATAATTGTGTTAATTTTCTATAAAACACAGTAAATAGTCCCGTTTCTTTAGGAGTAAAGGCGACAAATGTACCCTATTCGTAGAAAAAACAAGCACTTGCAAATAACTCGCAAGCGCTTGATAGTCTTTGTGGACCAGACAGGGCTTGAACCTGTGACCTCCAGATTATGAGTCTGTTGCTCTAACCAACTGAGCTACAAGTCCGATTTGACGCTGCAAAGGTAATGCTTTTTTTGTAAATGTGCAACTAATTAGGTATTTTTTTATACCTTTGCACCTGCAATGGAGATACTGGAAGGAAACGGGAAACAGGTAATGAAGCCTTGTGTAGCCACCATCGGAATGTTCGATGGAGTACATAAGGGGCATCGCTTTGTGTTGGCTCATGTCTGTGACTATGCGAGAAAGCAGGGGTTGCAGGCTATGGTCATCACCTTTGATCGTCATCCTCGTGAGGTGGTACAGACAGACTGGAGACCTTTGCTGCTGACGACGAATGAGGAGCGTTTGCGACTTCTTGCCGAGACTGGTATCGACTATGTGAAGGTGTTGCATTTCACTCCAGAGATGGCTGGTATGTCGGCTCGTGACTTCATGGTAATGATGAAGGAACAGTTAGGTGTTAAAGTCCTGTTGATGGGCTATGACAATCGTTTCGGACATGACCGTCAGGAGACTTTTGAGGACTATGTGCGCTATGGAGAGGATATTGGGATGGAGGTAAGGCAACTGCCGTCGCTTGGTCGAAGGTCAAAGGTCGAAGGTCAAAGGTCAGAGGTCGAAGGTCAAGGACCGGAGGTCAGCTCCTCTATGGTGCGTAGGTTGCTTGCTGAAGGTGCTGTCAAGGAGGCAGCAGAATGTCTGGGTTATCCCTATAGTATTACAGGAAAGGTGGTGAAGGGAGAGCATATTGGAACAGGCTTAGGTTATCCCACTGCCAACTTACAATCCAATGATCCTCGCAAGATGATTCCTGCCCCAGGCGTTTATGCCGTGAGTGTAACGGTTGAAGGTCAAAGGTCAGAGGTCGAAGGTCAAAGGTCAGAGGTCAAAGGTCAAAGGTCAGAGGTCGAAGGACAAAGGACAAAGGACAAAGGTCAAAGGTCAAAGGACATATATATGGGTATGATGAATATTGGTACTCGTCCTACTTTTGGGGTACACCCTCAGACGTTGGAGGTGCATATCCTCGATTATGAGGGTGACCTCTATGGAAAAGAAATAACTGTGAGTTTTATTAAACGCCTTCGTGAGGAACGCTGCTTTGACAACAAGGAAGAGTTGAAGACGCAGTTGGAAGAAGACAGGAGGAGAGTGGAGGAATTGAGAATTGAGAATTGAATATGATGAAGAAGCCGATAATAAACGCATTTGTATATGCACTGATCTTTGTCGCCATACAAGCGATGGCAGGTATTCTGGTACATGTGATATGGCAGCAACTCTCAGGCAGTACGGACTTGACTGTTGCTGAGATGGTTGTGACGATGGCAGTATTCAGTGTGCTGGTACTTGCTATATTCCTTCTCCCAAGATGGGCAGAGGTGTCTCCCCGTTGGATGGCCACCAGGCAGTGGCTGGTACTGGTATGGGCGGTCGTCGCAGCCTTGGGGTTGATTATTCCAATATCTTGGTTGCAGGAGAATATGCCAGAACTGCCTAACTGGATAGAAGACCAGCAGGAAATGTTGCTGGGTGACTATTGGGGTTATCTGGTGATCGGCATACTGGCTCCCTTGGCTGAGGAGGTTGTCTTCCGAGGTGCTATCCTGCGTACCTTATTAGGATGGGACAATGGTATTGATAAACAGCTGACAGCAAATAGTCGTGTCTATGGTGCCATATCAGTATCGGCAGCTCTCTTTGCTTTGATCCACATGAACCCGGCCCAGATGCCCTTTGCCTTTCTGGCTGGCTGGTTGTTAGGTTGGATGTATTGGCGCACAGGTTCTATCCTGCCTGGTATGGCATACCACTGGGCAAACAACTCAGCAGCGTATATTATCTATCACTGTTTTCTTCTCTCTGTTGATACTCCTGCCAGCCCTCTTCCAGCTTCATGTTTGGATGAGAAGGGCAGAATAGGTTTTATTCCTCCACAGAGAAATCGTCTTTACCGACTCCACAAACAGGGCATACCCAATCCTCTGGGATGTCCTCAAAGGCTGTTCCTGGCTCGATACCGCTGTCGGGATCGCCTACTACTGGGTCATATACATACCCGCATACGTCGCAAATGTACTTTTTCATACGCTTGAATTGTTTAGTTATTAAATAGGTTTTTTCGAAAGTATCTTGTTGATATGCTCCACGATAGTATTTGGAGCAATATTGTTAAGACAGGCATAGTCGCCACGCAGACAAGGTTTCTGTCCGTAGATGCTGCAGGGACGGCATTCAAGTGGAAGTTGGATGACATTCTCTGGGTCTTGGTTCCATCCCATGAAACCAGCATAAGGGTGTGTGGCTCCCCATACGCTGACAACAGGTGTTGCCGTTAGAGATGCAAGATGCATGTTTGCTGAATCCATCGAGAGCATCACATCAAGATGACTCATGAGAATCAATTCCTGCCGCATTGTCTCTACCTGACTGTCTACATAGACGCAGGAAGGATATTGTTTACACCATTGAGGGAACACCTCTTCCTCACGCTTGCCTTTTCCAAAAAGGAAGATATGTGCCTCTGGATGCTGTCTGATGAGTTGCTCGATGACCTGTTGCATCAAAGGCAGCGGATAGATTTTCCCCTCATGGGCTGCAAAGGGAGCGATGCCGATGTTTGTTTTTGGAGAAGGGAGGAGCGAGGAGGGAGGAGAGGAGAGGAGAGAGGAGAGAGGAGAAGGTAACAGGCTCAGGTCTCCTTTTCCCTCTGGGAAGATGGAATGGAAGTCCAACTCAACAGGGTAGCCTAATTGAGCGAACACGTCAGCATAGTTTTGGAAAGAGGAAGCCTGTTGCACCAGTTGTTTGTTGGTAGAGGATGTCAAGCGGCGGCGTCCCTTACGATGTTTGTCAATATGAGCTACCTTGTAACGTCCTAAGTTGAAACGCATCCGCAGGAACTCCGAACGTAACACATTATGTAAGTCGGCGACAGCCGAGAACTGCTTTGCCGTCAGTCGGCGATAGAGAGCGTTGAGTCCTTTGATGCCGTGGTACTCCCTTTTCAAGTCTGCCTCCATGAATCCGACATTAGGTGCAAGCCCCTCGAAAAGAGGACGCGCGAAGCTACGGCTCAACACGGTTATTCGCACATCAGGATACTGGTGGGCGAGTGAGTAGACCACAGGAACCACCATGGCGACATCGCCCAAGGCTGAGAAGCGGATGATAAGGATATGCTCTTTCTTCACTCTGTTCTTGTCTTTTTACTTTTTATAAAGTATCGGATTCGTGGCAGGGTCGTTATACATCTTCATCTGCCGATATACTTTCATATACTTGCGTCCAGCCTCAATGTCCTCCAACAACTGGTCGATGGCTGTGCTGAGGTCTGTCTGCTGCTCCTTCAGTACATCCAGCTTTGCCTGACATTTCTGGATATGCTCAGGGGTGGCATCCTGACGATCCACCTGCTCTTGCATGTGCCATATCTTCAAGGCAAGTATCGACAGACGGTCTATAGCCCAGGCAGGACTCTCTGTGTTCAGTCGAGCTTCAGGCAGTGGGGTGACATCCTGATATAGTTTGCGGAAATAGGTGTCTATCTCCTCCACCAAGTCTGTACGATCCTGATTACTGTGGTCAATGCGACGCTTGATGACAAGAGCTTCTGCAGGGTTGATATGCGGATCACGGATGATATCCTCCAGATGCCACTGCACAGTGTCAATCCAGCATTTCAGATAGAGCGCATATTCTATACTCTCACGGCTGTATGGATTGGCAATGGGGGTGTCTACGTGGTCTTTCAGGTGATAGTCGCGTATCGCCTGAATGAAGATAGGGTTGGCTTTTTCTGAAAAAGACATATTATATGTGTATTATTGATGGATGCAAAGATACAATAAATAATTGAAAATTGACAATTGATAATTGAAAATTAAAGATTATTTGTATCTTTGCCGTCGAAATGAAGATAGTAGTAGATGATAAGATACCTTATATACAGGAGAAATTAAGTGTTCTTGCTGATGAGGTGGTGCCAGTCGGTGGTGCAGAAATCTGTGCTGCCGACGTGAGGGATGCCGATGCCTTGATAGTCCGTACTCGAACTCGTTGTGACGAGTCTTTATTGAAAGACAGCAAGGTGAGTTTTGTGGCAACGGCAACTATCGGCTACGACCATATCGATGCAGACTATCTAAGTCGTATGGGTATTGCTTGGACGAGTTGTCCAGGGTGTAATGCTTCCTCTGTGGCGCAATATGTAGAGTCCTCGCTGTTATTATTACAGCAGGACAAAGGTTTAGTTCTCAGCGATACTACTATTGGTATAGTAGGTTGTGGACATGTGGGGTCTAAGGTTAAGGTTGTGGCTGAGCGTCTGGGTATGCGTGTTTTGGTATGCGACCCACCATTGGAAGAAGCCAACAGCCAACAGCCAATTGCTAACAGCTATGTCTCTTTGGACATCATCGAGCATGAGGCAGATATTATCACTTTCCATGTGCCGCTGACCAGGAAAGGAGAGCATGCTACCTGGCATCTTGCCGATGAGGCTTTCTTCCATCGAATTTCACGTGTACCATATATTATAAATACCAGTCGTGGCGGAGTGGTTGATAATGCCGCCTTGCTCTCTGCCCTTCAGGAAGGAAGGGTACGTGATGCTATCATAGACGTATGGGAGGGTGAGCCACATCTGAATGTAGAGTTGCTTCAGCGTGTATTCATTGGTACTCCTCATATCGCAGGCTATTCAGCAGATGGTAAGGTGAATGCGGATAATATGGTGATTGATGCCTTGTGTCGCCATTTCCATCTGGAACATCCAGGGAAGATCATGCCTCCTTCCCTTCCGTCTGATTTCCCCTATACAGGTTCCCCTTTAGAGTTATATAATCCCCTGAACGACAGTCAGGCACTCAAGGCTAACCCCTCAAAATTTGAATATTTGCGGAATCATTATCCATTAAGAAGGGAGTATTTTTGACTTGTTGAGTTGTCAAAAAGCACATTTCTTCTACAAAATTATGCACAAGTGGGGGTGTTCTGTGCAAAATCAGACGCTTTTTTCTTCATTTTATTTGCGTAACTCAATAATTTGTTGTTACTTTGCACCCGCTAAGCGACGATTCGTCGTGAAGTATTCAGAAAAAAGAAATCAATTATTAACATTTTAAATTAAAAGATTATGTCAGAAATTGAAAGCAAAGTAAAGGCTATTATCGTAGACAAACTTGGTGTTGACGAGGCAGAAGTAAAGCCAGAGGCAAGTTTCACTAACGACCTTGGCGCAGACTCACTGGATACTGTTGAGCTGATTATGGAGTTCGAGAAGGAGTTCGGTATTTCTATTCCCGACGACAAGGCTGAGAAGATCGGTACCGTTGGTGATGCTATCGCATACATCGAGGAGAACGCAAAATAATTTCTTAAAGGATTGAAGAATTGAAGGATTGAAGAATTGAAATTCTGGTTTTATACTAGATTCGTTCTTCAATTTTTCAATTTTTCAATTTTTTCAATTTTATATTTATGGAATTAAAAAGAGTAGTAGTAACAGGGCTTGGTGCCGTTACGCCAGTAGGAAACAATCCTAAAGATACTTGGGAGGCGTTGCTTGCAGGTAAGAGTGGTGCTGCTCCTATCACACTTTTCGATGCATCCAAGTTCAAGACTCAGTTTGCCTGCGAGGTAAAGAACCTGAACGTGAATGATTACATCGACCGCAAGGAAGCCCGTAAGATGGACCGCTATACCCAGCTTGCCATCATCGCAGCCAAGCAGGCTGTTGAGGATTGCGGCATGGATCTCGAAAAAGAGGATAAGGATCGCATTGGTGTGGTCTATGGTGTAGGTATCGGTGGTATCAAGACTTTCGAGGAGGAAGTGATGTATTATGGTGTTCATGAGGCAGACGGTCCTAAGTTCAATCCTTTCTTCATTCCGAAGATGATTGCCGATATCGCTGCTGGTCAGATTTCCATCATGTATGGTTTCCATGGTCCTAACTTCATCACCTCTTCTGCTTGTGCTTCTTCAAGTAATGCATTGGCTGATGCTTTCAACCTGATTCGCTTGGGTAAGGCGAACGTCATTGTGGCTGGTGGTGCCGAGGCTGCTATCTGCGCTTCTGGAGTAGGCGGTTTCAACGCCATGCATGCTCTCTCCACGCGTAATGACGAACCCGAGAAAGCAAGTCGTCCGTTCAGTGCCAGTCGTGATGGTTTTGTCATGGGTGAGGGTGCTGGTTGCCTGATTCTTGAGGAACTGGAGCATGCCAAGGCTCGTGGTGCTAAGATCTACGCAGAGTTCGCAGGTGCTGGCATGAGTGCTGACGCTCACCATATCACAGCCTCCCATCCTGAGGGACTGGGTGCTAAGCTCGTGATGCAGAATGCCTTGGAGGATGCTGCCATGAATCCAGAGGATATCGACTATATCAACGTACACGGAACATCTACTCATGTTGGTGATATCTCCGAGGCGAAAGCCATCAAGGAAGTCTTTGGTGATGCCGCCTATAAGTTGAATATCTCATCCACGAAGTCGATGACAGGTCACCTGCTGGGTGCCGCTGGTGCTGTAGAGGCAATGGCTACTATCCTCGCTGTTCAGAACGATATCGTTCCTCCCACCATCAATCACGAGGAGGCTGACAAGGACGAGGAGATAGACTACAACCTCAACTTCACCTTCAACAAGGCACAGAAGCGTGAGGTTCGTGCAGGACTCAGCAACACCTTCGGTTTCGGAGGTCACAATGCATGCGTAGTATTCAAGAAGTATGCTGAATAACTCGAACTTTATCGATAGGATAAGGCTCCCTTTCCGCAAGGAGAAGGAGCTTTATTCTTCTTTATACAATATCCTGGGTTTCTATCCCCGTAATATCCAGTTATACAAGCAGGCACTGATGCACAAGAGTGTCAGGCAGCGTAACGAGAAAGGACGTCCGCAGAATAACGAGCGGTTGGAGTTCTTGGGTGATGCTATCCTCGATGCTGTCGTGGGCGATATTGTCTTCCGTCATTTCGAGGGGAAGCGTGAGGGCTTCCTGACGAATACGCGTTCCAAGCTCGTCAGCCGCAGCACGTTGGGTAAGCTGGCACAGGAGATGGGTATCTCCCAGCTTGTCAAGTCAGAAGGACACAGCACCTCTCATAACAGCTATATGAGTGGTAATGCCTTTGAAGCACTGGTAGGTGCTATCTATCTGGACCGCGGCTATGGGGCTTGCATGAAATTCATGGAGCGACGTATCCTCAAGCAACTCATCAATATCGACAAGGTTGCTTACAAAGAAGTCAATTTCAAGTCGAAGCTGTTGGAGTGGACACAGAAGAACAAGGTGAACATGGAGTTCAAGGAACTGAGTCACTCTACTGGTGAGAACAACAGTCCTGTCTTCACCTATCAGGTGATGCTCGAAGGAGTGGAAGGCTGCACAGGTATAGGCTATAGCAAGAAAGAGAGCCAGCAACAGGCATCCAAAGAAACGCTGCAACGACTGCGTCGTGAACCCCAGTTCATCGATGCCGTCTTTGCCTCCAAGTCGGAGCGTACGAAGATGGAGGAAGAGCCTGTGATGGTTGCCCCTGATGTGGATATGCTGCAACAGCAACAACAAGCTGTTAACGAGGAACAACTGGTTGTTCCTGAAGAAGAAACCCCTTCTTCCTCCACTCTCCGCTCTCCTTCCTCCCCAGAAGACGAGTTCTCCCTTGACGATATCACTGCTACTCCTCGTGAGAAGACGCGTGAGGAGATTATTGCAGAAGCCGAGGAAGCCGCCTTTGCGGAACAGTAGCTTTCGAGGGATAGAAGACTTTTGTTTGGGGTATAGGAAAGAGGATTGTACGGATAGAAAAAGCTTTGTTTGAGTTTTCAGCTGTAGGTGAAAGACCTTTCACCTACAGCTGCACGATCTTTCACCTATAGGTGAAAACATTTGCGCCTATAGCTGAAAGATCGTTTGCCCGTCACTTTCTCCCCGAAAGGAGGCACCTTTCTCCTCGTTTGCCCGTATCTGTCTCCCCGTTAGCTTAATCGTAAAATCCTACCATCTTGGACCTTCTCCAAGATAGGCTGTATCCCAACAAAAAAATAAAAACTTTGTTTTTTATTTTGTATTGCGTTCGATTTGCACTATCTTTGCACCTTGTATTACATACAAGACAATGAGCATTACAAGTTTAGTAAGACATCTATTCGTGCCTCGCATGAAGGCACTGGAGAAATATCAGACGGAGGGAGAGCTGTTGCAGCGGAAGGTGCTACAGCATCTGCTCCACTCTGCAAAGGATACGGAATACGGACGCAAATATGCCTTTTCCGCCATGAAAGGCTATGATGACTTTGCGAAACATTGTCCCGTGAATACCTACGAGGAGCTGAAGGAACAGATAGACCGCATGCGCCATGGAGAGTCTGACGTACTATGGAAAGGGCGTGTGCAGTGGTATGCGAAGTCTTCTGGTACCACCAATGACAAATCGAAATTCATTCCTGTCAGTGCAGAGGGTTTGCAGAAGATACACTATGCTGGTGGCTTTGACACAGTAGCTCTCTATCTGAGGAACAACCCCCAGTCACGTATGTTTGACGGGCGCGGTCTGATACTGGGAGGTAGTCATGCGCCTAACTATAACCTGCCGAACTCGCTGGTGGGCGACCTCAGTGCCATCCTCATTGAGAACATCAATCCTCTGGTGAACTTGGTAAGGGTGCCGAAGAAGGAAACGGCTTTGTTGAGCGATTTTGAGATCAAGCGAGAGCGTATTGCCCGTGAGGCAATGAACAAGAACGTGACGAACATCTCTGGTGTTCCCTCGTGGATGTTGTCTGTGCTGAACTGTATGATGGAGATGACAGGAAAGACACACTTGGAGGAGGTGTGGCCTAACTTAGAGGTGTTCTTTCATGGTGGTGTTGCCTTTACGCCTTATCGCAAGCAATACGAGCAACTGATTACCTCTCCTAATATGCATTATATGGAGACGTATAATGCCTCAGAGGGCTTCTTTGGTTTACAAGATGACCCTGCCGACAAGGCGATGCTGTTGATGTTAGACTATGGGGTGTTCTATGAATTCTCTGAGCTCTCTGATTACTCTGGGAACTCTGAGAATGCGAAAATCGTGCCTCTCTGGGCTGTTGAGAAAGACAAGAACTATGCCATGCTCATCTCCACGTCATGCGGACTGTGGCGTTATATGATTGGTGACACCATCCGCTTCACCTCCACGAATCCATATAAGTTTGTTATCACAGGACGTACGAAGAGTTTTATCAATGCCTTTGGTGAGGAACTCATCGTGGATAATGCCGAACAGGGACTTGCCTATGCTTGTCAACAGACAGGTGCTGAGGTGTTGGAATATACGGCAGCTCCTGTGTTTATGGATGCCAATGCGAAATGCCGTCACCAGTGGCTCATCGAATTCTCAAAGGCTCCTGCTGACTTACAACGGTTTGCAGACCTGTTAGACCGTAAGTTGCAGGAAGTGAACAGCGACTATGAGGCGAAACGCTATAAGGACATCACCTTGCAGCATCTGGAACTGATAGAGGCGAGGGCAGGCTTGTTTAACGACTGGTTGAAGTCTCGTGGTAAGTTAGGTGGACAACATAAGGTTCCGCGCCTGAGTAACTCACGCGAGCATATAGAACAACTGCTTGCGTTGCAAGGGCGAAAGTAGAAAGGTAAAAAAGTAAGAAGGTAAGAAAGTAAAAAAGTAAAAAGCAGGAAAGTAGAAATGATAGAACGATTCAATATCATTAGAGGGAAAATACTGGGTAAGGGTCTCCTTTTACCTTTTTACCTTTTTGCCTTTTTACTTTTAGCAGCGTGTGCCCGTATGGGACAACCCGATGGAGGATGGTATGATGATGACCCTCCGCGCATCCTTAGCTCAACTCCTGAGGATCAGGCTACGGGGGTGACGACAAAGAAAATCACGATACACTTCGATGAGTATATCAAACTGGATGATGCCACCCAGAAAGTTATCGTGTCACCTCCCCAGCTGGAGATGCCTGAGATCAAGGCGGCAGGCAAGAGAATCGTGGTGGAACTGAAAGACTCGCTGAAGGCGAACACCACCTATACCATCGATTTCAGTGATGCTATCAGCGATAATAACGAGGGTAATCCCTTAGGAAACTATACCTTCACTTTCTCTACGGGGGAACAGATAGATACCTTTGAGGTTGCTGGTAATGTGTTGGATGCTTCCAACCTTGAACCTGTCAAGGGAATACTTGTAGGTCTCTATGATGACTTGAGTGATTCTGCTTTCAAGACGAAGCCCTTGCTTCGTGTGGCACGCACCGACGGACGAGGCCGCTTTGTCATCAAGGGTGTCGCTCCTGGTGAGTATCGTGTCTATGCCTTGCAGGATGCCGATGGCGATTATGTCTTCAACCAGAAGAGCGAGATGATAGCCTTCTCGCACCAGACCTATCAGCCTTCGTCGAAACCGGATATCCGACAGGACACTATTTGGAAGGACACTTTACATATCGATAATATCATACAAACACCCTATACCCATTTCTATCCTGATGATATTGTATTGCTCGCCTTCCAGGAGATACAGACAGACCGCTATCTGTTGAAGCAGCCAGAGCGTACCAATGCGGATCGCTTCACACTCTATTTCAGCTATGGGAATGAGCAGCTGCCTCAGATCAGGGGTTTGAACTTTGATGAGAAGGATGCGTTTTTGTTGGAGACGAATGAGAAGAAGGATACCCTGACCTATTGGCTGCGTGACACGACACTTGTCAATCGGGACACGCTGAGTATGGAACTGAGTTACCTCATGACCGACTCCGCAGGAGTACTCTATACAAAGGTGGACACGGTGGATGTGCTTGCCAAGACAAGTTATGAGAAACGACAGAAGGAGCGTAAGAAGGTGATAGAGGAATGGGAGAAGAAACAGGAGAAGCAGAAAAAGCGTGGTGAGCCGTATGACAGTATCATGCCCCCTGAACCCCTGGAGGTGAAGTATAATGTGCCTGCACAGACAGACCCAGACTATCGGGTGACCTTTGAGATGCCTTCACCCTTGGCACAATGTGATACCGCCGCCATCCATCTGTATACGAAGATAGACACGTTATGGTACAGGACACCCTTTGAGTTCTCAAGGAAAGAGTCCTCATTGCGTACCTATGATTTCGTAGCAGAGTGGCAGCCTGGCACGGAGTACAGTCTGGAGATTGACTCCGCTGCCTTCGTGGATATCTATGGTGTTGCCTCGGAAGCGTATAAACAGGGTATCAAGGTGCGCTCCATGGATGAGTATGCCACCCTGTTGTTCCAACTCAGTGGCGTGAGTGATACGACAGTCATCGTGGAACTGCTGGATCAGGGTGATAAGCCGATAAAGAGGGTACGTGCGGAAGACGGACAGGTGGAGTTCTTCTATCTGAAACCGTCCACCTACTATGCCCGTGCCTTCATCGATCGTAATGGAGATGGTGAGTGGTCTACAGGTGATTATCTCCAGGACAGACAGGCTGAGGAGGTATATTACTATCCTCAGATGATAGAGTGTAAGGCAAAGTTTGATGTCACACTATCCTGGAATCTGACAGGTACGTCGTTGACTCGTCAGAAGCCTGCTGCTATCACCAAACAGAAACCAGACAAGGAACGCCAGAAACTGCGTAACCGTAATACGGAACGTGCCCGTCAGATGGGAAAAGAATATGTCAAGAAAGTAAAATAACAGAATATGATGAAACGATTTTTATTAATTGTCATCGCATCATGCGGAATGATCACTGCCCATGCCCAGTGTGGCATCGAGAATACAGCTTTCAAGTCGGGTGAGTATCTCTCCTATGATCTCTACTTCAACTGGAAGTTCGTATGGATGAAGGTCGGTACGGCATCTATGTCCACAGTGCATTCTACCTATGGGGGAAAACCGGCTTTCCGTACCAGTCTGATAACGCGTGGTAATAGCAGGCTGGATAACTATTTTATCATGCGTGACACCCTCTTGTGCTATACCGACATGGATATCGCACCTATCTATTTCCGTAAGGGAGCTCGTGAGGGCAAGCGTTACTATGTCGATGAGTTATGGTATTCTTACCCAGGCAGTAACTGTCATCTGAAGATGCATCGTATCGAGGATGACGGCACACACCATTGGAAGGATGCGGAATATAAGGATTGTATCTACGACATGATGAGCATCTTCCTCCGCGCCCGTAACTTCGATGCCTCCAGACTGAAAGTCGGTGAGAATATCCCCATGCCTATCAGTGATGCCCGTCATTTGACGAACTCCTGGTTGAAATATACAGGAAAGACAACCATCAAGATGCGCAATAGCAAGATGAAGTTCCGTTGCCTCATGTTCTCTTTCATCGAGCGTGAGGATGGTAAGAACCACGAACTCATCCGTTTCTTCATCACCGATGACAAGAACCACCTGCCTGTACGCCTTGACCTCTTCCTGTCTTTCGGCTCGGCTAAGTGCTATCTGACAGGTATGAAGGGACTGCGTAACGAGATGGAGTCAAGAGTAGACTAAGGTCACTGATCGGGAGCCTGTGCCTCGATACAACGTAGGTTACGTGCCAGTTGCTCCGTAGAGCTGGCTCCTACGAGGACAGACGTTACCCCTTGCTGTTTTAATATCCAGGCGAGTGCCATCTCCGCGAGGCTCTCGCCTTTCTTTTGTGCCTCCTCGTTCCATTGGCGCAGCTGTTGTAATAGTTCAGGTGTCAGCATCTCTTCTCGGAGGAATTTCCCTTTTGACATACGGGAATCTTGGGGAATACCGTTCAGATAACGGTCTGTCAGCATGCCTTGGGCGAGGGGCGAGAAAGCGATGAACCCTACGCCTGCCTTATAGCAACAGTCGAGAATACCTTCCTCGATAGGTGCCTGGTCAAGCATATTCAGTTTGCCTTGGTAGATAAGCAAGGGCGTATCGTGTTGCTTGAGATAGTCGATGCCAAAACGGAGTGCCTCCAAAGGCCAGTTGGAGATACCTATATAGAGAGCCTTACCAGCGCGTACGATATCCACTAAAGCCTGTAACGTCTCCTCCAAGGGTGTGTTAGGGTCATAGCGATGACTATAGAACAGATCGACATAGTCTAAGCGCATACGTTTTAGACTCTGGTCAAGCGATGCCATCAGGTATTTCCTGGAACCCCAGTCACCATAGGGACCAGGCCACATGTCATAGCCAGCCTTGGTAGAGATAAACAACTCGTCACGATAGGGGCGCAGGTCATCGTCCATGATACGTCCTAAGGTCTCCTCTGCTGAGCCATAGACAGGTCCGTAGTTGTTGGCGAGGTCCAGATGTGTGATACCATGATCGAAGGCATAGCGTATAATCTCGCGGCTTCGGTCATAGGGGTCTACGCTTCCGAAGTTATGCCACATACCTAATGACACCTTAGGTAATAACACGCCAGAGCGTCCGCAACGCTCATATTGCATCCCATTCTCATAGCGATGTTCATCCGCGATATATTTCTCCATCTTCATTCTGTATTATTCTGTAGGTTTTACCTTACCTAAGGCAATATCAATGATACCCTGCACGTCGTTGACATCAATCACCCCGTCACCATCTACGTCAGCGGCTTTCTCATAGAAGCTGGCAACAGGTTTGTTCAGGATATGGTTGATGGTAGATGTCACGTCGTTCACATCGACACTTCCGTCACCGTCGGCATCCCCAAACTCAATGATTTCCTTGAACTCCTTCCAATAGTCAGCAGCCTCATAGGCAGCTTTACAGCCATAGGGGACATAGAGGGTAGCATTAGCACGATTGGAGAAGGTAGATTCACCGATAGGCAGTGGCGTTTCTTTTTTTATAGAGACGGAGGTCAGACCAGCGCAATTATAGAACGCATTATTGCCAATGCTCGTCACGCTGTTGGGAATCTCGATGGAGGTCAGACCACTGCAACCATAGAACGCATTTTCTCCAATTCCTAACGTACCTTCCTTTATCGTGATACTTGTATTGTCTGGCATTGTACCTTTGTATTTATAAGCCACCTTACCTGCATATACCAATCCATCGGGGTGATTGTTATACCATGATGTTTCATAGAACGCATTATTGCCAATGCTCGTCACGCTGTTGGGAATCTCGATGGAGGTCAGACCTGTGCATCTGTAGAACGCCAAATCTCCAATGCTTGTCACGCTGTTGGGAATGGTGATGGAGGTCAGACCACTGCAATAAGAGAACGCTCCACCTGCAATTCCTAACGTACCTTCCTTTATCGTGATACTTGTATTGTCTGGCATTGTACCTTTGTATTTATAAACCACCATACCTGCATATACCAATCCATCGGGGTGATTGTTATACCATGATGTTTCATTGAGCGCATTATAACCAATGCTCGTCACGCTATTGGGAATCTCGATGGAGGTCAGATTAGTACAAGATAAGAACGCATAATCTCCAATGCTCGTCACGCTGTTGGGAATAGTGATGGAGGTCAGACCACTGCAACCAGAGAACGCAGATTCTCCAATGCTCGTCACGCTGTTGGGAATGGTGATGGAGGTCAGACCACGGCAACCATCGAACGCATAACCGCCAATGCTCGTCACGCTGTTGGGAATAATTGAAGTCTTACATCCGGCTATCAGTGTGTTGCTGGAGGTTTCAATAATGGCATTACAATTATCACGTGTATCATACTTTGGGTTTCCGTTTTCAACACTGATGGATGTCAGACCAGTGCATTCATAGAACGCACCATTGCCAATGCTCGTCACGCTGTTGGGAATGGTGATGGAGGTCAGACTATTGCAACCATCGAACGCATAACCGCCAATGCTCGTCACGCTGTTGGGAATAGTGATGGAGGTCAGACCACTGCAACCAGAGAACGCAGATTCTCCAATGCTTGTCACGCTGTTGCCAATGGTGATGGAGGTCAGACCACTGCAACCATAGAACGCCCAATCTCCAATGCTCGTCACGCTGTTGGGAATCTCAATGGAGGTCAGACCACTGCATTCAGAGAACGCAGATTCTCCAATGCTTGTCACGCTGTTGCCAATGGTGATGGAGGTCAGACCACTGCAACCATAGAACGCATGATCTCCAATGCTCGTCACGCTGTTGGGAATTTCAATGGAGGTCAGACCACTGCATTCAGAGAACGCACCATCGCCAATGCTCGTCACGCTGTTGGGAATCTCGATGGAGGTCAGACTCATGCAATAAGAGAACGCAGATTCTCCAATGCTTGTCACGCTGTATGTGACATCATCATACTCGACAGACTCTGGTATTGTAATTTCATCTGAATATTCTGATGGATTACTGGTTACTTCAGCTTGTCCTTCAGAAACTAAGTTATAATAGATGCCGTCAATCTCCACAGCATCAGCACTTGCTACCAACGGTAGTAGCATCGTAATAAAAAGAAGTATTTGTTTTTTCATCATCGTAATATTTTTCAATTATATGTTGCAAAGATACAAAAAATATGTAACCCAACAAAGGTATCCCAAGAAAAACTATGGGTGATAGTTACGCACTAACTCTTTGAGAGGCTCGACGGCTTCAGCATGGCTGGGATCATAGCGGAGAATGACGGTGATGAAGCGAAGACTGTCGTCAAGGACTTTGCTATAATATTCGAGATTACCGTCCTGTCCTGTGTGTATGGAGTAGTCGTCACCAGCCTCCAATAGTTCTGCGCCCATACCCCGTGATCCCTCAGGAGAAAGCCAAGATAAGTCTCCTCTGATTTGCCGTTTCTTTTTGATAGAACACGAAGTCCCGACACCAATTGGCATCGGGACTTCTCCTTTATCGTTCGAGAGGGGATTACATACCCATTTGATTCATAAGGTCTTCGAAGTTTCCAAGTTCATCGAAGCCTTCCAATTCACGGACATCGACAGTGCCGGTAGTACCAGTGCTGATAGGAATAGAACTTCCTGCAAGCAACATCTGCCCTGCGCTTAGCTCGATGACCTCCGTTGCCGGAATGATATATCTCTTTTTCATATTGGCTCTACTTTTTGTGATTAAAAATCAAAATCTTCTAATTCGCGAGCGTCCACAGTATCTGTAGTGCCACCAATGGGGATAGGGCTTCCTGCTAACAATGTCTGGTCAGCCTTCACCTCAATCACCTCCATTTCCGGGTTGATATATGTTTTCTTCATAAGTCTGATTTATACAATCCCCTTTCCTCCCCTGAGCAGGGGAGGTCAGGAGGGGTCTTTATTTCACAATTACCTTCTTACCATTCACGATATACAAGCCCTTAGTTGGATAGAGCACACGACGACCCTGCAGGTCATAGTAAACATTGTCCTCTGTACCCACCTTGATGTTCTTGATACCTGTAGCATCTCCAAAGTTGATGGAGAGTTCGTGGGCTTCAGCAGGAATATCTTTGGCTAACAGATAAGCCTTACCTGCAGGAATGGAAGTTCCAGTGAATTTTTTGAACTGACCGTCAGAAAGCACGTATGTGCTATTTGCTGTAACGTCTGTTGCTGTCACGGCAGCCTTCAATTTGTTAGTACCTACACTTGCGGCAGATGGTACAATGGGTACTTGATAAACTGTCCCTGCTGTACCTTTAAGGATAAGTCCGGTTTGTGCAGGAGCCTCATTTACTTTCTTCATGGTTGCCTCTGTAGAAGTCAGGGAAGATACAATGTAAGCCTCCAGACCATCAACGTCAGAGAAGTCAAGAGCATTGTCAGATGCGAAAGAAGCATAGCCAGAAGATTTGATAATCAGAGGCCATGCGTGGCTTGTAACATAAGCCTCTTCGTCAGTAGCATTGAGTGTAGAGAAATATGCTGCTTTTAATACAACTGTGGTATTGGCAGTTGCTGCCTGAAGCATAAACTGGTTAATCTTTGTACAACCAGAGATGTCACAAACAGCGTATGTACTTCCTGCAGCAAACCATTTTTGAGCATTTTCTGTATTATCAGCACATAGAATAGCCAATTGACCGCTTGAGGCTGTTGGCTCAAAAATGAAGACGGCTGATTTATATAAAGGATAACTATTTCCTAACCACCAACCTATACCTTTCCATTCTTCATCAAATTGGATGGTGTGGGTTGTTTCGTCGTAAGTTTCGTTTGACCAGTGTTGATTAAATGATGCTGGATTGAAAGATAGTGTTGCGCGATCACTCTCACTGAGGAAATAGGCATCTTTAAACTTTACAGAAGCAGTCTCACCATCCCCAAGTGCGTCAGCAAGTTGGAAATAGATTTGTTGAACTGCTGATGCTTTTGAATCTAAGGCAACAGTGATTTTATTATCATGACTATCACCATTGTTTCCAGACAAATTACCAGCATCACCACAATCTACTAATACCTGTATCTTATTGGATACAGTCCCCTCGAATTCTACCACAAATTGCTGATAGGAAGAATAGTCAGAGCCACCAATCCACCAACCTGGTCTATAACTCCACTGTGAGAAAAAAGTAATGGTTTTGGTTGATGAGTCATACCAAGCATTAGACGAATCATCAGTAGTGTTATTACTAGGTTCACCAATGGAAATCTTCGTTTCCGCATTAGCAACATTTACGACCCCCATAAGGGCAGCAAACAATAATAGTAAAGTTTTCTTCATAATTAGTTTGGTTTAAAATTATTAATAAATTGATTAGTAATTCGTCTTGGTTATGTCTACCTCCGCCCCCGAGGTGGACGGTGCTTTACATTATAAATCGTGGCAAAAATAAGGAAAATATTTAAATCATCCAAACTTTTTGGGGAAAAAATAAAGATTTATGACATTATAATATCATTTTTGAGCAATAAAATACCAGTCATACTATTCCCTATTATACTTTGTATCGGGATAATTTGAGAAAAACTTGGGATGCATCCGGTAGCATTAAACGAATGGCGATTTTGCCCCTAAATAAGGGTCAAAAACGTGATAAAACCAGACGAATGGTAGCCTTTTGGGAGAGAGGAGGCATCCCGATCAGAGATCGCAACCAAGGGGATTCAGTATTCCACCCCATGGAACAAGTTATTCCATGCCATGGAACAAAGTATTCCACCCCATGGAACAAAGTGTTCCACCCCATGGAACAAACAGGAAGGTGCCGCCTTCGTGGGAAGAAGGTGCCGCCTTCCTCTCGAAGGGCTACTGCTCTGTGAAGAGCGGTAGCATTTTTCATATTATGCTTCTCCCAGCATCTTGATTTTCTCTTTCAGCTTATCATTCTCACGGCGGAGTTCTTCCACCTCATGCTGCAGTTGTTCAATAGTATCTCGTTGATTGGTTCGATAGCCTAACCGGGCTGCCGTCATTCGCTCCCGGATGCCACCCTCCGTCACAAACTCCTCCTCTTTTTTCTTCTGGTATGTCATCATCATCTTATCCACCATCTTGCATAGCGTAATAGCGATATTGGCTGCCTCCTCGTCTGTCCATTGCTCGAAAAATGGCGCATAATCTCCCACATGATTATGTTCCTTACAATATTCCAGCATACCATTGAAACGGTGGTGTCCCTTCGTCCATCTTACCAGATGGTGCGTAGGCAGATAGTCCTCATAATCCTCTAAAAGTTCCTGTATACTTGCCCTTGCCACATTCAACAGTTTCAGTTCCATCTCCATAGAAGTGACTCCATCGGCAGTACCTTCGATGATATTCTGCTTGCCTGAGCGAGCCGCCTGTACCATCTGGTCAACGGTGCGGTCACCATAGGCGGGCAGGAAGCGGCGAGTGAACACATACGTCATCTGGTAAAGGACAACGGTTTTCTGGTAGAACCATAGTGTCTTCCAGTTGTTTTGTTTGCGAAGGACGGTTTCTAATTTTTCGGCTGGTGGAGTAATGATTTTTTTCATTTTGTATGGTTTTTTAGTTTATCTAGTGTTCCTAGTTTATCTAGTGTTCCTAGTTCTCCTAGTTATCAACTGCAAAGATACAAAAAAATCCTGATACTCGCAAAGAGTATCAGAAATTTTGCCTAACTTTGTAGGCATGAAAGTTTCGGAACTCTTTGACCGCTGTGTGGAAATTGTGAAGGCTCAACCTTCTGCGACAGTGCTGCGTTATATGCATGAGACGCTGGTGCTGGCTTGTGCGGAGGCGTTGAAAGGCAGTGGGCAGGGTTTCGGTAACCTGATGGCACAGACGGACTTCTTGTGCAAACAGGCGGGTATAGGGGTCGCTGACCGTATCGCTATCCAGACCATGCGCCGCCATTCCAACAGGAAAGACGGACTGCTCACCCGTCAGGATCTCCGTTATGACGTGCGCGCCCTTGCCCTCTTTATCTCCGCCGTCTTCTCAGAAGATATCCCTCATGAGTTGCTGACACGTATTCCCACCATGGGGCGTCCCACGAATCTCACCCTTCAGATCAACCAGCAGTATGTCCGTTGTGTGGTGTCATACTGGGATGAGAAATATATCTATGCGACGACAGACGAGGGTAGTGTGTGTATCCAGACAGACGATGAGACGTTGCGCCCCTTGTTGACAGAGGGTATGCAGCTTAACCTGTTGGACTGTCATCGTGACGGACAGACCATCCAACCAAAACTCATCGTGGTGGAGCCTGACTTCCTCATGGATATCTCTTCGCTTGCCGCCTGCTTCTCTGACAAGGAACATCTTCCCATCGCCTATACCTTAGGACGTTTCAAGCCTCAAGCCAATACGCAGCCGATCTTGTTGGGTAACTTTGCAGGGGCTGCCCTGGATGATATTATCAACCAAGCGGACTTCCAAGTCAACGACACCATCCGCCACTCTTTCCGTGAACAAGTTCTGCAGTTCTGTACTTGTCCGAACTTTAATCCTCAGCAGTTTAAGGAAGATGCCTATCGACAAGTGGAGAATATCAAAGAGGCAGTTACCGAACTCCTCGAAAGCCAACAGCCAAAGACTAAAAGCCAAGCGCTCCTTGAACCCTCCTTCGTCTGTGAGCATTTAGGTTTACAGGGACGTGTCGATTTGATGACGAGTGACAAGCATTTATTGGTGGAACAGAAATCAGGGAAGAACTGGAATCTGGAACATTCCTCGAATCTTACCCCTATCGCCTCTCA
The DNA here is from genome assembly GCA_902769805.1 of uncultured Prevotellaceae bacterium. Taxonomy (GTDB): domain Bacteria; phylum Bacteroidota; class Bacteroidia; order Bacteroidales; family Bacteroidaceae; genus Prevotella. Next base: position 54,950 of record CACXQL010000020.1, read on the forward strand.
TCTCTATGCGGAAGCCCATTATGTCCAACTGTTGCTTTACTATGGCGTCTTACGTTATAACTTCCATCTCTCAGCCGATAAGGTAGATATCCGATTGCTTTATTCCCGTTATCCGGCAAAGCAGGGCTTGTTAGTGGTTAATTACTACCAGAAACTATTTCATGAGGCTATCCATTTGCGTAACCAGATCGTGGCACAGGAGTTCAAGATGGCTCATGAGGGGATTGGAAGTATCATACCTCAGATAGAGGTGCTGAAGACACTGTCTGAGACAGAACGGGAGTATGTGGAGAGGATGCTCTCCTTCGTCTATCGGGAACAGTTGGCACAGAAGGTAGGTACGCAGGAAGGTCAGGGTGGGGCAGTGGCTAACCTGTGGAATATGCCGTTGACGGAGAAGCGTGATACGGGCAGTATCTTATATGGTCTTCGTATGCTTCATAAGGAGCAGTCATCCACATACAATGGTTTCGACCGCCTGACCTTCTCGATACCTGATATGGATGATGACTTCCTTCCGAATTTCCGTCGTAACGACATGGTGTGCCTCTATGCCTATGAAGGAGAACCCAATGTGTGTGCCGCGATATTATATAAAGGTGTCATTGAGCAGTTGACGGATCATGAGGTCGTCGTCCGCTTGAATGACGGACAACAGAATCCGGAGGTCTTTGCGGATACTACCTATGCCATCGAGCCCTCCTTCTCTGATCGGGGTACTACCTCTTCTATCCGTTCCTTACAGGCTTTCTGCGTCGCTTCTCCTGAACGGCGTTCCTTGCTCTTAGGTGAGAGAGCCCCTCGTTGTGATAAGTCTCTCCAACTCTCTCGTTCCTATCATCCACATTATGATGATATTCTGCTGAAAGCAAAACAGGCACGCGACTATTTCATCCTTCAGGGACCTCCAGGAACAGGCAAGACCTCTATGGCACTGAGATTCCTCGTAGAAGAGTGCCTCACCCCCGACCCCTCTCCTTCAGAGAGGGGAGCAACAGAGAGGTTTCAGTATGCAAATCCAGATATATATTCTATATTAAAAGAGAATGCGAGAGAAAACAGAAAAGAGCCAACGGATGCGGAGAATCTTTTGTGGCAGATTCTGCGTAACAATGGTATTGGTTTCAAATTCCGCAGACAACATGCAATAGGTGACTATATCGCTGATTTTATAAGTATTGAACATCTGTTGATTATTGAAATTGATGGTAAGTACCATGAAGATGAGAAGCAGCAGGAGAAAGACAGGATACGCTCAGAGTTATTACAAAATAAGGGATATAAGATTCTTCGGTTTACGAACGAAGAGGTGATAAATAATACACCCAATGTCCTCAGAACAATCCTCTCAACAGCTCCCTCTCTGAAGGAGAGGGCGGGGGGTGAGGCTCTCCTCCTCTCCTACACCAACCGTGCGGTGGATGAGATATGTGCGATGCTGACAGATGCAGGTATTGATTATATCCGACAAGGCAGTGAGACTTCCTGTGACCCTCGTTTTGCCGACCATCTGTTGGATAGGGTGATGGGGGAGCATCCTCGTATGGATGAGGTACGCCAACGAATCATCGATACGAAGGTCATTGTCTCTACCACCTCTACCATGCTGTCACGCCCTTATCTCTTCCAACTGAAACACTTCTCGTTGTGTATCGTTGATGAGGCTTCACAGATTCTCGAACCGAATATTATCGGACTCCTTTCCTCGCCTCAGATAGACCGTTTCATCCTGATAGGCGACCATAAACAGTTACCTGCCGTGATACAACAACCAGACGACGATCCGCGCCTGTCTTCTTGTCGGTTGTCGTTATTTGAGCGGTTGTTACGTGTAGAAAGAGAAGCTGGACGTACTGCCTTCACGGCTATCTTACAGCGACAGGGGCGTATGCATCCGGATATCGCAGTCTTCCCCAATGAGATGTTCTATGGTCGTGAACAACTACAGCCTGTACCTTGTCCGCATCAGGAGGAACAGCAACTGGATTATCCGCAACCTTCTAAGGATGAGTTGGATGACCTGCTCAAACAGCGTCGCGTCATCTTCTTCCCTTCAGAACCCTGTCATACTATTGGTTTCAGCGATAAAGTCAATCCCCACGAGGCTCATATCGTCGCCGACCTCCTGCACCGCATCTATCGGCAGTATGGTGCCGACCGCTTCGACACAGCACGGACAGTGGGTGTCATCGTACCCTATCGTAACCAGATAGCGATGATACGACGGGAGATAGAGGCGCTGGATATTCCTGCCTTGTTGGATGTCTCCATCGATACGGTAGAGCGTTATCAGGGTAGTCAGCGTGATGTCATCATCTACAGCTTCACCGTCAAACGTCCCTACCAGCTTGATTTCCTCACGGCAAACTGTTTTGAGGAGGATGGACATGTCATCGACCGTAAACTGAATGTCGCGATGACACGTGCCCGTAAGCAGTTGCTGATGACAGGAGAAGAGCGAGTCCTTTGTCAGAACCCGCTCTTCGCTGAATTAATCCGTCGTTATCGTGTATGACTATGCTTGTAAGTCAAGCAGGAAACGAGTACCTTTCGTATATTGTGGGTCGATGTCAAGGTCACCCTTCATCTTCAGTGCCATCTGCTTACAGGTAGGCAGTCCGAGACCGTCACCGGTGGTGAGGTCGCGAATCTCACGGAAGGGCTTGAAGATGTCTTCGCGCTTCTCTTCAGGAATACCCTCACCCGTGTCTGCTACTAAGAACTGGTAGGAATGGGCACTGCGTTTCTTGAACTCCAGGGTGATCTTTCCATTGTCGGGTGTGTACTCCGCTGCATTCTTAAGCAGGTGCAGGAGGATATGCGAGACATACTCTTTGTTGAAGCTGGCACTCATCTTAGGTACGTTCACCACTATGTTGACACCACCCTTCACCTTGTCGCGTATCTGGTCTATCAACTCCTCACTGAATGACTGTACCTGCACTTCCTCCACCTCTACGGCTTCCGTTCTGTTCTCCAACTGTGACAAGGTCTCAATATGGTCGGAGAAATCCAATAGTGCCTTCACCTCAGGAATACTGCTGTCGAGTTTCTTGAGAGTAGGTTCCAACTGTGCGGAGATATTACTGATGAACTTTGCTTTCAGGGCATTGCTCTCATTGGCGAGTTTGATGGTCTTCTTCTGCTTGCGTGTCAACAGGATAAAGCGTAACAGGATGATACCGCCAATCACTAATGCTGCGGCAAGGGCTGCGGCAAGGATGATGAGTCCGATGATAACAGTCGAGCGGATAGTTAGAGAACTGTCTTTATCGGAGATCGTTGCCTCGTTGTCGGCAATCTCTTTTTTCAGGGCTTTAATCTCGTCGGCATGTTTCAAGGCGTTGGTAGAGTCTTTCCATGCGAGATAGTTGCTATAGGACTGTGCCACCATGCTGGCGTTATTGCTCTTGCGGGCATTGGAGATAAGGGTCTGATAGACCTCGTCCACCTTGTCGTATTCCTTGCTGGCGGTGAGCTTGTTTGCCATCTCCTTGAAGACAGCGTTACCTTGTGCAACCTGTCCGAAGGTATAGTAGAAGGTGGCTTTATTATAAAGGAGGTCGTTTTTCAGATTATCGTCACCCGAGGTGTTTGCCTGGTTCTCCAAGATATTGAGTTGCTCTTTGGCACTCTCAATCTTCCTGAATTTCATATACATCTGCAGACGTTCCTTCGTCACCAGGTAATGCAGTGCTGCCTGTGCACTGGGAGTCTTGTCCTTCCCTGTGGTGATAGTCTGGTCCACACGGCGCAGCAATTCAAAGCTCTCCTTGAAGAAACTCTCCTTATGATACAGGGCTGCGGCTTTGACACCACATTCTACAGCTTCCTTGGTCTGACCTTTGTTCACATAGTCGTTGAAGGCATGGATATACAACGAGCGTGCCTTGGCAATGTCTTGTTTGGGGTCTACAGCCTCGGCTTTTTGTTGTAATTCACTTTTCTGACCTTCCTGTGCACGAACGAAAGAGCAGCAGAGAAGCAAACTCAAGAGTAAGAAAAATACTTTTCTGTTCATAATTTAAATGATAATTGTTTTTTTTCTCATGCAAAAGTAAGAAAATAATTTATATCTTCCAAATATTTTTCTCTTAATCCTTGCCTTGTGATTGAAAATGATTACCTTTGACTAACGTCGAAGATACTCACGTTCGAAAAAACTCAAGATTCTCTTGGTTTTTTTCTCACTTAATCGTACTTTGACTGACGTCGAAGGTACTCACGTTCGAGAAAACTCAAATAAAATTTGGTTTTCTTCTCACTTAATCGTACCTTTGCAACATGAACGAGACGGTCATACTCAAGAATCTCAGTATCGGTTATCAGACAAAACAGCATGTGACGGTGGTGGCAGATCAGTTGAATGGCACTATCCATAGCGGTGAACTCACCTGTCTGCTGGGACGTAACGGTATCGGTAAGTCCACGCTCCTGCGTACGCTCTCTGCCTTCCAGCCTGCCATAGCAGGCGAGATTCTCTTGAGAAAGTCTGAGAACTCGGAGAACTCCGAGTACTCTGAGATCTCCGAGTTCTCAGACAAACAACTCAGTCGCCTGATAGGCGTGGTATTGACAGAGAAGCCTGATGTCCGTAATATGACAACAGAAGAACTGGTAGGCATGGGACGCTCACCCTATACTGGATTCTGGGGAACGCTCAGTGCTGATGACCATCGTATCGTGGATGAGGCGATAGCCCTCGTGGGTATCGAGGCGTTAAAAGGTCGTTATATCCATACCCTCAGTGACGGTGAGCGACAGAAGGTGATGATTGCCAAGGCTCTTGCCCAACAGACACCAGTCATTTATCTTGACGAACCGACTGCCTTCCTCGATTTCCCCAGCAAGGTGGAGGTAATGCAGTTGCTCCATCGCCTTGCCGTAGAACAGCAGAAGACGGTCTTCCTCTCCACTCATGATGTAGAACTCTCATTGCAGATAGCTGACTGCCTCTGGTTGATGGAACCGGGACAACTGAGTGTGGGTACTCCCCGTCAGTTGGCAGATGATGGTGCCTTGAGCCGTTTTATTCAGCGTGACGGCATAGCGTTTGATGCACAGACGCTGACTATTCATGTAAAAGCCCATGATTGAAGGACACGGAGACGATCTCTACCGCTATAATGCGGACATGGTACGGATGAATTTCAGTTCCAATGTCTATGCGAATGCCGACCATACGGCATTGAAGGAATATCTGACGGCACACATGGACCTGATGAACAACTATCCGGAGCCGCGACCGCGTTCCTTGGAGAAACTCATTGCGTTGAAGCTGGGAATATCACCTGAGGCTGTGATGGTGACTAATGGTGCCACGGAGGCTATCTATCTCATCGCCCAGATGCTACATGATAGTGCCTCTGTTATTCCACAACCCACCTTCTCGGAATATGCTGATGCCTGTCGTCTCAATAATCATATCATCTCCTACGAGAATACCGATAACCTGTCCACCTTACCGAACGACCGTGTCTATTGGATCTGTAATCCCAACAACCCGACAGGTAATGTGATGACGAAGGGTATCATCGAATATATTGTGCGCCATTCTCCCCGTTATACCTTCGTCGTCGACCAGTCGTATGAGGACTATACCAGGGAAAAACTGATTGTGCCGAAAGAGATGCAGGATTGTCGTAATCTGCTCGTGCTCCACTCTCTTAGTAAGACGTATGCCATTCCGGGACTGCGCTTAGGATATGTCACCTCCCATCCTGATACGATACAGTTACTTCGCTCTTTCCATCAGCCGTGGTCGGTGAATGCTTTCTCCATAGAGGCAGGTAAGTTCCTGATAAAACAAGACAAGCCAGCCATCCCAGACCTTGATGCTTTATTGGAGGAGACAGAGCGTCTGCGTACGAACCTGCGGAAGATAGAAGGTATCCGTGCCTTTGAGACCAAGACCAACTATATGCTTTGTGAGATAGAGAACCATACCAGTACTGATTTAAAGTTCTATCTCGTCCACGAGCACGGCATCCTGATACGCGACTGTCATAACTTCACTGGTCTCTCCAACCACTTCTTCCGAGTAGCCACCCAGCGTCCCGATGAAAACGATGCCTTAGTCAAAGCCATCCGCCAGTTCATCCTCAATAATTCTAAGGACTAAGGTCAAAGGTCAAAGGTCAAAGGACAAAGGTCGTTCTTTCAATTTTGACTTCGTCCAAATCGCTCACGCTCGATAGACTTCAAGCAAGCTTGGTCTATACTCGCTTAATCGCGATTTTCAATTTTCAACTTTCAACTATCAACTTTAAACTTTCCCTGCATTTCTCCAAAATGCAGAGCAGCTCCTCCACCTTCTCCGCCCTCAACATGGCGATACGCGTCTGTCGGAAGTTTGGAATCCCCTTGAACACAGGCGAGGCAGCCAGATGGCGACGGGTATGTAAGATACCCCGATACTCGTCGATACGCTCCACGTTGATACGCAGCTGCTCCTCCAACACATCAATCTTCTCATCCAGTGTCAACTCCTTCCGACTGAATATCCACGGACACCCGAACGTGGCACGACCGATCATCACCGCGTCCACACCATACATGTCAAAGGCACGGTCAGCATCCTCCAACGACTTGATATCACCATTGCCGATGATAGGGATATGGATACGAGGATTCCTCTTCACCTCCCCGATGAGTGTCCAGTCCGCCTCACCCGTATACATCTGTGAACGAGTACGCCCATGTATCGTCAACGCCTGAATGCCACAGTCCTGCAACTGCTCCGCCAGTTCCGTGATGACCAGTTGCTCATGGTTCCACCCCAGTCGCGTCTTCGCCGTCACAGGCACTTTGACAGCCTCCACCACCTTGCGCGTGATCTCTAACATCTTCGGGATATTCTGCAGCATACCAGCCCCAGCCCCTTTGCCCGCCACCTTCTTCACAGGGCATCCGAAATTCAGGTCGATGACATCAGGGCCAGCCTGTTCCACGATCTTCGCAGCCTCCACCATCGCCTCCACGTCCCTGCCGTATATCTGAATACCCACAGGTCGTTCCTCCTCAGCGATCGTCAGTTTCCGGATCGTCGATTTCACATCCCGTACCAAAGCCTCCGCCGATACGAACTCCGTGTACACCATCGAAGCCCCGAACCGCTTACACAGCAGTCGAAACCCGATATCCGTCACATCCTCCATCGGTGCTAGGAATACAGGACGCTCCCCCAATTCTATGTTGCCTATCTGCATCTTTGTTATTTACGATTTGACGATTTACGATTTTCAACTTTCAATTTTGCAAATGCCACATCCCCCCTGCCATAGCTCTCACGATCCCCTTCATCTCCAACTGGAAGAGGATAGCCGTCAAGTTACCGATAGCGATATTCGTTTGTACCGATATCATATTCAGTTGCAAGTCATTCCTCTTCCGCAAAAGATTAACGATACTTTGTTCCTCTGGCGTAAGCTCCGTAAACAGCTCTCCCTCTTTAAACTTTAAACTATCAACTATCAACTTTCCATTTTCCCAGCCCATCTCCTCCACGAAATCCTTCGCCGATGTGATGAGCGCCGCAGTGTTATTCCGAATCATACGGTTACACCCCTCGCTATATGGAGCCCCCACCGCACCCGGGAAGGCAAACACGTCCCGTCCATACTCCTGAGCGATACGACAGGTTATCAGTCCACCGCCCTTATATGCACTCTCCACGAGGACTGTCGCATCCGACATCCCAGCCACGATACGGTTACGCTGACGGAAATTGTTGGGCAGCGCCTGCGTCTGACTCATATACTCCGTCAACAATCCTCCCTGCCTCACCATCTCCGCTGCCGTATCCCGATGATGATGCGGATATATCTGATCCAGACCGTGAGCCAGCACACCCACCGTCTCATAACCCTCAGCTAATGCCTGCCGATGGGCGCAGATATCGATACCATAGGCAAGCCCACTGACTATCAGAATGTCAGGACACATCCTGCGTAAGTCACTGACGAAGCGGCACACGATATCCTGTCCGTAGCTGGTACACTGCCGCGTCCCCACGATATTGATGACATGCTGTCTGTTCAGGTCGGCATTCCCCTTATAGTATAAGATGACAGGAGCATCCGCACACACCCTCAGTCGCTGGGGATAGTCAGCATCATTCAGTGTCAGCGCCCGGATACCGTTCTTCTCGATGAACTCCATCTCGGCAGCCGCCCTACGCAGCGCCTCGTCCCAGTTACCTAAGTCCTGTCGCTGCTCATATACCGCCTTGCCACCGCCCAATGACTGATACAGATGCAGCGCCGTTGCCTGGTTGAAGCCCGTCATCCGTGTCAGCGCAATGGTATAGAATACCTCCTCGCTATTGTTTATCTGCATCTGATATTCTTGAACTTCCAGCTGCTTGAAGGTTCGACGAGTTCAAACTCCTCGGCAGTGATAGGCAGCGCGGGGAATATCAGGGCGAAGCGCAGTTTCTGGTACGGCCATGGAATCTTTGTCACCACCGGAGCCACCGTCACGTTCTCCACCCCACGCAGGCGCAGTTTGTCGCTGCCCTTGCTTCTGATGTAAGTGTCCGACTTGATATATAGCTGGTCGTTAGGTATGTCCGCCTCACACTCCAGTTCAATACGTGTCTCCGTGTCCGAGCAGCTCACCCGTACAATCTTCGTCTGTGTATTATCCTTCTTACCCTTGCTGATAGGGTTCTGCATGGAGAAGCGATAGCGGGAATAGTCAGGAAGAATCGTCGTCTTGTTGTTAAGGATGCTGGGACCCTCCTCCGTACGTCCAGCCTTCTCGTAGAGACTGTTGATTTTCAGTGTGAGACTCTTCTGGTCCGTATAGCCGTAGTCGCAGTTCAGCTTGGCAGCCTCTTCGAATTTCTCGAGCGCGTCAGCCCACTGTCCGTCAGCCTCCAGTTCCTTTGCCTCATCATAAGCCCTTGCGAAGGAAGACTGAAACTGAGCTTTCTCACGTTCGAATATCTCCATAGCCTTCTTACGCTCCGATGAAGCGATGATAGAACCTAAGATACCCACACCGCCGCTAATGGCCTGTGTTGTGTGCCAGTTGTTCCACTGAGCATTTGTCTGCATGGCTATACCTGCCACGAGCACCATCATTAAAATTTTCTTCATAATTATTTTACTTTTGCAAAGATATTGCTTTTTGTTGAAATAACAAAAAATTAAAACAAAAAAGGCGACATACTTCGCAATATGTCGCTCACATTGACTTTAGTGGATTTCGGAACACTTAGAAATTTCGCAAATCTCTCTCCTTTAATCTTCAATATATTTGGCAAATGCCTTATCGTAGTCTTCACTCTCTGAAAGACGGCCATTCACCAAGCATACCAGCATGATCTCCCCTCGGAAACATAGCGTTTCATCGGAGGCTCGGAAGAGGTCTTGATGGAAGATATACTTAAACCCGTCCTTCTCTAACCAGAGGCGTGAGATAATCTCGTCGTCTGGGCGCAGGGGTACTTTGTATTGCAGGTTCATTCGTGCTACGACAGCATCCACACCCTTATTGTGCATCTCCGCGAAACTCAGTCCACATTCTTGCAGAAACAAATGACGTGTATGTTCGCAATAATGAACGTAGTTGGCATTATTCACGATTCCCTCGATGTCGCATTCATAGTCGCGCACCTCCATTTTGGTTTCAAAAATGTATTTTTTCATATCTTACCTTTTTAAATATTCATAGCCGATGCGACAACGGAGGCAGTCCTTCTTGTCGCAGTATTCTTTTTTCAGTTGGATGAGTGCCTGAGAGTCTCCGGCACTTCGAACCTTCAAACCACAGTCTTTCCACATACGGATGATAAAGTTATTCTCTGCCTTGAGTTGTTCTAATAGGTCAAAGGCACGATCACATAACTCTTCCTCTGCCGCATGACGTCCATAAGCGAAAAGCATAGGGATACAGGTATTGATAAGCAACAGGTTGATGGAGAAAGGCGAAAGGTTTTTCTCGTTGGGGTCACTGGCTGATCCGAATGTATAGTGGGTCTCCCAATAAGGTGTCACCTTCGTGCTCATCAGGTCTTGCATAGCAAAGACATTCTTGCATTCTATCAGTTGTGACAGTCCTGTTTTATACTCATAGTAGAGGTTGGCGAGTTGTGACAGACGGATATGTGGGAAGTTCTGGGGACGCAGGCGCAGGAACTTCCATAACTTGTAGTCCATTGGTTGCAGCGAGAATTTATGTGCCAGATACAAATACTCATTGCGTAATTTGGCGAAATAGCCCTCATTCAGGGCATCCTGTTGATAGCGTTCAGGAATCGCCTCGACATTTAAGAGTCCTGCCTGCCCCATAAAGATGGCCTCTATCTGAAAGAGGTCATCACGATGATGGGCAATAATAGAGAGTGGGATGTGTGTTGCCCATTCCTCAAAAGTATCCCCATTAATGCCGAAACCATAATTACGAGCAAGGGTCATAAAATAGGCATTCTCCCAAGAACCATTCATCCGTTCTGCACGACGACGTATCGCCTCAGTTTTCTGTTCCAACCGTTCTGTCTGCAAGGCTGCCATCCACGAATGAATGGTGAGTTGGGTGAGTTCTGGAATGATCTTATAACATGGAGGATACTGATCGGTCTTAAGCAGTTCATCATAATTCTCTCGGACTTGAACAGGCACGTCCAACAACATCTGTGGGATAAACTGCTTTTGGGTGTTTGTCACCTCCGTATCAGCATGCCCCGTGATATGCAGGATGACATTGTCGTATGCCTTGTCTTTGTCGTGTCCATGCAGATACCAGTCGCTCGATTTGTCGTGAATCTCCACATTGCCTACCCATAGAGTTTGATTGATCTTTATCTTGGCATTGAAGAAATCGGGACCACTGTTGTGGTTGTGCAATCCGGGGTCAATTACTTCAACAACACGGTCATCTGTTGTCCTTAGTTCTTGTAAAGGAAACAGTTTATGTTTCCACACATAATGTAATAGTTGTTCCATTTGCTTAAATAGTATTTCCTGTATAGAGTTGATAATATTTTCCTTTTTGTTGTAGGAGTTGGTCGTGGGTGCCTTGCTCGATGATGCGCCCGTGGTCGAGGACGATGATCTGGTCGGCATTACGGACGGTGGAGAGGCGCGGCATTACGGACGGTGGAGAGGCGATGGGCGATGACAAAGGTGGTGCGCCCCTGCATGATGGTGTCCATGCCTCGTTGTACGAGTTGCTCGGTACGGGTGTCGATACTGGAGGTTGCCTCGTCGAGGATGAGGACGGGGGGATTGGCTACGGCGGCTCGGGTGATGGCAAGGAGCTGGCGCTCTCCCTGGCTGAGGTTGCCTCCATCGCCGCTGAGGGGGGTGTGATAGCCGTTGGGGAGTCGGCGGATGAAGTCGTCGGCACCGACTAACTGGGCTGCCTTGACACATTCCTCATCGGTGGCATCGAGCTTGCCGTAACGGATATTGTCGAGGACGGTGCCTGTGAAGAGGTGGGTCTCCTGGAGGACGATGCTCATGCTCTTGCGCAGCGACTCCTTACGGAGAAACGGTTGATGAGGTTGATGATGGTGGTCTTACCGGCTCCTGTGCCTCCCACGAAGGCTATCTTCTGCCCCGGGTTGGTGTTGATATCGATATCGAAGAGTACTTGTTTCCCGGGGATATAGCTGAAGTCCACGTCCTTGAAGTCCACATCGCCTTTGGGGTCTGTCAGGTCAACGGTACCGTTGTCTATCTCGGCTTCGGCATCGCCTAAGGCAAAGACGCGCTCTGCTCCTACGGAGGCGTTGAGTACGCTGTTGATCTGCTGGCTGACTTGTGAGATGGGACGGGTGAAGTTCTTGTTGAGTTGGAGGAAAGCGACTACCGTTCCTAACGTCACGGAAAATTGAAAATTGAAAATTGAAAATTGAGAATTGAAAATTGAGAATTGAAAATTATGGAGGGCGAGGAGGGCTCCGACGACGGCGAGGAGGACGAAGCCGAAGTTGCTGATGCCGCCATTGACGGGCATGACGATATTCGCGATGCGGTTGGCGTGGCAGGCGGAGG
>CACXQL010000021.1 GCA_902769805.1 uncultured Prevotellaceae bacterium
TTTCTCCTCCCAGATAGAGTCTTTCTCCTTGCCGCCAGCCTGGAAGTCCATGTATATCTTATATTCTGGGATGGAGCTTGCCATCAACTGACCGTCGCTGCTGAGGATATTGCCTCGTTTGGGTTTTACGCTGACACTGTCTTTCTTCAAGCGGTCAGCCACTTCCGTCCAATACTGTTTCTTTGCCGTCATGATATAGAAGGCCTTGCCGATGACAGCGAGTCCTATGATGGTCAGCACTACGGCAATCGCCATATAGCGCGGTATCACCTTGTCGTTTTCGAATTTACTCATGACGGTACTCTTATTCTGGTATTGATATGATATAGGGAGGCTTGTCTGCGATATGCAACAGCGAGTCCTTGTTTTGTCTCAGTATCTCAAGCACATGACTCTCGCGGCATTTCTCTGTCAGGGTGCTGGAGGCAGCCAGTGCCTTGTTTTTGGCATCTTTCAGTTGTGTCTCCAGCCTGTCAATGGCCTGCATGTCCTGTTGGCACTGATAGCGGAAGGCCACATAGACGATAGTAAAGGCGACGATGAGGATGAACAGCCATATATGGGAGCGTACCATTTCTGCTGTCAGGATGTCACCGCCGAGGATAGTGCGGAGGTTGACTTGCTGGGAGGGTCTTGGGTCTTCCTCGCTTGCCGTCTCCTTGATCTTCTTGATGGTCTCCTTCAGCGCCTCTTCGGCAGGGGATTCTTTCTCACCGCCCTGTTCTTCTCCTGTTTCAAGAGATAGTTCGATGTCTTGCTGTTCTTCTTGTATCTTGTCTTTTTTCATGTGCTTCTATATCTTTTCAGCGATTCTGAGTTTGGCACTGCGACTTCTCGGGTTCGTCTGCTGCTCGTCCTCTGTCGGAGTGATGACTTTGTTGGATACCAGCCGGAAAGGACTGGAGATGCGTCCGAAGAAATCCTGTTCTACTTTCCCTTCCACATTGCCTATCTTCATGACATTCTTCACGATGCGGTCTTCCAGTGAGTGGTAGGTGATGACGCTGAGTCTACCTTCCTTTGCCAACAGGTTTGTGGCACTTCTCAGCATATCACGTAAGGCATCCATCTCATGGTTCACCTCAATGCGCAGTGCCTGATAGAGCCTTGCCATATCTTTCTTTTCTTTTTCTGTGCGGATGAGTCTTTCCGTCGCTTTCGTCAGATCTGCTGTGGTCTTGATTTGCTGTTGCTGACGGTAGGCACAGATGGCGGCAGCGATACGGCGTGCATTCTTCAGTTCTCCATAGAGATAGAACACGTCTGCCAAAGCCTCTTCACTGTATTCATTGAGGATGTCTGATGCAGTCTTGCCTGCACGTTTGTTCATGCGCATATCAAGCGGAGCGTCATAGCGGAAGGAGAACCCTCTGGTCTCGTCATCGAAATGGTGGGAGGACACGCCTAAGTCAGCCAGCAGTCCGTCAATCTGTTCCACACCATAATAGCGCATCCAGTTACTGAGGTATCTGAAATTGCTGCGTACGAACGTGAATCGGTCGTCGTTGACAATGTTCTGTTCAGCGTCTGCATCCTGGTCGAAACTATACAGATGTCCTTTTTCACCTAAACGGGAGAGAATCTCACGACTGTGGCCGCCTCCGCCGAAGGTCACATCCACGTAGATGCCTTCAGACTTGATGTCAAGTCCGTCAACACTCTCCTTCAGGAGAACAGGTACGTGGTATGTCTTTGCCGTCACAATCATTTCAATATTCCACTTGCATCAATTCTTCCAGGGCAGCACCGAATTCCTCAGGTGCCATCTGCTGCTCTTCTGCCTTCTGAACACTCCATATCTCGATAGTGTCACCCATGCCTACGAACTTAATGTCCTGTTCGATGGCTGCCATGCGTTGGTAGCGTTTGGGAATCAGGAAGCGCCCGTTGCCGTCCAAGGAAATCAGTTCCACCTCGCTGACGAACTGACGGTACACTTGTTGCTGTTGCTTACTCCATCTGTTCAGCCGTTGCCGCATCAGATCCATCTGTTCGTTCCAAACGGACTCAGGGTAGAGTACCAGACAAGCTTGGAATACGTCTTTTCTCAAGACCAGCCGTTCTTCTCCGCCGGCTTGAAGAACCTTGCGGAAAACAGCAGGAAGGAAAGCACGTCCCTTGGTGTCTGTCTTTGCTTCAATATTACCTAAAAAACGCATGCGTACTTCTTTATAATGATTATCGGTTGCAAAATTAATCAATTTCCTCCACAATCCCCCACAATTCCCCACATTATTTTCATAAATAAACTTTTAAATTTTCTTAAAACATAATAAGTTGCTGATTTTAAGTGAATTAAGAAGGCGTGAGTGGGTGGGGTGTTTGCGCTGTTGAGTGCCCCCGTTTACGCCAATGCCTTCTATCACTTACGCTACAGCCTCCTATACCTGATAGGAAAGCCTCCTATGGGGGTATGCTAAAGCCTTCTATACCCCCTTAACAGATACTGGAACAAGGGATAGAAGGCATTAGTAACAACGCGGACTGGTTGGTGGTCATAGTGCGATAGGCCTTACTCGTTTTGGTGTACCAGTGTACCATTGTAACTTACGACAAAAAGTGCAAATTAATACGTCACTTAATAGACAATTAAGAGATAAATGATTTATATATTATAATATTTTACATAAAAATTTCCAAGTTTTGTCGTAAGTTACTTGTTATATTCAAAATTTTTTTGTATCTTTGCAGTCGATAACCTAACCTTAAAAATTAAAATTATATGTCAGAAATCAATCAGTACAGTCACCCGCTAATCGAACAGAAAATGGAGATTGCGGGCAAAGAGATTGAGAATTTAATGGTCTACTATCCATGTTTGCGTGAAATCTGTAAAGGACTGGAGAAAGCAGCTTACCCAGCGGCACTATTCACTGGTGCTTGTTTCTTGGGCACGTTGATGACACGCTGCACCTATCGCTTCTATTTCCGACCAGAGGAGCAGCGACGCTTGAACTATGGCGTCTATATCATCGGCGACCCTGGTTGTGGCAAGTCTTTTGCTACTCGCCTGTACAAGCTGTTGGCAGAGCCTATTGCCCGTGCGTCGAAAGAAGGGATGAACCAAGTCAATCGCTACAAGCGTAAGTACAGCGATTGGCTGAACGGCGCACAGAAAGAAGACGCCCCTGCGAAGCCTAAGGCGCTCATACGCACACATCCTGCACGCACATCTAACAAGGTGTTCATAGAGGATATGAACAATGCTATTGACATCGTGGAGGGCGAGGAGATGCACCTGCATCTGCTGTCGTTCGACACAGAGTTGGACAATACCATCCGTTTGCAGAGTGAATCGTGGAACACTAAGCTATATATGGAGCTGAAGGCTTTTCACAACGAGGAGGATGGAGAGTGTTTTGTCAATGGTCTGATATACCCCTCGTTCTATGTCTATTGGAACTATGTCTACACTGGTACGCCGAAAGCCTTGGATAGCAAGATAAACCAGTGGAACATCGGCACAGGACTGGCTACACGCCTGGCTGTCATCCCCATGCCTTCCACACACTTCAACATGCTGAAATACGAAACGCTGGAGGATACCTCTCAGGAGCCAGAGGGAGACAAGGTACTGCGCATGTGGGCTGAGCGTTTAGACAAGGAATATGGAGAACTGCCTATTAAAAAGTTAGTGGATGAGTGCTACGAATGGATGGCACGACGCATGGCTGACGCCAAGGATGACGATTCGAAGGTCGATGCATTGCTGTGTAAGCGTGTACCCTACTATGGCATCAACGTCTCTGTCCCCTTCATTGTGATGCGCCACTGGGATGAATGGAAACAGCATCGCACATTGAGCATCGACGACACAGACCTGTACTTCTGCCAGTTGATATGCCGTATCCAGCTTTGCTGTCAGCGTCACTTCTTTGGCAATCATTGGGAGACGTATTTCAAGACGCAGGAGACAGGATTTACTGCCACCCAGCTGAACAAACGTTACTCACTGAAGATGAAGATGCGCTACCGTGCACTGGAAAACACGTTCATGACCTACGACTTGATAGAGTACTGTGGCGTCAATAAACGCAATGCCGAAAAGATGATAGAGCGTTGGAAGAAAGAAGGCTACATCCGCATGACCTCTTATGGAGTCTATGAGAAAATCCTTCTGGAACTGATGTAAAGTGCATCAGTGTTACTTACGACAAAAAGCGGAAAAAAGAATGTTTTCGCATGAGATGAAAAAGGATATTGAACCCAAACTAAAACTTATTAGCAATTATTTTAAGACTGATGAAGAAATCTTTGTGATACCAGAATACCAACGTAGCTATTCATGGACCATTCTCGAATGCGACAAATTATGGCAAGATATTGAGTCCTTCATGGAGTCAAGCGAGGTGAATGAATCAGGCAGTAAAGAACCTTATTTTTTGGCACTATCATAGCCGACTGTTCTGTGAGCAACAGGATTAGCTTGATAGATGGACAGCAACGAACAACAACGTTTGTCCTCCTTCTGAAGGCACTTCTTGTAAGATTACAAGAGATTCTTAGTAATATTAATAGCGACGAGGATACCGCTTCCTTGATAGATGGGTTGAAAGACAGAAGAAATATAATAATAGATATTCTTTATAAAACAGATGCCGATAATCGTCGTGAAATACTTAATAATTGGAGTTTGGTAAAGGGTAAATCTATAATAGAGAATAGATCAATAAACGAACTAAAGGAATACAAGTACGAGTTGCAAATTATTTTGGAAGCAACAGACTATAAAGAGGCTGAAAACAAGTGTTATAAAATTCCTCGTAGACAGAAAGACAACAAATATACTAACTTCTTTAGAAATTTCAAATTCTTCTATGAAAAACTTTTAGGCTATTCTGAATCTCAAGTCAATGCTTTTGCTAAAGCTTTTCTGAAGGAGTGCCATATTATAGAAATACGTAGTTGGAATACAGACCAGGCAATTACGATGTTCAATTCTCTTAATTCCACCGGTATGCCACTATCTGATGCTGATATCATTTCAGCACAGATGTACTCACATGCTGGCGAAGGTAAAACGATGTATATGGAGAATTGGGAATTTATAACGCGAACGGCAAACTCCTTAAATGCAAGGAGAATCATCAATATTGATTCTGTTCTTCAGCAATACATGTATATCCAAAGAGCAGAGGATAGAGTTTATATTACAGATGGCAATCAGCCTGATGTAACAGTTCCAGGTTTGAGACGATACTACACTATTGATCAGAAATCTTTGTTAAAGCAACCTCTTGAACTCTGTGAGAAGTTCGGAAAGATTGTTCGGATATGGGATGCAATCAAAGATTATCCCATAGTGAAATTGTTGCTAAAGTTCAATGATAACACCAAAATATATCTTATCTCTTATCTCAATAGGTATGAATTAGAGGAGATAGAAGAGGGAGTTATTATTCCATTGGCAGAATGCCTGCTTAGATTGTTTACTGTGTTAGAGTTGGTAGATGCGGGATATTCTAGTTCACGCTTTAAGACATTCCTTTTTGGTGAGAATGTTAAGTTAGTGGACAGGAACATTTCTATTGATGTTATTACCAAGGATTTCACAGAACATATTAATAAACAATGGACTAGGTGGGATATACAGAATTCCATTACCGAGTACGACAAAAACATTCTTGTATATCTCAACGAATACCTTTATTCTAAGACTCGTGGACTATATTTCAATTTTGATGATACAGTCAACATTGAACATATTATGCCAGCAAGTGGACATAACATTGAAACCATTAGACAGGATGCTGGTATAGAGACCCGTGAAGAATTTGCAAGCGTTGTCAATCTTCTTGGAAACAAGATTCTTTTAGAGGAGGATATCAATAAATCTATTAGTAATGACTGGTTCAAAACAAAGAAGCAGAAATCTGTCAAAGAAAAAACAGGATATAAGGACAGCAAATACAATATCGCTCGTGCACTTGTCGATTTCCCAAGAGACCTGTGGACAAAAAAAGATATAGAAGATGCAACCCTGAAAGTGGCAGAAAGAATATCTAATTTTATTTTTGGTATAATCTAGATAACAATTACTGAGATATAATAATAAGAAAGATAACTGAATGAAAGTAAAGAGACAATACTCAAAATAAATTATGTTTCAATTAACAATTAGTTTAACTCTTAAATAAGTAAAATTATGAAAAAGATTATTATGTTATTATCTGTCGTTATTACAACATTAACAGCATCTGCTCAATATTGGCATCAGGTCAAAAGTGAAGCAGATGAATTAAAGGGAACACAAGCTCAGATTCGTCATATAATTGAGATACCTGGGAAAGGCATTATATCACTTGATGATGATAAAGATATATTTAGTTTTACAACGTATGATGGAATCTTTAGTTATGAGAGTCCTCGAAAGTATTTAAATGTAGTTGAGGGTATATTTGGATGGTATGGAGAAGATGGAGAACTCTTAGGAAAAGAGAATATCTTATTGAATGTTAATGTGGAAAATCCAGAATTTGCGGTTGCAGATGCAACTCGTAGTTTTCCTGGGAGTAATGGGGCAGGTCTAAAGAAAATAGCATTTTGGATTCGTTATTATAAAGGAAGTGTACGAATTATAATTCCACGATATGGAAAAACGGACTTTGATGTTACTTTGCCTACATTCCTATCGCAAATAAAACCAAGCAACGAACAATCAAAGCCTAAAGGTACTCCCCAAAAGAAAAGTACAAAGAAACCTATAAGAAGGAAGTAGGTAAAAAGGTAATATAAGAACAAGCCCTTGATTTCTCATCAAGAGATCAAGGGCTTGCCGATAAAAATCATATGCTACTCACTGAGTACGACCCGCCCTTAGGTCGCGGATGTACTGACAGAAGCGGTCGATGAGGGAAATCCTCTCCTTGTTTGGCACGTCGATGAGCGAGGCACCATTGTTGAACTGCATCACAGTGGGCTTCCCTTCATCGAATAAAGGCCAATTAGGAAGACCTTTTCCATTGGGGTTGCCACCCGTCTTGGCGAAGTTCACCCAGTACTGCTGCATCAGTTCGCCGACTTTCTTCTCCTGTGGATATTGAGCTCCTTTATTGTCGAATGCTCCCTTTAGATACATGATATCGTCAGCGTGGGCAGCACCACGACGATTACCTTTGGCATATACGGTAGTGTCTGATTTCTGAGCGAGATAAGCCATATACACAGGACTCTTACCCGTCTTTTTCTGTAAAGTAGCCCAAGCGTATGCCGGCCATCCGAAATTCACGTCGCGCACCACATCGCGAAGGCTGTAAAGACGCTCTTCGTCGGTACGACCTGGGTAAAGGGTTTTCAGACTGTCGCCCCAATGTCCTGGCAACTGGCTGACCTGCTGATTGTACATCTCAACGCTTACTGAGTCAAACTCTACGGCTCCCTCGTCGCTGTTGTGCATGATCAGTACTGGCACGTCGTTGTATTCGCCCTTCTGATAGAGGTCGTAGAGGGGTGCAGTCATCACATAGCCATCGATGATGGGTGTACCGCCCTGGAAGTTAACGCCATTGCCCGTGAGCGACTTGGCATCCATCTGGCGTAATTCCGCGATGGTCTTTTTCTGCAATTGGTTCATAAACAGATAACCCAGCATCTGAGCCGTCGCCTGATCAATGAGACTCAGGGGCGACATGAAAGCACCGCTCTCACTGATGCAAGCACGGAACAAGCCCTTGGCCAATGGTGATGCGCAGAGGATATTACAACTCATGGCACCTGCCGATTCACCAAAGATAGTCACCTTCGCAGGGTCGCCACCGAAGTTCTTGATGTTACGCTGTACCCATTGCAAGGCGAAGATCAGGTCGAGCATGCCATAGTTGCCAGAATGTCCCTCAGGATTCTCTTTGGCGAGGTCGGCATGCGCCAGATAGCCCAGCGCTCCAGCACGATATGCGACAGAAACGGTAACTACACCACGACGTGCCAGACTCTGCCATAGCTCACCACCATAGTGCTCAGTACGGAATCCGCCACCATGAATAAACACCATCACTGGCAGAGCCTCACTCACCTTCTTGGCAGGAGTTACCACACTGAGATAGAGACAATCCTCGTCCATCATGTCGTAGCTCACATAACTCTTTTCGGGCTGTGGGGGCCACTTGGCTGTCTCCTTAGCTTTGAGTACACCCGTCCAAGGCTGGGCAGGCTGCGGTGCCTTCCAACGGAGGTCGCCAACAGGGGGAGCCGCAAAGGGAATGGCATAGTAACAGGCGAGGTCAGTACCTTCAAGCACACCCTCCACATCGCCAGTTTCCACATGGGTCTTCAGCAACGGCTGAGCTTGAGCTGTCATCACGCCCATCAGTCCGCAGACCACAAAGAATAAGATTTTTCTCATTGTTGTTAGAGCTTATATATGTTACAGAGCCAATCCCAGTAAAAAGGCAGGCTTTCGGGGGACAAAGATAAGTCAATTTTTCGAAAAAGCAAAATCTCCCGAAAACTTTATGAAATATACTGAATGAGGAAATTTTGCACATTTTTTGAGGAAAAGTGCATTGTTTACAAACTTATTTGTTACTTTTGCAAATTGTTAGAGTGTTGTTCGAAAAACAGATGGAACAGATTACTGAAAAGACAATAGACATTGATGTGATTCTGAAGAACAAGATGGGACCTAAAGCGAAGTTGGTTCCTGGTATACTTGTCTCTTGGCTCAAGCGCATTGTCCATCAGGACAAGGTGAACGCTTTCTTGTGGGAGAGTCGCGACAAGATAGGTACGGAATGGTTGGAGGCTTGTGTGGAATATCTGCAGATGACGCTTGTCATCAAAGGTAAGGAGAACCTGCCCGACAAGAACGATGGTCGTCTGTATACCTTCGTATCGAACCACCCTTTGGGAGGAGAGGATGGTGTTGCACTGGGCGCTATTATCGGAAGGCATTATGATAGTCGTTTCCGCTATCTTGTGAACGACTTGCTGATGAATCTCCCAGGATTGGCTCCGCTTTGTATCCCGATCAATAAGACAGGCCGTCAGGGACGTAACTTTCCTGCTATGGTGAAGGCGGGCTTCGAGAGTGACAACCACATGCTGATGTATCCGGCAGGAATCTGCTCACGCAAGCGTAACGGAGTCATCCGCGATATCCCTTGGTCAAAGACCTTTATCACCAAGAGCGTGGAGTATCAGCGTGATGTCGTTCCTATCCATTTCAGCGGAGAAAATTCCAAATTCTTCTATCGTCTTGCGAACTTCAGTGACAAGCATCTGAAATTCAATCTCGCCATGCTCTTCCTCGTGGATGAGATGTATAAGAATGTCGGAAAGACGTTCGAGGTAAAGATAGGAAAACCCATTCCCTGGCAGACATTTGACAAGAGCAGGACTCCGATGGAATGGGCGCAATTTGTACAAGATAAGGTATATTCCCTATAAATCAGGTAACCAATAACAGACATGGAACAGAACATTATCCAGCCGATTGACAAAGAAGTACTCAAGAGCGAACTGACTCCGGATAAGCAGTTGCGCTTGACAAACAAGAGCAATAACGAGATTTATATCGTTACCATGCATAACGCCCCCAATGTCGTCAGGGAGATAGGACGCTTGCGTGAGATTGTGTTCCGTGAGGCAGGAGGCGGAACAGGTAAGGAAGTAGACCTCGATGAATTCGATGTTTGTGAGAACTGCTACAAGCAATTGATTGTTTGGAATCCGGAGGCAGAAGAAATCATCGGCGGCTATCGTTACCTGTTAGGTACGGACTGGGAATATGATGAGAAGGGACAGCCAATCCTTGCCACGAGTCATATGTTCCATTTCTCCGAGAAGTTCCTGAAAGAATATGCTCCTTATACTGCAGAGTTAGGACGCTCGTTCGTCTCATTGCCATATCAGTCCTCCCGTATGGGAGCTAAGAGTCTGTTCGCCCTTGACAACCTGTGGGATGGCCTGGGTGCACTGACAGTGATACGTCCCAGTATCCGTTACTACTTTGGAAAGATGACGATGTATCCCTCGTATATCCGTAAGGGACGGGACATGATCCTCTATTTCCTGAAGAAGTATTTTGATGACAAGGAGAAGCTGATTATCCCGATGAAACCGTTGGAATTGGAGAGTGATCCGAAGGAGTTAGAGACACTTTTCTCTGGTCATTCTTTCAAGGAGGACTATCTGGTTCTGAACCGTGAGATTCGTAAGATGGGCTATAATATCCCACCCTTAGTGAATGCCTATATGGGACTGTCGCCAACGATGAAGCTCTTCGGCACTGCCATCAATTATGGTTTCGGCGATGTGGAGGAGACGGGTATCCTGATAGCCATTGACGAAATCTTCGAGGAGAAGCGTAAACGCCATATTGATACCTTTATCACGAAACATCGTGACGAGATAGCCATCACCTCTGGTGCAAACAAGGTTATTTATAAGGACAAAGACTAACCTTACACGATAGGAAGTGAGATTCCGTTAATCTTCTGGTAGACATCCAAAGCATAGACATCAGTCATACCGGCAATATAGTCGATGACTGCCATCAGGCGTGTCTCTAAGTCTGGGGCATCGATGTCGTACTGGCTGGAGACACGTTCTATCAACTGCTTGGAGTAGAAACGGTCAGGGTGCATCACAGCTTCTACCATCTGTTCCATCAGTGTTGCCATAATCTTGTAACCAGACAGTTCCACCTCAAGAACGGGGCGGCTACGGTAGATGCGCTTGAAGGATAGCTTTGCACAATGGCTGTAGGCTTCTGCCTGTGTGGTATTGATATGCTCAATCAGGCTCCCCTTGAAAGTTCCAGCAAGTATCTTCTCCTCGTGTTCTATGAAGGTGTTGGCACATTCGTTTTCCAACTTGCCGATGACACAGGCGCGCATGTACACCACCTTCTCATTGGCATCCTGTAAACCCTCATCAGAGATACGGCGACGAATCTTCTGCTGGTTCTCCTCGTCAAAGAAACTCAGCAACAACGCCTCTGTCTCCTCATAAGAGAGGATCTTCAGCTTATGGGCATCTTCAATGTCCATAATCTCATAGCAGATATCATCGGCAGCCTCAACCAGATAGACTAACGGATGACGGACATAACGAAGAGGTTCTCCTTCCTTAGAGATTCGAATAATGCCCATTTCATCGGCAATTTTCTGGTAACATTCCTCTTCAGAATGGAAGAAACCGAACTTCCCCTTCTCACCAGCAGCAGAAGAGGCAAAAGGATATTTGACAATACTTGCCAACGTACTATAGGTCATCACGAAACCACCAGGACGACGGCCCTTGAACTGATGGGTCAATAGACGGAAAGCATTGGCATTTCCCTCAAAATGCGTGATGTCATCCCAAAAGACAGGACTGACCATCTCCTTGATATCCTTTCCTTTCCCCTCTGTAAAGAAAGTCTGGATTGCCTTCTCACCGCTGTGTCCAAAGGGAGGATTACCCAGGTCATGGGCAAGGCATGCCGTACTGACAATCTGCCCTATCTGCTCGAACATCGTGTCCTTCAGTTCGGGATATTTGTTGCGGATGAGACACTGGGCGACATCATTACCTAATGACATACCCACGCTGGCAACCTCCAAGGAGTGTGTCAGACGGTTATGGACGAAGATGCTTCCTGGCAGAGGGAATACCTGTGTTTTGTTCTGCAGGCGGCGAAAGGGAGCAGAGAAAATAAGGCGGTCGTAGTCACGCTTGAATTCGGTACGGTCGTCATGACGTTCCGTATGGCGGTATTCTTGTCCTAACCGCTTGTTAGAAATGAGTTGTTTCCAGTCCATCATGGTGCAAAGGTAGTGCAAACAGAGTAAAAACCAAAATAAAAGATACAAAAAACTATGTTTTTTATGTAAAAAACAACTTTTTCTTATGAAAAGTATGGATATTTGGAGAGAAATGACTAATTTTGCACATTAATATTAGTAACATTTCGAAATGATTAAGATAAAAGTAGTCAACAAAGGGCACCAGCATCTACCTGCCTATGCCACGCCACAGAGTGCGGGCATGGATCTTCGTGCCAATATTGATGAGCCCATCACGCTTCATCCGATGGAACGTCGTCTGATTCCTACAGGGTTGCATATCGCCTTGCCTGAAGGATATGAGGCACAGGTGCGCCCTCGTAGTGGACTGGCTCTGAAACACGGACTGACCGTGTTGAATGCACCAGGTACCGTTGATGCCGACTATCGTGGGGATATCGGCGTCGTCCTGATTAACCTCTCACAGGAAGACTTTGTCATCAATGACGGAGAGCGTATCGCCCAGTTAGTCATTGCCCGTCATGAACAGGCAGACTTCGTCGTGGTGGAGGAACTGGATCAGACAGAGCGGGGCGAAGGTGGCTATGGACATACAGGAGTGAAATAAAGGATGATGAGTAGGCGGCACATATTGACGTTGGTAATCACTGGCTGGGCAATGACAAGTCTCGCCCAGTCGGAGGTGTCTCCGTCTCGTCGCTATGATGCTTTCTTCCTTGAAGCCGTCTGTGAACGTGCCAAGGGGAACGACGATGCGGCATTCGACTTGTTGCGCCGTTGCGTGGAGATCGACTCCACGAAGTCAGAGGCCTATTATTATATTGCCCATTACTATGCGATGCTGAAACAGAGGGAGAAGGCGATGGCGTACATCGAGAAGGCTGCCTCTCTGGAGCCGTCGAACTCCACTTATCAGGAGACCTTGGCAAATGCATATATCAACATACGCGAATACGACAAGGCGGCCATGGTTCTGGAACGCTTGTATGATGAGCATCATGACCGTGATGACGTACTGGGTGTGCTGATACAACTCTATGAGGAACAGCATGACTATGAGTCTGCTATCAAGACACTGACGAGACTGGAAACATTGGAAGGAAAGAGCGAACGGCTCTCCTATGCAAAGAGTAATTTCTATACTCAGCTGGGAGACAAGAAAGCCGCCATTGCGGAGATGAAGACACTTGCCGACCAATATCCTAACGATCAGAACTACCGTGGACTATATGCTAACACGCTGTTAGTAAACGGACAGAAAAAACAGGCTCTTGAGATCTATGACGACATCCTCAGGATAGAGCCAGACAACCGTAATGCCTTGATGGCACTGCTCTCTTATGAGAAAGAGGAAGGGGATCCTGCTAAGGTGGATGCCCTGACAGAACGGGTGTTACTGTGTAAGAACATCACTTCCCAGGATCGTGTCCTGCTGATGCGACAGGAGATAGGACAGAGTGAGCAGGAAGGGGGAGACTCCACTCGTGTGCTGAGCCTCTTTCGCCGTATGTTGGAGCAACCGCAGATGGATGCGGATGTCGCCATTCTCTGTGCTACCTATATGAACCTGAAGAAGATGCCTAATGACACCATTAGCGGTGTGCTCGAACAGGTTCTGAAAGTTGCTCCAGACAATGCGGCAGCCCGTCTTCAGTTAGTCAGCTATGCCTGGCAGGCAGAGGACATGCCTCGTATCATTACGCTTTGTCAGGATGCACGGCAGTATAATCCCGATGAAATGGCATTTTACTACTATCAAGGGATTGCCTATTATAAGCAGGAGAAATTAGATGAGGCACTGAATGCTTTCCAGAATGGCATCAGTGTCATCGATGAACAGAGTGATCCAGACATCGTCAGTGACTTCTATGCGGTAATGGGTGATATCCTGCATCAGAAAGGTTTCGACAAGGAGGCGTATGCCGCCTATGACTCCTGTCTGCAATGGAAGGACGACAACTATGGCTGTCTGAACAACTATGCTTATTATCTCAGCGAACAAGAACAGCAGTTGGAGAAGGCGGAACAGATGTCATATCGTACTATCAAGGCAGAACCGAAGAATGCCACTTATCTGGATACCTATGCATGGATTCTCTTTAAGCAGGAACGCTATGCGGAGGCGAAGATCTATATCGACCAGACATTACAGTGTGACTCTGACAGCTCAGCGGTATTGCTGGAACATGCAGGAGATATTTACTATCATGCAGGTAACCGTGACCAGGCTCTCCTCTATTGGCAGGAAGCTCTCTCCAAGGCATCACCTAAGCCGGAGCCTGGAAACGAGGATCGAAGGAAGATATTAACTCGGAAAATTAAACTCAAAAAATACCTAAAAGAATGAAACCATCACGTATTATGAAAATTGCCGCATTGGCATTACCTCTGGTATTGGTAGCATGCGGAACACAGCGAAAGGCTGTGAAAGAGACCACGACAACAGCTGCCTCTCAGAATGCGCAGCAGTTCTTACAGAAAGTCAATGACAATGCACAGTATGCTAAGTTCATCACTTCCAAGGTGAAGTTCTCCGTGGAGGTAGGCAACCAGCAGTTGACACTGACAGGAAACCTGAAGATGAAGCGTGACGATGTGATTCGTCTGCAGTTGATGGCTTTCGGCTTCGTAGAGGCTGGCCGCCTGGAGTTCACGAAGGACTATGTGCTGATCATGGATCGTATCAACAAGCAGTTCATTAAGGCAAGTTACAATCAACTGGACTTCCTGCGTAACAGCGGACTGAACTTCTATTCCCTCCAGTCATTGTTCTGGAATGAGTTCTTCCAGCCAGGAAAGACCAGAATGACAGATGAGTTGCTGAATAACTATAAGACAGACATGATGGGTGAGGATGCGGTTATCTCTATGGAGAACGATAAACTTTCCTATCGCTGGCTTGCCGACAAGGAGGCTGCC
This sequence comes from uncultured Prevotellaceae bacterium, assembly GCA_902769805.1. Taxonomy (GTDB): domain Bacteria; phylum Bacteroidota; class Bacteroidia; order Bacteroidales; family Bacteroidaceae; genus Prevotella. The sequence goes on from CACXQL010000021.1 coordinate 14,646, forward strand.
CAGATCAAGATGGCAAATATCATGTATGAGGATAAAATTCGCGGCAACTATCAGATGAACTGGGACTATGAGGATTTCAGGCCTAATGGCAAGAAACTGTTCCCTTATGTCAATAAGATACTTTTCAGCACTCCTGAAAAGACGGTTAAGATGGGTATGACACTTAACTACCTTAGCAATGACGAGGGGTGGGAGACACGTACGGAGGTCTCTGGAAAGTATCGTGAGGTATCGATAGACGAGATTCTTCGTCGCTTTATGGCACTGTAATCGTTGATGAAACGGATTGGCATTGTCTTGTTGCTGTTGTCTTTTGCCCTTACCCCCTATGCGCAACAACGACGTACAGGGACGAAGGGAAAGACGACAAGAACGGTAGTCTCCAAAAAGAAGACTGCCGCTAAGAAGACCGCTGCCAGGAAGACAACGGCAAAAAAGACGACGACAAAGAAATCCACTAACTCACAACCAGTCTCTGTTCAGAGCCTGCAAAGTCAACGTGAGAAGATTCAGCAGCAGATTAAAGAACAGGAACAGCGTCTGCGCACAAATGAGCGTGACGTGAAGAAACGTCTGGAGAACCTGCTGATTCTCAATAGTGAGATAGCAGTCAAGCGTCGTACCATTGACACTATCCGCAAAGACCTGTCATCGCTGGACGTGGAGATAGAGATGCTGAACACGGACTTGGAGATACTGAAGAAGGAACTGGAGGAGTGTAAGCAACGCTATGTGAAATCGATGCGTTATATGCATCGGAAACAGTCGATTCAGAGTAAGTTGATGTTTGTCTTCAGTGCCAACAGTTTCACACAGATGTTCCGTCGTATGCGTTTTATGCGTGAATATGCCTCCTATCAACGCTCACAGGGCGAGGACGTGAAGGTTAAGCAGGCGGAGATTAATGCGAAGCAGGTGGAGCTGATGGCTGCCCGTGAGAACAAAACACAGTTGTTGGCACGTGGCGAGAGTGAGCGTCGTTCACTGGAAGGTAAGCAGACACAACAGAAGAATGTGGTATCCACCCTTCAGAAGCAGCAGAAGGAGATACAGGGTATTATCGCGCAGCAGAAGAAGAAAGATGCTGCCTTGAATGCACAGATTGACCGTTTAATTGCTGAGGAAGTGGCTCGTCAGAAGGCCCGTGCTGCTGCAGAGGCGAAACGTAAGGCAGAGGCAGAGGCTGCGAAGAAGCGTGCCGCTGAATTGGCGCGTAAGAAAGCCGAAGCCGAGAAGGCTGCCAAGGAGAATGCCCGTCGTATTGCTGAGGCGAAGGCAAAGGAAGAGAAGGCGAAGGCAGAGGCTCGTGCTGCCCGTAATAAAAAGGCTCGTGAACTTGCTGAGCGACAGGCTAAGGAGGCGGAGGAAGCCCGTATTGCCGCTGAGCGTCGTGCAGAGAAAGAGTCACGTGAGCATGCCAAAGAAGTGGCAGAGGCTAAGAAGAGCGCAGAAGCTGCCGACTATACGATGAGTTCGGAAGACCGTCGGCTCAGTGGTAACTTTGAAAGTAACCGAGGTGTCTTACCTATGCCGATAACGGGTTCCTATCGTATCGTGAGCCATTTCGGACAGTATAATGTGGAAGGTCTGAGTAATGTGACGCTTGACAATAAGGGTATTAATATCAAGGGACAACCTGGAGCATACGCGCGTTCAATCTTTGACGGAGAGGTGAGTGCGGTATTCAGTTTCGGAGGCACCATGGTGGTGATGGTTCGTCATGGTAGTTATATCTCCGTCTATTGCAACCTTGCTTCCGTCAGTGTCCATAAAGGACAGAAGGTAAGTACCCGTCAGACATTAGGAAAGGTAGGACAAGACGATATCCTACAGTTCCAACTGCGCCGTGAAACGGCAAAACTGAATCCTGAATCATGGTTAGGAAGATAAGATAAAAGAAAAAGAGCAGGTACTACCTGCTCTTTCTTATAAGACGAACATACGTCTTAATCGCTTGATGAATCTCGTCAATACCGATGTATTCGTCTGCGGCATGACTACGGCAGGAAGCCCCTGGCCCTAACTTAAAAGAGGGGAATGGCATCAGCGCCTGATCGGAGAGTGTCGGAGAACCGAAGGGTTTCATTTTCATCCTGATGCACTTCTTGATGAGAGGATGGTTTTGTGAAATACAGGAGGAATGCAGACGGAAAGACCGTGCCTTCAGTTCGCTCTTCATGTGCTTCTGCAAGAAAGCAAAGAGATACTCGTTCTGATAATATTCATTGGTACGCACGTCAATCACAAACTCCATCTTGTCAGGAATGACATTATGCTGTGTACCCGCATGAATCATGGTGACAGTCGCCTTGGTCTCGCCTAACAATGGACTGACCTTGCTGAATTTGTAATGACGCAACCATTGCAGGTCGTCCAAAGCCTCATAGATGGCATTAACCCCTTCGTTCCGTGCCGCATGACCGCTTTTTCCGTGGGTAGTGCCGTCAATGACCATTAGTCCCTTCTCTGCGATGGCAGGCTGCATTTCTGTTGGCTCGCCAACAATGGCGACATCAATAGTCGGGAGGTGAGACAGTACGGCGGAGAATCCGTTGAATCCGCTGACCTCTTCCTCGCAGGATGCTACATATATTATATTATAAGGTATATCTTCTTCTTGAATAAGGATGCGGTATGCTTGTAACAGACTCACCAATCCGCCTCCACAGTCATTCGCACCGAGACCGTAGAGTCTCCCGTCCTCAATGACAGGTTCGAAAGGCTGGCGTGTCCATGTTGCCACAGGCTTCACCGTGTCGATATGCGCATTCAGCAACAGCGTCGGCTTCTTTTTGCTGAGCCGCTTGGCAACGATGAGGTTGTTGCCGATGCGCTTGCAGGGCAGCCCCCAATCCTTGATTTGCTTTTGCAACACATCAGCAGCAGCCTTCTCGTCGCGACTGATGGAAGGGGTACTGATCAGTGTCTGTAGCAGTGTTACTGCCTCTTGAGTATAGTTCTTGTAGGTCATAACAGTTGCAAAGTTACAAAAAATTATCAATTATCAATTGTCAATTGTCAATTATTTCGTACCTTTGCACCTAATTATAATAGTGAGCTTATGCAGATAAACAGTCACATGTCGGTATTGATACACGACCTCGCCAAGCACTATGGTGATCGTGAGATGCTGGTCTATCAGGATTTCGGCGGCAAGGAATGGAAATCGTTGTCGTGGAATCAAGTGTCACAGACAGTCAAGCAAGTCAGTAACGCCTTGTTGAACCTGGGTGTGAAAGTGGGAGAGAATATAGGTGTCTTCTCCCAGAATTCCGTGCAGTATCTGGAGTGTGACTTTGGTGCCTGGGGCATCCGTGCTGTCACGATTCCGTTCTATGCCACGAGTTCAGAACAGCAGATCCAGTTTATCATCAACGATGCGAATATCCGTATTCTCTTTGTGGGCGAGCAAGACCAGTATGACCGTGCCAGAAGGGTGGTGTCACTCTGTCCTACGCTGGAGCGTATCATCGTATTTGACCCCTTGGTGCATATCTCCTCTCACGATCCCAATGCCCTTTATTTCAGTGATTTCTTGAAATTAGGAGAGAACCTGCCCCGTCAGACGGAGGTGGAGGCGCGTCAGAAGGAAGCCTCGTTTAATGATATCGCTAATATCCTCTATACCAGTGGTACCACGGGAGACTCCAAGGGTGTCATCCTGCCACACTCGATGTTCCATGCCGCTTTCGAGGCAAACAACAAGTGTGTGCCGGTGAATGAGCATGACCGTGTGATGAACTTCCTCCCCTATACCCATATCTTTGAGCGTGGATGGGCTATCCTCTCCCTGACGAAGGGTGCCACGATGATTGTGAACACCCATCCGCAGGAGGTGCAGCAGTCGATGCGTGAGACGCATCCCACCTGTATGTCCTCTGTTCCCCGTTTCTGGGAGAAGGTGTATATGGGTGTCATGGATAAGATAGAGCATTCCAGCACCATGCAGCGTAAGCTCTTCATGCATGCGCTGAAAGTCGGTCGCAAACATAATATCGAGTATCTGAGTCTGGGTAAGAAACCGCCGATGGCACTCCATCTGGAGTATGAGATGCTCAACCGCACCGTCTTCTCCCTTGTTCGTAAGGAACTGGGCTTGGAGAATGCTCATTTCTTCCCCACGGCAGGTGCGGCAGTGAGTGCCCATGTGGAGGAATTCGTCCATTCCATCGGTATTAATATGATTGTAGGCTATGGCTTGACAGAGTCTCTTGCCACCGTCTCCTGCGACCACTTAGGGGAGCCCTATACCGTCGGTTCCGTCGGTCAGCCCATCGAGGGGATAGATATCAAGATCAGTGAGGAGGGTGAGATCCTCCTGAAGGGTCCGACAATTACCCCGGGTTACTATAACCGTGAGGACCTCACGAAAGCAGCGTTTACCGAGGATGGTTATTTCAAGACGGGTGACGCGGGCTATCTGAAGGATGGTGAACTGTTCCTCAAGGAGCGCATCAAAGATCTCTTCAAGACCAGCAATGGCAAGTATATCGCTCCGCAGATGATTGAGTCGAAGCTGTTGGTGGACAAATATATCGATCAAATCGCTATTATTGCTGATCAGCGTAAGTTTGTCTCGGCATTGATCATCCCTGTTTATCCTTTGTTGGAGGAATATGCCCGTGCTCATAATATTCCGTTTGAGAACCGTGAACAGCTGTGTGTAAATCCGCAAATCATTGAGATGATGAAGGAACGTATTGACACTTTGCAACAGCAACTTGCCCATTATGAGCAGGTAAAGCGTTTTACCTTGCTGCCCCATCACCTCTCTATGGAGAAAGGGGAACTGACGAATACGCTAAAAATCCGCCGTCGTGTACTCTATGAGAACTACAAGACGGAAATCGATAAGATGTACGAAGAATCATGATTACACAAGACCAACTAAAGGATGTCTTGGATAGGACGGAGAAACTGTACCGCTATCTGAAGATTGACGAAAAGAAGATAGAATACGAGGAGGAGGATCTTCGTACGCAGGCTCCTGACTTTTGGGAAGACCAGAAACGTGCCGAGGAGCAAATGAAGAAGGTGAAAGCCATCAAGAAATGGATTGACGGCTATAATGAGGTGCGTAGTGCTGCTGATGAGCTCCAACTCGCCTTCGACTTCTATAAGGAGGAGATGGTGACAGAGGAAGAGGTAGATGCGGACTATCGTCGTGCTGTCGGACTGATAGAGGATTTGGAACTCAAGAACATGCTACGCCAGAAGGAAGACCCGATGGAGTGTGTCTTGAAAATCAACTCAGGTGCCGGAGGCACGGAGAGTCAGGACTGGGCTTCGATGCTGATGCGTATGTATCAGCGATGGGCGGAAGCGCATGGCTATAAGGTAAGCATCTCTAACCTACAGGATGGTGATGAAGCAGGTATCAAAAGTGTAACGATGCAAATTGAAGGTGGCGAGTATGCCTATGGTTATCTGAAGTCAGAGAATGGCGTGCATCGTCTGGTGCGTGTGTCTCCTTTTAATGCCCAGGGTAAACGCATGACTTCTTTCGCTTCTGTCTTTGTCACACCATTGGTTGACGATACCATCGAAGTGTATGTCGACCCAGCCAAACTCTCATGGGATACCTTCCGCTCCAGTGGAGCTGGTGGGCAGAATGTGAATAAAGTGGAGTCAGGTGTCCGCCTGCGTTATTGGTACACCGACCCGGATACGGGTGAGGAAGAGGAAATCCTCATTGAGAATACAGAAACGCGTGATCAGCCGAAGAACAAGGAACGTGCGATGGCATTACTCCGTTCCCAACTCTATGACCGTGCTATGAAGAAACGCCTGGAGGCACAGGCAAAGATAGAGGCAGGTAAGAAAAAAATAGAGTGGGGCTCGCAGATCCGCTCGTATGTCTTCGACGACCGTCGAGTGAAAGACCATCGTACCAACTATCAGACGTCGGATGTCGATGGCGTGATGGATGGAAAAATTGACGATTTCATCAAGGCTTATCTGATGGAATTCCCAGTAACGGATGAACAATAAACATTAAAACTAAAATATTATGAGCAAGAAAAATCAGACAAAGCGTGAAGCATACGCTAAGAAACAGGAAGAGAAGGGTAAGAAAGTGATGGCATGGATTTTCGGAGTGTTGTTGATTCTTGCCGTGATTTACCTGATCTGGTCTTTCTCCTTGTTGTCATAATGGCATTGGAGATAGAACGGAAATTCTTAGTACTGAACGATTCCTATAAACAGGAGTCGTTCAGTCATAGTCATATTCAGCAGGGTTATATTTGTAGTGACCGTGGTCGCACTGTCAGGGTACGTATCCGCGACGCTCAGGCTTTCCTTACGATCAAAGGACCCAGTTTGGATGGTGGCCTGTCCCGTTATGAGTTCGAGAAGGAGATCTCTTTGGAAGAGGGTCAACAGCTCATGCGGTTGTGTGAGCCAGGAAAGATAGAGAAAATACGCTGGTTAGTGCGCAGTGGAGCACATATTTTTGAAATCGACGAGTTTTTCGGCGATAATGAAGGTCTTGTGCTTGCGGAGGTGGAACTTCATTCAACAGGTGATTGCGTAAAAATGCCCGATTTCATCGGGAAAGAAGTGACGGGTGACCGCAGATATTATAATAGTCAGTTAATGAAACATCCTTACAAATCATGGGTTTAATATTATGGTGAAAATATTCATTTCACCTCTCCTTAAATGTTAAATCTTTGATTTACGGATAATTTTTTTAGACAAAATCCATTGCATTTACATTTTTTTTATTAATTTTGCTTTTTGAATATAGTATTACACGATTCATGAAGCATCATTTAACTGAACAAAGTGTAAGATCGAGACATCCAGAAGGTGCTACTATAATGGTGGTAGTGACCCTTTTCTTCTTGTTGATAACACTACCAGTAAGGTCTCAACAAGTCACGATAAGCAACAATCTGCTTTACGATGCCACACTGACTCCAAACTTAAGGGTCGGGGTTCGCCTTGCTCCTCATTGGTCAATGGGAGTGACAGCGGGCTATCGTCCTTGGCCTACTGATGACAATGTTTCCACCAAATGGCGCCATCTGTTAGTCTCTCCAGATCTTCGCTATTGGACAGACTCGGTGGATGTGCATCATTTTTTTGGTGTTAACCTGATTTACAGTCATTATAATTTGGCTAATTTGAAATTCCCGTTCGGATTGTATAAGGGCTTCCGCCATGAGCGTCGTGAAGGAGACCTCGGAGCATTGGGTGCCTTTTATGGCTATTCATGGCCGTTGGGTCGCCATTGGAATATCGAGGCTCTGATTGGTGCTTTTGTCGGATATGCCAAGTACGACCGTTATGCCTGTGGTAAATGTGGTACGAAGATTGGTGATAACAGCAGGTGGTTCGTATTACCTCAGGCAGCTCTTAACATCGTGTTCAATATTCCGGGACGACCTCGAAAGACTGTTCCGCAGGTTATGCCGCCTATCGATACACTCCGTGCCGTTGAGATACCTGTGGTTGAGACAGCCCATTTCGATACGGTACCTGTTGCTCCAAAAGAACGTAACATAGATATGTTGCTGCGTACGGAGCCGATTCTCGCCCATATCTCTGATTATAAGTCTTATGACCGCAGTCAGGTATTACGTCGTGACAAGAATGCCCTGTTTGTTTACTTCCCCAAATCAGAAGTGAAGATACGTACAGACTGGCGTGACAACCAAAAAACACTGGATCGCATTCTTGACATCACACAGAAACTATATGCTGATGACGATGCTATGATTTGTAAGATACAGATCGTAGGTCTTGCCTCTTTCGACGGTCCTCAGAAGATGAACGAGAGTATAGCCAAGCAGCGTGCGTTTGCCTTGAAGCGTTATCTTCAGGAACATATGCCCCTTGCTGACGACCAGTTTGAGGTTGTCTTCGGCGGTGAGGGCTGGGCAGACTTCCGTGACCATATTGAGGAGTCGATTGCCAATGGCAGTGACAGGGCTGCTGAGTTGCAGCAGGTGCTCGACATCATTGATAACGAACCGAATCTCACCCGCAGGGAGCAGAAGATTAAGAGTCTCAATCGTGGACGCACCTACCAGTATATCAAGGAGCATCATCTTGCCGACCAGCGTAATTCTGGTTACTTGAGAGTATATTTTGACTATGTAGAAAATTCATCCAAATGAAAATAAACAATAAACATAATCGATTATGAAAAAGTTCAAGCATTTTGCTTATGTCGGTGCGATAGCACTGCTGGGCATGGTCGGATTCACCGCTTGCTCGTCCAGTGACGAGACGGCTCTTGACCCGACTCCATCGTATGAAGGTGAGAGTGTAAAGACACAGTTCACCATCTCTTTGCCGGAAAACATTAAGATGCGTCAGGCTTCAGCTACTGTGCAGGAGACTGGTTTCCGTGGTATTGATAATATCAAGTTGGTGCCATATTCATTAGGAACAGCAGCTGCTGCAGGCGTAACCAATAGCTCTACTGCTAATGCGAATCTGTTTGCACTATCAGCCCTAACAGACTTTGATAATGCTAATAGTAATTCAAAAGTTTATGCTGATGTAAACCTGACAATAGGAACAAGTAATTTCCTGTTCTATGGAAAGGCAGTGGACAACACAGCTGGAGCAGCAATTGAAAGTGCAGCCGACAAATTCAAGTTTGGTGCTCTGACTGTTAATGGCCTTACAGAGGGAGCCAAGCCAACTCTGAGTTCTGTGGAGTTTACTCCAGTACAGATATATGGAGATGGAACTGCTGCAGAAATAACGGCTATCAATGCTGGCAAGACTGTGGGTACCAATCTGGTCGCAGCCCTGAACGCTGTGGCTGATGCTACTCCGACGACCAAATTGTCAGATACTACTCAACCAAAGTTCAAGGAGGTGACAGCAGAACAGAGTGCTACCATCAACGCATTATGGAATAACTTTAAGAAGATAACGACAGGTTCATCCAAGAACATAGAGTGGGTTTTCAAAGAGCTCTACATGAATCTGGATGGTTTGTCCACTCAGGCAGCACAAGCAACTGTTCCTGACGGATATAAAATGGCAGTAGCTATCAGGACAGCAATTGAAACCTATTGTACTACATCAGCGACGAGTGGCGTGACGACAGCGGTAACATTGAAGACTGATTATACAGGTTATCCGGCAAGTGTGAATCTTCCTGATGGTGCTGTGCGTGTTAGCTATGATGCCACAACCAATAAGTTCAAGGCAGTTGAGGATATGAGCTATTCATCAATGAATGTTGCATCTCTGGAGAGTTATGTCTATCCTGCAAACTTGCAGTATTTTGTGAATAGCCCAGTAAAAGTGTCTAATAACGTGCAGTCGCCTAACTATGGCGATAATTCTTGGAATACCATCTTAGGTTTGTATAATGGTACTGCAGTAACTGCCGATACACGTTCTGTTGCCATTACTAATCAGGTACAGTATGGTGTGGCTCGTCTGGATGCTCTGGTCAATGGATTGTTGCCAACAGGAGATGATAATAAATATTATGATTATGCAGGTAATGAGGTTGATGTGACAAACGGTTTCCAATTGACAGGTATCCTGGTGGGTAGTCAGAAGTCAGTAGGTTGGAACTATGTCACCAAGGGAACAACAGCATATACCATCTATGACAAGACGATGAATGGTACTACTGCTGCAAGTATGACGGTGAAGAGAGAGCAGCCAACAACGAAAAACTATACGCTGGTATTGCAGACTGGTGAGGCAGATCAAGATAAGACAGTCAATGTTGCCTTGGAGTTTATTAATAATTGTCCTGACTTCGTAGGAGCTGACGGAGAGATTATTCCGAATGGTGCAACATTCTATCTGGTAGGTACACTGAAGACAAGTGAAGCCACCAATAAAGATGAAACTGATGTCGCTGCTGCCAAGGACCGTGTCTTCACACAGGACTTTAAGACGATAGCCAACTTCACTATCAAGCAGGGAACAAAAACTCCTCCAGCTCCGGGGAATAGTGAAGGTCTCGGCACGGCAACGAAGGGACTTCCTGACCTGCGTACTCCGATAATGGAATTAGGACTCTCTGTTGACCTCGAGTGGCAGCCTGGTTTGACCTTTAACGTTAATATTTAAGATTTAGCGCATGAAGAGCACGTGGAGGTATATCGTCATGCTGTTGGCAGCGTTGCTGCTGACAGCATGCTCGACGATTGACGACGACCTGAGCGATTGCGGCAACGACTTTAAGTTGGATTATGAGATGCGGTTGGTAACGAACATCACCACCGAGTTGAATACCCAGCTTAATACTGCAGCTGATGCCAGTGTCGCCAATGCCCTGCGTTCTCATCTGCAGGATATCTTTAGCGACTATGCCCGTGATGTGGATCTCTCGTTCTATGATACGGAGAATCCTCAGGACCGGCTAAGTCACGACCAGCATGTGATGAATGCCAGTGAGCAGAGCTATACGCTTTATCTGCCCATGCGTGAATACATGCATCTTGCTGTTGCCAATATCAGGGACAATAATGTTGTGGACCTGTCAGGTGACGACCGTTGTCCGACATCCCAGCTTGCTACGAAGACGACAGACAAGGACACCATCGACTCACATACTACAGGACTCTTTACGGCACGTCAGCCCATGAAGGTGTTGGAAGGTGTTAACCAGACATTCCATGTACGGCTCTATATGGCGAATTGTGCGGAGGCTCTTGTCATCAACCCACGAGGTCAGAAATATAAAGACATCAGGGTGTATGCTACAGGTTTCGCCACACAGTTCCATATCAACGACAGTACCTATTCCTTCTCTGAGAAGTCGCCCATTGTCCGTACTAAGGAACTGAACACGGAAGGCGGGAACCTGTGTTTCTGCTCTGTCAACTTCCCCTCGTCAGAGGAAGGAATGCGCACAGTCGTGGAAACGGATTTTGATGACGGGGAGTCTGATAAGACATACTGGCAGTTCTTGGTCTATGTGACACTTGAAGACGGAACTATTACAAAGTCGGTACTGAATGTTAGAAAAAAGCAGAATGCCGGAGAGTTGAAGATCATTAATGGCTTTATGAGTGATGACGGTAGTGTGCAAACTGATAATCAGGAGGTCGGAGTATCTGTGACACTCAACTGGAAAGAGGGTGGCGAACATGACATAGACATTTGATGTCCTTTTGTTATTTATTTATTAAATAGGTGTAAGGTATGAAAAGACACGATATCATCTTTTGGCTATTCAGCCTGTGTGCGGTCATTGTATCGTGCGCAAAAGATGATAGTGTGTCTGAAAATACGGATAAGCGTTATGAGTTTGTACTCAGCGTAGGACCTCAGAAAAATATGCGTATGGCTAATGAGGTCGTACAGACTGAAGAGACTGCTTTTAGAGGCATTCAGCAATTGTATGTGATACCCTTCTGTACCAGTGAGGCGAATCCCGTGACCAGCGAAGACTTCCCGTTGATTTCTGTTGTAATGGGTTCTGAGACCAACAAGGTAACTCGTTCTGACAATGAGAAATTCTATTATATTGCACGTTGTTCCTTGAGGGAAACCGCAAACCGCGTATTGGTCTATGGACAGGCTGCTTCTATTACAGGTAAAACTACAGATGACCAAAATGGAAGATTGGTAACAGGAGTTGGAGAGACATACATCAAACCTACTGACATTAAGTTTAACTTACTGTCTATCTGCGAGAAAGAGGATGCTTCTACCGATGACATTTTCAAACCAGCAAGAGATTTGGCAACTTACTTAACTAATATTGCCAATACGGAAGGGTGGAGTACGACGACAGACGAGACCTTGCGCCAACTCTATAAGGAGTTTATCGAAGCAACCCCCGACGGGACAGGACTATTGGCTGGTTCTGCTGCTTATGTCAAGGAACATGTAAAAAGTCTCAAAAGTCAGTTGGATGGTAGAACCGACGATTTGAGTGAGGCGATAAAAACGTCCATTGGCGATATTGATAATGTGGCTTGTTTGCAGAATCAATATCCAAGTTCCCTCGGACTCCCTGACGGTGTTGCGGCGTTACGTTGGTCAGGAGAAGGTTTGGGAAGCCAATTCTCCGTCCGTACCACAACGACGACACTTGATAATATCAATAATGTGAGCCGATACACTTATCCTGCCGAACTTTGGTATTATGTCAATAGTGCTATAAAGACCTCAACGAAGGAGGTAGGACGTACAGCTTATGAGACTGAGAACTGGACAACAGTATTGGGCCATTATGATAAGCAAGATGTTACAGTTGATACAAAGTCAGTGGCTGTCAATAACCCCTTGCAGTATGGAGTAGCTCGTTTACATACCGTACTGACAACCGCTGTGACAGATTGCCCGTTGACAGCAGT
>CACXQL010000022.1 GCA_902769805.1 uncultured Prevotellaceae bacterium
CTTGTACCTTACCGAAGAGGCAGTTATCCTCTTCGCTATATTCCACGCTACCTGTGTAGCCTTTATACTTCAAATATCCCATAACTGTTACCTCCTTATCCTATATAGCTGCAAAGGTAACTAAAAACAACTACACTTCCAAATGTTTGGCATTATTTTTTCGCAAAAGAAAAACCGCCATCCGAAGACAGCGGTTATAAAGTCAATCATGCTGTAAGTAAATAGAATTAGTCCCGTCGTATCTAAACAGGCATAGAAAAAGGGAACCTGATTGATTCCCTTTAAGTCATTTTCGCGGAGAGAACAGGATTCGCTTTTGCCTCAAAAGCTTTGAATCCTTTTCTCTTACTTCGCGGAGAGAACAGGATTCGAACCTGCGAACCGGTTTTGCCGGTTACACGCTTTCCAGGCGTGCCTCTTCAACCACTCGAGCACCTCTCCTTGTTGTAAGCGGATGCAAAGGTAGAAATTAATAATCTTTATCATTTTACGGCAAACAAGTGTGCCACATTGCTATTCGTCTTTTCACAGATGGTCTCCTCACTCACTCCATAAGCCTCTGCCATCTTCGTGATGATATGACGGATAAAGGCAGGTTCATTACGATTACCACGCATAGGGACAGGTGCCATATAAGGTGCGTCTGTCTCCAAGACAATACGATCTAAAGGTACAACCGCAGGCAACACCTCTGGCAGATGACTCTTCTTAAAGGTAAAAACACCACCAATGCCCAGCACAAAGTTTTCAAATTCCAATAGTTGACGGGCCTCTATCTCATTACCCGTAAAACAATGGAACACACCACCTGGCAAATCCTTTGCATACCTTTTTAATATACTAACCATCTCATTTTGTGCTTTCCGACAATGAATCATCAACGGCAGACGCATCTCCACCGACCAGCGTACCTGTTCCTCAAAGGCCTCCAACTGTTCCTTTTCAAACTCACGACTCCAATAAAAGTCCAAACCGACCTCGCCAATGGCAATGTATTTATGAGGAGAGAGGAGGGAGGAGGGAGGAGGGAGGAGGGAAAAGAGAGCAGAGAGTACTTCTTTCCAATCGGCTTTTACCTCTTCTGGATGCAAGCCGACCATGGGATAGGCATAGTTAGGGAATCGGTTGCAGACATCCATTACTGTCCGGCATGAGGACAGATCAATAGCTGGCACAAACACCTTCATACAACCAGCCTCGCGAGCTCGTTGTACGACAGCGTCGAGGTCGTCTTTGAACTCTTCACCATCCAAGTGACAATGCGTGTCTATGTAATTGACAATTGACAATTGATCATTGAAATTTATTTATCCCTATGCAGCAGTTCGTCCATATACTGACGGAGTGCCTGTTTGCGTCCCTCCGCCACCTTCACTTTAGACAAGTATTGTGCTGCCTGCTCGAAATAGTAGTTGATTTTCTCCTCACAGAGTTGACGGATACCTATCTCATCATAAAGACGAGTGACAGCAGCCACCTTCACATCACGATTGAAAGTAGGAGCTTCAACCCATCGTGTCAGTTCTGCACGTTGTTTCTCATCCGCACGGTTATAGGCATTGATCAGCATGTATGTTTTCTTATTCGAAGCGATATCTCCTCCCACAGCCTTACCAAACACTTTCGGATCGCCATAGACATCCAACAGGTCGTCCTGCAACTGGAAAGCGAGTCCCAACTGTTCTCCAAACTTATATAAGTTCTCCACATCCTCTTCTGGAGCATCTGCAAGGAGCGCACCAATCTTCGTGGCACAAGCAAGCAAGACAGAGGTCTTCAAACGAATCATCTCAATATATTCGTCTTCCGTCACATCACCGCGTGTCTCGAAAGCCATATCGTATTCCTGGCCCTCACCTATCTCCAAGGCCGTCTGTGTAAAACAGTCCAGCACATCAGCAAGTTTTTCTGCAGGTACCTGGGCAATGCGCTGATAGGCAAGCACCAGCATGGAGTCGCCAGAGAGGATAGCCGTATTGGCACCCCAACGCTTATGCACGGTCTCATGTCCACGTCGAAGGTCTGCCTTATCCATCAAGTCGTCATGCAACAACGTGTAATTATGATAGGTTTCCAGTCCACAAGCAGGCATCAAGATGGTTTCCGGCTCGTCTTTATAAAGATTATACGCCATCAGCATCAGCACGGGACGAATACGTTTACCACCTATTGACAACACATAACGGATAGGATTATACAGCGACTGAGGCTTACGCTCGTAAGGGAGTTGGTCTAAGAAGTCATTGACTGACTTCAGGATTTCATTCGATGATTTCATATCTGATTAATTTTCAATTATCAAAGTTTAAAAACGATGGGGATACTTACCTTCGTACGACAGGGTTTACCGTTCTGTACACCAGGTTGCCATTTTGGCATCATGCCCAATACACGCAACGCTTCTTGGTCACATTCCCTCGACAGCGACTGTGCAATCTTCAGCCCCGTAATGCTTCCATCTTTCTCCACGTAGAAGTGGGCGATGACCTTTCCTTGTGTCTTCCTTACCTGTGCAAGTTTGGGATATTGCAGATTCTTTGTCAACCACTTCATAAATTCCACGGCACCACCAGGATACTGAGGAAGGTCTTCTACCAAGCGGAACTGTAGGGGATTATTATCAGGATCGATACCCATCGGCATCAGTACCTTCCCGTCATTCTCTTCTTTCTGCAACTCCTGCAACAACGCCTCATCCTCGCCTTCGCCTTCATCTTCTGCAATTTGCTCTTCCTGAGGAGCAATCTCCACATTATCATCCACAATACGCAGTTGTTCGGACTCCTTCGGTTGCGACTTCTCTGGCTCTAACTGAGCGAGTTGCTCTTCTATTGACATAGGAATCATCTCGTCCTCATGCACCAGTTCATCAAGGTCAAGTGTCGCCTCATCTTCTGACGAAGGAATACTATTCCACTCCAAGGCAACAAAGAAAATCGCCAGCACCAGAATCACTCCTAAAAGGAATCCTGTGGCGCGCTGTTGTTCCATATCAGCCTGTGGTGACTTCTTTTGTTCCATGTCGTTGGCAAAGGTACAAAGAAAAGTAAAAAAGTAAAAAAGTAAAAAGGTAAAAAAGGTAAAAAGCGATAGAAATAATAATAAATTCGTAGCTTTGTCGTTTATTTAACATAAAAAGTAAAATGAAAAAGCTAAACCAAAGCATCAAACTGATTGTAAGGGGAGCAATCCTCTTACCTTTTTACCTTTATACCTTTTTACCCTTACACGCACAGGAGAGTCAGGAGGTATATAGTTTCCTTCGACTGCCTGTCAGTGCCCATGCGGCAGCCTTGGGAGGTGAGAATATCACTATGAGCGACGATGACCCTACCATGATCTTCCATAACCCTGCTTTGATTAGCAATACTTCTGATAAAAGCATTAACCTCAATTTCATGACCTATATGGAAGGAGCCAAGACGGCTTCCGCCTCGTTCATCAAGGCTTGGAAGGAAAGAGCTACTTGGGGTGTCAGTGCTCAATATATGGACTATGGAAGTATGAAGGAAACGACCATCGACAATATTGAGTTAGGTACTTTCTCTGCCAAGGACATCGCCCTTGCTGGTACTTTTGCCTATCTGTTGGGCAACCGATGGAGTGGTGGTATCACCCTACGCTTTATCTCGTCATCCATTGCAGGGTATAACTCTATTGGCATTGCCACAGACCTCGGACTGAACTATCTCGATGAGGAACGCGGATGGTCAATCTCCGCTGTTGCCAAGAATCTCGGTGGACAGGTAAAAGCCTATCAGGATACTTACGAGAAGATACCCTTTGACTTACAAGTGGGTATCTCCAAGCATCTCAATGCGGCTCCCTTGCGTTTCTCCGCTACCCTTTCGCGTCTCAACCGCTGGGACACGAACTTCATCCAACATCTTGCTTTAGGCGCAGATGTCTTTATAGGAGAACGTGTATATATCGCCGCAGGTTATAATTTCCGACGCAAGGAGGAGATGAAGATCAGTGACGGTGACGGCAGCAGCAGTCATGGAGCAGGACTCTCTATCGGTGCAGGACTATCGCTCCAGCGTTTTAAACTCGGTGTGGCATATGCAAAATACCATGTGTCCGCCTCGTCGCTGTTGATTAATGCCACCTATTCGTTATAACGATATAACGTTATGACGTCATAACGATAAAAGAAAAAGAATATGAAAAAGATCACAATAGCTATCGACGGTCACTCTTCATGTGGTAAGAGTACCATGGCAAAGGACTTAGCCCGTGAGGTAGGTTATGTCTATGTAGATACTGGTGCGATGTACCGCAGTGTAACACTTTTTGCTCTCCGCAACGGATTGTTTACGGATGACGACATCAATGAAGAGGAGTTGCGTCGTCGTATGCCAGAGATACATATCTCCTTTAAGTTCAATCCAGAGACAGGGCGTCCTGACACTTATCTGAATGGTGAACTCGTCGAGAAGGATATCCGTACGATGGAGGTCTCTAACAAAGTCAGTCCCATAGCTACTCTCGGCTTTGTGCGAGAAGCGATGGTTGCCCAACAGCAACAGATGGGTAAGGATAAAGGTGTTGTCATGGATGGTCGTGATATCGGCACCACTGTATTCCCCGATGCTGAACTGAAAGTCTTCGTCACAGCCTCTGCCGAGGTTCGTGCCCAGCGTCGTTATGACGAGTTAAAGGCAAAAGGCATGGACGCCGACTTTGACGACATCCTTAAGAACGTACAGGAACGTGACTATATCGACTCCCATCGCGAAGTCTCTCCTTTGCGTAAAGCCGACGATGCCATTGAGCTCGACAACTCCCACATGACTATTCCCGAACAGAAGCAATGGCTCCTTGACCGTTTCAATGAAGCCGTCAACGGATAACGTCATTATTTCATTAGTATCGGATGCCTCATCCATTTCGGAGAGTCCTTGGTGACCTCGTCAAGATACATGAAAGCCTGTTCTGGAAAGCAATAGAGAATCCATGCAGGGATGTTGTTGTCTTTATTCTCCAACATCACCTTCCGGACAACCTCACGTTGCTCTTTCTCCATTTGCGCACGTATAATCCTCTCCTTAATACGCGCTTCTTCCCACGCCTTAGGGTCTTCGGAGAAAACATCAATATGAAATTTGCCAGGTCCTGCATCCCGTATCCCTCTGACTGTGTATTGCAAGCGTTGTGACATAGGGGAGCCCTCTACTTTACCTTCCCACATATCTACTGTAATATGGCGACTGTCAGGAATGAATACGTAGCCACCACGATCAGGTCTGTCTTTATTGTCTTGCAAGCGGATGAAGTCATCCTTTTCCACTTTAACAGTAACAGAAAACTTTGCATCATTGACGGGGACACATTGTGCATTAGCCGTATCCTTGTTGATAATCAGGTACAGCATAGTCTGTGAAGGCAACGCCGTACCGTCAATTGTCAGTTTCACTTTCTTCGCACACGCACTCAGGGCCACCACCATGAGCACAGAAAACATCATCATTCGTGAATTCATTGTTTCTTTTATTTTAGTGATAGTATAAAGCTATAGTGATGGGGCTGGTTACCATTGATGGTATATTGAGGCAGGGTACGCTTGCCCCACGTGTCTGCGCCTCCTACCCCATGAACCGATAAGTCGATGTTCAGGTTGACGAAACGTCCACGCTGGATATCGTTGGGATGACGGACACCTTCCAAATCTTCCTCACCATAATCCCATGCACGAATACAAAGGGGCTGACAGCCGTCAATATGTAGGGTCTGGGATTCCCCTCCCACAGAACTAATCTCAAACCAGCGGATATCACAACGGTTACCATTATCCTGCGGATGGATGTATTCTGTCTCATAGTCAGACAAAGGCATCTCGTAGACATTCAAGAAAGCGGAGCCTTTGCGATCGGGATAGTTCTCCCAAGGACCACGACCGTAATACTTTATCTGCGTATAGTTTGCTGGCAGACGCATACGCATTCCGAACTTCGGCATCAATGGGAGATTAACAGCTGTAGGACGATAATCCACATCAACGCGGATAGTGTGATCGTCAATAATAGTGTAGTTTACAGTGACATCCCTGACCTCCTTCCAAACGGCTGATTGCTCGGCAAAATGGGCAGCATGCTGGTTATCGTTCTCGGGTTTCCAGAAATATGGTTCCAGCGGAGCTTGCAGCACTTCGCGACCATCGACAATCCACGAGGTAAGGGTGTTGCCCTCGATAGTGACAGTCCCATTTCCTAACCCCTTGGGAGTTGACTGTTTCCACTCCCATGGCTGGAGTACAAACTGTTCACGTGCCACCACAAAACCTTTCTTTGCCCATGGTTTATCTTCTTTCAGACAAGCGTAGATGTTCAACAGCCGTTCCGTTCCGACAATAACGGTATCGCGGATGATATCGTATTCATCAATACTGGTAAAGAAGTCGCGATTGATGATACGGATATCATTACCCTCGCGGACAAACTGCAAGGGCTGATAGACATACTGCACCTCGTAGTAATGCGGATGCGGTTTACGATCGGGAGCGATGAGTCCGTTGATACAGAAAGCGTCGAGGTTAGGTTTGTCACCATAGTCGCCTCCATAGGCATAATAACCATCTTTTAGTAATCCTTGGTCCACCCAGTCCCAGATAGCAGCACCGCAGATACTGCTGTCGGCATAGATGACATCCCAATACTCCTGCAGATTACCACAGGAGTTTCCCATGGCATGGGCATACTCTCGCATCATAAAAGGTTTGTCTGTCACCTGCTGAGCATTCTTCCGCAAGTCATCGGGATAGAGATAGCTGTCATCCCATATACAACTGTAACGGCGGTCACTATCATAGAACGGAGGACGGGTATTATCGAGTTCACGTACCTTATTATACATCGCCTCTATATTCGGTCCTACTGCCCCTTCGTTGCCAAGGCTCCATAAGATCACACAGGGATGATTGAAGTCACGCTTCACCAGCGACTCAGCCCTGTCGACATGCGCCTGCTGCCAAGCCAGGTCCTCTCCCATCTCCTCATTGGCGTAGCCATAACCATGCGTCTCATGGTTTGCCTCGTCCATCACATAGATACCCCAACGGTCACAAAGCTCATAGAGGTATTCACGATCAGGATAGTGCGAGGTACGCAGGAAATTGATGTTCGCCTGTTTCATCAGACGGACATCCTCTTTATAGGTGGCATCATCTACATAACGCCCCGTTTTTGGATGATGGTCATGGCGGTTCACACCACGCAGTTTCACGTTCTTACCGTTAATCTTGAACACTTCACCGACGACCTCCACCTTCCTCACGCCGAGGTGATAGTCAAAATGCTCGATGACAGTACCCTTTACATCGCGTAATTCTATACTAAAGGGATAGAGATGTGGTTTCTCAGCTGACCATAGCAGCGGTTTGTCGATAACATCATTTAATACCAACATCGTCGTATCGCCAGCCGTCAGTTTCTGAACTCCATCTGCTATCTCACGACCATCTATTTTTAACACAACTTGCAGTTCCTTTGTTGTTTGCTTGCCCACATTACAAAGACTGACCGCCGCCTTTACACTTGCTTTACTATAGTCAGCATTGGGTTCAGCCGTCACCTGATAATCACTGATATGTACTAACGGACGGACCCACAACTGCACGGGGCGGTAGATACCTGACAGCCGCCACATATCCTGGTCTTCCAGGTAGCTGCCATCACACCAGCGATACACCTCCACAGCGAGTTTGTTCTTTCCCTCGCGCAGGTACTTGGTGACATCAAACTCTGCAGGTGTCATCGAGTTCTGGCTATAGCCCACCTTCTTTCCGTTCACCCAAAGGTACATCGCAGAGTGGACACCGCCAAAATGGAGAATAAGATTCTTTGACAACATCTCCTTCGTTACGTCGACAAATGTGACATACGACCCTACAGGATTACGATTCTCATAGGCTGTCCAGTCCTTTGGCGGTTCACTGGTGACACTGGGACGGTTACGCTGGAACGGGTATTCAATATTTGTATAGATAGGAGTTCCAAAACCTTGCGTCTGCCAGTTGCCTGGCACGGTTATCTTATCCCACTGACTAACATCATAGTCCTCGCGGTAGAAATCGGCAGGTCTTTCTTCTGGTTTGCGACTCCAATGAAACAACCACTGTCCGTCAAGACTTACTATCTCTTTACACTCCTTCTCACGCGACGGAAGTTGCAACGTTGCATGATAAGGTAGTTTATGAATACTCAATACTGCGGGATTCTCCCAGTCATGAACTTGTGCCCTGACTCCCGACTCCTGACTCCTGACTCCTATAACCAATAATAATGTCAGTAAAATAATGATTCTCTTCATTGTCCTGTTATTTTATCTCAATATCTCCATATCCCATACGCTCACCGCTGGCGAGACGGTCTGCCTCGAAGCGTAGCACGCGGACTTTGGTAGGGTTAAACTTGATTGTCTGCCAGATGGGGTTGTTCACAATGTTCGAGAACTCACCAGTGGCAAGTTTGGTCCAGTTGGTCCAATCGGTGGACCCCCATAGACTGTAGTGGGTAATGATTCCATCACTACCACTTTGCGGCGGCATGTAGCGGAAGGTGTTAATAGTCTGCTCCGTATCCCAGTCGATGAACATCTGTTTAGGACTTCCGAAAAAGATATGCAACGCTGACGATTTCTTCTCACCGCTATCGGGAATATCTGCTGTGAGCTCTGGGGCAAGATAAACACCCATCCTCTTAATGACCGGTTCACACTTGGCATCAATGATGGTGAAGCGGAGCCTTGTTGCTTTGACGGTAGGGAAACAGATGATACGACGATGTCCGATGGTTGTCAGTCCATCATGTCCTTCCACCAAGGCATCATTCAACGGTAGCCACTCTCCATTGACAAAAACTTCGAGCGAGAATTTCTTTATACGCTGTCCCTTTGCGATATCCTCTTCAGCAAGGAAACGGTTAAACGCAGTAGGCTTTCCAAAATCGAGGATGAGAGACCCGCCCCTGTCCCCTCCCTGAATAGAAGGGAATGATAATTCTTTCACTACATTCTTTACAAACACTTCATCTATCATCTTCTTGAAGGCAATGCCGCGCAGACTGTCATTCGGATGGATACGACCATTGGGGGCTATGGGGAAATTCAGCAGTAACGTGGAATTACGACCTACAGACTTATAATAGGTGTCCATCAGCTTCGACAGACTCTTCACGTGTTCGTTTTCTGCATCGTGGTAGAACCACCCAGGACGGATACTCGTATTCGTCTCACCAGGACACCATACGTCACCATCCTCCACGCCATAGTGCAGCATCTGATAAGGCACATCACCATCGTGATAAAGAAGGCTCCAGTTGGTCTCACCTATATTACCAGCCTCCGTACCCACCCAGCGCAGGTCACCACGGTCACTGCCATCGTTCCATATCAGGCACTTGGGTTGCAGTTCACGAATCATCTTATAGGTCTCAGGCCATTGATAATATGTAGTACGATCTATTTTACGCGTCTCATTGGCACCGCCATACCAGCCATCACCGCCATTGGCACCATCGAACCATACCTCGAAGATGTCACCATAGTTGGTGAGCAACTCACGTAACTGGTTACGGAAATAGGTGACATAGGCAGGGCGACCATATTCTGGATGATTACGGTCCCAAGGAGAGAGGTATACAGCGAACTCCAACCCTTCCTCACGACATGCCTCAGCCAGTTCACGCACCACGTCACCCTTGCCGTCCTTCCAAGGTGCATTCTTCACGGAGTATTCCGTATAGGCTGAAGGCCACATACAGAAACCGCAATGATGCTTAGCAGTAAAAATGATCCCTTTCATGCCTGCTTGTTTACAGACACGCGCCCACTGTCTACAGTCAAGGTCGGAGGGATTGAACAACTGCGGGTCTTCATTGCCGAAGCCCCACTCCTGATCAGTATACGTGTTCAACGAATAATGGATAAATGCATACATCTCCATATCCTGCCACCGCAACTGGTTGGTATTGGGGAGAGGACCACAAGGATTTTCTACTTGTGCCGCCAACACCAGAACACACCATAGCATCATTGATGATAGTAGTAACCGTTTCATGTTTAAGTTGTTTTATGTTGCAAAGATAAATAAAAAATGAGATAATAAGCAATAGTTAAAAAAAATGTTGTATCTTTGCAATATAATAACAAAGACAATATGAGAATCCTTATTTCTTTTTTCCTTCTGCTCATGGCAGGATGGAGTACCGCCGCTACCAGCGGTGAAGACGGAAGCCGTCTGTGGCTACGATTAGACACCGTTAATACTTCTACGATAACAGGCATCAAAGGCACAGCGATGACTGAGCTACAGACCTACTGGCAGGGAAGCCCTGTGGTGCTGAAACGACAAAAAGGCATCGCCAAGGACGGCTATACCATCAAGAGCCAGGACGGAAAGATAGTAATCACAGCTGCCAGCGACGCAGGATTACTCTACGGAGCCTATCACCTGTTGCGCCTGCAACAAACGGGGAAGTCGTGCGACATGCTCGATATCAGGGAACAGCCTGCCTACGACCTGCGCATACTGAATCACTGGGACAACCCGAACGGTACCGTTGAGCGCGGTTTCGCAGGACATAGTATCTTTGTGAATCCAGACCCTGCACGTATGAAGATGTATGGACGCGCCAATGCGTCTGTCGGCATCAACGGCACGGTACTCAATAATGTGAATGCCAAGCCTGAAGCATTGTCAACAGAGAGTCTGAGGAAGGCAAAGGGTATTGCTGACCAGTTACGCCCCTATGGCATCCGCGTCTATCTCTCCATCAATTTCGCCTCCCCTATTAAGATTGGAGGGCTGAAAACTGCCGATCCACTCGATGCCGATGTCATCCGCTGGTGGAAAGACAAGGTAAACGAGATATACCAACTCATCCCAGACTTCGGCGGTTTCCTCGTGAAGGCAAACTCAGAGGGAGAACCTGGCCCGCAGGACTTCGGTCGTTCACACGCTGATGGCGCTAACATGCTGGCTGGTGTTCTGAAACCTCATCATGGTATGGTGATGTGGCGCGCCTTCGTCTACAATCCCCAGAGCAGTGACCGTGCCAACCAAGCCTATGAGGAGTTCATGCCCCTTGACGGTCAGTTTGCAGACAATGTCATCATCCAGATCAAGAACGGTCCCGTGGACTTTCAGCCACGTGAGCCATACAGTCCTTTATTCACTGCCATGCAGAAGACACCGATGATGGTGGAATTCCAGATTACGCAGGAATACCTTGGTGCCGCCAACCATCTTGTCTATCTCGCACCCATGTGGAAGGAGTTCTTCTCGTTTGTAGAGCCTGGCAGTCTGAAAGCGATGACAGGCGTGGCTAATATTGGTGATGACACCAACTGGTGTGGACACCATTTCGCACAGGCAAACTGGTATGCCTTCGGACGACTGGCATGGAATCCCTCGCTGACATCAGAACAGATCGCCGACGAATGGCTGCGACAGACTTTTACAGACAAACGGATTATCGATCCTGTAAAGCAGATCATGCTTGACAGCCGTGAGGCTGCCGTCAGCTATATGATGCCGTTAGGTCTCCATCATATCTTTGCCGGTACGCATCATTACGGTCCAGAGCCATGGTATAGTCCAAAGGGACTGAGAGCCGACTGGACACCACCCTACTACCATCGCGCCGACAGTATCGGATTAGGTTTTGACCGCACACTGAAAGGCAGTGCCAACGTCAAGCAGTATCCTCCTAAGCTTTGTTCCCTCTATAACGATATCAACACCTGTCCTGAGAACCTGCTGACATGGTTCCACCATGTACCCTGGGACTTCCGCATGAAGAGCGGTCGTACCTTCTGGGACGAACTGTGCCACATGTATGACGACGGTGTCCGTCAGACACGTGAGTTCTTGGCTGTCTGGGATACCATGCAACCCTATGTCGACCCTCAGCGCTTCGACGAGGTACAGCGCAAACTCCGCATTCAGACTCGTGATGCCGTTTGGTGGCGTGATGCCTGTCTGCTCTATTTCCAGACATTCTCCCACCGCTCCATCCCACGAGACGTGGAGCATCCCGTCCATAACCTTGATGAGATGATGCAGTTCAAGATTCCCATCACCATGTATGAGAATCCCGAAAGTGGGTATAACAAATAAACCTGTTCTCGCATTTGCTCAAGTCCTTATACACCTCTCTCTGAGATAGGCGGCACCAAACTTTTTTGTCATTCATCATTAAGGAGACAAAGCATCGCGACACTGTTCCATGAGCCATTTAGGTGTACTAGTAGCTCCGCAGATGCCTACCGTCTGAATACCCTTGAGCCAGGCAGGGTCTATCTCCTCAGGACCCTCGATGAGGTGGGTATTAGGATTGACCCGCAGACACTCATTGAAAAGAACTTTACCATTACTGCTCTTCCGTCCACAGACAAAGAGGACTAAATCATGCTTTGTGGCAAAAGTAGAGATATTTGGCATACGGTTCGCCACATTACGGCAGATGGTATCAAAGCTCTTGAAGGTTGCCTCTGGTGAGATATGCTGCTGGATGTACTCGATAATGCGATGGAACTCATCCAACGACTTTGTGGTCTGCGAATAGAGATAAATGTCACGTGAGAAGTCAAGACGCTTGACATCCTCAAACTGTTCGATGACAATTGCCTTACCCTCTGTCTGTCCAACCAGTCCCAACACTTCCGCATGACCGTTCTTACCGAAGATGACAATCTGAGGAGAGAGGAGAGAGGAAAGAGGAGAGAGGTATTGTTTCTTGATACGTTTCTGGAGTTGCAACACCACAGGACAGGTGGCATCAATGATCTCGATATTGTTACGACGAGCGAGTTCATAAGTGGCAGGAGGTTCACCATGTGCACGCAACAGCACCTTCACATGATGCAACTGACGCATCTCTTCGTGATTGATCGTAATAAGTCCCATCTGGCGCAAGCGGTCACACTCCATGCCATTGTGTACAATATCACCCAGACAATAAAGTGTATTACCTTTTGCCAGTTCCTCCTCTGCTTTTTGAATCGCTGTGGTCACTCCAAAGCAGAAGCCACTGCCGTTGTCAATCTCAACTTTGAGCATATTATTTTATATAGTTACTATAGTGACTATAGGTACTATAGATTTTTATAATAAAGATCCAAAAGACCTTGCGCTGCCATGAAGGAAGTCTGCTGACCTGCCAATACTGTCTGTTCCGCCTCTTGCAGTCGTTGGCGGATGACGGGATTGTTATAGAAGTTCAGGCGCAGATGCTCGTTGATGCTCTCGTACATCCAGTATTTTGACTGTTCGTTGCGACGATATTCGAAATAGCCATTCGCCTTCACGAAGTCGATATACTCATAGATCATATCCCATATCTCCTTGACGCCCGTGCCATAGAAGCCACTATAGCATAGCACTTTAGGTAGCCAACCACTCTGCGGCATGGGAAAGAAATGGAGGGCATTGCGGAAGTTCGTCGCTGCCATATGGCACTTGTCAACATTCTCGCCGTCACATTTGTTGATGACAATACCGTCACTGATCTCCATGATGCCACGTTTGATCCCTTGCAGTTCATCACCGGTACCAGCTAACTGAATGAGCAAGAAGAAGTCTACCATCGAATGACAGGCTGTCTCACTCTGCCCTACTCCCACCGTCTCCACGAATATCTTGTCAAAGCCCGCCGCCTCACAGAGGATAATCGTCTCACGTGTCTTGCGGGCGACACCACCCAGAGAACCTGCCGTCGGACTGGGACGTATGAATGAGTCTGGATGTATGGAGAGCTTCTCCATACGAGTCTTGTCACCCAAGATACTCCCCTTTGAACGCTCTGAACTGGGATCGATGGCAAGGACGGCGAGTCTGCCTCCTTTCTCCTTCAGCACATGGATGCCAAACTCATCGATGGAAGTCGACTTACCAGCACCTGGCACTCCGCTGATACCCACACGGATAGAGTTTCCACTATACGGCAGACATTTGTTTATGACCTCCTGCGCCTTCGCCTGATGGTCGGGATTGACACTCTCCACCAAGGTGACAGCCTGTGAGAGTATGGTGACATCGCCTTTAACGATGCCTTCAACCATCTCCGACGCTGTCAGTTCACGACGTCTGAAACGGTTACGTTGCAGATAGGGATTGATAATCGATGGCTGTTCAACACCGCTGTTGACTTGCAGACCAGCATATTCAGCACTATTCTCGGGATGTTCCATGTAACAAATTGAAAATTGAGGATTGAAAAAGGAGGATGGAGAGTTACTTAATATTGATATTGATGACGACCTTCGACTTGTCTGGGTCGTTGGTAATCATCAGGATACGCGGTTTAGTACGTGCTTTCTTCAGTTCGTCACGCTCTGCCGTGATCTTCAGTTTAGTAGACTCACCAGGCTGAAGGGTACTCTTGCCTAAGGATATCTTCAGTCCCGGGGTGAACATCCGCAAGGAAGATATAGTGAGGGGAGTCCTTCCGATATTCGATAACTGTATCTCATCTTTCTTCTTCGACTTTCCGTCAAAGACGATATCCACCTGTTCCTTCGACAGATAAGCCTTCGGCGCATACTGTTTCTGTTGTGCCGACAACTTCTGGAAGGCAGGCAACAGCACGGCAGAAACACCGATCAGGTTATCCTGTGTCGCCTTGTCACCAGGATTGGCAGCAAGATAGATAGATGACTGAGTCAGTCCGTAGTCACTTACCTGTTGCGAATTCAGCGTCACTGTGATGGTAGCCGTACGACCTGGACGTATCTCTTCAGGAGCTGTCGTTGCAGAGAGCCATGAAGGCAGGTGCATAAGGTTAGGACGCATCAGACTCGTACCATTGTTATAGACATGTATCTGTTCTACGGGCTGCTCCCCTTTGTTGACATCATCAAACTCCAGTTCGTTCTTGTCGATACGCATCATACCCATCTCTATCGGATAGTCCCCGGAGAAGTCCTGATAGTCTGCCAGCACGACACCCTTCATTCGGATGTAGATAGGTGCCTTCGTAGCATTGGACACGACTGCTGCCTGATAGTCAAAATGACCTAACCGCTGAGCATCGTAAGTCATCTTGATCTGGAAAGTCTCTCCCGTGCCTATCACATCTCTCGGATACTCCACCGCCGTACAGTTGCAATCGGGGGCGACCGACTCTATCCGCAGGCGCTTTACGTTCTTGTTACGAAACTCAAAGACAGCAGTGACGGGTTGTTGGAAACCTGTCTTACCCACATCTATCAACGTCTTCTCTGCAATCAGCTTCTGTGCCGATACCGGCAGCATCACCAGCATCAGCATGATAATTATTATATTCTTCTTGTTCATATTCATTCAGTGACTATTAATGTCTGTGACTTTGCCGTAGCACGATACTCAGGAGAGTAAGCACACTGCACCGTACACGTACCTGTCTCGTAAGTGCCTGCACGGTCGATAAAGTAATCGGTCTCCAGCACATACTTACCCTTGGCGAGCCCACCATAATAATAGTTCGTTGAGAAATCCTTCGGTGACACATAGGCACCATTACGATAGCCTGACAACTGGCGGACAGGTTCCATACATGCCGCACGGCGGTCAAGCACCTGTACGAAGTCAAGGTCACGAGTCGTCTCAATAGTGATGCGTACCGTGATTCTATCACCTACTTTCATAGTACTTGGAGTTCTCAGAGTATTCGGAGAGAGTATCTCACGTTTCACGGTGATACCGCTCTGTGAGTCCTCCACCTCTGAAGTCTTCTGCATAAACTGAGCATAGACGGCACCCCATGACGTTCCTGTGGAGGTTTTCGTTGCGGTAAACTCCTTACCTTTCGGTTCCTGGATAGCCGTCTTCACATAGCCGATACCTGCTGTCTCCTTCGACACCTCTATAGGTTGCTGGTCGATAGCAAGAACGATGGGTTCCTGTTTTGCCAGCAGGTCTGTATGGTCGAAGAGGAAGGCATAGATGGCATTGACACTACTGATAGGCGTATCCCACATCTGTGTCCGTTTCTCCTGTAACAGCCAGCGTCGCATCTCATCAATGGTCTTCGTATCCTCAGGTTCCACATACTTGATAGCCTCGATGGCTGCCACCTCGGTAGGAATTTTATAACTGTACCATGAATAAGAAGCACGACGCGTATCGTAGTAGCGTCCCATCTCTTCCGTATAGACAGTATATTCCTTCAGGCTCTTCACATAGTTATGAGCCTTCTGTATATTACCCTGACGCAACAGGATAATCGCTGTCATCGCCTTCTCATAGATGGTCTGGTTTTTGATGTCCTTCTTCAGCAACGGCATCAGATAGTCGCTTGCCTCTTTTGCTTTCTTTGACAGATTACGCTTGTCGAGGGCATTGACATAGAGCCAACTGAGAGCCATGTGTGACGGGAAGTATGGTTTGACACCCTTCTTCTCACGTTTCTTCATCTCATTCACAATGTCAATGATCTCATCATCCATATAGTCCATAGCACGTGTCTGGATACGCTCTGCCTGTCCATAGGTGCCTGTCATGACATGCAGGCGTGCCAGCATCTCCGCGACACTCATAGTAATATATGGACTTGACACCATTCCTGGATACCAGGAGAAACCACCATTACCCTGCTGTAATTTCTGTAACTTCTCTATGGCTGTCGACAGACGGTTGTCTATCATATTGGCATCGAAGAAGTCGGCAAGACGTTGTTTCTGCTCTGCCTCACGGTCAGCAGCATTCACCCATGGGGTCTCTGCGAGAATGATATCCTTGAGTTCCTGGTTCTTCTCTAAGTTACTATGCAGGGAAGTCTCGTTACCTGTCTCCATCTTCCACTGCTCAAAGACTTTCTTCGCACTTGGTGTCTGTTTGAGGATAGTCTTGGCAAGCAGGTTAGAGTAGTAAGATGCAGCCTGGTCGATGGCACTTGTCTCATAAGGCTGACCAAGCGTAGCCAGCGACTGTACCATCAGCCATGTTGGATTATTCGTATACTCAACAGTGAGTTTCTGCTGTGCCGTACCCTCTGGGAAGAGTTTCGTAAGGTCTATCGCCTTCACACCTGGCTCATGCTGAGTAAACGGAACCGACTTCGTCACGCGCTCCCGATCAGGTAAAATTGGCAGATAATGCTGTTCTCCATCGGAGAAATCTGCACCTTTCACCGACATACGGCATATCAACAGGGAATAACTGTGGTCAGGTTCAAAACTAAAGGTTGCATGACCAGTCTTACCTGCCTCTATCGTGAAGTCTTGCTGGTCGGTAAATACCACCTTCTCTGTCTCCGGGTCAAGCAGTTCAATACGCGCCGTACCCTGTTGTGCCTGCTCACTGATATTGAAAATACGTGCGGAGAGTTGTGCCTTGTCACCCATGCGGACGAAGCGAGGCATGTTCGGTTGTATCATCACATCCTTCTGAGCCACCGTCTCGCCACCCAGTCTTCCGTAATTCATCTCAGGAGTGACAGCAAGACCCATGAACCTCCATGTTGTCAGACTCTCCGGCAACGTAAACTTCAACACCACATTGCCTTCCTTGTCAGCCACTAGAGCAGGATAGAAGAAGGCGGTCTCCTGCATATTCTCACGAAGCTGTACGGAATCATCCTGCTTCTCTTCCTGAGTGTCGTGCTTCTCTTCCATGGGTTCCTCATTGGCAACAGCTTTCTGCTCAACAGCATTATTCTCTGCTGCCATCGGAGCAGCCTTTGCCATCATCGCAGGAGCTTCCTCAAGAGCCATCATGTCTGATGAAGCAGCCTTCATGAGTACCCTACCACCCATCGCAGCTCTTCCATAACGGAAATAACGGGTTGGGAAGATATCATGATCGAAATGACTGAACTTCAACTCTGGCACAGAGACGAGGGAGGGATGCTTCTCACCAGCCGCACTCCTGCTACCGAAGGACATCACATACCAGGAGGTAGAGGGCATGGGTGTATATGTGTTCGGATAAAATCCCCAGTAATGATAGGCAAGCTGGTCAAGGCTCTTGTCATAGAGAACTGCCAGCAACTGTGCATCGACAGGTTTTCCGTCCTTATCCTTGACAGACATTCGCCATTCCTCCTGCTGACCAGGCTTCAACCGGTCTCGGAAGGTCTCCCACTCCAACTTGAGGTGCTTATCGGGCAGCGGACGACTTATCGTCGCTGAATGCTGATAGCTCTTTCCATCCTTCACCCAAGCGTAGGTCAGGAACAGGCCATTACCATATTCCTCTTTATAAGTAAACTGACGGTTCAGCAGTGATCTGTTCTCTCGGACGAAGCCTTGTTCAATGATTCTATTACCAGAAGCAATCTCATAGGCTATATACAAATCAGGATCTGAGGAACCTAATTGCAAAGTAACAGGTCGTCCGTCATTCGGAAAGCGTGAGTCACTGATATAGAACCAGTCTTTCGTATCTATGGCTGGTTTCTTGTCGTCCAAGCCAAAGACGATGAACTTCATCTTCACAGAGTCACCCTCGCAAGCAGCCTCTATACGATGCTCTCCAGACTTTAATTGTGCAAGGGCATCAATGCCTGTATTAGCCTTCACTTCCTGCCATTTTCCTTCATCGAGACGATAGCGGACCGTTCCCTCTATCTCACTACCTGCAGCATTCCTACGATAGAACGTTACTGGTTTAATCTGGTCACGACGGATTCGCTGCGGTACATCACAAGTCAGAGCAGTAGGACGAGTACCTAATGACATGCTCTTCGTGCCGCCATGTGTCTCACCAGCCTGATCTGTCACATCTGCCTCTACCTCAAAAGTATAGAACATCGGAGTATCTCCGTCGCCCTTGGGAAGTACCATCGGCATCTTCACGTCAAAAGTACCGTCCTCATGAGTCGTCGTCTCATCAGTCAGCAACGTCTCCGCTTCTGTTCCATGTCCCATATAGCCGACATTCCAATACCAGGAGTAATTCATCCACCAGTAGGCAACACGGCGACGCACGGAATATTTCACTTTCGCATCCTGTACTGGAACACCTGCATAGCTTACTGCCTTACCTTGTACAGTAATTGTATCACCAGCCTTATACATCTCCTTATATTCAGAGAAAGACACCTCGAAGGTCGGACGCTTATACTCCTCTACACGGAAACTCTGACTCGACCCATTCAAGTTGACTCTGAAACTACCGTTCTTCGAACCTGTTGGCAATGTAAATTCTGCAGAGCACTTACCATAATGGTCTGTCATGACACTTTTCTCTGCTATAACCTTATAATTAGCATCACGTAAGGTCATCGTCATCTTCTTGTCTACAACGGCATCCGTATTCACATGATCCGTCAATGCATAGACAATCGCTGCCACATGGACGGTCTGTCCTGGGCGATAGATAGCACGGTCGGTATAGATATGGGTATACTCCCTGCGGCTGTTATCCTCATAGAAGTGGAAATTATCAGAGGCACCCAACATAGGACAAGCCTCATCCTGACGGGTATAGACGAACACATCATGCCTTCTTTCTTTCTTGAACTGATAAGAGACTTCACCCTGTGCATCCGTTTCCAAAGTCACAGCGTCCTCATCAACCTTTTCCCTATCATAATAATAAGAAGGAGAAATCTTCACCTTCGCACCCTTCACTGGCTGTCCCGTCTGAGCATCAACGACCACATAACGCATGAAAGACTCTGGGTTACCTATCGCCATCACGCGCAAGCCCGTCACATAATAAAGTAAACGGTAAACCTCTGTACCTGGGGTCGTCGAGAACTCCAGCATATAGACACCAGCCGGCAGCCCCTTCAGTAAAAAGGAATCTTTGAATACCTCATAGTCAGGTCTGTAAGAGAACGTCAAACTTTGCGATGCCTCTTTCACCTCAGTGAGTTTATTCTTAATCTTATCATAGTCTTTCTGGTATCGGGGATCGATATCGGTATCACCTTTCAAGTCTGTATGATAGACACGCATCGTCAAAGTACTCAGATGGCGCAATCCATAAAGCTGTACCATTTGTTCCATTCCTGGAGCCTGCACATACCTGGGAATGTCGGCTGAGAACTTTGACGTGATCAGTCTCGCCTTGCTGTTACGCAACTCTCCGATACGCTTCCACTCTCTCCATCGCTCGACAGCCATATCCAAGTACGCTATTCTCTCCGCTGCCGTGATATCGTAGAGTTTTGACATCTGGTGATAGCGGGCAATAGCGACTTCACCAGCCACAGGAAGATCCTGATACTTGTTAATCAAAGAGTCCAGTTTCCCGATATAGACATTCGTGTCTGACTTATCCTCGCTCTCCTCCAACATAGCAAGAGCTGTCAGACAGGCAGCACGGCGGTTACCCGTCTTCTCATAATAGGCATGCATCCATTCCCATGCCCCTAATTCATAGCCGATGACACTGAGCATGTCATTGTCATAAATCTCTGCATCTTTTCCAGTCTCCACAAAGGGGGTATATACATGAGTCTTTACCTTCGCCAGGGCATCAGGATTAACCAATGCCTTCTCACGCCAGACTTGGACTTTCTCTTCCCAATCGTCCTCCCCCAGAGAACGGTTTTCTTGATATATTCTATAGAGCACTGCATCATAGACCGCACGTAAGACATCATCGCTGGCAGCAGCTTCCTCCTTCTCCAGTCGTCTCACGGCAGGTGCCAATGAGTCAGGGCTTATCTCTGTCTGTAACTGGACATAATACAAGGATGCCTTCATCAGCTGACCATAGGCTTTCTCTGCCTTTGCCTTCTTCTCAATAACGGCAAGATGCTTCATCGCTGTCTGAGGAAGGTCTTCATTCTCCGCGTTCTTCACTTGTTTCCAAAGTGACTGATAAGTTTGGCCGTATATCCACATAGGTATCAACAACAATATTGCAATAATGGTTAGTGCTTTCTTGTTCATTTTACAAACATTTTAGTCATTACAATTATGCAAAGATAAGGGAAAAATACAGAACAACCAATTCCTTTAACGAGATTTAGGGTTTCATAGAATATGTTCTATAATAGAGAATAGTCTGGATAATGCCTCGTGTGGCGAGATAAAGAATCATTGACAGCCACAACCCATGGTTCCCCATAGTTCCCATCAATCCCATTACTCCCATAAAAAACACCCCTGCCGCGGCACACGACGAGAGCAACATCCCTCGTGTCGCTGTAATACCAATGAAGATACCGTCCCACACGAAGGCAGCAACACCAGCCACAGGCATGAGATATGCCCACCAGACAAATGACTGAGAGGCTTCCACTACCTGCGGCTCATCTGTTAACAGACGCAGGAAGGGCATACCGCCTGCCACATAGAGAACCGTAAACAGCAATGCCAAGATACCACCCCAAACAAAGAGTCTTTTGACGACATCATGGAATGCAGGCATATTCCCTGCGCCCCAATATCTGCCTCCTAAAGCTTCCCCTGCATAGGCGAATCCGTCCGTGAAATAAGAAAGAAAGAGGTAAAGTTGCATCAAGAGTGTATTAACAGCCAGAATGACCGCTCCCTGACGGGCTCCCACGGAGGTAAAGTAAAGGTTGACAGCCACCAGAAACAAGGTACGCAGGAAGATGTCACTATTGACACGAAAGAAAGAGAACCAGTC
The DNA here is from genome assembly GCA_902769805.1 of uncultured Prevotellaceae bacterium. Taxonomy (GTDB): domain Bacteria; phylum Bacteroidota; class Bacteroidia; order Bacteroidales; family Bacteroidaceae; genus Prevotella. The sequence continues at coordinate 21,524 of CACXQL010000022.1, forward strand.
GTTCATCGTATCTTTTAATAGTGATACCCTCCATCGTAACATCCTGCGATAGAAGCGGAGCCACATCAGCACAGCAACCAGCAATCCTGCATACTGGGCGATAACCGTTCCGAGGGCAACACCTTCGACTTTCATACCCAGACCATATACCAACAACAGCGAGACAATGATATTCACTACGTTCTGCAATATGGACACAACAAGCATTATCCGTGAGTTCTGCATACCGATGAACCAGCCGCTGAGGGAATAGAGTCCTAACACAGCTGGGGCTCCCCATACCACAATATTAAAATAGGAGATAGCCAACATACGCACATCCTCCGTCGGTGACATCAGCCAAAGCATCATCTCACGCAAAGGATACTGAAAGGCGATGACTGTCAAGGCTATTAGCAGAGACACCGTCAACGAACGCATCAGCAGTCGCATGATCTTCTCCATGTCACGCCTGCCTCTCGCTTGTGCCGTCAAGCCACTGGTACCCATCCGAAGGAAGGCAAACACCCAATATACCAGACTAAATATCATCGAACCTACGGCAATGGCACCGATATAAGCGGCATCACCCATGTGTCCTACTATCGCCGTATCAACCAATCCCAACAAGGGAACAGTGATGTTCGTAACAATAGCAGGAATGGCTATTTCTAATATATGACGGTCACTCTGATTCATTTTCTTTTGCAAAGTTAGTGTTTTTTCAATAAAAATCATTATCTTTGCGACAAAATACAAAACTAGCAGCCATATGGAACTGAAAAACAAGAGATCGGCATGGGCAGCACTCGCCACTTTAGGGGTGACTGCCATAGCAGCTGGAACAACAGCCATCGTGAAGATTCGCCAAAAGAAAGAAAAGGCACGGAAACGGGCTGAGATGGAGCGAGTGAAGGAGAAAGAGACCTATTCCCTCAAACTCTCACCAGAACAGATGATGGTCTACAACGAGGCCGTCAGGAAATTCATCATGCTCAACAACCGTATCTACAGCCTGCGTCATTACCAGAAGGAGATACAGCCGTTGATTCAGATGCTTGCCACGGGTAAGGCTGTTGACGAGGATATGCTATCAGGTATTGAGGATGTCGACATCCTCTGTCATGATATCCGCCAGTTTGTCATGAAGCAGTTGCCGTTTATCAGCACTTGCGTAAGTATCATCAGTGAAGGCGATAGTTACGAGACTTTCGTACACAACCCCTATGGCAGCAAATTTGACAAAGAACTGGATCAAGAAGAAGATGGAGCCGATGTTGTAGACGGCACACCCATTAAGCACGTATTGAAACTGGGGTATTTCTTCCCTGAGTCCACCATCGCCGCTTATCCTGTCAAATCCATTGTCACCGTATGATTAACCGAGAGCTCCTTTCCCCTCTGAGCATTGCCGTCATCGGTGGTTCAAACAATATCCACAAACCGGGTGGAGCCATTGTCCGCAACATTCTGCAAGGTGGCTATATGGGGGTATTGCGCATCGTTAACCCAAGAGAGGATGAGGTACAAGGTATGAAAGTGTTCCACGATGCAAAAGAACTGCCACCCACCGAACTTGCCATCCTTGTCATCCCTGCGAAACTCTGTCCTGATACGGTAGAGCTATTGGCAAAAGAGAAACAGACCAAGGCATTCATCATTATCTCTGCTGGTTTCGGAGAGGAGACGAAGGCTGGTGCAGAGATGGAACAGCGCATCCTCGACACATGTGAACAATATGGGGCGGCACTGATTGGTCCTAACTGTATCGGACTGTTGAACCGCCAGCACCATAGTGTCTTCACTCAACCCATTCCTAAACTCCATCCCCAGGGAGTCGATTTCATCAGTGGTTCAGGAGCTACAGCAGTCTTCATCCTGGAGAGTGCTGTCATCAAAGGGTTGCAGTTTAATTCCGTATGGAGTATCGGTAACGGCAAACAGATTGGTATTGAGGATGTACTGCAATATATGGACGAACATTTCAATCCTGATACAGACTCACATGTAAAGTTACTATATATAGAGAACATATCCAACCCTGACAAACTCTTATTCCATGCCAGCAACCTCATCCGCAAAGGTTGCCGCATTGCTGCCATCAAGGCTGGCAGCAGCGAGAGCGGCAGTCGTGCTGCATCCAGTCATACAGGTGCTATTGCATCCAGCGACTCGGCTGTAGAGGCTTTGTTCCGTAAGGCTGGTATCGTACGCTGTCATTCGAGAGAGGAACTGACCACCGTAGGCTGTATCTTCACCCTGCCCCCACTGACAGGCAAGCGCTTTGCCATTGTCACCCATGCCGGAGGTCCTGGTGTGATGCTGACGGATGCCTTGTCGAAAGGCGGACTGATTGTTCCCAAGTTGGAAGGGGAGGCTGCCGAGGAGCTGAAGGCACAACTATTCCCTGGTTCCAGCGTGGCGAATCCTATCGACATCCTTGCCACAGGCACCCCGGAGCAACTGGGATTAACAATAGACTATTGCGAGAAACGTTTTGACGATATCGATGCCATTGCCGTTATCTATGGCACACCGGGATTGACGACCCTCTATCAGGCTTATGAGGTATTGCACCAGAAGATTCTGGAATGCAAGAAGCCCATCTTCCCCATCCTGCCCAGTCTGCACACAGCAGGACCTGAGGTGGCGGAGTTCTTGGCAAAGGGCCATGTAAACTTCTCGGATGAGGTAACCCTTGCCACAGCCTTGTCGCAAATGATGCAGACACCACCTCCTGCTCCGCCGGAAGTACAACTCTACGGCATTGACATTCCACGACTGCACAAAATCATCCAAGACATTAACAGCAACGGCTATCTACCCCCCAAGATTGTGCATGAAATTCTTTCCTGTGCAGGAATTCCCATGGTTCCCGAGCTGGTATCTGCAGATAAAGAAGAACTCATTGCCTTTGCCAATAAGATAGGATACCCTGTCGTGGCGAAAGTGGTAGGACCAGTCCACAAGAGTGACGTGGGCGGTGTGACATTGAATATCCGTACACCTGAGCATCTCGCATTGGAATACGATCGCATGATGGGAATCCAGGATGCGAAAGGCATCATGGTACAAAAGATGCTGAAAGGCACAGAACTTTTTATTGGTGCAAAATATGAAGAGCGTTTCGGACACGTTGTACTCTGCGGTTTAGGAGGTATCTTCGTCGAAGTACTGAAAGATGTGCAAAGCGGTCTTGCACCATTGAGTTATGCCGAGGCCTATTCCATGATTCATTCTCTGCGAGGCTATAAAATATTAAAAGGTACACGTGGGCAACAGGGCATCAACGAACAGAAATATGCCGAGATTATCGTGCGGCTCTCTACCCTTCTCCGCTTTGCCACGGAAATTAAGGAGATAGACATCAATCCTCTGCTTGCTGACGGACAAGACATCATTGCCGTTGATGCACGTATCCTTATTGAAAAATAATCATGATAAATAATCATAAAAAACAAAACTACTATGGACAATAAACGCTATGGTCATTTCGACGACCAACACCGTGAGTATGTGATCACCGACCCGAAGACACCGTGGCCGTGGATTAATTACTTAGGCAATGAGGATTTCTTCTCACTGATCTCTAAC
>CACXQL010000023.1 GCA_902769805.1 uncultured Prevotellaceae bacterium
CGTATGTTCTTTCCTGCTTGCCGCAAGGGCAGAGCACGACTGGGCGATATGCTCTATCAACCCAGTCGGCGACATCATACTGTCAGGCAACAGGAAATAGTTACCCCTACCGACAGTGAGTGTCGTCATAGCGGTATTCTCATCCAGCTGCTCAAACTCGTCGACCATCATGAAAGGGTCACGTTGCGGGATGAGTTGCTTGATATCGTCACCCTTGATGATCATGCCGGCAGATGCTGCTCGATGTAGTCGTACAGATTATTGAAGGTCTGTATCTGGTGCAGTTCATTGACTGGAATTGTGATCTTATAAGTCACCTGTACCAGTGCTATCAGATCCACCAAGTTGATACTGTCCAGCTGAAGGGTATCCTTCAGGTTGGCATCGGGTGTAAACTCACTCTGTTCTACTTCAAACTCTTCTGAGAGCAGTCCATTAACCTGCTCTATGATTTCTTCTCTTGTCATAATGTTTTTTTTAATTTTAAAGTTTCGACATTTCGTTATTTCGATATTTCGACTATAGGTTCTTCACGATCAGGGTTGAATTGGTACCGCCAAAGCCGAATGAGTTGCTGAGGAAGGTGTCGAAATGTGCTTCGATGGTTTCAGGAACGATATTGACACAGGCAGTCTCTTCATCAGGATTCTCGAAATTAATATTTCCTGCTATGAAATCATTCTTCATCATCAGCATGGTATAGATGATCTCCGAAGCACCTGCCATCCACATCTCATGACCCGTCTGGCTCTTCGTGGAAGTCACTGGCACACGGTAGTCTCCAAAAATCTGAGCTATCGCCTGTGCCTCACGACTGTCACCGATCTTCGTCGAGGTGGCATGAGCATTCACATAACCGATCTCCCTAATGCCTACACCACTCTGTTGCAGACAAAGTTCAAGGGAGCGTGCCGGTCCTGCCACATTCGGTGTTGAGATATGATCTCCGTTACCAGAGAAACCCCATCCTACTATCTCGGCAAGAATAGGGGCACCACGACGTACGGCACTCTCATAGTCCTCAATAACCAGGGTTGCCGCACCGCCACCAGGTACCAGACCGTTACGGTCACGGTCGAAAGGACGGCTTGCCTTGGAGGCATTGTTATCCTCCCGCAAGGCAAACGACTGGATGCCGTCAAAGGAGGCGACACCATACATGTTTGCTTCCTGGGCACCGCCACAGACGACACAGTCCTGCAGTCCGTTCTTGATCAGCAGATAACCCAGTCCGAGAGACTGCGACCCTGACGCACAAGCTGCCGATGCCGTCAGGTTGATACCTTTCAGATGGAACAGGCAGGCAAGGTTCATCGTCACTGTGGAATTCATCGACTGGAAGATAGCACCACTGCCACAGGCGGCTGTCGAGCCAAACTGGCGGAACTTATCCAGGGCACGCATGGTAGCCTCAGCCACGGAGTCATTGCCATAGATGATTCCCACCTCATGCTGATCGATATAATCTTGTTCCAGACGCGCACTTGCCAGGGCATCACGTGTTGCCATATAGGCATACTGTGCCTCCTCGGGCATGAACTGTCTGAAGTTACGGTTCACAAAAGGCTTTAAGTCAACTTTGGGTACATCAGCACAGAAAGGGGAGCGGAAGCCCGCATCCACACGCTCCTGACTAAAGATGATACCACTCTTACCATCGTACAGGGACTGGCGCACCTCCTCCAAGGTCGTACCGAGGCATGACCAGATTCCCATTCCCGTGATTACTACTCTTCTTTCCATTTTCTTATATTGTCTTTTTATAACATCTTCTACGTTTCACAAACTGCGGATGCAAGGGCTTCCACTGTGACAGTTCCCGGACGTTGTCCTCCAGTTGTGGTCCCGTCTCCGCCCACTTGAACCCGTATTTATTGTAAATAGGTATTAAGTCATCGAAGAACATTGCATTCACACCGAGTCCTTGATAATCTGGGCGGACAGCGATAAGCAACATCTCCGCATGGTCCTCACGTTTCCATTTCAATGCCTTCAGCAGGTGATACCATCCCATCGGGAGCAGACGACCGTCTGCCTTCTGCATCGCCGAAGAGAGACTACCCATCGTAATCGCCACGCCCACCACTTCCTGACGGTCATTGAGGATGACGGGAATCAGGTTCAGGTCTATCAGTGGGACATATTTTCTTATAAAGGTATTCGTTTGCTTCTCTGACAAGGTTGAGAAGCCGAAGATAGGCTGATAGGCTTCATTCAGGAGGTCAAACACCTTCTTGCCATACCCTGAACATAACACCTCCCTCACTGTGAGTTTCACCACCCGCAATCCTATCTGCTCACGGGCATACTGTGCCACACGGGCATACCTTGCCGGCACGTCGGAGGGGATGTCGATACGAACCTGCAACCAGTCTACCTCTTTGGATAACCCGTAAGCCTCCATATGATGAGGGTAGTAGTCTGGATTATAGATGGTGTTCATGGAACCCTGCATATCATAATCCTCCACGAGCATCCCCTCTTTATCGAAATCGGTGATACCCAACGGTCCCTGTAAGACATCCATACCTTTCGCCTTCCCCCACTCCTCAACGGCATCCAGTAATGCCTTGGAGACAGTAAGGTCATCTACGAACTCTATCATGGAGAAACGGACATTCTTCGTGTTCCATTTCATATTTGCCTTGTCATTGACGATACCGACGATACGCCCTACCGGCTGGTCATTCCTATATGCCACAAACGCCTGGATATCGGAGAATGCCAATCCCGGGTTCTTCTTACTATCGAAAAGCTTACGTACATCCGATTCAAGATCTGGCACATAATATGGGGAACCCCTGTAGATTCCGTTCACGACATGAACAAAATCATCCATTATACTATGGTTACTGACCTTTCTGACGACTACTTCACTCATCGCATCATTTTATTTATATTCCAACCCCATCGTCCGTGCCTTTTCCATCAGCAGTTGCATAAGGGGTTCACGTTCATTTTCTACTTTATTGTCGAGGACGGCATCCTTCAGGTATTGTTTCAGGACACCAACTTCCCGTGAGGGATGCAGATGGAACATCTCCATGATCTCATGACCGTCAATGACCGGCTGGAGCAGACGCTGATAGTCTTTCTCCTTCAAATCGGTAAGTTTCTCACGCACCATCCGGAAATTCTCAAGGAACAGGTGTTTGCGCACCTCGTTCTTCGATGTGATATCCGCCTCGCAGAGTGTCATCAGATCGTCTATATCCTCCCCGGCATCATTCAACAGACGACGCACGGCACTGTCTGTCACCTCCTCATCAGCAATGGCGATAGGACGCATATGAAGGTCAACCAGTTTCTGGACATAACGCATCTCCGCCCCCATAGGCAGTTTCAGACGCCGGAAGATATCTGGTACCATCTTCGCTCCTATAAAGTTATGATTATGGAAGGTCCATCCTGCCTTGGGTTCCCATCGCTTTGTTTTGGTCTTGCCGATATCATGGAGTAAGGCTGCCCAACGGAGATAAAGGCTGCAATCAGGAGACCGGAGACAGAAGACAGAAGACACTACATTTTCCAACACCTCCAGTGTATGGTAAAAGTTGTTCTTATGCGCTCTCCCATCACGTCTCTCCACTATATCAAGAGCTGCGAGCTCAGGCAGGATGATCTGTAAAATACCACTGCGTTGTAAGTACTCGAAACCGATGCTGGGATGTGGAGCCATGATGATCTTGTTCAGTTCCACCTCGATACGTTCCCCACTGACAATCCTGATACGGTCAGCCATATTCTCCAATGCCCTGAACGTATTTTCCTCTATCCGGAAATTCAACTGAGTGGCAAAACGGATACAGCGCATCATCCGCAACGGGTCATCACTGAACGTAACCTCTGGGTCAAGAGGGGTGGCGATGATACCGTCCTGCAGGTCGGCAATACCATTGAAGGGATCAACCAGTTCACCAAAACGGCTCTTGTTCAGACAAATGGCCATCGCATTGATGGTGAAGTCACGACGATTCTGGTCATCCTCCAATGTACCGTTCTCCACCACCGGCTTACGGGAGTCATGGCTGTAGCTCTCCTTGCGGGCCCCAACAAATTCCACTTCGAACTCCTTCCTCGTTCCTCCCTCCTCGTTCCTCACAAATTTCACCTGTGCCGTGCCGAAATGACGGAATACGGAGAGATGGGCTTTCCGTCCCAATGCCTTCTTCAATTCTTTTGCCACCTCGATACCGCTACCCACCACAACGACATCAATATCGTCGGAGGGTCGCTCCAGAAAGATATCGCGCACATAGCCTCCCACCACATAGCACTCCACGCCAAGGCGGTCTGCCACGTCACTGATCTGATGGAAAATACCCTTGTCTAATATCTTTGCCAAAGCGGCATCAGAATATAATTTCATGATTTTTTTTCTTTTCGGTTGCAAAAGTACAAAAATTATTTGTAACTTTGCACACAAATTACAATTAATTAGGTATACAGAACGAGTATGAGACATTTTTTTTCTGCTATTTTACTGACTGTTGCTATAGTTGCCCAAGCCAATACGGACAACTATAAGGACATGGAACCATTGAAGCTCACCGTCCCTGAGATGAAGGCTGATTTTGGTACCATCGCAAACGAGTACAACTACAGGAGCGAGCTGGCACTGAGGGCTCCAGAACCCAAGATGGACTTTGCTTTCTTCAAGTCACGTACAAACCCAAACACCAAGGCGTATAAGTTCATGGAAGACATGACCTTCGCCGGTGTACCCCTCTTTGTTGCCGGTATCATTGCCAAGAGTGAGAAGAACGCCTTCAAACAGCAGGAGAAGCACTCGCTGATAACAAAATTCAAAACCGGTATCGACGACTATACCCAGTTCTTTGGTCCTGCTGCCGTTGTCGGTCTGAAATTAGGCGGCTACGAGGGACGTAGCGACTGGCCCCGTCTGTTGGCAAGTGCCGGTATGGGCTATGGTATCATGGCACTCCTTGTCAATACCATTAAACACACTGCCAAGGAGATGCGTCCTGACGGAAGTTCAGCAAACTCTTGGCCCTCGGGACATACTGCCACAGCCTTTGTTGGTGCTACACTGTTACACAAGGAATATGGCCTCACCCGTTCTCCCTGGTGGTCGGTAGCCGGCTATAGCGTTGCTACGGCAACAGGTGTGATGCGTGTACTGAACAACCGCCACTGGATCAGTGACGTGCTCTCCGGCGCCGGTATCGGTATGCTGTCCGGTGAGTTAGGCTATGCCCTCTGCGACCTGCTCTTCAAGGGCAAGGGACTGCTGCGCAACGACATCCCGGGCATGGCAAACGTTATTGAGCACCCCTCATTCTTCTCCATCTCGATGGGTATCGGACTGGGGTCCCGTGATCTCGATTTCGACATGAAAGAATACGGATGGTCCGACAATATGAACCTGAAGTTCCAGGCTTCCACAGCAGTAGGTGCTGAGGGTGCTTACTTCTTTAATCCATATATAGGTGTGGGTGGTCGCCTGCGCGTGAAGAGCACCCCTATCAAGGGATGGAATAAGATAACGGATTTCGCCTGGGAGGATGTAACTGCGATGTATGATGCCGTCACTCAATTAGACGAAGAGGAACTGAAAGAAATGGAGGGTACGGTTGACGACATCGACTTCGTCATCGAGAGCGACCACCTGACGGAGTTTGCCGTTGACCTCGGTGCTTATTTCAATGTACCCCTCTCCGAGCGCTTTGCCCTGGGTAGCAAACTGCTCATAGGACGCAGCATCATGCAGGAGCTCTCCCTGAATGCCAAGCTTTCCGGTCAGGAATACAAAAAGGACGATGCCCCCTTCGAACCTACAGGTGACAAGTTCGATATCGAATGGGATTACTTCACCGTTGACGGTAACAACACCATGAAGTTCGGTACCGGTATCTCACTGACCTATGCCTACAAGAAGAATTTCTCATGGAAGGTGTTCCTCGATTACGATGTCACCCGTAAGACCTATACGATGAACTACAACTACGGAGGCATTCCCTACGCCATGTACCCCTCTCTCTTCGAAAGCATGAGCGAAGAAGAGCTAAGGGATATCTTCACTGCCAACAAGAGCATCAAGAAGACGATGCACTCCTTTGTGCTGGGTGCCTCCTTTGCCGTTAATTTCTAAATCAAGGTATGACAACAGAGACGAACGAGAAAACCAACGTGCAGTTTGAACAGGTGATGCAGGAATGCCGCAACCTGTTTGAGAAGAAGCTCCATGACTATGGCGCCTCTTGGCGTATCTTACGCCCTCAGTCCCTCACCGATCAGTTGTTTATCAAAGCGAAGCGCATCCGTTCTCTGGAAATCAAGAAGGAGTCGCTGGTGGGCGAAGGCATCCGTCCTGAGTTCATCGCCTTGATTAACTATGGCATCGTGGGACTCATCCAACTGGCACAGGGGTTCTCTGACACTGTTGATATGCAGCCGAAGGAGGCGATGGCGCTCTATGACCGCTATGCCTTGGAGGCATTGGAACTGATGAAGCGCAAGAACCATGACTACGACGAGGCATGGCGTGGTATGCGCGTCAGCAGCTATACAGACTTCATCCTCACCAAGATAGAACGCATCAAGGAGATTGAGAATCTCAGAGGTGACACCCTCGTCAGCGAGGGCATCGATGCCAACTACATGGACATCATCAACTATGCGGTCTTCGGAGCGATCAAGTTGAGTGAGTGATGACGAGGGTCGTCGCGCTGGCGTTTATCCTGTCAGGATTCGTCAAGGCCGTAGACCCGCTGGGTACACAATACAAGATAGCCGACTATCTGGAGGCGATGCATCTGGGAACCTACGTTCCCGATGCTCTGACACTCATCCTGTCAGTACTCCTGTCGGCAGCCGAGTTCTGGCTCGGTATCTGTCTGCTGTTTGCCATCCAGCGACGTGTAGTGACACGTATCATTCTGGTATGGCTCATAATGATGACACCGCTGACACTGTGGCTGGCTCTCGCCAATCCCATCAGTGACTGTGGGTGTTTTGGGGATGCCATCGTGCTCACCAACTGGCAGACATTCTGGAAGAACATCATTCTCCTGGCCTGTGCCATTCTGCTGGCGCGCTATCCTCTGGATATGATGCGCTTCATATCAAGGACGAACCAATGGATTGTGATGAACTTCACAGCATTGTTCATCCTGATAGTGGCAGGGCAGTCACTCTATGACCTGCCGTACTTTGACTTCCGTCCCTATCATATCGGAACGGACCTGAGGAAAGGATGGCAGCAGATGATGGAGGGTGAGGAGTCACCATATAGCGAGTTCTTCTTAGAACGTATAGACGACGGGAATGATATCACAGACTCCGTGCTGAATGACAAAGGTTACGTGTTCCTGCTGGTTTCACCCCATCTGGAAGAGGCTGACGAGAGTCAGTTCGGCAGACTGAACCTGATTTACGAATATGCGATGGAGGAAGACTATCCCTTCTATTGCTTGACTGCAAGCGGGGAGAAGGCTATCACCAAGTGGCGCGACGGCACAGGAGCGGAATACACGTTCTGCCAGACAGATGATATTGTCTTGAAGACAATGATACGGAGTAACCCGGGACTGATGCTCCTCAAGGATGGTACCATCATCCGCAAATGGAGCCACAACAGTCTGCCAGGGGAAGACGAGCTGAGTGTGCCACTGGAGAAGACGGAGATAGGGAAGATGCCCGAGGACTCTATACCGAAGAAGATTCTGGTGATACTCCTGTGGTATGTGCTTCCGCTGGTACTGCTGACCATCGCTGACCGCTTGTGGGCTTGGTCGAACTGGATGAGGAGGAAGGAATCTGGAGTTAAGAAGACAGGAGACAGGAGTTAAGGAGTAAAGAATAGAGTTTTAAACATATTAATATTTTGTAGAATTATGAGAAAGAAAATTGTAGCAGGCAACTGGAAGATGAACCTGAACCTGCAAGAAGGTGTTGCTTTGGCAAAAGAACTGAACGAGGCACTGGCTGCCGACAAACCTAACTGTGGTGTAGTTATCTGCACCCCATTTATCCACCTCGCCTCTGTGGCTCAGGTCATCAATCAAGACGTGATTGGTCTTGGTGCTGAGAACTGCGCTGACAAGGAGAAGGGTGCTTTCACTGGTGAGGTTTCTGCCGAGATGGTGAAGAGCACAGGAGCCCAGTATGTTATCCTCGGTCACTCTGAGCGCCGTGAGTACTATAAGGAGACTCCCGAGATCTTAAAGGAGAAGGTATTACTCGCCCTGAAGAACGGACTGAAGGTAATCTTCTGTATCGGCGAGACCCTGGAGGAGCGTGAGGCTAACAAGCAGAACGAAGTGGTGAAGGCAGAGTTGGAAGGCAGTGTCTTCAACCTCAGCGAGGAAGACTTCCGCAAGATCGTCATCGCCTACGAGCCTATCTGGGCTATCGGTACCGGTAAGACCGCTACCGCTGAGCAGGCTGAGGAGATCCACGCATACATCCGTTCTATCGTTGCCGACAAATATGGTAAGGCTGTTGCCGAGGATACCAGCATCCTCTATGGTGGAAGTTGTAAGGCAAGCAATGCGCCTGAGCTCTTCGCAAAACCTGACATCGACGGTGGTCTGATTGGCGGCGCTTCCTTGAAATGCGCTGACTTCAAGGGTATCATCGATGCTTGGAAATAATGAGACGCATCACTACCATCATCATACTGTGTGCTGGCATTGTCATCAATGCCAGTGCACAGACTTATACTGAACGCGTACAGAAGAAGATTGACGGTCAGGGCTCGGTGACGATTCACCAGAGCGAGGATATCGACCGATTGGTGAATGATCCTAACGCGACAGGCACACAACCTCAGAAGACTGCCAACGACAAGAAGGTGACAGAACAGTCTCCAAGGAACAATAGTGATGCCCTGACGAAGAATAATCCCCAGCCGAAGAACCTGACAACCCAACAGACGGACTCCGGCACCGAGGAAGAGAGCCCCCTGCAACCGAAAGCCACTCATAAGATTGTCGGTTACCGCGTACAGGCTTTCGCTGGTGGCAACTCCCGTAAGGACCGCCAGATGGCTGAGCAGACACGCAATAACATCAAGGCTCATTATCCTAATGTACCTGTCTATGTCCATTTCTATTCCCCCAGATGGATCTGTCGTGTAGGTAACTACCGTTCCTACGAGGAAGCCCACCAGATGATGGTAAACCTCCAGAACCTCGGTTACAAACAGGCATCTGTCGTTAAAGGAAAAATAACTGCATCTTATTAATGAATCCGGAAACAGAATATAGAGAAGGACTTGAGGAACTTGCCGCACACTACAAGGATATCCTGACACTGCTTGGCGAGGATGTTGACAGGGAAGGACTGCAAAAGACCCCCATGCGGGTGGCAAAGGCGATGCAGGTACTCACCCGTGGCTATGCCATGGATGCCCATAAGGTACTGACCGATGCCCTCTTCAAGGAAGACTACAGCCAGATGGTCATCGTCAAGGACATCGATTTCTTCTCGCTATGTGAGCACCACATGATACCTTTCTACGGGAAGGTCCATGTCGCCTATATCCCCAATGGCTATATCACCGGACTGTCCAAGATCGCCCGTGTGGTAGATATCTATTCTCACCGTCTGCAAGTGCAGGAGCGTATGACCCTCCAGATCAAAGAGTGCATCCAGCAGACCCTCCATCCCTTAGGTGTGATGGTGGTCGTCGAGGCACGTCATATGTGCATGCAGATGCGTGGTGTCGAGAAACAGAATGCCATCACGACTACCAGTGACTTCTGCGGAGCCTTCAATCAGGCAAAGACCCGTCAGGAGTTCATGAACCTGATACATAACAAATCATAAATCGTAAAGACTATTATGGAACAAGACACAAGAAACTCTTATAGAACCAAGGAGTCACTTTTCCAGGAGTTCTATCATAGCTGCTTAGGCAAGATTATCATCCTCCTCGCTTTCATCGGAGTCCTTCTGCTGATTGCCTTATTCACGAAGCCCTCCGACGAGAAGATGAGAAACGAGATGATGGACAATATCCGACAGTGCATCCAAGACAATGACAGCATCAAGGGCGACGGTATCGATGATGCCGTGGCAAATTTCTCCCGTATCTTCACAAATGCAGACACGGCATTCAACGACAAGGAGGCTATGGAGGCATTCGAAAAGTATAACAAACTGGAGATCTACCGTCATCCTTTCTATGTGACAGCACGCCTACGCAACAACCTCAACCCGGAGGGTATCCGCGTCGGAGTCGGTTTCTATAGGATGGTCATCCCCACCATCAAATATAGCGACATCATCCTGTTTATCAGTACTATCAAGAACTATAACAAGGAGCGCCTCATCGAGCCTTCCACACAAGATGAGTACGTCGGTGAGAATCCGAATATCAAGGAGTATCACTACTTAGGCGATCCCGACCAGTAAGTATACACGTTACACAACGAAAGAAAGGGGTCTGATGACTCCTTTCTTTTGTTTACAAATTCATAAGGTAATGATATACCTGATGGCACACGTTTGAGGGACCATTGAGTTAGGCGGCACCTATCGCCTCGATAGCCCCGAGCAAACGGGTCGATAGGCGGCACCTTTCGACCCGATAGGCGGCACCAAACTTTTGGATGTCTCCAATAAAAAAATACAGGTTTGTATCATCAGGTATATCATTACCTATAATTATCATGCCAAAAGCACGCCAATTTAGATTATAAAAGAAATCCAAACTACTGATAATCAGCGGTTTGGATTTTCTTTTTGTCGGGATTACTGGACTCGAACCAGCGACCTCGCGCCCCCCAGACGTGTGCGCTACCAACTGCGCTAAATCCCGATCCTAAATGGTTGCAAAGATGGTGCAAACCGAACGCAGAAAACTTGTTTTTTGCTGAGGTGCAGCCCATTTTCGCAAATGATTTTCTTAAAATCGTTTGCAAAGGTACGGCTTTATTTCGGGAATTGCAAATTTTTAACGGACTTTTTTTGTATTGTACTCACTATTTATTACCTTTGTAACGTTATTATTGTAATAAGTAATAGAATCATGCAATATATTATCACGGCACCAAGTCGTCTTCAACATACCGCCCAACTGCCAGCATCCAAGAGTATCAGTAACAGGGCACTGATTATCCACGCTCTCTCTGGAGGTACTATTCTCCCAGAAAACCTGTCGGACTGCGACGACACAGAGGTAATTGTATCTGCATTGAAAGACAATCCCTACGAGATCAATATCAAGGCAGCAGGTACTGCCATGCGCTTTATGACCGCTTACCTTTCCGTGAAAGACGGTGAGGAACATGTGCTGACAGGTACAGAGCGCATGAAGCACCGCCCGATTGGGGTGCTGGTAGATGCCCTGCGCTTCTTGGGAGCAGACATCAGCTATGTGGGAGAGGATGGTTTTCCTCCCCTGCTCATCCGAGGGAAGAAACTGGAAGGAGGTATCCTGGAAGTACCTGGCAACATCAGTTCCCAGTATATCTCCGCACTGCTGATGATTGGTCCAGCCCTAAAGAAAGGGCTGACTATCCGTCTGACTGGTGACATCATCTCACGTCCCTATATCGACCTGACCCTGTGGACGATGCGGGAGTTCGGTGCCGATGCGGAATGGAGTGACTTCGAAACTATCGAGGTACGTCCTCAACCCTATCATGAGAGAGCCTACTATATCGAGAACGACTGGAGTGCCGCTTCATACTGGTATGAGATGGTGGCACTCACAAGAGACAAAGATGCCTGTGTTCAACTGAAAGGACTGATGGACGGATCAAAACAAGGCGACTCCTCCGTACGCTATATCTTCAGTCTGCTGGGAGTAAAGACAGTCTTCGAGACGACCAGACAGGGAGAGCCTACCACTATCACCATCAGTCACTCGGGACGACGTGTACCCCGTATGGAATACGATTTCAATAACTCACCAGACCTTGCCCAGACTTTCGTGGTGACCTGCGCCCTCTTAGACATCCCCTTCCGTTTCAGGGGTCTCTCGACATTGAAGATCAAGGAGACAGACCGTATCGAGGCTCTAAAGAAAGAGATGCGGAAACTCGGTTATGTCATTCAGGATATCGACGGTTGTGAACTTGTATGGGACGGAGAGCGTTGTGAGCCCATGACGGAAGGTGGCATCGACACATACGAAGATCATCGTATGGCACTTGCCTTCGCTCCCGTGTCACTGAGGATGGAGTCATTATGCATCAACCATCCGCAAGTCGTCACCAAGTCATATCCCTACTACTGGAATGACCTGCGCAAGGCACAGTTTAGAGTAGAGAGTTCAGAGTAAAGAGTTTTTATGACGTTCGCCCTCATCATCATAGGTTCCATTATTCTACTCGGCGTGATTGCCGCCCTTCTCTCATGGGGTGACAAGGACGAGCCTGTCGTCAAGAGTGAGGGCGACTGCGGTTCATGCAGCAGCAGGGCGGAGTGTAAACTCGCTGATCTCGTTAATAAAGGAGCGAGGAGTGAGGAACGAGGAGTGAGGAACGAGTGCCGTCACGATGCCGTGGGTATGATATTGGTATTCTCTCTTCTCTTTCCTCTTTCCTCTCTCCTCATTACAAGCTGTTCCACCAAGAAAAATACGGCAACCACCCGCTGGTGGCATTCTTTCAATGCCCGTTATAACACTTACTTTAACGGTTCGCAGGCTTTCATCGAGGGCAGTCTGGAGAAAGAGACAGGTAATCATGACGACCACACTCAGTTAATACCGCTGTATACCGTTGCCAACAAGAACAGCAAGACACTGGGCAGCAGTCAGTTTGACCGTGCCATTGAGAAGTCAGAGAAAGCTATCCGCAGACATAGTATCAAGACACGTCCCGAATGGAACAAAAGACGCCGCAAGACACAGAAAGACATCGAATGGCTCTCCCGGCGCGAATACAATCCCTTCCTGTGGCATGCCTGGATTCTGTTGGGTAAGTCGCAGTTCCAGAAAGGTGAGTTCGAAGAGGCTGCTGCTACCTTCGGTTATATGGCACGTCTCTATCAGACACAACCTACTATCCTCGCCCGTGCTAGGGCATGGCAAGCCAAATGTTATGTGGAGATGGACTGGCTCTATGAGGCAGAGGATCTGATCACCAAGCAACGGCGTGACTCTATTCCCTATCGAGCAATGGCAGACTGGGACTATACCCTTGCCGATTACTATATCCATCATGAGAGCTGGCCAGAGGCGGTCACTTATCTGCGCAAGGCTATCCGTCATGAGAGACGGAGAAAACAGCGCGCCCGAATGTGGTTCCTCATGGGACAGATTGAATCCCTGCAGGGACATCGCCAACAGGCATACGATGCCTACCGCCACGTGATACGCCTCAGTCCTCCCTATGAGTTAGAGTTCAATGCACGTATCGCCCAGAGTGAGGTGATGGCAGTGACTGACGCACGAAAGACCATCAGTCGACTGAGACGCATGGCAGCCTCCGACAATAACAAAGACTATCTGGACCAGGTCTATTATGCCATTGGAAATATCTATCTTAGCCAACGTGACACTGCCCGTGCCATTGCCGCATACGAGAAAGGAAACGAGAAAGCCACGCGTAGCGGAACGGAGAAAGGTGTGCTGTTGTTACAGTTAGGTAATCTCTATTGGCAAAAAGAGAAATACAGTGACGCACGACGGTGCTATGGAGAGGCTATCGGTCTGTTAGATCAGGACCGCCCCGGCTATAAAGAGCTGGCACAACGCTCCAAAGTGCTGGACGAACTTGTCCCCTATACGGAAGCCATCCATCTGCAGGACTCCCTGCAGCAACTGGCTGCCATGCCAGAGGCAGAGCGCAACAAAGCCATCGACCGTGTCATCGAGGAACTCATTAAGAAAGAGAAAGAGGAGAAACGCGCCCAGCAGGAGGCAGAGGCAGAGATGCAGCTGGCACAACGTGGAGGCCAGGGGAACACACAGCCTCAAAACCAGATACGTCCCAACCAGCCTGTCCAAACAGGTCCGCAAAGCAATATCTGGTATTTCTATAACCCTCAGACCGTCAGTCAGGGTAAACAACGCTTTGAACAGCAATGGGGACGACGACCCAATGCCGATAACTGGCAACGCTCCAATCTCACTGTTCTGAAGATGGACTCGGAGGACTCTGAGGACTCTGAGAACTCAGAGAACTCGGAGAGCTCTGACCAAAACACCGTGACTGGCGATTCCATTGCCAGCAACCCCGTGGATAGTGCCGCTTCTGATCCCCACACCCGTGAGTACTACCTGGCACAGATACCATTCACTGAAGAGCAAAAGGCTGCCAGTGATGCCATCATCATGGAGTCACTGCTCAAGGCAGGCATCATCCTCAAAGACAAACTGGATAACCTGTCACTCAGTCACAAGATGCTCTACCGTCTTGTCTATCAGTACCCCGACTATGAACATAATGACGAGGCATGGTATCACCTCTACCTCATCTATGCACGACAAGGACGATGGGACGAGGCGAATGATGCCCTCGAGCAGATGAGACAACGGCATGCGGAAAGCCAGTGGACTATCCTGCTCTCCGATCCATACTATGCGGAGAACCAACGGTTCGGACAACATATCGAAGACTCCCTTTACGCTGCTACCTATAACGCTTTCAGGGAAGAACGCTATCGGGAGGTGGAGACTAACGTACTGCTCTCAGCACAACGGTTCCCGACAGGACAGCACCGCGCCAAGTTCCTGTTCATAGAAGGTCTGAGCCTATTGAATAACCAAAGAGCCGACAGCTGTTTGGCACGTATGAAGGAGATCGTGGAGAAATACCCAGAAAGTGAAGTCAGCGACATGGCAGGACAGATTGTCAAGGGTGTCCAACAAGGAAGACGGCTACAGGGTAACAGGATGACGGCAGGAGACATCTGGAGACAACGTCAGAATCTGGAACATCCGGATGACTCCGTCCATATCGACACACTCAGCACAGAACGAGATGTACGCTATGCCTTCATCCTCGCCTACTCCCCTGACAGCGTCGACCAGAACCAGTTGTTGTACGACATCGCGAAGTATAACTTCACCAGCTACTTGGTCCGTAACTTCGAGATTTCTGTAGATACAGACGGGCCCATCAGCAGGATGATTGTCACAGGATTCCTCAGCTATGACGAGGCCTTGCAGTATGCGCGCCAGCTTTATGCCAACCTGCAGATGAGTCAAAGGCTGGCTGGCTGCCGGCGTATCATCATCAGTGAGCAGAACATGCCACTGTTGGGTACGGCATTCAGCTACGACGACTACGATATCTTCTTCGACCAAGAGTTGGCGCCAGTAAAGGTCACCAACGAGCAACTGCTGAACCAACCCGAGATCATTATTGAGGAACCTGATGATGACGACATCCCACAACAGGAGCAACAACAGGAAGGCGATGACGATCTCTTCCCCATGGAAGGGACACCGCAGAATATGGAGACCATTGATTTTGACGATGACTTCTATTATTAATATAAATAATGTAAACAATGACAAACGGACTATTACTCTGGGCTGACGATGAGATGGAGCTGTTGCGTCCACATCTCCTTTTCCTTGAGAAGAAAGGCTATGAGGTGGTTACCGTCACCAATGGCATCGATGCCATTGAAGAATGCAGGCAACGGACTTTCGACCTTGTACTTTTAGACGAGATGATGCCTGGTCTGACAGGACTGGAGACACTGCAGCGTATCAAGGAGCTGCAACCTACTGTTCCCGTTGTCATGGTGACGAAGAGCGAGGAAGAGAATATCATGAATCAGGCGGTAGGACAGAATATTGCCGACTACCTCATCAAACCTGTCAACCCCAACCAGATTCTGCTCACACTCAAGAAATTCATTCACCGGCGCGAGATTGTGGCAGAAGTGACACAGAATGCCTATCAGCAACAGTTCCAGCAACTCAGTATGCAGATGATGGACTGCCAAACATGGAACGACTGGGCAGATCTGTATCGCCAACTGGTACGCTGGGAACTCCAGCTCTCAGCCACCGACTCCGCAATGGCTGATATGTTGCGGATGCAGAAAGAGGAAGCGAACATCGGATTCACCAAGTACGTCAAGAAGAACTATCTGGACTGGCTGGAGAAGAGAGAGGTGATGATGAGTCCGGATATCTTCAAACAAGAGATCTTCCCACATCTGACCGCTGGAGAGAAAGTCTTCTTGATAGTATTGGATAACTTCCGTTATGACCAGTGGAAGACGATAGAGGCAGAGCTTGCCGACTTTGAGATTGACGAACAGCTCTATTGCAGCATCTTGCCAACAGCCACACAGTATGCACGTAACGCCATCTTCTCAGGACTGATGCCTGACCAAATCGCCCGTATGTTCCCTGACCTGTGGGTGGATGAGGACGAAGAAGAGGGAAAGAACCTCAACGAGGCACCGCTCATCCAGACACAGATAGAGCGTTTTAGACGCCATGATACCTTCTCCTATCATAAGATCAACACCACTGATGACGCTGAACGCTATATGAACCAGATTGCCTCATTAGGGAAAAACGACCTGAATGTAGTGGTAATTAACTTCATTGACATGCTCTCCCATGCCCGTACGGAGTCCAAGATGGTACGTGAACTGGCACATGACGAAGCGGCATACCGTTCGCTGACCTTGTCGTGGTTCCGCCATTCTATCATGTCACAGTTGTTACGCCAACTGGCACAGACAGACTACCGTATCGTCATCACGACGGATCACGGATCTATCCGTACCGACTCTCCCGTAAAGATTGTGGGAGACCGCAACACCAACACCAACCTACGCTATAAACTCGGCAAGAATCTCTCATACGACAACAAAGACCTGTTTGTCATCAAGGAACCGCAGAAAGCATACCTTCCCTCACCTAACCTGTCGACAAGCTATGTGTTTGCCACAGGCGACAGATTCTTCGCCTATCCTAACAACTACAATTATTACGTCACCTATTACAAGAATACCTTCCAACATGGAGGCATCTCCATGGAGGAGATGATGATACCGTTTGTCACACTTAAAAGAAAGAACAGATAATCATGGAAATCAATATAAAGAGCATTGAGAGCATACGTGATGCCGCCCGTGAGTTTATCAACCTTATCGGGGATGCACGCGTCTTTGCTTTCTATGGTAAGATGGGAGCAGGAAAGACGACCTTCATCAAGGCTATCTGTGAAGAACTGGGAAGTAAGGATGTCATTACCAGTCCTACCTTCTCCATCGTCAATGAATATCAAGTTCTCTCCTCTCTCCTACCTCCTCCCTCCTCTACTATATTTCACTTTGACTTCTACCGCATCAAGAAACTGGAGGAAGTCTATGATATGGGCTATGAGGAGTATTTCTATAGTGGAGCGTTATGTCTGATAGAATGGCCGGAGCTGATAGAAGAAATCCTGCCCGATGATGCCGTGCGTGTCAACATCATCGAGCAGGAAGACGGAAGCAGAACAATCACGTTCTGATTACAGCAGTGATTCAAATTTCTCCTGTAACTTAGCTTTGGGCTGTGCACCGACAATCTTGTCTACAAGTTGTCCGCCTTTAAAGAACAGGATGGTAGGGATGTTACGGATGCCGAACTCTACCGCCAGATCCTCATTCTCTTCCACGTCGCACTTGCCTACGGCAATACGCCCGTCATACTGCTCTGCCAACTCAGAGATGACAGGACCCACCATACGACAGGGACCGCACCATGTTGCCCAGAAATCAACTACCAATGGCTGACTGCCATTCTTCAAGCTCTCGAAATTCTCGGATGTAATAGTTACTTCCATTGTCTGATTACATTTTAAAATTAATAAATATTTTTTCCTTACTATTCCTTATCCAGCAAATATCATGCCATACCTTAGTTAATTTTATAGTCGAGGGCTGGAGTATGATCAATGAAGTTCACCAGCGTACTCTTGACATCCACCATCTTCGACGTACTGCGTAGGAGCACATGGTTCTTTCCCGTACTATCCACCATCTGGAAGAACAGCTTCGTTTTCCCTGGGTTAGAGTTAATCAGTTCACTCAATTCCATCACAACCTGTTCATCCAACAAGTCCGTAGTCAGCGTAATGGTGATACGATCTATCGCTTTCTCCTTAATCGTCTGCAGGAATTCCACTCCACTTACCTTCAGGACTTTCGGACCTCTTTCGTTATACTGGAACCGTGGACAGACCTTACCAGTCACATATACTGATGAACCAATAGAGAACATACCAGAGCGCTGTCCCCAATCTTCACCCATCATGAACAGTTCACCTGATCCGTCGAAGTCCTCGATAGTTGCAACCCCATAAGGCATTCCCGTCTTGGTATAACCAGTCTTCACAGCAGTCACAATACCTCCGAATATAATATCCTCACGGTCTTCCAACTTACTCACATCCGCCAACTCAGCACAACGTGTGTTACACATATTATCAAGTACGATACGATACTCATCTAACGGATGCGCAGAGAGATAAATACCCACCAGTTCACGCTCACGGTTCAACCGCTCAACATCGCTCCATGGTATTCCTTTAGGTATTGGTGGCGTAGCTATATCCACCTCATTCTCTCCACCGAACAGGGAGTTACGCATCTCCTGCTGTCCCATCTGGTACATCTGTCCATAGCGCACCAAGGTATCCAGGAACACCTCTCCTTTGTTATTCTCAGCAAAGAAATCCTCACGGGCAATACCAAAACTATCAAAGCCGCCACTCAATGCAAGACTCTCGAAAGCCTTGCGGTTGACACATGAGAAATTGATACGCTGTGCGAAGTCGAATATCGACTTATAGACTCCGTTTTTCTCCCTCTCTTGGATAATTGCCTCAGCGGCATTGTCACCCATTCCCTTGATAGCGGCAAGTCCAAAACGGATCTCTCCTTTCTTATTTACACCAAACTTCAGATAAGACTCATTGACATCAGGACCTAACGTGGCAATACCCATCGCCTTACACTCATCCATGAGTTTAGTGATTTCCGTTATTTGGTCACGACGACGGCTCATAATGGCAGCCATGAACTCGGCAGGATAGTTCGCTTTCAGATAAGCCGTCTGATATGCCACCCAGGAATAGCATGCCGCATGCGACTTGTTGAATGCATAAGAGGCAAAAGCCTCCCACCCACTCCATATCTCTTCCAATATCTTTGGGTCGTGACCATTGGCAATACCACCTTCTATGAACTTCGGTTTCATCACATCTACGATGTCCTTCTTCTTCTTACCCATCGCTTTACGCAAAGCATCACTCTCACCACGAGTGAAGTTTGCCAACTGTCGCGACAGCAACATAACTTGCTCCTGATAGACCGTAATACCATAGGTATCCTTCAAATACTTCTCCATACATGGAATGTCATATTTGATTTCTTCCTTACCATGCTTACGAGCAATGAAGTTGGGAATCTTCTCCATCGGTCCCGGGCGATAGAGGGCATTCATGGCTATAAGATCCTCAAAGACGGTGGGTTTCAACTCACGCAAATATTTCTGCATACCGTTCGACTCAAACTGAAAAGTACCCACAGTGCGTCCCTGTTGATAGAGTTCGTAGGTCTTAGGATCGTCGATGGGTATCTTGTCAAGGTCTATATCAATACCCCGATGTAATTTGATATTGGCACAAGCCTCCTTCAACTCCGAAAGTGTTTTCAAACCCAAGAAGTCCATTTTAATAAGTCCTGTCGACTCAATGACATGTCCATCGTATTGTGTACAATTGGTCTTAGTATCCTTGAAATCAGGGTCATCAGCCGTTGAGACAGGTACCCAGTCACTGATTGGGTCTCTACAGATGATAAAACCACAGGCATGAATACCCGTTCCACGTACCGTACCTTCCAGCATCTTGGCATACTTAATGGTATTGGCAAGAGCCTGGTCTTTGGAAGCCTCAGCTTCCCGAAGTTCAGGAACCGCCTTGATAGCATTCGTGAGGTTCATCTTCGGTGTCTTGCCATCTACATCCGGCAAGCGGTCAGGTATCGCCTTACAGAGTGCGTTGGATACAGCAAGAGGCACTTTCTCCACACGCGCCACATCCTTGATGGAGTTCTTCGTCGCCATCGTGGCATAGGTGATGATATGGGCACAGTTGTCATGTCCGTATTTATCTTCCACCCATTTCAACACTTTTCCACGTCCATCATCATCGAAATCCGTATCAATATCGGGTAACGAGATACGGTCGGGATTCAGGAAACGCTCAAACAGCAAGTCATATTTCAAGGGGTCAATCTTCGTGATACCCAAGCAATAGGCAACTACCGAGCCGGCTGCAGAGCCTCGACCTGGTCCCACCATCACGTCCAGTTCATCGCGTGCCGAATTGATGAAGTCCTGTACGATGAGGAAGTAGCCTGGGAAACCCATCGTCTTCATAATATGTAACTCAAAGCGGATACGGTCATCAACCTCTTTTGACAATGGCTGTGGATAGCGTTTGGCAGCCCCCTCATACGCGAGTTTTGCCAGATAGTCTGCCTCAAACTTGATACGATACAACTTGTCATAGCCTCCGAGTTTCTTGATTTTCTTCTCACCTTCCTCTGGCGGTAATGGGTTCTCCCCATTCTCATCACTGGTAAACTCGTCATAGAGCTGCTGTTCCGTGAATTTCTGTCGCCATTGCTCCTCCGTTCCGAAAGACTCTGGGATGGGGAAGAAAGGCATGATAGGGTCATGGTCAAGACTATAGAACTCCACCTTATCCAATATCTCCAACGTATTGGAGAGTGCCTCCGGGACATCTTGGAAGATAGCGTTCATCTCCTCTTTAGTCTTAAACCACTCTTGTTTGGAATATAGCATTCGCGTCGGGTCATCCAGATCCTTACCCGTCGACAAGCATAGCAAGTGGTCATGGGCCTCTGCGTTCTCCTGGTCCACAAAGTGAGCATCATTCGTACATATCAGTTTGATACCATATTCACGAGCCAACTCTATCAACACCTTGTTGGCTTTCTGCTGCATCGGGAATGTCTCCCTGTTGGCACGGATTGACGGATCCGTCACCTCATGACGCTGGAGCTCCAGGTAATAGTCATCTCCGAAGACACCATGATACCACTCTATCGCCTCACGGGCTCCAGCGATATCACCCTCCAGAATCTTATGAGGCACCTCACCAGCGATACAAGCAGAGCAGACAATCAATCCCTCATGGTATCTCTCCAAGTCAGCACGGTCAGTACGGGGACGCATATAATAACCGTCAATCCAGGAGTTGCTCACCAGTTTGATCAGGTTCTTATACCCCTTATAGTTCTTGGCAAGGACAATCAAGTGATAACCACTCATATCCTCCTTGTTTCGTTTCAGTTCCTTTGCACCATAGCGTGAGACATACATCTCACAACCGAAGATGGGTTTGAAAGGCTCCAGTCCCTCTTTCTTACGTCCTTTGTTAACCCCACCCACATAGTCATGAAATTCTTTGATTCCGAACATATCGCCATGGTCTGTGATTGCCATGCCGCGCATGCCGTTGTCAACAGCCTTGTCAACCAGTCTCTTGATACTCGATTGTCCGTCGAGTATTGAGTAATAAGTATGTACATGTAGATGGATAAAATCTTCCATAAGAGGTCTTTTTTCTGCTTTTGAGCCGTAAAGTTACACCAAAAAGCCGAAATAACCAAAAAAATATGAATTAAGAATTAAGAATTAAGAAATATTTTATACCTTTGCATATTGAATGGGAATAAAGCATATTACTACTCATGGGAGAAAAAATCCAGAAGATCAAGAAACTGAAAAAAATCAGAATACACCGAGAGGGGACTAACGAACTAACCATCAGCATGATATTACTGATTGGTGTCGCTATGGTTCTTTGGTATACCATTGATAACCCTATCCCTTTTTGGGCATTCCTTCTTATCTTTGGTACGATGTGGGCACTCGCCCTTAATTTCTACCGTTGTCCTATCCGCTATTTCAATGGAGACACGGAGAAACTGGTCGTTGCCCCTGCTGACGGAAAGATTGTAGTTATCGAAGAGACGGAGGAGAATGAATATTTCCATGACAAGCGACTCCTCATCAGTATCTTCATGAGTCCCTTGAATGTCCATGCCAACTGGTTTCCTGTCGACGGAAAGGTAAAGTTCGTCAAACATTTCGACGGTAACTACCATAAGGCTTGGCTGCCTAAGGCGAGTGAGGAGAACGAACATGCTGATATCATGATTACCACTCCAGAGGGTGAGGATATCTTGGTGCGCCAGATTGCAGGAGCGATGGCACGTCGTATTGTCACCTATGCGAAAGCGGAGGAGGAATGCTATATTGACGAGCACTTAGGATTCATCAAGTTAGGATCCCGTGTAGATGTCTACATGCCTCTGGGAACAAAAGTCTGTGTGACGATGGGCCAGCCTACCACTGGCGACCAAACCGTCATCGCCAAACTCAAGTAAAATAAAAACATAAAGTCTGAAGTGAAGAAGCACATCCCCAATACCATCACCTGCTGTAACCTCATCTCTGGTTGCATTGCTACCTATTGGGCTTTCCAGTCTGACTATCGGATGGCATTGCTCTTCATTGTGATCGGAGCCGTCTTTGACTTCTTCGATGGCATGAGTGCCCGTCTGTTAGGGGTATCCTCACCCATCGGCAAGGAGCTCGACTCCCTCGCAGATTGTATCACTTTTGGGTTTGCACCCTCTGCCATCGTGTTCAGTTATCTCACTCCACTTACATCGCCCCATTCACCCCTCATTGCTTTCCTTGCCTTCATCATGGCAGCCTTCTCAGGACTTCGTCTGGCGAAATTCAACCTGGATGAGCGACAGGCCATGGGGTTTATCGGACTACCAACGCCTGCCAATGCCCTGTTTTGGGGAGCCTTGATTACTGGAAGCTGTGAAGGACTTAGCAGTCTGCCCTATGCCCCATACCTTATATTATTGGGTATCTTCATCAGTTGCTACCTGCTTGTCGCTGAGATTCCCATGTTTGCCTTGAAGTTCAAACACTGGGGATGGAAGGGCAATGAAATCAAATACATCTTCCTGCTCACGTGCATTCCACTCCTTGCCTTCTTGGGTATCAGTGGATTGGCTGCCATCATCGCATGGTATATCATCTTGTCTGTGACGACAAACATTATATTAACAACTAAAACTCCTAAGCTATGAAAGACATGGGTTTCCTTATCTTTATCCTCTTCATTATCATCTTCATCCTCCTGTTGACAGGCGGCAGTATCATCAAGTATATCAAGAAGGCAAGACTGAAGGCAAAGAAAGATGCGCTCAACGAAGAACAGAAATACCGTGATGAGATAGGACGCCAGCAACGTCAGTATCATTACAACGGCTCTGTCAACACAGGGAAACAGGAAGCTAGACCCCGTGCAGAGGAAGAGGCTCCAAAAACAGAAAAACCACAGGTTGAGGAACCTGTGGAGATACATACCAAGACCGCTACCGGTGAGACCATTATCGACCGCCGTGGCGGACGTGAAAACAAGAAGATCTACGAGGAGGCGGAAGGCGAGTATGTAGAGTTCAGCGAAGAATAAAAAAGCCTCCTGATTGGGAGGCTTTTTGTATCTTTACGGATGAACCAGCGTTCCTATATTCTCACCATCCATCACCTTCTTCAGGTTACCCACAACATCCATATTGAACACATAGATGGGTAGGTTGTTATCCTGGCACATGCATACAGCGGAGAGGTCCATCACTTTCAGTCCACGCTCAAGCACTTCCTGATAAGTAATCTCATTGAACTTCGTGGCTGTGGGATCCTTCTCTGGGTCAGCAGTATAGACGCCATCCACACGAGTACCCTTCAGCATCACCTCAGCCTCAATCTCCACACCACGCAGGCTCGAGCCTGTATCTGTCGTGAAATAAGGAGAGCCCGTACCTGCCGAGAAGATACAAACATAACCCGCTTCCATCGCCTCAACAGCCTTCCACTTGCTGTAGAATTCACCGATAGGCTCCATGCGGATAGCTGTCAACACCTTATTCTTCACTCCCTCAGCATCCAATGCACTACTCAGTGCCAGTGAGTTGATGACCGTAGCGCACATACCCATCTGGTCACCCTTCACACGGTCGAAGCCTTTCTTCGCTCCACTCAGTCCACGGAAGATGTTTCCACCTCCGATGACGATGCCAATCTGGACACCCATCTCAGCTACTTCCTTAATCTGTCTGGCATAGTCACCCAGACGCTCAGGGTCGATACCATGCCCCTGCTTTCCCATCAGACTCTCACCTGAGAGCTTCAGGAGAATTCTCTTGAATCTTGCCATAATCTTACCTTATTATATTATATATTGTACTTCCTTGAACGCATAACGGTGTTCCCTGCCGTTCTCATCACAGAGCAACAGGTGTCCGTCATCCTCGACATCCTTGAACTCCGCCATGAATGTCCCGTCTTTGTCGCAATAAGGATGAAAGCCCTTACGACGATAGAGCATACTCACATACCGTTCCTTGACATCTTGGTTGACATAACGGGAGAACCTGTCGAGGATCTCATGCAGCAATATCTCCCTGTCTGTCTCATGACCATGTATCTGCCATAGGGAGACAGGATTAGGAGCGTCACTATGGAATATCCGCTGATTGACATTGATACCCACTCCTATTATCGTGTCTTTGATAGTCTGTCCCATCAAGCGGTGCTCTATCAGGATACCGCCAATCTTCCCGTTTCGCCAATAGATGTCATTAGGCCATTTGATATTCACGTCACCAATCTGCTCACCCAAAGCATCGACGATGGCGAGAGAAACCGCCATGGAGATGGTGAACTGTCGGTTGGCAGGGATACCCTCTGGATGATAGAGAATGGAGAACAGCAGGTTCTTGTCACGTTCTGACTCCCAAGAGTTAGTTCCCTGTCCTTTTCCCGCCGTCTGATAGTCTGTCCATACCACCAGAGGCTGCAGGCACTGGTCTGCTGGCCGCAGACTGTTACGCAACCAGTTGTTGGTAGAGTCAGTCTCCTTAACATGAACGATTTTCCATTCCATGCGACAAAGATACAAAAAATATTTGTATATTTGCACCATGACAACAGAAGAACAACAAAAAAAAGATGAAATGTATATGCGCAAGGCACTTGCCGAGGCGCAACAGGCATATGATGAGGGGGAGATTCCTATTGGTGCCGTCATCGTGTGCAAGGACCATGTCATTGCCCGTTCCCATAACCTGACAGAGACGCTCCACGATGTGACGGCGCATGCTGAGATGCAGGCAATCACCTCCGCTGCCAACGAGTTAGGTGGGAAATACCTGACAGACTGTACCCTATATGTTACCGTCGAGCCTTGTGTGATGTGTGCCGGTGCCTTAGGCTGGTCACAGGTCTCGCGTATCGTCTATGGGACAGAAGACGAAAAACGGGGCTACCATCAGTATGCCCCGTTAGCACTTCACCCTAAGACAACAGTCACAAAGGGTATCTTGGTAGAAGAATGCCGCCGTCTGATGCAGGAGTTCTTCAAGACCAGACGCTAGCATCCTTCTTTTTGTCACTCAAGATACTTGGCAATCATCTCCAGACATGCCTTGCTGCTGATTGGTTTGGAGAGGAAGTCGTTACATCCTGCCGTCAATGCTGCCTCACGATCTGAGTCAAAAGCATTTGCCGACAAAGCGATGATTGGTATAGAGGCATCCTTTCCCCTGATCTGGCGACTGGCCTCCAAGCCATCCATTAACGGCATCTTTATATCCATTAGTATGAGATCCGGCTTGTCCTTCTCAGTCATCTCGACTGCCTCCTGACCATTATGGGCATGAAGACAATCATAATGACCTTTTAAGATATAACTCATCAGCAAGTAGTTGCTGTCGTTGTCCTCTGCTATAAGGATTCGTTTCATAACCTTGTCTTTTTTTGATTACTCTTTTCCGCCACGCTTAGAATAGGCAGTACCCTCATGAACACCTTCGCCAGGCACATATCCCTTCCAACGCCACAGTTTAGTCATATCCTCCAAGGTCTTTCCCTTGGTTTCAGGAACAAGCCGCCATACGAAGAGAGCAGCTATGACACAGATAACACCATAGAGTCCGTAAGTAAACCAATGACCGAAATCATCTCCTTCTGTCAGGTGCATATTGAACATCGGCACGAAGGTTGAGCTGACGATGAAATTGAAGATCCACTGGAAGGCAACAGCAATAGCCACAGCGGCACCACGGATGGTGTTGGGGAATATCTCGGCGATGAGAACCCAACAGATGGGACCCCATGAGAACATAAACGATGCAGAGTATATGAGAAGTGAGGCTGCAGTGAAAAACTCCATGCCTGCATGTCCGAAAGTCACTGCTACACCGAAGGCACCCACTGCCATTCCTAAAGAGCCAGAGATCAGCAGCGGTTTACGGCCCCATTTCTCAACAGTGAAGATGGCAACGAGCGTAAAGAGGATATTGATGACACCCATGAAGACCGTGATGACCATCGGGTTCTCCATACCCATATCACCGAAGATACGCGGAGCATAGTATAGAACGGCATTGATACCTACTGCCTGCTGGAACACAGAGAGCATGATACCGATGAAGATACACAAAGCACCATAGGTCATCAGCTTCTCGGTCTTCTGTACCAGCGTCTCCTTGATAGCCTTCAGGATAAACTCAGCACGGTCGGAACCGTTGATTTTTGCAAGAATCGCCAAAGCACGCTCATCCTTACCTACAGAGACAAGGTAACGTGGTGTCTCAGGCACCAAGCAGATAAGCAGGGCAAAGAGTCCCGCAGGTACTGCCTCGCTACCGAACATATAACGCCATCCTGTTTTCACCGTCCATTGTGCGGCAGGGTTGATAGCAGCAATTCCCTTACCCATCTCCTCTACCAGTGGCTGGATATGCTCGCCCAGGATGAAGAAATTCACGAAATACACCACCAGCTGACCGAAGATGATGGCAAACTGGTTACAGCTGACCAGCATACCGCGGATATTCGATGGTGCCACCTCACTGATATACATCGGACAGATGGCAGAGGCAAGTCCCACGCCGATACCGCCAATCACACGGTAGAAGTTAAACATGATAAGCAGTGAGTACGTCGGTTCTCCGTAGTTGAAGAACAAGAACTCCGGATCCATGGATCCTAACGCTGAGATGAAGAACAGGATGCCTGCGATGACCAGTGATCTCTTACGACCGAAATTGGTAGCAAGATATCCGGAAAAGGCAGAACCGATGATACAGCCGATCAGGGCGGAGGCAGAGGTAAAACCATGCCAGCCATCAGTGTAAGTAAAGTCCTTGGCATTAGAGAAGAAAGCCTGAAGGCCCTTCTCTGCTCCTGAGATCACTGCGGTATCATAACCGAAAAGAAGACCGCCTAATACGGCGACCAAAACGATAGAAAACAGGTAGGCGGAACTACCTCTCTTTTGATATTCCATATAAAGTTTTATGTTAGTTTTTTCTTAATTAAATACAAAAGTAATGCTTTTTCTTCAAAAAGCTTTGTTCTTATGTAACTTTTTAACTAATTTTGTCGGAAGATATGTATAACTACAAAAATAATTACAACAAATGAACAAGAAACTACTAATCTGTGGTCTTGTCTCTGCAATGGCACTGACATCTACCGCCCAGACCAATGTCATGGAGGTAAACACTAAGAAACTGGGGGCACCTATCCAGTCAACTATGTACGGAATTTTCTTCGAGGATATCAACTATGCCGCAGACGGTGGCTTATATGGTGAGCTCATCAAGAACCGCTCGTTTGAGTTTCCACAGCATCTGATGGGATGGCAGTCTTTCGGCTGTGTCGATGTGGAGGATGATAACGCTCCCTTCGAGCGCTGTCCGCATTATGTCGTCCTCTCTGATCCAGGACACAAAGACCGTCGCACAGGACTGGTCAACGAAGGCTATTTCGGTATCGGTGTGGAGAAAGGTGAAGCTTATCGCTTCTCTGTATGGGCAAAGGCTCCCAAAGGTGATGCTGCCATCCGTGTACAGCTCATCGACGAGAACTCGATGGAGGAGAAGCAGGAGTTCATAGAGGAGGAAATTAGCATCTCTTCATCTAATTGGAAGAAATATACCATCACGCTGACATCACCCAAGACAGACAAGCATGCCAAGCTGCGTATCTTCCTGAAAGGTACCAACAGCGTAGCTCTTGAACATATATCTCTTTTCCCTGTAAATACTTTCAAGAACCGCGAGAACGGTATGCGCCGTGATCTTGCACAGGCACTTGCAGACTTAAAGCCAGGTATCTTCCGTTTCCCCGGCGGCTGTATCGTAGAGGGTACTGACCTCGACACACGCTACCAATGGAAGAATACAGTAGGTCCTGTGGAGAACCGTCCACTGAATGGTAACCGCTGGGAGCACACCTTCGACTACCGCTATTATCCTGACTACTACCAGAGCTATGGACTGGGGTTCTTCGAGTTCTTCCAACTCTCTGAGGATATCGGTGCCGAGCCGTTGCCCATCCTCAGCGTCGGACTTGCCTGTCAGTATCAGAATTGGAACGATGAGTCTGCCCATGTTCCCATGGACGAACTGCAACCGTATATCAACGACTGCCTTGACCTCATCGAGTTTGCCAACGGTCCTGTGACCAGCAAATGGGGAAAGGTCCGTGCAGACATGGGGCATCCTGCTTCTTTCAATATGAAGTATATCGGAGTAGGTAATGAACAGTGGGGTGAGTTCTACTATGAGCGTCTGAAACCCTTCGTGGCTGCCATCCGTGCTAAATACCCAGACATCAAGATCGTAGGTACCAGCGGTCCTGTCCCTGAGGACGTGCCAGACAACACCTACCGCTTCGAAGACGGATGGAAGGCGATGAAAGCGCAAAAAGCTGATCTGGTGGATGAGCACTATTACCGTGACGAGGAATGGTTCCTAACCCATGGTCTCCGTTATGACACCTACGACCGCAAAGGTCCGAAGGTGTTCGCTGGTGAGTATGCCTGTCACGGCAAGGGCAAGAAATGGAACCACTATGAGGCTGCCATCCTTGAGGCTGCCTTCATGACAGGTTTCGAACGTAATGCGGATATCGTACACATGACGACTCCTGCCCCACTCTTCGCTCATGTCGACGGATGGCAATGGCGTCCTGACCAGATATGGTATGATAATACGGACATGTTCAAGACTGTCAGCTACTACGTACAACAGATGTACAGCACCAATGCCGGTACCAACGTCCTCTCCTTGACAATGGACAAGAAACCTGTTGCCAACCAGGCAGGACAGAACGGGCTCTTCGCTTCCGCTGCCTATGACAGCAAGACGGATGAGGTCATCATCAAGATTGCCAACACTACGAAGGTAAGTCAACCTGTCTCCTTCAACCTCACCGGTATGAAGGGAACACGTACGGCACAGACACTTACACTCTTCCATAACGGTATGGACGATGAGAACACAATCTGCAAACCAGAGCTCATCACGCCACAGAAGGGCACGATACAAGTAGACGAAGGCAAAGGCTCATCTCTCCTCCTTGACGACCTGCCCCCTATGTCGTTCCGCATCTATCGCATCAGGAAGTAGTCTCCTTCATTTCTCTGATGGCAGTGCCTGCGAGGAGCAATGTCGCTTACTCCATCAGGAAGTCGTCCAGTTCGCGGCTCCACTGCTCACTCGTTGTGTCATCGCTCTTTGGCAGTGGTGAACCTGCGAGCAGTTGCACATTCGTCCTCAGCTCTACGACCTCAGTCTGAGGCACTAAATATTGTTTCTTCATCATTTCAGTACCTCCTTTCTGCCATTATGGATGTAGATGCCTTTAGCTTTTGGCTTTTGGCTGTTAGCTATTTTATGACCCTGCAAGGTGTACCACCTATCACTCCCCTCGCCTATAGGCGAGGGGACGGGGGTGAGGCTCGTCGTCTCTTCTTCCAGTCCAAAGAAGTCACGGCTACTACTTGACTCAGCCAGATACGCCTTGTTGGCACCGAGCTTGACACCTTCTGCCAGCTTATAGAAGCCGAAGATATCTTCCTTCTTGCTCAGCACATAGTAGGTAGTACCCTCTGCCTGCGCTGTCTCATAGTCTACGCCCTTCAGTTCGTTACCCGTATAGTCGCCGTCGCCCGAAGAGGCTGCCGAAGAGAGGGTGATGTTACCTACCGTGGAGTTCAGCAGCACTGCCTCGCCGCGTTTCACGATGCGACTGCCCGTTGGTGTCAGTGCCACTTGATCCGAACCGTTGACTGCAGCGGTATAGACTGTCGTCTTCTCGTCCACCGTTACGTCCGCCAGTCCGTTATAGTATGTACACCAGCGTCCCAACTCTCCACCTGCATCGTTAGCCGTCAGGTCGGGGATGGGCTTGATTTCGTTGACATAGCTACTCCACCCTGCCTTGTAGGTATCCACACAGTCGCTGAACACATAGATCTTGCGTTCGGAGGCATTGTTGTAAAAAGCATCCTCACCATACGTCGTCAGTGAAGGAGCATAGATGGTGACGGATGACAGATTGGTACAATAAGAGAAGGCACCTTCACCAAAGTTCGTCACGCTGGAGGGGATGGTCACCGAGGTCAAGCCAGAATTAAAAAAAGCATAATTGCCGATGGTCGTCAAGCCCTCTGTCAATGTCAACGATGACAGACTAGTACATTCAAAGAAGGCATACTCACCAATGGTCTTCACGCTGGAGGGGATGGTCACCGAGGTCATGCCCGTCTTGTTAAAAGCATAGTTGCCGATGCTCGTCAAGCCCTCTGTCAATGTCAACGATGACAGACTGGAACAACCAGAGAAGGCATACTCACCAAAGGTCGTCACACTGGAGGGGATGGTCACCGAGGTCATGCCCGTCTTGTTAAAAGCATAGTTGCCGATGCTCGTCAAACCCTCTGTCAATGTCAACGATGACAGACTGGAACAATCAGAGAAGGCATACTTACCAAAGGTCGTGACGCTGGAGGGGATGGTCACCGAGGTCAAGCCTGTATTATAAAAAGCATAATTGCCGATGGTCGTCAAGCCCTCTGTCAATGTCAACGATGACAGACTGGAACATTCAGAGAAGGCATACTCACCAATGGTCGTCACACTGGAGGGGATGATCACCGAGGTCAAGCCAGAATTAAAAAAAGCATAATTGCCGATGGTCGTCACACACGATTTGAAGACGACTTTCTTGATATTGTTTCGTTGAGCATCCCAAGGCCGATCGGATTCGCTTTCATAGTCCGCCATAGCCCCATTGCCGTCACCTGCCTTCTTGCTCAGCTGGTGGATGACATTTCCGTAAAAATGCATTGATAGGTGGCGTAGGGGAATCTTGCATTCCATGCATCAATATCAGACACATAGACAGTCACTCCCGACTGGAAGGCATCTATATCAAGACTCAGTGTCGCAGGGTCGATGACGTTCATCGTCACCGATATCAGCGAGTTGCAATCGGTGAAGGCTTTATATTTGATATTCGTCATACTGGCGGGAATGACCACCGATGACAGACTGGTACAATCATAGAAAGCATATTTGCCGATAGTCGTCACACCCGATTGGATGACGACTTTCTTGATATTGTTTCGTTGAGCATCCCAAGGCCGATCGGATTCGCTTTCATAGTCCGCCATAGCCCCATTGCCGTCACCTGCCTTCTTGCTTATCACCACTCGTCCAGCTGCTGGATGACATCTCCGTGTAATTGTAGTTATAGTTGGGGAAGTCGATGGGGTCATAGGGGAATCTTGCTTTCCATGCATCGACATCAGACACATAGATGGTCATTCCAGACCGGAAGACTGATTCTTGAAGACTCAGTGTCGTGGGGTCGATGATGTTCATCGTCACTGATGTCAGCGAGCTGCAATCAGTGAAGGCGTTATAGCCGATATTCGTCACATTGGCGGGGATGGTTACCGAGGTCAGCCCTGTTTTGTTGAAGGCTTTTTGTTTAATCGTCGTCAGACTCTCTGGCAGCGTGATGCTCGTCAGGCTCGTGCAATTATAGAAGGTCCAGTCGCCAATGGTCGTTAGACCCTCTGGCAGCGTGATGCTCGTCAGGTTCGTGCAATTATAGAAGGCATACTGTCCGATACTCTCCAACGCACTTCCTGCCTCGAAAGTGACATCCTGCAGGGCAGGAAGGTTTTTGAAGGCATATTTACCGATGTAAGTAATGCCACTCCCGATGACCAGGTGCTGGATATTGTTCTTGTAGGATTCCCATTTCCTAATGCCATTGGATTCAAAATCTGTCATGTCAGACGAGCCGCTGACGTGTTGAATGGTGAGCGTATGTGTCGACGTAACATACTCCCAGCTGAATCTGTTGACATCGAATAAGCCGGATTCATCCGCCCACGCCTCAGAGGGGGCAAATAATGTGAGCAAGGTCACGAAGATAGGTAGTAATTTCTTCATAATGATTAAGAGGTTTTTAAGTTTCTGGGGACGAAATTACGAAAAAACGGAGAAAGTGCAAAATTTATCAAGGATTATTTGCTGTTTTGTCATCAAAGACTGGTTCCTTCCATCGTTAGGGATGCCTGTTACAGGGGTATAAACAGATAATGATTTCGTTACAAAGATTCTAATATTATAAAAATGATTCGATTATTTGCGAATTACGATACTTTTGATTACCTTTGCACACAGAAAAATCACTATAAATAGAATAAGGCTATGGCTACAATACGAAACATTGCAGACGATAAGATTGCCAACAACATGAGGTCTTCGTTGTTAATTCATCCAGGAGAGATGATCAAAGACGAAATCATCGCACGTGGATTGACACAGAAGGAGCTTGCTAAACAAATGGGGGTATCATATACCGTATTCAATGAGATTCTCAACGGCAAACGTCCTGTGACAACAGAGTATGCCTTATTACTTGAGGCAGCTCTTGGCACAAATGCATCTATCTGGATTGGTTTACAGGCAGACTATAACATGCAGAAGGCCAAGCAGGACAAGTCGTTTATGAAACGCTTGGAGAAAATCAGAAAGATTGCAGCCATCTTCTGATAATCATTCATATTGTTTCCAAGGTGAATTATGACAGTAGCAGATTATATAAAAAAACAAGATACAGGAGAGAGGCGTTTTTCGTTTGAGGTACTGCCACCCTTAAAGGGTAACGGCACAGAGGCATTGTTTGAGACGATAGACAAGCTCGTGGTGTTCAACCCGGCATTTATCAATATCACGACACACCACTCTGAATATGTATATAAGGAGTTGGAGAACGGGCAGTTTGAACGGCAGCGCATCCGTCGCCGTCCTGGTACGATTGCCATAGCTGCCGCCATCCAACAACGTTATGATATCCCAGTAGAACCACACGTCATCTGCAGTGGCCAGACCATCGAGCAGATAGAATATGAACTCCTTGACTTGCAGTTCTTGGGCATCCGCAACCTGATGTTACTCAGAGGTGACAAGGCGAAGGAAGACAGTCGCTTCACTCCTACCCCTGGAGGTCATGCACATACCACAGACTTGATTAAGCAGGTGGTACGCTTCAACGAGGGTTTCTTTGCCGACGGCACACCTATCAAACACCCTGGACCGAAGTTCGATTTTGGTGTCGCCTGCTATCCTGAGAAACATGAGGAGGCTCCCAATCTGGAAAGGGATATGGAATACCTGAAACAGAAGCAGGACTTAGGGGCACAGTATGCAGTGACGCAGTTATTCTATGACAATGAGAAGTTTTTCTCCTTTGTGGAGAAGGCGCGCCAGATGGGTATCACCATCCCTATCATTCCTGGTATCAAGCCGATGGCGAAACTGAGTCAGTTGACTGTCGTACCTAAGACTTTCCATTGTGACATCCCAGAGGCTCTTGCCAAGGAGATTGCTGTGTGTAAGACAGACGAGCAAGCACGACAATTAGGTATTGAGTGGACGACCCAGCAGTGTCGTGAACTCTATGAGCATGGTGTGAAGAACATCCATTTCTATACCGTCTCTGCTGTCGACTCCGTAGTGGAAGTAGCAAAACGATTATTATAAACCCCATCAACCCCATTTACCCTATTTACCCCATCAACCCCATGATATTCAACCAAGTCATAGGACAACAGGAAGCCAAGGAGCGATTGCTGCAACTGGTAGAGGAGCAGCGGTTACCTCATGCGCTGATGCTCTGTGGTCCTATGGGCAGTGGAAAGATGGCACTTGCGATGGCATTTGCTGCTTATCTGTTAGGAGACAGGAGACAGGAGACAGGAGACAGGAGGCAGGAGACAGGAGGCAGGAGACAGGAGGCGATGCTGGCGAAATGGGAGCATCCTGACTTACATTTCACATACCCCACTATCAAGCTGCCATCAATGAGTGCAGAGCACAAGCCTGTGTCTGACGACTTCGCACGGGAATGGCATGAGCTGATCATGGGAGGTCCTTACTTCACTATGAATGAATGGTTACAGATGATGGGTGGTGAGAACCAGCAGGCAATTATCACTGCCGGTGAGAGTGATGCTCTGACACGCAAGCTGTCACTGAAGTCCAGTCAGGGAGGCTATAAGGTCAGCCTCATCTGGTTGCCTGAGCGCATGAATATCGAGTGCGCCAATAAGATACTGAAGCTCTTGGAAGAACCGCCCCAGCAGACGATCTTCCTCCTGGTATGCGAGGAACCGGAGAGACTCCTGGAGACCATCCGCAGTCGTGTGCAGCGCCTGGACATCAAGCGTATTGCCGACGAGGATATCCGCGAGGCACTCATCAGCCGGCGAGGACTCACCGAGGAGAACGCACAGCGTGTGGCTCGTATGGCTAACGGCAGTTGGTTGAAAGCCTTGGAGATGCTGAGTACCGACTCCGAGAACGAGCTGTTCCTCGATATGTTCCAGACCCTGATGCGCCTTGCCTACAAACGGAATGTCAAAGAGCTGAAAGGATGGAGTGAGCGCTTGGCGACCTTAGGGCGTGAGAAACAGAAACGGTTCCTCAATTATTTCCTGCACCTCATCCGCGAGAACTTCATGCATAACTTCCAGAACCCGGAGCTCTGCTACATGTCGGAAAGGGAAGAGGAGTTTGCCAATAACTTCGCCCGTTTCATCAACGAGGCGAACATCATACCCATCAGCGAGCTTGCCAACAAGGCGATTCGTGACATCGGACAGAATGCCAATGCGAAGATTGTGTTCTTCGACATGGCGCTTCAAATGATTGTACTATTGATTCAGAAATAAAGAAAGATATATGGAAAAAGCAAAAGACCTCATGACGAAGATCGGTTGTGACCGCGGACTCTGCCATCAAGCAGTGGGACGACAGGACAGACAGTTGAACACCTACGACTGGCTTGCCGACGTACCAGGCAATACGGACACGACAGACCTGGTGGAAGTACAGTTCAAGCACACTCGCAAGGGCTACTATCATAATGTGAATAACCTCGACCTGAAGAAAGGCGACATCGTCGCCGTGGAAGCCAACCCTGGTCATGACATCGGTGTGGTGACCCTCACGGGACGACTGGTAAAGCTACAGGTCAAGAAAGCCAACCTGAAGAGTGCCGACGACATCAAGCGCATCTACCGTATCGCACGTCCTGTCGACATGGAGAAGTTCCATGAGGCAAAGCGTCGTGAGCACAGTACGATGATAGAGAGCCGGCAGATAGCCAAGGGATTAGGACTGAAGATGAAGATCGGTGACGTGGAGTACCAGGGTGACGGCAACAAGGCTATCTTCTACTATATCGCTGACGAGCGTGTCGACTTCCGCCAACTCATCAAGGACCTCGCCGTAGCTTTCCATGTGCGTATCGAGATGAAACAGATTGGTGCCCGTCAGGAGGCAGGACGTATCGGAGGCACAGGACCCTGCGGACGCGAACTATGCTGTGCCACGTGGATGAAGAACTTCGTGAGCGTGGGAACAGGTGCCGCCCGCTTCCAGGATATCTCCCTCAATCCCCAGAAGTTGGCAGGTATGTGTGCCAAGCTGAAATGTTGCCTGAACTATGAGGTAGACGACTATGTAGAGGCTGGACGTAAGCTGCCTTCGAAGGATGTCATCCTCCAGACGCAGGATGCCGACTACCACTATTTCAAGGCAGACATCCTGGCAGGACTCATCTCCTACTCTACCGACAAGAATATCGCCGCAAACTTAGAGACCATCACGGCAGAACGGGCGAAAGAGGTTATCGAGATGAACAAGAAGGGCGAGAAGCCCCTGTCACTGCAGGAAGATGGTAGGAAACAGGAGCCTCAGCGTCCCCTCGACCTTGCCACACAGGAGAATATCAACCGCTTCGACAGGGCAAAGAAGAAAAAGAAGAAGCACAA
The DNA here is from genome assembly GCA_902769805.1 of uncultured Prevotellaceae bacterium. Classification (GTDB taxonomy): domain Bacteria; phylum Bacteroidota; class Bacteroidia; order Bacteroidales; family Bacteroidaceae; genus Prevotella. Next base: position 36,204 of record CACXQL010000023.1, read on the forward strand.
GAAGCCCGTAAACGGAAAGGGTCAGAAGCCGGCAACTCCGACAGCCAATAGCTAACAACGTAATGAGAAGGCACACCTTATTATATTATATAGGACTTGCCCTCCTGCTTGTCGCCTGTAACGACAGTACCGTTTACAGTCGTTACAGGCATGTGCCTGCCAGTGGTTGGGAGAAGAACGACAACCTCCTGTTCACCGTTCCTCCTGTCAAACAGGACGGGCAGTATTCCGAGGAGTTAGGCATACGCATTGATAACACATATCCCTTCATGGGTCTTACACTCATCATCGACCAGACCGTCTTCCCCTCACTGGAGATGAAGAGTGACACACTGAACTGTAGTCTGATTGGAGAGGACGGTGTCGTGAAAGGCAAAGGTGTCAGCCATTACCAGTATGTCTTTCCTCTCACCACACTGACGTTATATAAAGGGGACTCCCTCAGTATCACCATCCGCCATGACATGAAGAGGGAGATATTACCTGGCGTTACCGATATCGGCATGATACTGAACAGACAATAGATATCAGGACCTGATCAGGCTACGGCTCGCGTCTATACGAAGGAAGATAAACAACAACAGCGTGAAGCCCCACAAAGAGGAACCTCCATAGCTGAAGAACGGCAAGGGAATGCCAATCACAGGAGTCAGTCCCAGTACCATACCCACGTTGATAAACACATGGAACAGGAAGATACTCACCACACAATAGCCATAGACACGTCCGAAATGGAACGATTGTCGCTCGGACAGATATATCAGACGGAGTATCAACGCAAGAAACAGCAACAGCACACCTGCAGAGCCTAAGAAGCCTTCCTCCTCACCTACCGTACAGAAGATAAAGTCTGTATCCTGCTCCGGCACGAACTTCAACTTCGTCTGTGTACCGTTCAGGAATCCCTTTCCTTCAATACCGCCAGAGCCGATGGCTATCTCACTCTGATGCACATTATAGCCGGCACCGCGCAAGTCTTCCTCCAGACCTAACAGCACATTGATACGTGTACGCTGGTGAGGCTCCATCACATGATTCAGGATAAAGTCGGCACCATAGAAGAAACCTACCGAGCCCAGCGCAAACAAAGCGATGAAATAGTAGTTGCGTATACGTTTCCCTACCCCTATCCATACCAGATACAAGATCAGGACTGCCGTCATGGCAAGCTGGATATAGACGATGTTGAAAGACAGCTTCAGTAATAACAGAGAGAAGAGTGTCACCCCCAGACATGTGAGTCCTATCCGCCATGCCAGTTTCTTGTCTTTACCGTACGTCCATACCATTCCGGCAGAGAACAACTGTATCAGCAGAAGCACGGTGAACTTACCCACCGAGGCAGGAGAGTCACCCATATATACTTCCGCGTAACGGATGCCCACCACGAAATAGATCACCATGGCAACACCCGTAAACAGGATGGAGCCGGGCATGCCTTCCCTGTAGAACATCAGGAAGAAGGCGAAATAGACCAGTGCGGATCCTGTCTCACGCTGCAGCACGATGAAGATCATCGGCAACAGGATGATGACAAGGGTCCCTGCGAAATGCTTCCACTGATGGATATTATAACCATAGGTCGACATGAATTTCGCCAAGGCAAGGGCTGTGGCGAACTTCGCAAACTCTGCCGGTTGTATGCGCAACGGTCCCAATACCAGCCAAGACCTTGATCCCTTGATACTGTGCGGATTAAAGATCGTCACAAACAACAGCAGTAGCAACAGACCATAGATGATAAAGGCAAAGGTATCATAGAAACGGTCGTCCGACATCAGGATAGTAAAGCCCAGTACAATAGACGTACCAATCCAGATAATCTGCATACCGGAACGAGTGTCAAGGCTGAAGATATCCGTATCACCATAGGAATAGCTGGCACCACAGACACTAATCCAGCCAAACGACAACAGGGCGATATATATCAATATCGTCCACCAGTCAATGGAGCGTAATACGCTTGTCTGTCTACCTGACGGTGCTGCCATAGGATATATGCCGATGTTGGAACTCAGTGGCTTTACGCTCTGAAGCCTCCGAGAGTTTCCCGTTAATAAACTTCTCCATGATCAATCCACCGATAGGAACACCATAAGTGGCACCCCATCCGCCGTTCTCCACATAGACGGCAACGGCAATCTTCGGATTGTCCTTTGGAGCAAAACCCATAAACACAGAGTGGTCGTGACCACGGTTCTGTGCCGTACCTGTCTTTCCACAGGCGACAAAATCGTATTTCGCCAACTCATGACAGGTACCACCCATCGCTGAGGCGCGCATACCAGCAACGACATAATCGTAAGCCTCACGCTTTGCCATCGTCTGACGGTGCTTCGTATAGAGGGTATCCAGTTTCTCCCCCTGTATCTTCTTGACGACATGCGGTGTGATGAACCATCCTCTGTTGGCGATGGTAGCACCTAAGTTCGCTATCTGAAGGGGTGTCGCGTTCACCTCACCCTGTCCGATGGCGATAGAGATGATGGTCAGTCCGTTCCATGAGCCCTTATAGGCATGGTCGTAGAACTCCGCATTAGGTATCAGTCCGCGTTTCTCACCAGGCAGGTCAACACCCAGGCGGTAGCCAAAACCCATCGACACCATATAGTCACGCCATTTGTTGAGGGCATTCTGCACACTCCCGTACTTCGAGATATGCTGGTTGATCATATAATAGAGTCCCCAGCAGAAATAACCGTTACAGGAGGTGGAGAGAGCTGGCACCAACGACAGCGGGGCGGCATGACCGTGACAACCGACATGCAAGCCCCTGAAGTTAAAGCCATGTGCACAGGGATAGGCGGTCTGTGTGGGATGAAGGATGCCCTCACTCATGAAGGTCAGTCCTTGTGTCGTCTTGAAAGTGGAGCCGGGAGGATACTGTCCCATGATGCTACGGTTCAGCAAAGGCTTCCAGATATTCTGACTCAGCAGACGATGATTCTTCGAACGGGCGCGTCCCACCATCATACGCGGGTCATACGACGGAGAGGATACCATACAGAGCACCTCGCCCGTTGACGGCTCGATAGCTACGATACTGCCGATCTTACCCTCCATCAGACGCTCACCCAGTTCCTGCAACTCCATGTCTATCGACAGGGTGAGGTTCTTGCCTGGCACAGGACGACGGTCGAAGGCTCCGTCCTGATAGCGTCCCTGAATACGTCCATGGGCATCACGCAGTAATATCTGCATTCCCTTCTCTCCACGCAGCTGTTTCTCATAGCTGCGCTCCACCCCGAGTTTCCCGATATAGTCACCTGGGATATAGTAGTCATCCTCCTCAATGTCCGAGGGGGACACCTCCGCCACATCACCTAAGACATGGGCGGCATAGGGATACTGGTATTGGCGGATGCTGCGACGCTGCACATAGAAGCCCGGGAAACGGAACATCTTCTCCTGAAAGACGGAGAAGTCCTTGTCAGACATCTGACTCATGAACATCTGTTGGGTGAAAGGACTGTAGCCGAGGTTCTTCGAACGGTCCTTGATATCCGCCATGCGCCTGTCGAACTCCTCACGGGTGATATTCAGTGCCTGACAGAACTCAAGGGTATCCAGACGGTCTTTCGCCTCGCTGATGATCACCATGATATCATAGGCGGGCTGATTATAGACAAGCAGTTTGCCACGACGGTCGGTGATCACGCCACGTGACGGATACTCTATCTTCTTGAGGAAGGCATTGGAGTCAGCGTTCTTCTTGTAGTCGTCACTCATGATCTGCAGGGTGAAGAGCCGGATGATATAGACCACGACGATGAATACCGCCACTCCGCCTATCACATAACGCCTGTTGTCGAGTTCGAAGTCCTTCATCCTTGTCTGCTTGCAACACTCTCAAAAGTCAATATCAGCACCAAGGTGATGACAGCACTGCCTCCTACGCATTGCAGCCACTCCACCAGGTCGAAGAAACTGAAAGTCTCCAAGGTGAAGAATACCAGACAGTAGAGCACAACCAGGATGATGATATAGTACAGGTACTTCATCATACCGATTGTCTTTATGGACGGACGAAGTTCGTCGAAGGAGTCACGTGGGACGAACAACTCGAAGAGATATGGCTGGACGACACCTAACAGCGTCAGCGATGCCGCTGCCACACCTGGAGTGTTGGAGAAGACATCGATAGTCAGTCCCATGACAAAGCTCCACAACAGTATCGACCACTTGGGATAACTGCGTGGGAACATAGACACGAAATAGACATAGACCAGGGGGGTGGCATAGCCAAACAGGTGAATACGCCCCAGCACCATCGTCTGTGCCAACACAAAGACGACGAACAACCCTAACCGTTTCAAAAAGTCTACTGACATCTCCAACGATGATCTATTCCTTGACATTCAGTCTCAGTGAGTCGCGTGCAGACTGCAACAGCCGCGTACGCTCCGCAATGGACTGATCGTTAATAACTACCACATCACGCAGTCGACCGAAATCTGTCGACAAGCGTACCTTCACCCGATAGGACAGTCCGTCAATTGAGTTATAGACCGTCTCTATCTTGCCCACAAGGACTCCTGGCGGGAAGATGGAAGAGTAACCATTGGTCTCCACCCAGTCACCGCGCTTGAAACGGGCATGACGGGGGATATCCTCCAGATAGGCGACGCCGGCATCCTTACCATCCCAGCGTAACACACCGAAATAGTCATGTCCGCGGATGGCACAGCTGATACGTGTGGCGGTATTCAGGACAGGGATGACGACGGTATAGTGGTCTGACACCAGATAGGTCACACCCACGACTCCTTGTCCACAGGCGACACCCATGCCCACGCCGACACCGTCTGCCGCACCGCAATTGATGGTCATCAGGTTATCGGACTTATTCAGCTCATTCGTCACGACCTTTGCCGGCACGATCTTATACTGCTGCAGGAACTGAAGTCCCCTCCGCTCCAACTCCGTGGTGTCACTGGTCAGCTCGCCATAAAGACGACGCAGCTGGGACAACTGCCGCTCCAGGTAGAAGTTACGGAGCGTCAGGTCCTTGTTTACCTTAGAGAGCGAGAAATAGGACTCCACCTCTGCCCTCCCCTCGTTGACCTTTCCGACAGCCGCATTGGCAGACGAGAACCACACACTGCCTTGATAGCTGTTGAATTGGAACAACAATATCAGGCTGATGATCTCTAAAAGGACAAAGAGAAACCAGTGATGGTATTTCTGTAGGAACTCCAGCAGGTTCTGCATCTTACATCATGCTCAATGCTTGGTTAGCGCATCAAGAAGGAGAAGCGGTCCACATTCTTCAGTGCGACGCCTGCTCCCTTGGCAACACAGTGCAATGGGTCTTCTGCGATATGAAACTGGATATTGATCTTATCCGTCAGACGCTTGTCCAGACCACGCAACAGCGCACCTCCACCAGTGAGCCAGATACCATTCTTCACGATATCAGCATACAACTCAGGAGGCGTATTCTCCAGTGCCGAGAGTACGGCAGACTCAATACGTGCCACTGTCTTGTCGATACAATGGGCAATCTCCTGATAACATACAGGGACCTCCATCGGCATAGCCGTGATACGGTTCGGTCCGTGTACAACATAATCCTCGGGGGCTTCATCGCCCAGATCTGTCAAGGACGAACCTACATTGATCTTGATGCGCTCAGCCATACGCTCACTCACTTTCACATTATGCTGGCGCGCCATATACTCCTGAATGTCTGCCGTCAAGTCGTCACCGGCGACCTTGATAGAGTTATTGGAAACGATACCGCCCAATGAGATAACGGCTATCTCTGTCGTACCGCCACCGATATCAACAATCATATTACCTTCCGGAGCCTCTACGTCAATACCGATACCGATAGCAGCAGCCATGGGCTCAAACAACAGATACACATCACGTCCGTCGGCATGCTCGGCAGAGTCGCGTACGGCACGAAGCTCTACCTCGGTAGAACCTGAAGGCACACCGATCACCATACGGAGAGAAGGAGAGAACAGCCGACTGCCTGTATGTACCATCTTGATCAGTCCGCGCATCATCTGCTCACAAGCCGAGAAGTCGGCAATCACACCGTCACGCAACGGACGGATGGTACGGATATTATCATGTGTCTTCTCATACATCATCTTTGCCTCGTTACCCACAGCAATCATCTTATCGGTGCGGCGGTCGAGGGCTACTACTGACGGCTCATCCACCACAATCTTGTCATCGCTGATAATGATTGTGTTAGCCGTTCCAAGGTCCATGGCTATCTCCTGGACAAAACTAAAAAATCCCATCTTTCTTAACTTTCAATTTTCAATTCTCAATTTTCAATTTTCAATTCTCAAACCAACTATGAATAGCTGTGTCATAATGACTGCTGACACCAAAGGCACGAGTAGCGAACTCACGACGCTGAGCCTTCGTAGTCTCTGCACCCTGCTTGTTCAGGATGTCCAGCAACATGCCGTATTCTGCCTTTGAGGGCACGATGACGACATCATTGAAGTTCTTTGCTCCTGCACGGATCAGTGAGATGCCGCCGATATCAATCTTCTCGATGATATCTTCCTCAGAGGCACCACTTGCTACCGTCTGCTCAAAAGGATAGAGGTCAACGATAACCAAGTCGATCTCAGGAATCTCATACTGAGCCATCTGCTCACGGTCACCTTCATTCTCACGACGACCTAAGATACCTCCGAACACTTTCGGATGCAAGGTCTTCACACGACCACCAAGGATAGAGGGATACGTTGTCACGTTCTCCACCTTCTCACATGCGTAGCCGAGACTCTCAATAAATGACTGAGTACCACCTGTGGACAAGAACTTCACGCCCTCGTCATTCAGCTTCTTCAACAACTCTTCCAACCCGTCCTTGTGAAATACAGAAACGAGTGCTGTCTTAATTTTCTTTGTATCTGCCATAAAATATAACGTTATATAATTCTCGAATTGGACTGCAAAATTACAAAAAAACAACCATACAACATCATCTTTTCATGAAAAAGTTTCTCGCATATAAAAATTAATAATGTATATCAATACCAAAGCATCGTTTCTCACCTTTCATTTTTCTTCTGAATTATTTGTGACTTTCAGAAATAATCTTTATCTTTGCAAAAACAAAAGAATATTATGACGAAAGACGAATGCATCAAACTCCTAAAGAAGTATATGAACATACTTAAAGAAAAGTATGGTATTACGTCTATGTCTATATTTGGATCAACGGCAAGAGATGAACAATCAGACAATAGCGATATTGATCTGTTTGTGGACACTGAGACTGCAAATCCTTTCCTTTTGATGGATGCCAAAGATTTTCTGGAAAGTAAAACAGGCACTTCTGTTGATCTTGTCCGCAATCATCAGAACTTGAATCCTCGTCTGAAAAAACGTATTATGAAGGATGGAATCTTTATCTTCTGAGAAAAAAGGTATTGCACTGGATATCCTTGAAGATATTCTGTCTGCTATTGAGAGGCTTGAAGAGCGAACAAAAGATGTTCACTCTATAGATGATTTCCTTAGTTCCTCGTCAGGAATGGTACTTTTAGATGCCACGTGCATGTTATTAATTGCGATTGGAGAAAGTCTCAAGAATCTGGATAAAACAACAGAGGGATTACTTTTACCTACATATCCTTCTATACCTTGGAAAAATGTAAAAGGTATGAGGGACTTTATAGCACATCATTATTTTGATGTTGATGCCGCACAAATCTTATGGATTCTAAATAATGAGATATCACCATTAAAGAAAGCCATCCAATTCTTTATTGGAGAGGTAAAATAATGTCAAACTAATTAAATACTCAAATTGCCTATGGGCTAAGATAACTTACACGGACATATAGGATAGAACATCCACTTTTAATTCTTGTCATCTGGAAATCGGCAAAATTTCAAATGATTGTTTCAAGAACGAAAGTTGGGAGTTCGCGCTGCAAGGCGTGGGCTTTTACTCGTTTAAGAAACATAGGTGTTTGCCGATACCTCAGATGACGTAGACGAAGTAAATTGTCCACGTTTTCTTTTTATATACAATCAAACATTAATAATACAAACTATGAAGCAACTACTATTATCATTATTGCTCACCGTTCTCATGAGCATGATGGGAATAACGGCTTTTGCCCATGATTTTGAAGCGAAAAACACCGCTGGTGTCACTATTTACTATCTGAAAACAAGTGATACAGAAGTAGCAGTCAGCTTTAAAGGTGATTCTTACAATTCTTATTCTAATGAATACACAGGTAATGTCGTTATCCCAAAGTCAGTCACTTACAATGGTGTAACCTATAATGTGACGAGTATTGGTGGCAATGCATTCGCAGGTTGCAGTGGTCTAACCTCCATCACGATTTCTAACAGCGTGACGAGTATGATGCAAGGTGTGTTCCGTGATTGCACAGGTCTGACCTCCATAGAGATTCCTAACAGCGTGACGGATATAGACAGGGATGCATTCTATGGCTGCAGTGGTCTGACCTCGGTAACGATTCCTAACAGCGTGACAAGTATTGGTGCTCGTGCTTTCCATGGTTGCTCTGGCCTTGAGTCCATCACCATCCCAAACAGCGTGACGAGTATTGGCAGTTATGCTTTCTATAATTGCTCTGGTCTTGAGTCTATAGAGGTAGGATCAGGGAATACAAAGTATGATTCACGAGACAATTGCAATGCTATTATTGTAACAGCCAGTAACACTTTGATTGCTGGTTGTAAGAATACCGTTATCCCCAACAGTGTGACAAGTATTGACGTTTATGCTTTCTATAATTGCTCTGGCCTTGAGTCCATCACCATCCCAAACAGCGTGACGAGTATTGACGGTTTTGCTTTCTTTGGTTGCTCTGGCCTACAAAAAGTGATTGTTTCTGACATTGCTGCGTGGTGCGGCATCTCTTTCTGTGATAATACAGCCAATCCATTATCTTATGCTCATCATCTTTATAATAATGAAAATACGGAAATCACAAACTTGGTTATTCCTGATGGCGTGACGGGTATTCGCTATGCTTTCTTTGGTTGCTCTGGCCTTACCTCTGTCACCATCCCCAATAGCGTGACGAGCATTGGTATTTATGCTTTCTCCGGCTGCTCTAGTCTTACCTCTATCACCATCCCCAACAGCGTGACGAGTATTGATGGCAATGCGTTCTGGGGTTGCATAGGTCTGACCACAGTAACTATTCCAAACAGTGTGAGGAGCATTGGCTCTGGTGCGTTCTATGATTGTACCGGACTGACTTCGGTAACCGTTAAGATAGAAACTCCACTAACTATTGATTCATACACTTTCTCCTCCTATCGAGCCAATACTATTCTTTGTGTGCCTTGTGGCAGTAAAGCAGCATATCAGGCAGCGGACTATTGGAAGGATTTCAAGGAGATTGTGGAGATCGGTGATGCTGATGGTGACGGAGCTATCGATGTAAATGACGTGACATCTATTATTAATTATATTTTGGACAAACCTGTTGCCAACTTCATAAAAGCAGCTGCTGACGTGGATGGTGATGGTGTTATTGATGTGAATGATGTGCAGTCCACCATCAATATCATTTTGAAGAAGTAAGATAATCCACCTTAATAGTCTCAAATCTTAGAATCTCAGAAAGGAATTGTTTGAAGGCTCCAAACGGGGTGAATGGAGCCTTCAAACGCATCGAAAGTAAGCCACAAACGAGTCGAAAAGAGGCTACTTACTCCGAGCGAGGCTTTATTATTCTGAAGATTTTTTCAGAATTTCGGTTCTGCGTCAATTTGGGTGGTGAGCAAATATTACAAAGTTTAACTATCTATCTGACAATCAACACATTAGTTAACAAATTAAAGTTGTAG
>CACXQL010000024.1 GCA_902769805.1 uncultured Prevotellaceae bacterium
AAATGTACAATAGGGCCAAGGCGCATGTCTTCAGAGCTAAACTACTATATGCGAACACTAAATGCACATATAATTATCACCCAAATTGACGCAGAACCGTCTTTTTTAAAAAACACCTAACAACCTAACACAATGTACCGCAATCGCCTTGTACATCGTGGTTTGAGACCTGTTGTGTTAGGTTGTTAGGTGTTTTCGCAAATGTATATAAAGTTTGTGAAGTTTGGGAAAAGATTACTTGTACGTATATCCCAATTGCATGGAGATATAGCCGTTAGGCCATTTCTTCCGATCTGGATATATCTTGGCATTGCCCTTTGAGAGCAGGAACAGGTCTGGTCTTATCTCACTGAATTCAAAATGCATCCTGTTCTGTCCCTCCGTATAATCTATCATCTTAATCTGCCAGCAGTCATCAACGATATGTATCTGCATGTTGTCCAGTCTCACCCGATATATGGTCCTATTGCCTGCGGTGTAACTGCCTATGTATTTCATCCCCGTTTCCTTCTTCTTACGGTATTTCTTCTTCAGTTCCTTTGCCTTGTCGCGTACCTTCTCATAGAACTTGTCATATACGTTGAAACTCATGATGCCATCGTGTTTCAGGAAAGACCTTATCTGCTTGGGAGTCAGCTCTTGCTTCATCTCTACCATACGCACATTGGATGTCTTTATCCTGCCTTTGTTAAACGAGATATCCTCAGCCATCGTGATACCAAAGACCTTATGTTCCATAAGCGCCGACAATATCTTCCCATAGCCTGCAAGTCGGGCTGCAAAGGTAATAGTACGCCGCTTGGACATCTGCTTCAGGTCCAAGTCCTTGTATAGTTTACATGTAACAGAGTAGTTCAGGGTTTGTACGCGTTTCTTCAGCGGTTTGGCATTCTCCAGCACCTGCTTCACCAAGTATTCCTCAAAAGTCTGACCGTCTGCCAGAATCACTACTTCGTTGAGATCCTGCGTGGCATAGATATCCTCATCCTCCTGCGCCCTGCTACCTACAGGCAACAGGGCTATGAGACAAAGAACAATAATCAGTCGTTTCATCCATTAATGGTCTTCCTGGAACAGCGGGTCCTCGGGCATAACCATCACAGGCTTCTGATCATAGTCCTTCAGGAGCTTTTCGGAGACGTATTTCTTGTTGACGACAAGGCGGAACATATACTCACGGAACCAGCGGTCAGTCATGATCAGACAACCTTGTTGTCCCCACGAGGCACCCCATGAGTTCTCCACTTTCCACTTTGTCGCCTTACCGTTTGCGTCAAGATCAACAGCCGTCAGTGTCATCGCATGAGTGGAACCACTATCGAACGTACTGATACGCTCTGCCTTCGTCATGCCGAAAGAAGTATCAAACAAGGATGAATAATCAAAATTCTCCGTGTCGGCATAACCGCGTTTGCGATCGAGTTGCTTGCCCACATCATAGCTGGAATAGAGCTTCCTGCCATCTTTCAACGAGGCGATGGCAAGCTGCTCGATGTCATCCATCGGCAGGTTCAGATATTTCCAGTTATGTCCGTCATAGGTATGACGATCATACTCCACTTCGAACGTCTTATAATACGGACGACGCGGGTCGTTCATCACCATGATAAACGTGCCGTTGACAGGTCCGCCCACCACTTCGTCATAGAACGATTTCGGCGTATAGCGCTTCGCCTGTGTCAACTGCTTGCCGTCTTTGTTGCGGAAAGCATAGGTAAACTCCTTCACAGGTTCTCCCAATGTCATCACTAACATACCGTATATCTGTGACAAAGCCTCTTCTTTAGTCCGCTGGATATCTGCCGCCTTCTTGCCATCAGCCACCATCTTCCGCAGTTGCAGTCCATACTCACGCAGTTTTGACTTGATGAGTGCAGCCATCCGCGAGGTATTATCTGCCGAGAACGTCTCCGGCTGTATCGCCATCGGCACCAGTCCGTATTTCTCCGCTAAGTCGGCAACACCACAGAAAGTACCGCCATCGCCTATCGGAGACTTAAAGAAGAACTGTACACGCTGGGCGTCTATGGGTTCCTTAGCCGTATCAATAACCCCTTGCAGGAAGAGGTTCGCTTTCTCCAACTGGTCGTAGAAGAACAAGTAAGCCTGCGAGAACTCCACTGTCAGCGAGTCTGTACGTTGGGCGAAATTGGCACGCAGCACATTCAGTCCACTGAACATCCAACAGCGACCACTCGACTGTTGGTCGTGAATGGACTGTTTCTTCGTCTCGATACCAAAGTAAGTATCCAGCTCACCTGCATTCGCCTGATTCTTCGCCAGGTTGTCAATGGCATTTGAGGCAAGTGCATTACGCAACGCCTTATGAGCCGGTTGTGCAGCATACTGGTGTTCCATCTGTTGGAGCATCTGCGCAGAGATGCCGCCGCCAGCAGTCTGAGCCGTTGCTGTAAGGGCAAAAGTCGCAGACAAGAGTAATAGCGTTTTCTTCATTGTTGATATTATTTTTTCTTATTCTTCTTTGAGGAAATCTTAATGGTCTTGCCCGAACTCTTAACAGAAGACTTGCTGCTGACAGAAGCCGTTGGTTTATAATACTTCTTTGCCTCAGGCAACCAACCCTGAATCTGTTGGATACGAGTGGCATCCGTGGGGTGATCGCTGAAGATAGAAGAAGAGCCGCCACCTGTTGCCGATGACATACGCTGCCAGAAATTCACAGCGACCTGTGGGTCATAGCCTGCCATCGCAGCGAAGATTAGTCCCATGTGGTCTGCCTCACTCTCCTGTTTACGGGAGAAACCTGACGACCAAGCCTGGGCACCTACGCCTAACACCTGTGTTCCCAACTGAGCCAGCCCCGTACTGACACCAGCACCCTGAGCCACGGCACCGATGATCTGCATACCATACTGCTGCTTGTAGGCATTACTCAGTCGCTCCGCAGAGTGCTTCGCCACCGCATGGGCTATCTCATGTCCTAATACGATGGCAAGGGAAGCCTCATCCTGTGTCACTGGAAGGATACCCTCATACACCACGATCTTACCTCCAGGCATACAGAAAGCATTCACCTGTTTGTCCTGCACGAGATTGAACTCCCACTTATACTGTGAGACCTCTGCGCCCAAGCCGTTGGCATTCAGATAACTCACTACGGCATTGGCGAGCTTCTGCCCTACCCGTTTCACCATCGCGGTGTTAGCTGCATTAGTGGAAGCCTTAGCCGTCTTCATGTACTCCTGATACTGCTGATTGCTCAGGCTGAGCACTTGCTCGTCACTAACCAACAGGTTCTGTTTACGCCCTGTGATGGGCACTGTGGATGTTGTGCCGCAACTGACTAACAACAATGCGACGACAGACAATAAAATAACTTTTACGCTTTTCATATTCCTTTGTTTTTAGTTTCTGTGTGCGAAGATAGTAATTATTAAGATAATCTCCAAATTTTAGACAAAAAAAACACCATCCTAATGGAGGATGGTGTTCTATTGGTTTATTACTCTGTGTAAATTACTTCAGACCACGATTGCTCATGGTAGCATTCAGCAGCATCACGTACTTCTTGTACTGCTCAGGATTGAGAAGGTAGTTCATGTAACCCAGATCCTTCTTGATGGCTGCGTCAACACGAGCGTCACGCTCCTCCTTGTCATACTGAGTGGCGAATACCAACTCGGCGCAGAAAGTCTTGTGAATCTCAGCCACAGCCTCCTTCAAGTCATCCTCAAGACCCAGAGCTTTACTAAGGCGATCGATGTTCACACTCAGATTGTAAGCCTCAGCATTGTTTACGCTGTTCATGTTCTCATTCTCAGCAAATGTGAGTGTCATACTCAACATTGCAACTACTGTTAAAAACAATCTTTTCATTTTCGTTACCCTTTCTTTTCTTTTAATTATACATATGCCCCTTGTGCCTGTGTTTACCTTATTTATATACGGGGCTTAACCTTAATCGCTCAGTTCTCTAACTGATTGACGATGACAATTGCGATGCAAAGTGAACGCAGAGCTGAGCTCGCTCGAGCTATGCTGAGCCGCAGCTCGCAATCGCACTTGACTCTCATTGTCGAGTGCAAAGGTACGGCAAAATCTGATACAAACCAAAGATTTTAACCTTCTGTGTGCGCAAACACCCCAAAATCTTGACTTCTATCAAAGAATTCTTGCCTATTTGAAAATTTATTCGTACCTTCGCAACCAAAATAGGAAAAAGTAGAGATTATGAGCAATACATCTAACAAATACATTGCTGTGAGTTACCGCCTCTATGTGGACGAAGACAATGGTAAGGAGATGATGGAAGAGGCTACGGAAGAACAGCCATTCCACTTCATCAGCGGTTTCGGCATCGCTCTGGATGCCTTTGAGAAGAATATCGTCAACCTGCAGAAAGACGAGACGTTTGATTTCTCTCTTGATAAAGAAGAGGCATACGGTGACTATGATGAAACGCATGTGATTGACTTAGACCGTGAGGTGTTCAGCATCAACGGCCATTTCGACCACGAGCATATCTATATAGATGCCGTCGTTCCCTTGCAAAACGAGGACGGCAACCGCTTCTATGGCAGAATCGTGGAGATAGGAGAAGAGAAGGTGAAGGTAGACCTGAACCACCCACTTGCCGGCGAGACCTTGCACTTTGAAGGAAAAGTACTGGAGAACCGTGAGGCAACAAACGAGGAGATCCAAGGTATGATTAACCGGATGAGTGGCGGTTGCGGTTGCGGATGCCATGACTGCGATGGAGACTGTGACGGTCATCATCATGATGGCTGCGACTGCGGACACTGCCATTGAGAGTTGAAAGCTGATAGTTGAAAGTTTATAGTTTAAAGTTGAGTTGAACACATTTGGTAACATATTCACGCTGACGACATTCGGAGAGAGCCACGGTGAGGCTATCGGTGGTGTCGTGGACGGTATGCCCGTTGGCATTGAAGTCGACTTGGACTTCATCCAAAGTGAACTGAATCGCCGTCGCCCTGGACAAAGCAGTATCACAACTTCCAGACAAGAGGGCGACGTAGTGGAACTGCTGAGTGGCGTGTTTGAGGGACGTACCACAGGATGCCCCATCGGTTTCATCGTGAGGAATACGAACCAGCACTCACAGGACTATGAGAATATGCGCCAGATGTTCCGTCCTTCTCATGCCGACTATACCTATTATAACAAATACGGGAACCGTGATTATCGGGGTGGCGGCAGGTCTTCTGCACGTATCACTATCAGTCGTGTGGTTGCTGGCGCACTTGCCAAACTGGCTTTACGCCAACTGAACATACAGGTAAAGGCCTATACCTCACAGGTCGGAGATATCTGTCTGGACCGTGACTACAGAAAATACGACCTCTCCCTGACAGAGACAAACATTGTACGCTGTCCTGATCCCATAAAGGCTGCCGAGATGGTACAACTGATTACACAGGTAAAAGCAGAAGGGGATACTATCGGTGGTGTCATCACTTGTGTGGTGAAAGGCTGTCCTGCTGGAATGGGTGAGCCGGAATTCGGCAAGTTACATGCTGCCTTGGGGGCTGCTATGCTGAGTATTAATGCGGTAAAAGGCTTTGAATATGGTGAAGGCTTCGACGGAGCAGCAGGAAGAGGCTCTGAACAGAACGATGTCTTTGTCAATGACTATGGTAAGATAAGGACACAGACCAACCATAGCGGAGGCATCCAAGGAGGCATCAGTAACGGTGAGGATATCTATTTCCGCGTGGCTTTCAAGCCTGTGGCTACCCTACTCCGTGAGCAAAGCACTGTAGATATTGATGGCAACCCTACAAAACTCACGGCTAAAGGACGACATGACCCCTGTGTCTTACCTCGGGCAGTACCTGTTGTGGAAGCAATGGCGGCAATGACTATTTTGGACTATTATTTGCTGTACAAAACTGTGAAATGATTTTTTTGTATCAAATTTGCAAAAAAATCGATAAAATGTCTTGCCGATTAAAATAATTATACTATCTTTGCATTTGCAATTGAGGGGGTTGAGAAATTCTCCAATATGCTTTTAGTTAAGTCTAGTTTAGTTTTTGTGTTGGTTGAGGGCAGCCGTCTGGTTGCCCTCAAGTTTTTGATTACAACACAAAATCCTGACTTAAATACAGCCTACTATCTCCGATACAGAATGACAGCCATGCTGATCCAACCAGTCGTTGATACCATCACGCACCTTGATAGTGACAGCAGGGTCGATAAAGTTCGCCGTTCCTATCTCTATCGCTGTGGCTCCTGCCATAAAGAACTCAATGGCATCCTTCGCATTCATGATACCGCCTAAGCCGACAACAGGTATCTTAACGGCCTTTGCCACTTGCCATACCATCCGCAAAGCAACAGGTTTGACGGCAGGACCGCTGAGTCCACCTGTATTAATACTCAAAACAGTACGACGCTTCTCAATATCAATCGCCATACCCATTAACGTATTAATCAAAGAGACACTGTCGGCTCCCTGTGCCTCACAGGCACGTGCTATCTCCGCAATATTCGTCACATTGGGCGATAGTTTCACGATCAGCGTCTTGTGATAACGTTCACGAACAGCCTTTACCACACTCTCCGCCCCAGCACAGGTAACTCCAAAAGCCATGCCTCCGTCTTTCACATTGGGACATGAGATGTTCAGTTCGATGGCAGGAATCTTCTCCAAGGCATCAATACGGGCAGCACACTCCGCATAGTCTTCTGGAGAGGAACCGCTGACATTGACAATCATATTCGTATCGATATCCTTAATCTGCGGATAGATATGCTCACAGAAATAGTTAACACCCTTGTTCTGAAGTCCCACACAGTTAAGCATTCCCTGTGGAGTCTCTGCCATACGCGGATAGTCATTGCCCTCACGAGGATTCAAGGTGGTACCTTTGACTATAATACCACCTAAGCCATCTAAGGGAATGAAGTCTGCAAACTCCAGACCATACCCGAAAGTTCCTGATGCCGTCATCACTGGATTCTTCAGGGACAGACGACCTATCTTGACGCTTAAATCTGCCATAACAATTGTTTTACGTTAAATACTGGTCCTTCCTTACATACACAGAGGTTGCCCTTCGTGGTCTTCTCCACACAACACAGACAAGCTCCCAAGCCGCATGCCATCATATTCTCCAAGGATGCCTCACACTCAATATCAGCTTGATGGGCATAACGAGCCACAGCTACCATCATGGGCTTGGGACCACAGGTGGCTATACGGTCGAAATGTTCCTTCTGCAATACAGAATGATTGGTAACAAAACCCTTCTCACCCTCTGAACCATCTTCCGTTGTGATGAAGACACATCCATACTGACGGAACAGATCTATCTCCAATAAATCTGCTTTTGTGCGGGCTCCTAAAAGGAATGTAGGCTCAATACCTGCTTTCTTCATCTCTGCTCCCATATACAATAAGGGAGCTACACCCACGCCTCCGCCTACTAACAGGATACGCTCTGAGGCTTCCTGTGGCATCGTAAAACCATTGCCCAATGGTAATATACAGTTAACGATATCACCGACCTTCAACTCACCCAGTCGACGAGTACCATCACCTACCATCGCAACCAGAAGCCACAATTCGTTATTCACCTTATCCACGTAATTAATGGAGATGGGACGACGTAGGAATGTGGTTTCAGAACCATCTACACGCACCTCGACAAACTGTCCTGGGAGCATCTCCGGAAGTGGTTTGTTGCCTGTCAAACGAAGCAGGACATGTTTAGGACTGATGCGTTCTGCCTGTTTTACAGTCAGGTCAAGAATATACTTTTTCATATACCTTATTATAATATTTGGCTGCGAAATTACTAAAAAAAAACGAGAACACAAAAAATGTGTTCTCATTTAGACTTCATCGGAACAAATGTCTCGTAAGTTTGATCGTCGTAATAGACCCTTATTTCTGTTACTTTTCGAGGCTCTTTGTCAACAATTTTCATAATTTGAGGATTGTTATCCAATAGTGTGTTATGTACACCCTGGGAAATTGGAGTCCTGGAAGGGTTCAAAACGGACTGATCGAAGTCTAACATCGGTTCAACAGACGACTGTTGAGAAGGGTCAGAACCCGTAGAATCCCCTGTAGATGGGCTAATATACATGTCTCCGACACCCATCAGAAGCCAATCAGTACTGATAGAAGGTATCTTATTTTTTATCGCCTCAACGATATTAAGGGTAGGGCGGGTCCTTCCATTGAAGATACTACTCAGGGTTGCGGGTGACAAACCAATAAAATCAGCAAACACTTGTTGACTCATGTGCTGCTCTTCCATGATGTGCTTAATTCTGTCTTTCATATACTCATCAAGTCATTTTTTAGGCAAAAATGCCCATTTTTCGTTCACTTTACAAAGATAAAACAAATTTCTGAGATATGCAACATTTGTAACGGGAATTTTATTTTGCAAAGTTTAGGTTTTGAATTTTTAAACTTTTAAACATCATAGTCAACACTAAACAATTGTATATTACATTTCTAAATCTAAAAGAAATGACCTGAATATAGAATTGTATTTAATTTGAGTAAAATAAACTAACTATCTGATTTTTCATACTTTAAATGCACCAAATAGCCAATATAGAAAGGAAATATGCAAGTTTACAAACACAAATATTGGGAAAACATTCGTGATTCAAGTGAATAATATTGTATAAGCATCAGAGTTTTAGGAAATTATATCAAATATCCTCTTTTGTATTTTAAGTCTGCACCCTATCTACAAAGGGAATTTTAGGTTTTTAAAGTTGTGTTTTTATTTTTAAAACGTACAACAAATGTAAATAATAGGCATTTTTGCCTCTAAACATCATTAAAATCATCTAAAGTGTTTATATTTTAAAATCAACAAAACAAAACATTAAAATTACTTAATCCTAAATTTGAACGCCAAAAAATAGCGTAAATTTAAAAATTTTGAAGGAAACTGAACGAATGACCGAAGAGCCCAGAACTCTTATATTCTAGAGGGGGAAAAAGAAGAAGAAATGCTTTCTGGATAAGCTTTTGAGCCCCATTTTTTATGTTCGGAATTTTGGATGAAATAGAAAAAAAGAGGCTAAAAACACCCCTTTTTTAGTGCAAAATGAAGAAAATCAGTTCCCTCATCAGCTCCCCTGGAGGGGTGTTTGGGTTGTCTAAACCCTTACTTTTGGCATCAATTTCTCTTATTTTGCTCAAAATATGCATCACTTTCATGGCTGAGTAGTTTTTGATCCCCGTCATATAGTCTTTGGCAGCCCATGGACTACGCAGATCTAACCATTCCGCTACCCTCTCCTGACTGTTTTTCTGCGGACAGTAGTGCGCAATCATCAGATTCTGGAAATAATTAAAGAGCATTGGGAGAAAAGAATAGATACTTCCAGCCTTCGGATTTTCGTCAAAATATTTCACAATCTGATTTGCCTTGAAAATATTACGGTTGACAATGGCATCTCTCAGTTCATATCCATTGAAATCCTTACTGACTCCAATCTGGTCCTCCACAACTTGAGGTGTCACTCTCCTATCCTCTTCAGGCAATGACAGCAGTACCTTGTCTAATTCGCCCACAAGACGACTTATATCCGAACCAATAGAATCAGCTATCAACTGGGTAGATTTAGTGTCTATACTGACGTTTCTTGCCCGCAGATAGCCTTCTATGAAGCTTGGAAGATCACGATCACGCAGTTTTTTACTCTCAAAAAGGATGCCAACCTGTTGGATAGCCTTCACATATTCCCTTTTTCTACCGTCTATAGAGCCGTTTTTATGGCACATCACAAGGATTGTAGAGGGCATCGGGGCCTTGAAATACTTCTCTAAAGGTTCTGTATTCTTGATATTCTGAGCCTCTTTAACTATCAACACCTGATATTTTGACATCATAGGATAGCGTTTTGCCGCATCCACGATCTGTGACGCTGTCACGTCTGAACCGAATAAAACAGTCTGGTCGAAGTCCCGTTCCTCAGGCTGTAGCACGTTTTCTGCTATCCAATTGGATATCTTATCAATATAATAAGACTCATCGCCCATCAGATAGTAGAGGGGAAGGAAATGACGCGCTTCTAAATCGCGCATAACACCATCATATGTCACTATAGCCTGAGCCATGATGCAAAGATAGTGCAAATCGAGCGAAAAACCAAATTTATTTGAGTTTTTCCGAGATGCCGCCTATCTTCGACGAAAGTCAAAGGTAGCAAAAATAATTGAGGACGGAAAATTGAAAATTATTGGTTCGGCAACGAGAGAATGAAACGAGTGCCGCCAGTATATTCTTTATCCAGCCGCAAATCTCCGCCTAACTGATGGGCAATACGGTATGCCATAGGCAAACCTAAGCCTAATCCTTTCTTGAAGGAATCTACTTTATAGAATTTCTCAAAGATACGATCCTGAACCTCTGCTGGAATACCTATACCCGTATCAGTTACAGTGAATTTCATACCGTTACCAATCAGTTGGCGCAAGATTCTCTGCAATGCAAGTGTATTACTCTTGATGGTCTGCGTATCGTCCACATGGGAGTCATAAATCAGTTCCAGACGACCATTATTCACCATCTGGGAGGCTTTTATCAAGTCATCACACAACTCATTGACCTTGATATCATCTGTGACGCTATAATGATTCTGACCTTCATTCTCAGAGAACTCCAGAAGTTCATTGACGAAGTTCGTGATCTCACGAGTATTAGTCTCAATACTGTTCACGATATTCTCGCGCTGCTCTGTACTTAGTTTAAAACTGGGATTACCAATCACCTGTGCAAAACCCGTAATCACATTCAACGGCGTACGAATCTCGTGACTGATATGCTGTACAAAAGCCGTCTTCATACGATCGCTCTCCTGCGCATGATCCAGTGCCACAGCAAGTTCATGGTTCTTTTGATGCAGTCGTTTCAGGAAATAAAGT
Organism: uncultured Prevotellaceae bacterium; assembly: GCA_902769805.1. GTDB lineage: Bacteria > Bacteroidota > Bacteroidia > Bacteroidales > Bacteroidaceae > Prevotella. Next base: position 10,886 of record CACXQL010000024.1, read on the forward strand.
CCTACAATACCAATGATAATCATCGCACCGATAATCACACCCAGTACAATATATACATGACGCGTATGCTCCTCCTGTTTCGACTTCTCCAACTCATCAACCTTGAAGAGCGTATTAAACTCATTCAGTTGGTTCTTCACGCTCTTGACATTCAGGGAGTCCGACAGGTAGAACACCTGCTTATAAAGACCTGCAGCCTCCTCAAAGCGATGGGATTGCAGCATAATCTCTGCCCGTTGTTTCTTCAACATTAACACGCCTGATGGGTCTTCCTGAACGGTATAACGCCCAATAATCTGGTTATTGAAGTCTAAGGCTTTCTCGTAGTTACCTTTCTTCATATACAACTGTCCCAGATTATAGAAAACCGTCAATTGAGAGTTGTCTTTCAAATCCTTGGTCGTCTCATACGCCTTCGTCAGCAGTTCCTCTGCCTCATTGAGCTTTCCCAGCCCCATCAGTGCGGTGGCTCGTGAGTTATAATAATAGGTATAATAGGAAGTATTACTCCCCTTCTCACCATCCAGTCCCAACTCTTTCTTATGGGAATCCAGATAGGCACGCCATAGATCTGTGATTTCCAACATCCGCTGGTAATTCTTCACCTCTGAGAGCACGCTGCAATAGTAAGGATAGACATCCAACAAGGTTGAATTTCCATACTCCGTCTTCTGTAATGCCTTGATACAACGCTCATACGACTGGATTGCCTCCTCATGGAATCCGATGTCCATATAGGCATTTCCCATACCATACGAGGCCAGTCCGATACCATAATTTTTTTTGCGACTTTGGGCATCCTCATACATACGTTTCAGTTCTCGCAAAGCAGTATTGCTATGTCCTGTGAAAGTATAATGATTAGCTATCAGTACCCACGAGTCATAATAGAGTTTCCAATCCTGATGTTTCAGCAAGAACTGCTGCTGTTTGGGAAATTCCAACAATAACGAGTCTATCAGATCAGTATTATAATAGTAATACAACAAAGCGACTCGTGCCGTTCCCTGACGCTCAATGTTGCCCTGGCGCTCAGATTCTTCCAGCAATTCTGTAATACTGCTGCGCTCCTGTTTCACATCACCTGCATAATAGCAGATATTATAAATCTTGTAATAAGCCTCTATCAGGTCTTTCCCCTTTAGTTTAGGGATTTCATGACGGATGGAGTCTATTTGTCGCTGATAGACAGTCTGTGCCTTTCCCTGTATGGATGACAACAGCAAGAGTACTAAAAGCAATATGGTGGACAGATTTCTTTCTTTCATCGTTATTGGTATTTTGACTGCAAAGATAAGAAAAATAATTGAAAATAGAGATTTGAAGATTGAAAAATATTTCGTACATTTGCAACATGTATGAACTGAACCTGCCTAAGTATGAGGTACGATTAGGCGGCACGAGGGAGAATCCGGAGATCTTCGACTTCCTACGTCGCCGTTTCGTAAAACTGACCCCAGAGGAATGGGTCCGGCAGCATTTTGTACACTGGCTGACAGAGCATAAAGGATATCCCAAAGGACTTTTGGGTAATGAGATAGAATTACGTGTGGGAGAGAAGAGGTTGCGCTGTGACTCTATCCTCTATAATACAAACGCACAACCCAGAATGATTATAGAATACAAAGCCCCCACGGTAAACCTCTCTAAGAAGGTCTTCGACCAGATTGTCACCTACAACCTGTTATTGAATGTCGACTATCTAATCATCAGCAACGGACTGCTACACTATTGCTGTCGGATGGACTATGAACACAATAGCTACGAGTTCCTGCCAGATATTCCCGATTACAAGAATCTATAAAAGAATAGCAGGCGTGGAAATCTCCACGCCTGCTACTTGTCTTATGCTTCAGCCTCTGGAGCCTGCGGCTCTTCTGCGGCTTTCTTCGTGGTCTTACGGATAGAGCGCTTGCGCGTCTTCTTCTCCTCTACCCCCGTAGGCGTGATCTTCACACCAGCCAGCTCGGGGTCGATCATGATACGACCACAATACTCACACACGATAATCTTCTTGTGCATCTTGATATCCAGTTGACGCTGGGGCGGAATCTTATTGAAACAACCGCCACAGGCATCACGCTGTACATAGACGATACCCAGACCGTTACGGGCATTCTTACGGATACGCTTGAAAGAAGTCAGCAGACGCGGTTCAATCTTTGCCTCCAACTCCTTCACCTTTGCCTTCAGTTTGTCTTCCTCGGCACGAGTCTCGTCCATAATCTCATCCAGTTCACTCTTCTTCAATTCCAGAGCCTGCTGACGATCCTGGATAACCTCCTGGTTCTTTGTCAACTCTTCTTTCTTTTCCTCAATACGGACCTGAGCCTCCTTGATTTTCTTGTTACACAGTTCAATCTCCAGTGACTGGAACTCGATTTCCTTCGACAAGGTATCGTACTCACGGTTGTTCTTCACATCGTTCAACTGAGCCTTGTAACGCTCCACGCTTGACTTTGCTGTTTCGATTTCACCTTTTTTCATGTTGATGGCCTGCTCATACTCCTTGATATCCGTCTGGATCTTCTCAATACGGGTGGTCAAGCCCTCAATCTCGTCTTCCAGGTCTTGTACTTCCAGAGGCAGTTCACCTCTCAAGGCACGCTTCTCATCAATACTTGAGAGCGTGGTCTGCAGCTGATAGAGTGTCTTCAGGCGCTCTTCCACTGTCAGGTCTGTTGGATCTTTCTTTGCCATAATACTTTTTTTAATTCTGATTATTCTGATTACTCTGATTATTCTGATTAAATATAATATATCGGATTGGTGTTAACCTCTGTGATAAAGGTCTTCACCCCAGGACACTCCCTCTCAATGATATCGCGGAATATCTCGCTTGTAAACTGCTCACTTTGATAGTGTCCGATAACACATATCTGGAGGCGCTGCTCATAACCAAAATACTGGTGGTAGTGCATCTCACCCGTGATAAAGGCATCAGCCCCTTGCTGAAGGGCATCACCCAAAAGGAAATCCCCTGCCCCTCCACAGATGGCTACACGCTGGACAGGACGTTGTAAGAGCTCATTACACAGGGCACACTCTACGTGGAACTGTTTTTTCACCAGTTCAACAAATGCCTTGGCATCCATGGCAGCAGACAGACTGCCTATCACGCCGCTGCCACCTTCAATGCCATCTACCATCTTCTGTGCAAAGAAGGCTATGTCTTTCAGTCCCAGACGCTCTGCAATCTTCCAGTTTACACCATCCAGGGCATTATCCAGATTAGTATGCATCGACACTACCACGATGTCATGCTTAATCGCTTTAATGACACAACGCTGCACATAGTCGGTATCACTGATCTGTTTCAGTCCACGGAACAAGAGCGGATGATGACTCACAATGAGGTTACACCCTTTCGCAATGGCCTCGTCCACGATTTGTTCGTTGACATCCAGACACAATAATGCCCCTGAAACCTCCGCCTCTGTCAGTCCTACTTGCAGGCCAGCATTATCCCAGCTTTCCTGTAAGGGCAGAGGCGCGAACTGTCTTTATTTTCACGCTTCTAATATGTTTTACGGTGCGAAGTTACTGCTTTTTCAGCAGATAACACTCACCATACACTATTTTTTAGTGTTATTTAAAGATTTCGTCGTCGTGCTCATGACAGTAACTCGTACCGTCAAAGCAATGAGTACACAGGCGTTCTTTAGGTACACCTATCGAGTCGATAAGGTCTTCCAGTGTAGCAAACTTCACACTGGTCAGTCCCAATCGGCGCGCTATCTCATTCACCATCCGCTGGTATTCCGGAGTACCTGTCTTGGCATACTGCTCCAGGTTCTTCTTGTCGTCGCCTTCCAAGTCCTTGATGATACGACGGGTAATCAGTTCCATATCCGTCTTTGAGGTGGTAAAACCAATAAACGGACAACCATAGACCAATGGCGGACAGGAGATGCGCACATGAACCTCCTTGGCACCGTTCTCGAAGAACGTACGCACATTGTCGCGCAACTGGGTTCCACGTACGATAGAGTCGTCGCAGAACACGATACGCTGGTCTTTCAAGATGGCTGGATTGGGAATCAGTTTCATACGTGCAACCAAGTCACGACGCAACTGGTTACCAGGGGTAAACGAACGGGGCCATGTGGGGGTGTATTTCAGGACGGCGCGCTTGTAGGGGATATTCTTTCCATGGGAATAGCCCAATGCCATACCCACGCCGGAGTCAGGAATACCACATACCATGTCTGCCTCCAGCTCCTTATCGTTCTCTCCCACAATACGTCCATTTCTCTCGCGCACATATTCTGTATTGACTCCCTCGTAGTCACTGGCAGGGAAACCATAGTACACCCAGAGGAAGGAGCATATCTGACAACGGCTCAGAGGTTTCTGCATCACCTCCACCCTATCATTCCGCAGACGGACAATCTCACCTGGACCGATATGACGCTCTATCTGGTAGTCGAGATTCGGGAAACTCGTCGTCTCTGTCGAGGCGGCATAGGCACCCTCCTTATGTCCGATGGCTATCGGGGTACGTCCTAAGAAATCACGGGCGGCAATGATACCGTCTTCCGTCAGGATAAGCATCGAGCAGGAACCCTCAATCTTCTTATACACATTGTTGATACCCTCCACGAAGGTGTCTCCCATATTGATCAGTAAAGCCACCAGTTCCGTCTGGTTAATCGTGTTGGCAGACAACTCACTGAGGTGCATCCTTTGGGCAAGTAGTTCATCGGCTATCTCACGCAGATTGTTAATCTTCGCCACCGTCACTACGGCATAGCGTCCCAGATGGGAGTTGACAATGATGGGCTGAGGGTCTGTGTCACTGATCACACCGATACCCTGACATCCCTTGAAGTTATCCAACTCGTCCTCAAAACGGGAACGGAAATACTGACGCTCCAAGGAGTGGATAGAACGATGGAAGCCGCTCTCCTCGTCAAAAGTCACCAGTCCGGCGCGTTTAGTACCTAAATGTGAGTTATAGTCTGTCCCGTAAAACAAGTCGTTTACGCAATCTTTTGTGGAAATAGTGCCGAAAAAGCCACCCATATTTCTTACCTTATATTATATTAATACCCGATTTAGGTCTGCAAAATTACAAAAAATCATGAATTATCTATCATCTCTTTTGATTTTTTTTGTAATTTTGTGGCGTTAATTGATTCAAGTAAATATGTCATTACGACTCCAATATACGCTGGGATGCACTCTGGTAGGGCTTGGTGGACTGATTTACCTTGCCTTCCGACCCACCACCATCCTCATGTTTCATGTTGCCGACGGCATGGGACTGATGCCGTTGGTGATGGCATGGAGGAGTCTGATGGCAGCATGGCAGCCAGAAGAGTTCTGGGTCTATTCATTACCTGGAGGGTTATGGGCTTCCGCCTATATCCTTCTTGTCTATGGACTCCTGGAGCGTCAGTCTACCCTACTACGCCTGACTGTCACCAGCAGCATCCCACTGGTGGGTGTCATCTCAGAGCTGTTGCAGGGGGCTCATTGCCTTCCCGGTGTCTTCGACTGGGCAGACCTGCTATGCTATGCCGCTCCATTGGGATTATTATATATGTATGAAATCATTAAAAGCAAAAGAATATGTCATGGATGGATCGCTTCAACAGTAAGCAACTAACAATCGTTATCGTATGTATCACAGCTTTCTTCATCACGATGGCTGTGTTTACAATGGTCGCAGGAAGCAGCGACGACTCAAGTTCCCAAGACCGTCATTTCGTCGTCGACGGGGACGGCTCTGACGAAGGTGGACGCAAGTATAAGTTCACTGATGAGGACCGTTCGGAAGGAGGCGGTGACAGTGTCGTTGTCAACAAACCCATCGAGGGTGACCCCTACGAGGAGCTTAACGACCTGATCGGTCTCGAGGAGGTGAAGGCGGAAGTGCGTTCACTTGCCAACTTCGTGAAGGTTCAGAAGCAGCGTGAGGCAAAGGGACTGAAGACTCCTAACCTTAGCTATCACCTTGTATTCACGGGCAGTCCTGGTACTGGTAAGACAACGGTGGCTCGTATCGTGGCACGTATCTACAAGGACTTAGGTATCCTCAAGAAAGGACACCTCGTGGAGACAGACCGCTCCGGACTTATCGGACAGTATGTCGGACAGACGGCTCCCCGTGTGAATGCGATGTGTGACTCCGCCCTGAATGGTGTACTCTTCATCGACGAGGCGTATGCCATCACCCAGAGTGAGTCGGGCAACGACTATGGTGCAGAGGCTGTGGCAACGCTGCTGAAACGTATGGAGGACGACCGCGACCGCCTCGTTGTTATTGTGGCTGGTTATACCAACGAGATGAAGAAATTCATCGATGCCAACCCGGGTTTGCAGTCCCGTTTCAACCGCTACATCCATTTCCCAGACTATAGCTCAGACGACCTCTACAAGATCTTCCGCAAGTATCTGAAGAAGAACGAGTACACCATTACCAAGGAGGCTGCCGCCTATCTCAAGGAGCGTCTTGACTATGCCGTTGAGCATAAGGACCGTAACTTCGGTAATGCCCGCTTTGTCCGTAATGTCTTCGAGAAGACTATTCAGGCACAAGCCAACCGTATTGCCAAGGTAGGCAAGGTTCCTGACAATGAACTGGTAGAGATTACTCTCGCGGATGTCAAGAATGCGATATAGCATGAATAAAGCTTTCAGCTACAGCCGAAAGGTCTTGCGCCTATAGGTGAAAGATCTTGCAGCTGCAGGTGAAAGGTCTTTCACCTATAGCTGCAAGATTGAAAGGATGCTCCTTTCTCCGCGAAAGTGCCGTTCAAACGCCCCTAAAGGAGGCACCTTTCTCCCCGAAACTCCTATGCTAATGAGACGATAGGTACCACCTATTGTATGAATAGGTGGCGGTAAACTTTAATCAATACTCATAGAGACGGATGTGAAGTACTTTCCACTCGCCGACACCGATACGGGCATGACGACCTTGATGGGTCTGGTCACCGTTATGACGGCGGAGATACTGTATCGTACCATCGTCGGTAATAGTGACTTCATCAACAGAAAGAAGACCGAGGCGTTTACCTTTGAACACCTTGTCTCTGGCTGTTTGTCTTTGGCTGTCAGCACCAGCCTCAACAAAACCATCCTCACCTAACTGCCTATACTCGCTCTGCTGCTTCTCAGAAGGTGTCTTGAAGTCAACCACCACTCCACTTCCTGCCAACAGGTAATCGTATGTCCCGAGACGGATAAGCATGGCACCACCCTCTGGCCATGTAGTGCCGTCAGTAGCTCGCGGGTCCCAAGGAAGAGTGAAATAGTGGCGACAGGTTATCACCACGCCGTCATCATCAATGATGCGCTCATGGTCGTCTTGGTCGAAGAGAAGTCCCCAAGAGCCTTCTCTACCCTCTCTCATAGAAGGAATACAGAATACCTGTCGGAGCAGGTCATACGCTTTCGTCACAGACACTGTCTCTTCCGCACTCGCCTGGTCGATGGCAAAGGGACTAAAACCCAATGCCTGATGCTCACCGAAGGCATAGAGGGCGCGCACACCGCTGTTCTCACAGCAACGGCTCTCTGGAATGAAAAGGCGGTTCTTGACCTTGCCGCCATCCTGAGGGCGCAGGGGTATGGCATATTGTGCAGCCCACGACTTGAAGCCCGTATCATAGATATCGGGAGCCAACAGGTCGATGCTGGGTGCTCCCTCATGCCAGAAATCGATGAGATGTGCTAACGGTCCTGCCGAGGGGTACTCCCCTGGGCGGCGTCCGCGACTGTTCATGGCAGCATTCACGTAAAGAGGCATGTCATGAATCCCACGGGCAGCCTTTGCCAGATGCTCCACATAACGGGCATAGCTCAGAGCCATGAATTTCTCGTCAGCATACTCGTCGGTGCCATAGCGTTCCGCCCACCGTTCCTGTCTGTATGCCTTCTCCGCCAGCGGAGAGTGGTCTCGTGCCGACTCCAGCATACCTATCTCGTTCTCTATCTGCATCATGACGACCACCTCGCGCTGTGGGTCACGCTCTTTGATATGCCGCATCAAGGCAGAAAACGCTTTCAGGTCTGCCTGCAGGACATGATCACTGAAGCACGAAGCAATCTCCATCGGCTTTCCCTCGGCAGTCATCGCCCTTGGAAACCGTTTTGTGTCCTTTTTGAACCACCCTGGCGCATAGCATGACATCGAGTTCTTCCATGCACCGAACCAGAGGAACACCACATGCAGTTGTTCCTGTCGAGCCACGTCAATAGTCTGGTCGATGAGCGTAAAGTCGAACTTGCCTTCCGTGGGTTCCATCAACTCCCAGTAAGCCGGCACCAGCACGGTGTTCAGCCCTAATGTACGCATCCGTGGCATCACCGCGTCAATATCTGCCACAGAGGTAGCTGCAGAGTTACTCAGTTCACCACCGAGGATAGGGAAAGGGATGTCGTATGCCCTTTGCGCGGAAAGGGTAAGCATGCCCGTCATTGCCACGAGGCAGAGAATCAGTTTCTTCATCTTCATATAGGATTATAGGGGTGTTCCCCTCTCTTTTATGCTGCAAATATACGAATAATTACTGGTATCACACCCTTTTTGCCTTGAATATTAACATTTAGTGACGGGTTATCTGAATAGGTACCACGACCTTGAACGTGATATTACGTCCCATGTTAAAGACACCGCGACGACCTGTAACGTTATTCTCGTCAGCATACTTCAACCGGCTCAGGTGGTTCTGGTATGCCTTGTTCAGCAGGTTGTCGGCAGTGATATAGAGTTCGGCGACCTTCTTTCCCTTTATTTGGATATCAGTACCTGCCGAGAGACTGAGCAGTGCATAGCCTGGTGTCTCCGTCTCAGTATCATCGGCACTGTAGATATGCGTCTGCTTCAGGTAGCAGTCAAGTCCGGCGGCAACGTATAGGTTGTTGAACCATGCCCTGTGGGCGGCATCTGTTGTATGATGATGGAGGATGGTACTGTGTGAATGGTGGAAGAGTTCCCACTTCAACTCCGAAGTCCACCGCGGTGCAGGCGTGAAGGGCAGATACTTTGTCGCGTCAGACTGGTGCAGCAGTCGGGCATCCACATAAGAGAAGGTATTGGAGAAATGGACGGAATGGACTGGGTGGAAGTCGAAGCCTGCCTCGAAGCCCAACAGCCGTGCATCACCTTGTGTATAGGCATAAGTAAGGTAGTCTGGATCGATTGTCTCTGATATGCGATGGGTAAAGATATAGTTGTCGATGCGGTTGGCGAAGAGTGCCAGCTGCGCCGAGACATAGCGTGAGGTGAAATCGAGTCCGAGGTCTGCCTGCAGGCTGTATTCGGACTTCAGCTGCTGGTCACCTATCTCGTAGCGGACAGAGCCTTCATGTACGCCGTTGGAAGCCAGTTCACTCATATTTGGTGTGCGGAAACCACGAGCCACATTCAAGCGTAAGTTGAAATGCTCGTTGATATTGCAGACAACCCCTATACTACCCGTCAGTCCATTGAAGTGGCGGGTGAAGTCTGTGAAGCGCATCTCATCATCCTCCATCAGTTCATCACCATGCAGTCGGCGGTGGTCATAGCGCACACCCCCGTTCAGTGTCCAGCGGTCTCCGAGCGTCTTCGTGGCAGTGGCATAGATGCCGAAGTCAAAGAGACGGTAGTCTGGTATCAGGTATTCCTCACCTTTGTTGCCTGACTGCTGATACATACCGCCGATACCTGTAGAGAGTTTCCAGCCATTGAACTCCTCCGTCACATAACGTAGGTCGTAGGTCAAGGTATGCATCTTAAAGAACAACTCATAGTCATCCTCACTCTCCTCAAACTCCTGACGACGGTTCTGCTGATAACTGATGATAGCCTTGAGGTAGCCTGACGGGAGGTTGACAGAGTTATCCCATACCAGCTTATAGTGTTTCACTTGCTGGAAGGGAAGCGACTTGCTATATTGATGACCCGTCCAGTCCTTCGCATGTTCCAGTTCTCCTGTCTCTGGGTCTCGGTCTCCCTCCACAATACCTGGGGTGAGGTGATAGGCAGTCCATACAAGGCGCGAATGTCCCCATGACTTGTTGATACCCACCATCAGCCGTCCTGCCCGTTCACGGAACTGGGAACCAGGCACATAACCGTCATATTTGTTCTTATAGGCATGCGCCATCTTGTCGCTGTAGCGGGCATCCCATACGAAGCCTTTCTGGTTGCCTGCCAGCGACAGGTTATAGCCAAAGAGTCCGTTGTTGGTCTGGTATTCTGTACTGACATTGGCACGTATCTCACCCTCAGGAAGTGTCGTCTGGGGATGCAGGATGACCACGCCTGCCATCGCGTCGGACCCGTACATCAGCGAGGCAGGACCTTTCAGGATCTCCACAGAGTTGACGCTGCTGCCGTCAACCTCCACGCCATGTTCGTCACCCCATTGCTGTCCTTCCTGACGCACTCCCTCGCTCATCACCACTACACGGTTGTAACCCAGTCCGCGGATGATGGGCTTCGAGATGCTACCTCCCGTCGTCAACTGACTGATACCAGGCTGATGACTGATGGCATCAATGATATTCGTTGAAGCCGTGGAACGCAATACTTGGGAAGTGATGATACTCACAGGTGCTGTGGCATGTCTCAGTTTCGTGTCACCTGTCACACCTGTCACCGTCAACTCATTCAGGTTCAGATGGCGGAAGAATATATCTGTTGAGTCCTCCGCATGATGATGTGTCTTTATGCTGTCTTGTGCTGCCACTGCCGTACAAATACACAGCAATGGCAGAATCGTCAATAACCTCTTCTTCATTATAACCGTCCCTTGAATGTATATCCGATACCCTCAACGGCAGAACGTATAGTCTCTTCCGTTGCGGAACCTTTTATCGTGAGGGTGTTCGCAGAGGCACTTGCCTTTGCGGACTTGACTCCTGGAACATTCTCGACAGCACGTACGACGGCAGCCTCACAATGACTGCAGTGCATATCCTCGACCCTGTAGACAGTCATGTCTGGGTCTATAGGCTTATTGAAGAACCTACTAAACAGTTTCATCATTAGAGCAAAAGATATTAGAAGAGTTAATACTGTGGCACATATAAGCTTGAACGGACTGGGCAGGGCGGTAGTACTCATACAACATGCATGCTGGCTGACGACGGAATAGAACTCCAGTCCCGAAACATTAAGGAGCAGGCCGAAGAGGACGGAGAAGCCTATGATGGTGAGCAGATAGAGTGAAGTAAAACGTCGCCCCATAGACTTATGGACTACCAGGATGGAGGCGAGGTTGACGGCAGGACCAGCCATCAGCATGACCAATGCCGCACCAGGTGAGAGTCCCTTTACCATCAAGGCTGCTGCCACGGGGATACTGCCTGTTGAGCAGATATACATCGGTACAGCAATGGCAAGGATTACCAGCATCTGAAGTAACGGCTGACTGCCGAAGCTGAGGAAGAACTCGTCAGGGACTACGACTTGTATCAGTGCTGCCACGACAAGACCGATGACAAGACGCAAGCCGATATCGCGAATCATGTCATAATAGGCATACTTCATCACACGCCATATCCTGCTGCCCCGTTCCACCCGACATTCGGAAGCGGTATCATCCGGCATGTCGTCATCACGGACCAAGCGGTTGACCAGCAGTCCGCCACACACACCAGAGATGAGTGCCGCCACAGGACGTACAACAGCAAAGCCCAGACCCATCAGGGAGAAAGTGGCAAGGATGGAGTCAATACCTGTCTGCGGCGTAGCAATAAGAAACGAGGCTATAGCTCCCTTCGAGGCTTTCTCATTCCTCAGTCCTATAGCCGTAGGAATCACACCGCACGAACAGAGTGGCAGGGGTACGCCCAGTAACGCAGCCCATAGTACAGACAACTTGTTTTTCCGCGAAAGATAGCTGGCATAGAACCTCTGGGGCACAAAGACATGCAACACCCCTGCGATGAGGAATCCCAACAACAAATAGGGAGCCATTTCGCATACAACATTCAGGAGTGATAGTAAGAAGCTCTGCATATCCCCTTTAATTTGGGTGCAAAAATACTAAAAAAAAGGAGAACAACAGCTATTAAGATGCTAATTAACAAAAAAACCAACAGGCAAGTGAAAACAGACGGGCTGTCAGCAGGGGGTACAGCACCATACTTGCATTGATACTGAACCATGCGGTCGATATAGGCATCAACCGTCTGCCAGTTTCCTGCCTGTATCTCCATAAGGACTCGCGGAAAGACCTCATGGATATATTTCTGATGCTCCTCACTCATATCCTGAGGCAAGGTGTCGGTAGCGGAGTACCAACTCACGGTGCCGTCAGTCCTCTGGTGGGGAAAGACACGGAGCGTCTGCCATCCGTCATAGTCAAACACATAGGCGACAAAGAGTTGTTCGATGGTGAGACTGTCGCTCTGCTTTAAGGACTGCTGGCGGATATAAGCGCTGAGTGGAGTGACACGGTTCTCATTGTCACAGACCAACAACTGACAGAAATGTCTCGCTTGCTGCTGGGGCAGTGTCGTGGAATTGAGAATTGAAAATTGAGAATTGAAAATTACTGCGAGTAATACCCGCATGAACCAAATACGATAATGATAACCTTCAATTCTCATTCTCAATTTTCAACTTTCAATTCTCAATTTTCAATTCTCAATTTACTAAATTGACTCGATGAATCTAACAATAGCCTGACGGTCTGCCTTCGGCAACTTATAGAACTTCTCCGTTGCTTTATAGGCATCCGACTGTTTAGAATAGCCATGCCACATGATAGCCTCAATGACAGTACGCGCCCGACAGTCATGCAGACGGTCATCATAACCCGTCAACTGACGGGAGAGTCCACGTCCCCAGAGCGGTGTCGTGCGACACCAACCTGTACGGATGTCATTCACCATGAAGAGACGGTGCTGTACCATATCGGTATAGGGCCAGATGGTCTGATTCGGATATTTCGGCAGCATATTGTTGGCATCCTTGCCGATGCTGGCGGCATAAGCCTTGATGCTGGCATCTACCCAATAATTATCAGCACCTGTCTTCCATGAAGGACGGTGACACTGGGCACATCCTATCTCCGAGAAGAGCGTCTTACCACGCTTCACGTCCTCTTCATTCAGGTTACGGGCAGCAGGAACAGCCAGTCCACGATGCCATACCATGAACTGATAGTACTGCTTGTCAGTCATCTCCTCCTTGCCATGATAGTAGTCGTCATTGAGCAGATACTGCTCGAAGGTGTCCTTGTAACCAATATTAGGGGTGTTCAACACCTCAAAGACACGAGCCTTGATACCCTCGTCGGTGCCGTCGGCATAGTATGGATGCAGAATACTCAGCGGAGAAGCACCATTTTCCTTGATATATTTAATGACCTCCGCATCCTCACTCTGAGCCTGTGCCCATGCTGTGGTAGTGTAGAGCCAGTGGCGGTCGGAACGTGTCACATTGGTGATGTTCCAGATAGCATTGGCACCGGCACCATCCTGAAGGGTACCACGCGTCATAGCATAGGTGAAACGCTTCAGAGGACCATGGTCACCATGGAACTTACCCGTATCATTATAGGGAGCAGCATAGTAGGCGGAAGCCTTGAACTTATTAGCATCCTTGTCCCACATAGCAGGATTCAGTTCCACATACGGAGCCTCAGCAGCCCATTGTGCCTCGATATCCTCATCGGTAAGGGCATCCAATAGTCCTGTACCATAGATACCAATAGTAGACTCCAGGCGTACCTCATAATTTGTAGGTATCGGATTCGTATTGAATGCTGTAGGAGGGATGGTCACCTCCGGATAGATCAGCGAGTAGGATTCTCCGTCTGGGAAAGTCATGGACAGACCGCTTTCCATCGCTGTGACGTTCTTCCACTCAATCTTAATCTGAGTCTCATCAATAGGAGCCTTGAAGGGAGTCATCGCCTGTGTCTGTGGCATACCCGTCACCTCAGAGATATAGGCATTGTTATCTGGATGGTAGATAACCAACAGGTAGCCGTTGCCGATAGTGTTCGCACGATACTCTGTCTGACGTTGTCCATGACCATAGGACGGATGACAGGTGATACATCCGTTACGTACCCATGCAGGTCCAAGTCCTTTACGGGGTTCCTGTTCGAAGGTATAGAGTTTCTCGAAGAATCCCTCACCCACATTGAAGTCCTGTTCCATACCTTTGACGGCATCCATGGCGGGAGCCGGAGCAGAATAGCTTGCCTTCTCGGTTGTTCCCAACGCTCCTCCAGGATACCATTCCTCAGCGGTGAACACATCGTTGGCCTTGCCGAATACTTCCTCGTCAGGAGTCAGCTCACCCATTCCTGTGACGCTGTCATCGTCAGAACAAGACACAAGCAGCAGCATTGCTGCTGCTATGTAGAGATTTAATAATTTAAAAATTAAACAATGACGTTTCATGTGTGGTCTTCCATTATAATTTTATAATTATTACATTATATAATTATTGCATTTTTACTCCTACTTACTACCAGTCCTCATCATCCTCGAAGGCGATATTCCAGATGGCACAGCAGTATTTCACGAAAGGTGACGGCATATTGCTGATGGCAGCAATAGTGTTCACGAAAGCTCCTTCCAGACTCTCATTCACCTTGTTCTGATTCACGCTGGCAAAGAAAGTATGGAAACTATATCTATTGGCTGTTTTGTCGGTGGAACCTAACCAGATATTACGGATGGAACGGATGTTGTCACGGAAGTCGGCGATAGAGTTATAGCTATAGGGAGACTCCACATAAGACACATCACCAGAAGAGAACGGATTGGCAATCTTCGCCGTCCCGACCTCGTTGGCAATACCCACACAACTACCCTCATCGTCAGAGAGTACCTGTGCGATAGCTGACTTGAGTGACTTGAACGTACTCTTGCTGTTGATGCCGGCACCTGTTAAGTTTTCGCCATAGCTGAGACCAGCCTCGGTAGTATAGGGAAGACCTGCTGCCTTGACAACAGCCACACGACTGGTATTCTTCTCTCCCTCCCATGCTACCTGCAACTGGAAGCAACGCTGCTTCAACAGGGTGCAGATGGTCTGGGCGTATGCCAGTTCTTGTTCACCGGTAATCTTCTCGAAGCCCTTATAGGTGTCTGTTCCTTGGAACTCAGCCACCTTACGGGGCTGACCGTCACGGAAGAGGATGAACTCCATAGCATGGAAACCGAGGATGGTAGCATCGTCCAGCATCTCTTCACTCATGCCTTTGTTGAAGTAGCTCAACAGCAAAGAACGGTTCAGAGGCCATGAGTCGATGGTCGGGTCAATGTCAAAGTCAGAGGCGGCACCCATCAGGAAGGCCTCTGAGCGTTCCCAGTTCAGACGAGCATCCTTGAAGTCCTCGCAGGCTTTGTTGATCTGTGCCTGTGTGATGGTGCTGACGGTGAGACCCTTCAGTGTCTTTTCCAAGTCCTCTACATCATCGGCGAGTTTAGTATAGGTAGGTACGATAACATTGTCTACCAGGTTCCTGAGGACCTGATACAGATACTCTTCCTGCATCTCCGTCAGTTTGGAAGAGGCAATGATATTGTTTGCTTTCGTCAACTCATCGACCAGATTCTCACAGCCGTCAATGGCATCATTACCGAAACGCTTGTCATTGTAGTTGGCAGGAGTGGTATTTGCTGGATACGTATCATTATCCACTTGAGGAGCCGTGATGACGATATTGAACTCGTCACTCCCTCCCCCTCCATTGTCATTGTTACTGTCACTACATGCGGTAAATGTCACGGCACCCATCAACAGTGCCATCGATAAAATCATTTTGTTTTTCATCATCTCAAATTATAATTTAGTTTTTATTATATATATCTTCAAAAGAACCATCCCTCATACGCCACACCGATATTCACTGACGGCTCGTCGTTATACAGGGCTTTCAGGAAGCGCTTGGAATACTCTGCCTTGATAACCACCTGCTTGACAGGGTGGTAGTTGACACCAAAAGCCATACGCTTCACCTCTGTGTAGCTGTAGTCTGTACCTTTTGTCTGACTGGCATAAGGATTATACTGCTCATAGCGTCCGAAGATATACATCTTCTGGTTCTGATGACGCAGGGAGGCTATCTGTGAGAAGATGTCATAGCCTGCCTCAATACCGACAGCATAGGCATTCTTACTGACAAAGGCAGAGTGCTTGTATGGTGACTTGGAGTTCAGCCTGTTATAGACATATTTCAGTTGCTCGGCATCGCCTAAGTAACCATAGTCTGCCTGTCCACGTATAATCCAGTTGTGGGCATTATAGGTAAAGTCAAAGGACCCGATAGCCACCACACCTTTGTATTCAGCATCCACCCCGTTGGCATTACGCGGATAACTGTTGCCGATGCTGTGTCCATAGTAGCCACTGAGTCCGATGCGCAAGCCAGGGACAGTATAGTTATCCATACGCAGGGCGATACCGTATTTATTGGCTATATCGAACTCCAACGGTGACTTATGACCTTTGTGTATCCAGCCAGTATTCGTGAAATGATCGGCATTCAGTCCCGCAAGGAACTGTGCCTCATAGCGGAAGTCCTTATAGCGTCCCCAAAACGAGACACCTGTCTGATGCCATGTGGAAGGCAGAATGGTATTCTCTCCTTCAGGACGATACACAGTGAAGAAGTTCAGAGGCTCATGATGGGCGTTATTCAGTCCTACGGGAACGACAATATGTCCGGCTCGGATATTTGCCCAAGGAGCAAACGACTTCTGGATCCAGAACTGTTCCAGCTCTACCTCACCGCCTTTCTCTGTCTCCTGTTCCCATTCGCCACCTTCCTCGTCTTCTTTTTCGTAGGCGATACCATTGCCTCCGTGCTCAAACTCTATCTCCGTACTGAACGACCAGCCCTTGCCGAAATCATAACCTAGATAGATGACAGCATGAGGGATGTCGAAACGTCCGTGACTGGGATCATTCTTATGTTCCTCTGGTTGACTATAGCGACTGACATGGTCGCTGTAATAGTTGCGTGAGTAGGCTACTTCTCCATAGCCGCCCACATGAAGACGACTGAGGATAGAACGATTCGCCACACTATCGTTTTGGGCACTGGCTGCTGTTATGCAACACATTGTCACTATCAGAAAGACTATTCTTTTCATCATTTTTATTCTTCAAATTTGACGATGCAAAGGTACTTTATTCAGAATTCTTCTACAATACCTAAAAATAATGAATTTGCCTGAAAGTATTGTATAAGTCGTGCAAAAGCTGTAATTTTGCGACATCAAATAATAAATAAGGTATAAGGGTATGAAGAATCTGAAGATGTATGAAGCCAATGATAAGATGATTACACTTATCAAGGACAACTATAACCTGTTGCAGACATTAGGGAGTTTCGGCATCAAACTGGGCTTTGGCGACAAGACCGTCCGTGAGACCTGTGAGCTGAACCATGTGGATACATACACGTTCCTTGCTGTAGCCAACTTCACCATGAACGGATATACTGACTATGATGAGGACAGCCAGATAGACATCCGTACCCTGCTCCGCTATTTGGAGGCAAGCCACACCTACTTCCTGGACTACCAGTTGCCGTCTATCCGCAGACAACTGGCGGAGAGTTTCAATGAACAGGACTCCTTAGGTCATCTCATCATGAAATTCTATGACGGCTATGCCCGTGAGATACAACGGCACATGAAATACGAAGAGAAGACTCTCTTTCCTTATGTGTCTGCCTTATTAGATGGTCAGCCCATGAGTAATTATAATGTGGAGACCTTTTCCAAGCATCATGAATCAACCGACAAGGCTTTACGTGAACTGAAACTCATGATCATCAAATATCTGCCCTCTGATCCGCAAAGCAACAACAAACTGACAGCGACGCTCTATGATATCTATAACAATGAGGAGTGGCTGAAACAACATGCCGAGGTGGAGGATCGTATCTTCGTACCTGCTATCCGTCGTCTGGAACAGGAGATTAAACAGAACGACGTGACAAAGAATATCTCTACGATGGTATTTAAGAACGGACAAGATGCGAACGAGACACTTTCCGACCGTGAGCGTGATGTCATTATCGCCTTGGTACAGGGTATGTCTAACAAAGAGATTGCCGACCACCTCTATATCTCCGTCAATACTGTCATCACTCATCGACGTAATATTGCCCGTAAACTACAGATCCATTCTCCTGCAGGACTGACAATATACGCCATCGTCAACGGCTTGGTGGATATCTCTGCCGTGAAGCTATAATTACCAGTCAGAGATATTGGACTTCGCCTCGATGCGGTTCTCAATATCATCGTCAAGGGCAGAAAAGAAATCCATGCCTGTAAGTTGTTCTATCTCATCAACAGAACGGACTGCCTGTCCCATGGGTTGGTTGCTACCGTTGTTCTCGTAGATGAAACCGATAGCGGCAGGGTACTTGCCTGTACGGAGCACTACTTTATAGAATGCCTCAGGAACAGTAATACGACGATTGCGCTGACGTCCTATCGTCTTATGGGTATCACCGCGGAAGATGGGACCGCAGACGATATAAACCCTGTCGTAGCGCTTTGCCCATGTACGGCACTGTACTTCCAAATCGTTCCAGTCACCACCGTTCAGCTTACCGTTCTGCGGACAGATATTCGTCATCAGGAAACTCTCCTCCTGTGCACGCTGACTCCATTTATTATCACCAGAAGGACACATATGACCACGACTGTATCCCGACTGCATATAGTCAAAGGTGGTGACAGGACTGCCCTTCACCTCCTCATCGGGATGGAAGGCAACACCCTTACGCCTGTAGCTTCCTGTGACATGATTACCCGTGAGATACCATGAGACAGCAAGGGGGATGCGCATTGTCTCGGAATACCATGCCTTGTAGGCATATCGCTGCAAAAACGTGACATCCTGACGGAGACGTACATCCGTAAGATTCTTCTCTGATTCCAAGGATGTCTGTTGCTCGACACGCTGTCCACAGGACTGCATACACAGCAGCATAATGGCTGCAAGGAGAAGGGATAGTCTTTTCATATCAACTGATTCGGGTATAGATATAAATGGTAAATACAAGGGTGAGCATCGTGCTGCACAATGCCGCGGATGTCATGACGGCAAGGAATGCCACTGACTGTAAGGGAGAGAAACCTCCTATCAGCATTCCACACAGCAGCGAGGGCATGAATACCAGTCCTACTAACAACAGGAGTGACAGGGCTGGAGTGAAGGCTCGTGTGATAGCTTTCGTCAAGAAAGGACGCAACGCCTCTAACTTAGATGCCCCGTTACCCTTCAGATACTCCATCAGTTCTGGATGCTGCCGACGCTCCAACACATAGGTGGTGATACCGCGGCGACAGATGAAGAGTGCCTCCGCCTGAAGCATCGTCATCACCGGAATGAAATACGTGGCAGAGAAGAGGTGACTGGCATCTATCAATAGTAATACAAGGATGCCCATGACTAAAGTCACTACCGTCATACTGACATAGATGGGAATCTTCTGCCAGCGACGCTTGCAATAGACTGCGGTAGCAATACCACTGGTCAGCAACACCCACAGGATGTTCAGCCAGGCCTTATCCCACAGGAAGATATAGTGAAGACAGATGGCAAGGACGATGAGGGTGACAGCCAGACGACCTATCACCGTCGCAGACATCCTCAGGAAACGACGGTCCAGACGGTATAATATCATGGCTGGTATCAACAACAACAGGATACCGATAACCAATTGGGGAATGGTGATATTCATAATTGTATCTGATTTTGTAGGATTCGTGAATTGACTGCAAGGACGGTAGCCCCTCTGTTGGCAGCCTCCTGCAGCAGACGATCGACTTCCTCCATCGTTTCAGCAGTGATAGGCGCAGCAGGCTCATCGACAATCAACAGGCGCTTCTCTAACTGTAATGCATTATGGAGCAATAGCAGATAACGCTCGTCTGCAGAGAGCTCCGTCCAACGACGACCGTCAGTAGGAACCTTATAGGAGGCCTCTCCCCTATTGACATCCAGTCCGAACAGCATCTCCGACAAGTCTCCAATACTGTCATAGTCCTCAATAGCCGTCAGGTACTGCGGCACATAGGCTGTCTGCTTGCGGAAATAGGGAGCCGAGAGAGGTGTCAGCAGTTCTCCGTCAATACTGATATGTCCACTGTCAATGGGTATCAGACCCAAGATAGCACGCAATAACGTAGTCTTACCAGTCCCCTCCGAGCCTGTCAGACATACCAGTTGTCCATCACCTACCTCCAAGGACAGGGAATGAATCAATGGCTCTATCGTTACATGATGCAGTTCTAACATCGTCTATTTTTGTGCAAAGATACAAAATAATTGAGAATTGAAAATTGAAAATTGAAAATTATTTGTAATTTTGCGCCATGATTAAGTGTAAGAGGCGGATGCCTGCCGAGTGGGAACCACAAAGTGCGGTGCAGTTGACTATGCCGCATGAGCATACCGACTGGGCTCCCATCCTGCCTGAGGTACTGGCTGTCTATGAGGAGATGAAACACGAGATCAGTAAGCGTGAACCGCTGATTATCGTTGATGACATCCCCCATAATGATACATGGGCAAGGGATCACGGCTTTATCACTGTGGTCGAAGAGTCAAAGGGTCAAAGGTCAAAGGTCAAAGGTCAAAGGTCAAAGGTCATTCTGCTGGATTTCTGTTTCAACGGCTGGGGAGAGAAGTTTCCTGCGGAGTTGGATAACGAGATAAACAGGCACCTCTATGAGCGCGGATTAGTCAAGGGTATCTACGAGCCTCACCTTGATTTCGTCCTGGAAGGCGGTAGCATCGAGAGCGATGGCAAGGGGACGATCTTCACAACACAGTGCTGTCTGATGGCACCGCATCGTAACCAGCCTCTCACAAAAGAAGAGATTGAGGAACGCTTGAAAGAATGGTTAGGTGCCAAGCGCATCGTATGGCTGCAACATGGAAGCCTCATCGGTGACGATACAGACGGACATATCGACACACTGGTACGCATAGCTCCTAATGATACCATTATCTATACAGGGGGCGATGACGACCACCCAGACCTTGTGGAGATGGAGAAAGAACTGAAGGAACTGCGGACGATGGAAGGAAAACCGTATAGGTTGTTGAGACTGCCATTGCCGAGACCAATTTATGAGGCAGGAGACAGGAGTCGGGAGACAGGAGACAGGAGACAGGAGGCCAGAGACAGGTTGCCTGCGACCTACGCCAACTATCTGGTCATCAACGGAGCGGTACTGGTACCTACCTATGCACAGCCCGACCTCGACGCTGAGGCGATGCGTATCATCGGAGAGGCATTCCCTGACAGGGAGATCGTAGGCATCGACTGTCGTGCCGTCATTAAGCAACATGGAAGCCTGCATTGCTGCACGATGCAATACTATTGATAAGTTAGTAAAAGGAAAACGTTACAGCCCTTTCGGATTTTTATCCTACTCAGGCTGTAACTTTTCACTATTGGCTTGCCTTTTAGCGGCTTTAGGCCGCCTTTATGGCAAGCCAATTTCTTTTCTATTTGCAGGGAATCACTGGAGGACAAGGCGAAGTCCGAGGCCGCCGTTGCGGAGGACGGGCGTATTGTAATACCGAGACGCAACACGGCAGAACCAGGCGTCGCCGAGCCAACTGCCACCACGAAGCACGCGGCTAGAGCCCAAGGAAGGACCATGGGGATTAGTTTGCGAACCACTTTGATAACTCCCATACCAGTCCTGGCACCATTCCACTACGTTGCCACTCATGTCATATAAGCCCAACTCGTTTGGCTGCTTGGCCTTCACATCGTGAGTGGAATTTCCACTGTTTTCCTCATACCATGCCACATCATTCAGATTATTACTCCCACTATATTGATATCCACGACTCATATTCCCTCCACGTGCAGCATATTCCCATTCCGCCTCTGTAGGCAGCCGGAACTTCAAACCTGTCTGCTGATTCAACTTACGGATAAAATCCTGACAGTCATCCCAACTCACCTGCTCCACGGGGCACTTATCCCCCTTGAATAAAGAAGGGTTACTGCCCATTACAATCTGCCACAATTCCTGTGATACCTCCGCCTCTCCTATATAATAAGATGAGAGGGTTACTTGATGCACAGGTTTCTCATCACTGTATGCACTTTGCTGCTCTGACGTTGCCCCCATCTGGAATGTGCCTCCATCCACACGAATCATCGTAAATGACACACCATTGACGGTAACAACACGCTTCTGGTCTGAGGAAGAGGTAGCACTATTGACTGGCGAAGTGGGAGTCTGTGTGACTTGCTTGGCGAGTGTTGTGTTCACATTAGCAGTCTCGCCCTCACGGACATTGAAAGTACTGTTGTAGTCACTATAGCCCTGCCTGCTGATACGTAACTGATGCTCGCCTACTAACAACTGGTCTATGAGTTGTGGCGTCTGCCCACATTTCTGTCCGTCGATATAAATGTCTGCCATGGGCGGTGTACTGTTGATGTCTGCTTCACCATAGATGGGGGTTGGAGCATTGAGGCGGATTGTCTGTGGTTCAGAGGTAACCACGATATCACGAGTAATAGTCTGAGGGCGGTGCCCAGCCAAACGGGTTTCCAGTTCATAGGTACCTGCACCCAGATTGCCCGTCCATGTTCCATTGCCTCGTTTCTGTCCGTTGACCCATATCTCAGCATTATTGCCGACAGTCAGCGTTACCTGTGAGAAATTAGGCTTCAGCCGTATATTGACCATGTGTTTCTGTTTGGGGTCGTTGACAGTCACCTTACCTACCTCTGGCAGATAGTCGGGAGCCTGCACACGGTAGTCGTAGGTGCCAAAGCGCATCATCTTCGTGGCTATGCCATCGACCGTTGGCAATAGTTCACCATTCAGTTCTACCACCGCATTCTGTGGCTGCAACTGGAATACAACATACTGGGTAGTACGAGCCTGTTTAACAACAGTCTGTACCTCGCCCGTGGTAAGTTTCAGAATGTAAGTGCGCGCACGAATTACAGACTCGCCCAATTCGTAGTTGCGCAGAGTGCCTAATTGCTGATGACTGATGGTCAGCCGTTTCACGCCTTCTGGGACATAGACCCATATCTCACCGACATGCTGCTCCGTCTTCATTACACCCAATAAGCCCGTACTGAACGAGAATCCCTGCTGGGTAGTCTCCACCTTGATGAGTGCGCATTTCTGTCCATTCTGGTCTAACACGATAGTGCCTTCCGTATTGGCTGTCATATCGCGCTCATCCATGCTAAAACTCTGAACTGCCAAGTTCTGTGCTTGCAACAGAAAAGCACAAAATAGCATCAATAGGAGGATGGAATATCTCTTCATCATTAATCTTTTGCTGTTATATTTAAATGCAAAGATATAACATTTTTCGCAAACAACTTTTACTTTCCACTCTTTTTTTGTAACTTTGCACCATATAACGAAAAAAGAAGTTAAACTCTTTATTATGAAGATAGGACTGATACAACAGCACAATACGGCTGACATCGCAGATAATAAAAAGAGGTTGGCTAAGAAGATTGGGGAATTGGCACAACAGGGTGCGGAACTCATTGTGTTACAGGAACTGCATAACGGTCTGTATTTCTGTCAGACAGAGAATGTCAACGTGTTCGACCAGGCAGAGACCATTCCAGGTCCCTCTACGGAGTTCTTCGGTAACCTTGCCAAGCAATACGGTGTAGTCATCGTCACCTCCCTCTTCGAGCGCAGGTCAACAGGTCTGTATCATAATACGGCTGTTGTATTGGAGAAAGACGGTAGCATTGCAGGCAAGTATCGGAAGATGCACATCCCCGATGACCCCGGCTATTATGAGAAGTTCTATTTCACCCCTGGTGACATCGGTTTCCAACCTATCCAGACCTCAATAGGCAAGTTAGGTGTATTGGTGTGCTGGGATCAGTGGTATCCTGAGGCTGCCCGACTGATGGCACTCCATGGGGCGGAGTTGTTGATCTACCCTACTGCTATCGGCTACGACACCAACGATACGAAAGAAGAACAGGAACGCCAGCGCATGGCATGGCAGACCGTTCAACGTGGTCATGCTGTCGCCAACGGACTGCCTGTGATAACGGTCAACAGAGTTGGCTCCGAAAAGTCGGAGAACTCTGAAATTCCCTTCTGGGGCACCTCCTTCGTTGCTGGTCCACAAGGTGAACTGCTCTATGAGGCACCCACCGATCAGGAAGTGGAGACAGTAGTGGAGGTCGATATGCAGCGTAGTGAACAGGTACGCCGCTGGTGGCCTTTCCTGCGTGACAGGAGAATAGAAGCATACAAGGATATAACAAAACGATTCATAGACTAATATGGCAAACAATTTGAGATTTCAGGTTGTGGAGGAGGCTTTCAAGAAGAGAGCCCTCGATGTTCCCGTACCAGAAGAGAGACCATCGGAGTATTTCGGTAAGTATGTCTTCAACAAACAGAAGATGTTCAGTTACCTGCCCTCTGATATCTACGAGAAGATGATTGACGTGATAGACAACGGTGCCCGTCTGGACCGCAGCATCGCCGACGCTGTTGCTGACGGTATGAAGAAATGGGCGATGGAGATGGGTGTCACCCACTATACTCACTGGTTCCAGCCTTTGACAGAGGGTACGGCAGAGAAGCATGATGCCTTCGTGGAACACGACGGCAAAGGTGGTATGATAGAGACATTCAGCGGAAAACTGCTCGTACAGCAGGAACCTGATGCCTCGTCATTCCCCAATGGCGGTATCCGCAACACCTTCGAGGCTCGCGGCTACTCCGCATGGGACCCGACATCACCTGTGTTCATCATTGACGACACCCTGTGTATCCCCACCATCTTCATTGCTTATACTGGTGAGGCCCTTGACTACAAGGCTCCCCTCCTCCGTGCCCTCCACGCTGTCGGCAAGGCGGCAAAAGATGTTTGCCAGTATTTCTACAATGACGTGACGAAGGTGCAGGTGAATCTCGGATGGGAACAGGAGTATTTCCTCGTGGACGAGGGACTCTATTCGGCTCGTCCTGACCTGATGCTGACAGGTCGTACACTGATGGGACACGAGAGTGCGAAGAACCAGCAGATGGACGACCATTACTTCGGCACCATTCCTGACCGCGTTCAGGCGTTCATGAAAGACTTGGAGATCCAGGCACTGGAACTTGCCATCCCTGTGAAGACACGTCATAACGAGGTGGCTCCAAATCAGTTTGAGTTGGCTCCCGTTTTCGAGGAGTGTAACCTTGCCGTCGACCATAACATGCTGTTGATGTCACTGATGAAGAAGGTGGCACGTAACCACGGCTTCCGCGTGTTGCTGCATGAGAAACCCTTCGACGGCATCAACGGCAGCGGTAAGCACAACAACTGGAGCCTGTCGGCTGATAACGGTGTGCTGTTGCATGCACCTGGTAAGACACCAGAGGAGAACCTGCGCTTCGTGACCTTCATCGTGGAGACACTGATGGCAGTCTATCGCCACAACGGATTATTGAAGGCCTCTATCATGAGTGCCACCAATGCCCACCGCCTGGGCGGTAACGAAGCTCCTCCTGCCATTATCTCCTCATTCCTCGGGACACAGTTGACGGAACTCCTCGACCATATCGAGCAGAGTGACAAGAACGAACTGTTTAACCTGAAGGGCAAGCAGGGTATGGAGATTGACATCCCACAGATTCCTGATCTCATCGTCGATAATACCGACCGCAACCGAACGTCACCCTTCGCCTTCACAGGTAACCGTTTCGAGTTCCGTGCCCCAGGTTCTACCGCCAACTGTGCATCAGCGATGATAGCACTTAATGCGGCGATGGCAGAGGCTCTCAACTCCTTCAAGGAGCGTGTGGATAAGAAAATCTCTGAGTATTCCAAGAGCTCTGAATACTCAGACAACTCTGAGAATACCGCCAAGATTCACGCCATCCTCGAAGTACTGAAAGAGGATATCAAGACCTGTAAACCCGTTCGCTTCGACGGTAACGGCTATAGCGAGGAATGGGTGAAGGAGGCTGCCCGTCGCGGTCTCGACGTGGAGAATTCATGTCCTGTCATCTTCGAACGCTATCTCGACGAGTCGAGTGTGAGGATGTTTGAGAGTACGAAGGTCATGAACCGTAAGGAACTGGAGGCTCGTAATGAGGTGAAATGGGAGATGTATGTCAAGACAGTACAGATAGAGGCACGTGTGTTGGGCGACCTCGCCATGAACCATATCATCCCCGTCGCCACTCACTACCAGAGTCAGCTCATCAAGAACGTACAAGGCATGAAAGACATCTTCCCCCAGGAGAAGTCTGAGCGTCTCTCTATCCGTAACATGAAACTCATCGAGGAGATTGCCGAGCGGACGGAGAAGATAGAACAGTTGGTAGAGGAGCTGACAGATGCTCGCAAGGTGGCTAACCGCATCGAGAACATCCACGAACGCGCCATTGTCTACCACGACACGGTAGAACCGCACATGGGAGCTATCCGCTATGAGGCAGACAAACTCGAACTCATCGTAGAAGACGGTCTCTGGACACTCCCCAAATACCGCGAACTACTGTTCATCAGATAAGAAGAAAGCCTGGGCGAGAGCCCAGGCTTCTTTCTTTTGATGTTCCTATTTCCCTTACTTCTTATTCCTGAATGCCTCCAACTCCTTGACGATGACATCGAAGTCGTCGGTGAGGGTCAACTGGAGGTTCTTGTATTTCCCGAGCTTCACCAGTTCCTGCAGGAAAGGATAGACAGGCAGTTCCTTTGTCCAGAAATCAGTGCCGAGGAAAATCATAGGACTGGCATAGCCGAACGACAGGTAGTGGTTCTGTACGGCATCCTGGAAGATCTCCTGCATAGTGCCCGCACTACCCGGAGTATAGATGATACCACCGAAGGCAACGGTGAGGATAAGGTCCTCACGGATGCTGTTCTCGAAGAACTTGGCGATATGGGTAGCGAAGGGAGCAGAGGGCTCATGACCATAGAGATAGGTGGGGATGCCGAGGCTCACATAGTTACCTTGACGGGGGAAGCGCTTCATCACCTCAAAGGAAGAAGCCAGCCATCCCTTGTCGTTGAATGACGGAGCCACCTTCAGGATTTCGACGGCAGCATCCACATCAGCCTCAGAACGTCCTGCCAGCCAGGCACCCAGATGAGTAGCCTCCATAGCACCGGGACCGCCACCGCTCAGCATGATGAATCCCTGTTCTGTGAGACGCTTGCTCAGGAGCACCACCTTCTTGTACATCGGGTCTGTACGCAGCAAGGCGTGTCCACCCATAATACCAAGACAGAGGCGTGAATTGTATTTCTTAAAGAACTCGTTAAGAGCCACATGGATACCGTTGTCGTGCAGGGCACGGGCGAGAGACTCTTCTGCCGTCTGCGGCTGCTTACCCGTTGCTATGAAGTGCTTGTACACCTTCGTGTCGTAGCAGGTCTCGAAAGTCTCTGCCTTCTGGGGGTCGTAACCGGCATAGAGCTCTTCTGCCGTATAGAGTGACGTACGGTTGACGTCAAAGGGTACAGACTTCAGATAGTCCATCGCTTTCGGAGTGAACAGGTCACCTACAGGCTGTGCATTGACAGATGTAGCAAGCATCATCAATGACATCATACAAAAAATTCTTATCGTCTTCATAGTTATATTAATTAAATTATTAAATCTTTACATTTTCTCATTTTTACATTTTTACCATTCGTCCCTGTGGCTGAGCATATTCCTGTCCGATATGTCCGTTGAGGTTCTTGGTGACATACTCGATAAAGATGTCGTTATAAGTACGCTTCGTCTCCCATTTAATCTTACATCCCTTAAGAGCATTGTAGAGACCACCGTCCGTCACGCAGTACTTCGTCGTGGCAACAGTATAGACACGGTCGAGGTTAACAGGCTCGTAGTGCTGCGTATAGCTGTTGAGAATCTGTACGTCGCTCACACGATGCTCTTTCTCGTGGACGATGAACTTCATGCCAGAGACCTGTGGGAACTGACCGTCAGGCTTGGGCAGGAAAGCCATCAACTTATTCAGCATGGCAACGATAGTACTGCCCTTCACCTCCCTCATTGCGGATACTGCCGCAGTTAAGCACGGCGATGTCAGAGCCCGTCACCAGGCGGAAAGCATCCGTCACGATGTCGCCGGCATTGGTCTCAGCCACACGGTTAATCTCATTCCCCTGGTCATCCGTAATACGCAAATCCACATCGCTATGACAGACCATACGGCTCGTTTGCGCATTCAGCATACCATTGATGCTGTCCACGACCTCTGCCACATAGGCATTCCGCTCCATCACACGCTCCACAGGGATGAAAGACACCGACATCTTCCCCTCGGGAGTGATAAGCAGTTTACCGATATTGGCAAACTTCGTTCCTGTCTGTGTCACGATGACGGGTTTACCTGCCTTATTCATAACGGTATCAGCAACGATGACGGCATGGGAGTGTCCATCCAGCACGATGTCGATACCCGTAGTATTCGCCACCACCGTATGGGAATCGGAATGACGGGCAGTAGGCACCTCACCCAGATGGGAGTCCAGAATCACATAGTCGGCTCCAGCCTTCCTCGCCTCGTCGACAGCACACTGTACCAGTTCCGGAATATCTTTTACCTGCAGGTCATAGATAATACTGTCACGCTCATCCTTGAACGCATACGCCTCATCCTCCATAGAGGTCGGTGTAACGACACCCACGAAGGCTATCCGCTTGTTGCCCATGCGCTTGATCACAAAGGGCGCATAGACCAGTCTTCCTGTCCGTACGTCATGGAGATTACAGCAAACGACAGGTACTGGTACCTGTCTGAGCAGCTCGAACATACGCTCCATGCCATAGTCAAACTCATGGTTACCCAGTGTGACGGCATCATAGCCCATCGCCTGCATCACATCCACCACATACTGTCCCTTGGAGATGGCACCTACCGTCTGTCCCTGCACATAGTCGCCATTCGACACGAGGAAGACATCTGCTGTGTCAGCAATGGCATCACGAAGACCTGCCAGCTTAGCATAGCCGTCCATCGCACAGTGTACATCATTCTCATAGAGCACAACAATGTTACGCTGTCCCTGACTTTGGCTGTACACATGTCCTGCATAGCCAAGCATCACATATGCCAACACAAAAATCCATACTATTCTTTTCATAACTTATCAAGGTATTTGATTGATTACACACGCTCACGGCTTCTCAAAATGCTGGTAGTCCTTGACGGTATTCCAGTTGCCTCCCCACTTGAACCCATGTTTCATGAACAGGCGGTAGCAGAGGTCGCACTTCGTGATCTTGTACTTGAACTTCTTCTTGCGGTCGACA
Source organism: uncultured Prevotellaceae bacterium (assembly GCA_902769805.1). Taxonomy (GTDB): domain Bacteria; phylum Bacteroidota; class Bacteroidia; order Bacteroidales; family Bacteroidaceae; genus Prevotella. The sequence goes on from CACXQL010000024.1 coordinate 40,114, forward strand.
TAGGGCTTACCCGTAACAGGCTGGATGAGTATGGTACCGTCCTTCTTCCTGCGTACACAGGGGTTGTAGAGCGGATTGATATCGATGGCAAGACCACGGGCATGGTTCGAGAGCTTGGTACTGCCCTCCACTACCCGGTAGCAGTAGCATGAGGTGTTGTTGGCACGCATAGAACTTTCGTCGTCATTACCATACTCGGAGATGGGGCGCATACGCTCGATAGGATATTTCGCCTTGTAAAGCTCCGCGAAGATTTCCTGCAAGTCCTTCGATATCGTCTTATTGCAGACAAGGACACCCACCTGTGTCTTTCCCTCCCCGTCGATATGCTTGATATACAGGGTGTCGAGGACAACACCGGCAGGCTGCGCCTGTGCTGTTAAATGTAAAAATGACAGAACGAAAAATTGTAAAACTATCCTTCTCATCTCTTTCTTCTTTTTATGTTTAGACTTTCGGGGACAAATGTACAACTATTATTTCAAATAAACAAGAAAAACATTTGGTTTTCTTGTTACTTATTCGTATCTTTGTCCCAACAAAACGAAGCAAGACGATGACTACAAAAAGACTATTCATGACAGCAATGCTGTTGACAGCAATACTGACCGCATGGGCGCAGCCAGTGGTAAGTGGAGTGGTGACCGACCGCCAGACGGGACGGGCACTAAGTCATGTGAGTGTCTCGGCAGAGGGTGGCAAGGCACATACCGTCACCAATGACGAGGGCTATTTTGTGCTGAAGACAAAGCAGACACCGCAATACCTGCAACTGAGTCATATCGGCTACAAGACACGTCGCCACCAGTTGAAGGAAGGCACCCAGAACGTGCGGATCATGATGACCGCCAATGTGGTGGGGCTCCATGAGGTGGTGATCACCCGCAACGACCCTATGGAGATCGTGAAGGCTGCCATGAGTCGTATAGAGAAGAATTATCCTGACCATCCCGAACTGGTACGGTGCTTCTATCGTGAGACGGCACGTCGCGGCTCTCGCTTCATCGCAGTGGCAGAGGCAGTGGCAGATATGTACAAAAGCGGCTATAACTGTGGACCTGAGCGTGATGCCGTTGCCATCCTGAAAGGGCGGCGGTTGATGAGTATGAAGGCGAAGGACACGCTGGGTGTGAAGATACAGGGCGGTCCCGTGATGCCGCTGATGGTCGATGTGGCGAAGAACCCTGACTATCTGCTCAAAGAGGAGGAGTTCTACAAATATGCTTTCTCCATGGAGATGCCTGCCATCATCGACGACCGCCTGCAGTTTGTGGTGAGCATGGAACCCGTTGGGGCTTCACTCTATCCGCTGATGTACGGCAAACTCTATATTGACCAGGAGACACTGGCATTTACCCGTGCGGAACTGCAACTGGATACAAGAGACTGGCGCAGTGCCTCTGACTATATGTTGGTACATAAACCCTTCGGACTCCGTTTCCGTCCTAAGGAACTGAGTGTGACGATCGTCTATGAGACGGATGCACAAGGGATTACACATATGAGCTATGTCCGTAACGAGATGCGTTTCAACTGTGACTGGAAGAAACGGTTGTTCGCCTCTCCTTTCACTACTGTCAGTGAGATGGTGGTGACCGATCGCCAGCAACAGGGTGACGGTGTGAAGCGACCCAAAGGTCGTAACTCGTTTGGTATCCGGGAACGCTTCTACGACAAGGTGGAGTATTTCGACGACCCCGATTTCTGGGCTGACTATAACATCATCGAACCGACGGAGAGTCTGGAACATGCCATCGGCAA
>CACXQL010000025.1 GCA_902769805.1 uncultured Prevotellaceae bacterium
GCTGCTGGAATTGCCGTTCCTGAAGGAAATCAACGACACGCTGAAAGCCTATCAGTACTCGAAGCGTTGCAATGTGCTCCGCGTGATGTTCGAGGCTACCCGCTGGGGGCGTCGTGGTGCTACCATTAACTCAATCTCACCAGGTATCATCATCACGCCATTGGCCAACGATGAATTGCATGGCCCGCGCAAGGATGGTTACCTGAAGATGATTGAGGGCATGCCCGCCCGCCGTGCCGGAACACCCGACGAAGTGGGTGATATGGCAGAGTTCCTGATGTCCTCCCGTGGCCGTTTCATCAGCGGTGCTGACTTCCTGATTGATGGCGGTTGCACGGCTTCCTATTGGTATGGTGATTTACAGTATCTCAAGGCTACGCATTATTGAACAGCCTTATTACGATACTGTTTCTTGGAATGACGGCAATAATCTGCAAGCAAAGACGGACAAAGAACAACTGACGAACGAAGCAAGAGCAGAGGGCAAGCTTGCCTGCACTATGCCTTGCAAGGAGAAAGAAGACGAAAGTCAGATGATTTTGTGCTGACCCACATGACTGGGATGCATCAGTCAAAGCAAGAGTACATTAGGGCTATTGCAAGTGGTACGCTGAATTATTATTCAGCCGAGCATGAACAGATGGAGATCAAAGTCTGCGGTAATCATGCTACGCTGACAGGTCGCAGTCGTGTAACAGCAACTGTTTTCGGAGGCGGACGTCACATCTGGAGGTTGCAACTTCATTTCAACCTTTCCAAGGAAGAAGGCAGGTAGTATTTTACATCTGCACGTGCTTCGAAATATTGAAAAGGACAACGATAACTCGTCGATTTGCAGATTATATGCATTTCGGCGAGTTTCCTTTTGAATTATCCGCAGTTATCTCAAAATGTGACTTTGTTATCTCTGATACCATTTTTTAGTTAAAAGGAAAGTGGAATGAGAAGGGGAGAGTATAAATTGGTTCATCTTCAGTAAAAAGAAAAATGTGAATTTTGGGAAACATCAAGTCGTTTCATTGATTTGGGTTTACTATACCTTATTATATATATAAGAACATCTAAACTTAAACCTAAACTTACAGGGTTGAAATCCTGCTCTTTTCTTTTAATTGAATTAGATTCCAGTTTGACCTTGTTTTTGTTAAAAGAGACTTATTCTGCACGAAAAATAGGCAAAACGAGTCTGAATCCAAAGAATTTTTGTATATTTGCAAACAGAATGAGCAGAATGGGCAGAATGAGTCTAAAAAGAGATGCCAGTACTTTACACTAACTCTGTAAGTAGCTGATACTCAGTATTGTCTATCCGCCGAGCAGGCTGCTGTTGAGGAGTAATTAAACTCTCTGATATAATGAAAGGGACCTGTCCGTTGGGCAGGTCCCTTCCTTATATATTTGGTGGTAGCAAATTATATTGAAAAGTGTAGATTCGTACTGCTAAGCTTGATAGATGAGTGTTTATGGACAATAAAAGTTGATTTGTTTGTAGTTTTATTGTTTATAAACCATAAATTTACTATCTTTGCATCGTTTAAAGCTATACTCAATGGATATTATCACAAGAAGACAGTATGCGGAGAAGGTGGACTCATGGTTAGGCAAGAGCCACATTATTGTTGTCGTGGGACAGCGACGTGTCGGCAAAAGCTATGTCCTGAAGGACTTCATTCAGCGTCATGGCAGTGACCCTGTTGCCAACATTATCTACATAGACAAGGAAAAGCGAAAATTTGGTTTCCTAACCAATGGCGACCAGTTGGGTGATTATATTGAAGAACATTTCGACAGTTCACGACACAACTACATCCTCGTTGATGAGATTCAAGACATTGAGGGATGGGAGCAGCCTATACGCAGTTTCAGAACGGAAGAGAACACGGATATTATTATCACCGGCAGTAACTCAAAGATGCTGTCCAGCGAACTGAGTACGCTTCTCGGTGGACGATATCAGGAAATATACGTCCAAAGCCTGAGCTATCTGGAGTTCCTGGAGTTCCACGGCTTGCCCGACAATGATGACACACTGCAAGCCTATCTGAACTATGGCGGACTGCCTGGCTTAAGGATGGTCGGACTGGAAAGCGAGGAACATGTTTGGGAGTATCTGCAGGGTGTATTCAACACGGTTATGTTGAAGGACGTGATCGAGCGTCACAAAATCCGCAACATCCCGTTCCTGAACAATCTGATTACATTCCTGTCCGACACCACTGGCAAGATCAACTCGGCAACGAGCATCAGCAAGTTCATGAAGTCGCAGAACCTTGATGTGTCGGCCAATGTGATACTTGACTATACCAGATACTACACTGAGGCGTATCTGGTTAATGAGGTCAGACGGTACGATATTCCTGGTAAGAAATTGATCGAGACTAATCAGAAGGTGTACTTCGGCGACGTGGGTCTTCGAAACTTGATTGCCGGAGGCGAAAGAGAGGCTGACATTGAAAAAGTGATTGAGAATGTCGTTTATCAACACCTGATCCGTCTGGGCTATCAGGTCTTTGTGGGAGAGCTGCGTGTCGGCGAAATTGATTTTGTCTGCAAGAAGCCCAATCAGACAAAGTACGTCCAGACAGCATATATCATCGATAATGAAGAAACCCGTGACAGAGAGTTCGGCAGACTGGCCGACATCAAGGACAACTATCCCAAGTACGTCATTTCCATGACCCCTCTTGTCAAGTCCCGCGACTATGATGGCATCACTCACTTGGGCCTTCGTGAATTTCTAAAAAATGGTCTCTCATGAGTGTGTGTATCCCACCTTTTGCGATGATGGAATATGTTAAAATGCCCAATACTGCCCTTGTATTGGTTTTTTTTAGCAATAATATAGCAGTTGGCACAAAAAGCTGTTGAAATACAAGAAAAGCATCCCAATCCGAACGCTTCTCGTATACGTTTGCCAAGTCCATTGGACTTGTGGCTGCTTAATACTCTTTTAAAAACCCGTTATGTATTTCGGCACCAGGTTTATTTAGATATTCACCGCCTGGATGTTGTCCACCAAAATATTGGAAAATCTCCAAAGCATAGTCACCTTTGGTATAATGACCCAAACGCTGAAACCATCCGAGAATGCTTCTTCTGGAGTGTTGTAAAATGACTGTGAACACTCTATCTCATTCATAAAATGTTAAAGGTGGCTTGGAATCAGTATAATCGTGATAACCAAGTCAATTTGTAATACAAACAGAATTGAAATGAGCAGCCAAATCAATGACTGCTCATTCTTTTTGCAAGGCATTTATGCCAACTGCTATATCATTACCCAGAATTATGGCAAGATGGAATGTCGCTTTGTCTATAAATGTAAAAAATCAAACACATTCTGTAAGAAAAACGTACAGAATGAACGTAAAGTCAAAAGAAATCGTTAACTTTGCAAACAGAGTTTGCAGAATGTGTTTTTGAGGGTATATCCAATTCAGAATATATTGTGCTACTTTAGAAATAAATGGTCTGGCATAATGTTGACCAGTCCGAACGTAAATAACTGATATATGAATATGAAAAGATTTGTCTTGATGATTCTTGTGGTGTTCTCACTTGCTGTCTCTGCACAGACTATCACAGGAAAGTATGAAATTCCGAAGATGCCTGACTGGGCAAGGAATGCAGTATTCTATCAAATCTATCCGCAGACCTTCTGTGATTCTGATGGTGACGGAATAGGTGACCTGAAAGGTATTATCAGTAAACTCGACTATGTGAAGAGTCTTGGAGTAGATGCCATCTGGTTTAATCCTTTCTTTGACTCTCCGTTCATGGATGCGGGTTATGATATCCGCGACTATTACAAGATAGCTCCACGTTATGGTACTAATGAGGATGCACGCCGTTTGTTTGAAGAGGCACATAAACGGGGTATGCATGTCATCTTCGACTATGTAATCAGTTACACATCCATTGACAACCCGTGGTTTGTCGAATCACAGAAGCAAGAGAAGAACAAATACTCCAATTATTATATTTGGACAGAGACTAACTGGGTTGACCCCCCTCGCGAGTTCGCAGGCTCGTTCATCAAGGGCTATGGACAGCGTAACGGACAGTTTATGCGTAATTTCTACTGGTGTCAGCCGGCACTCAATTTCGGATTTGCCAATCCCGACCCCGATCAGCCGTGGCAGTTGCCTACGAATCATCCTGACGTGATGGCGATGCGTGAGGACTTGAAGGATGTGTTACGTTTTTGGATGGATATGGGTGCTGATGGCTTCCGTGCCGATATGGCAGGTGCACTTGTTAAGACACGTCAGGTGAGAGGTAACGAACAGTTCTTTAACACCAATGAGAATGAGACGAAGCTTTTCTGGCGTGAGATACGCCGCTTGCTGGAAAAGGAGTATCCACGCGGTTTCATGGTTGCGGAGTGGTCGTATCCTGCTGACGCGCTGGACGATTGTTTCCATGTGGATTTCTTCCATTGGTTCAAGGGCTATAACGACTTATTCCAGAAAGAGAGTTGGAGAATACTCAATGGTGTGAGTGAGGGACATAGTTATTTCGATGCAGAGGGAAAAGGCAATATCACCGCCTTCTTGAATACTTATATGGATCAGTACAAGAAGACATTGGGTAAGGGATATATCAGTCTACCACTTGGTAATCATGACAATGCACGACTGGCTAACCGCCGAAGCAACAAGGAACTGGAGATAATCTATGTCTTCGGCTTCACGATGCCTGGTGTTCCCTTCCTCTATTATGGTAATGAGATCGGGATGAGGCAGCTGCCTACTAACTGGCCGCAGGTAGAAGGTGCTTATCAGCCGCGTAATGGTGCTCGTACGCCTATGCAATGGAGCAGTGGCAAGAACCTTGGTTTCTCTACTGGTGATGCGTCCAGTCTCTATCTGCCAGTGGATCCGTCTCCTGATGCTCCTAATGTGGAAGCTCAGGAGAAAGATCCTAACTCACTGCTTAATAAGACACGTCGTTTGATAGCATTGCGCCATAGTGAGCCTGCCCTTGCCAACTATGCCGAGTTCGTTCCCCTCTATCCCTCTGCTGATGAGCAGAAACCATCCCCGTCTGTCTATCCTTTTGTCTATGCCCGTGCGGCAGGCAACGATGTGGTCCTGGTGATGCTTAATCCGAAGGCAGAGGCATCGGATGCCACGTTCAATGTCAATGTGAGATTCAAGAGAACCAAGCTCCTTGCAGGTGAAAACTTCAGTATTGAACACAACAAGAATACTGGCGACATGACGATTCACATGCCTGCAACCTCTTATGCTATTGTGAAGTTGTTGAATGCGGAGATAGTATTATAGAAGTTATTAAGGAGAAGCTAAGGAGAATCTCTATATCTCAATGCGTCGGAGAAGGAAGAACTGACGAGTCTTGAGGAAATAGAGAAGGACACCGATGGCATTCATGACAGCGACGATCCAGAAGGCAGCATTATAACCTAAGTGCTCGGCAATGGTTCCACCAGCGAGGATACCGAGTCCCATGCCGATGTCCCATGAGATGAGGATGGTACTGTTGGCTGTACCTCGCTCGTTATGATGTGCCATGGATATCATCATGTTCTGGAAGGCTGGCCACATGTGACCATTACCCAAGCCGATGAGGATGGCAGAGGAATAATACCCGAACATGTTTGGTGATGCTACGAAGAGCGTATAGCCTACTAAGGAGATGACCATACCCTCTGAGGCATTATGGGTGAGCAGTCCCTTGCGCAGAGCCTTGCCACCTTGTAGGCGGGAGAGGATGAGTCCGATGGAACAGAGCATGAACCATGTACCTGTGCCACCCGTGATACCCATCACCTGTTTGCCGTAGATGGCGAGGTAATTGCTTAAGACGCCGAAGCAGAAGCCGAAGAACACCATATTCACACCTAACAGCCAACCACGGGCAAGGAAGAAACGGTCTAATGAAAGTTTGCGAGGTCTAAGGTCTCCAGTCTCCTGACTCATCCTCTCCTGACTCCTTTTCTCCTGTCTCCTTAAAGTAACTGTCGCATCGACAATCCAACCGAAGGTAGCGATAGCAAAGGCAAGCCAAAAGAGAAGTTCGAAATTATGAGTCTCCGCATAGATGAAGATGGCGAAGGTCGGTGCTATCGCCATCGCGAGGTTGTTGCTTAATCCGTAATAACCGATACCCTCGTTACGTCGTGATGAAGGTAATACATCGATGGCAACGGTGGAATTGGCAACTGTCAAAGTTCCAAAGGGACCTCCGTGTAATGTTCTGACGATGGTAAAGAGTAGGAGAGTACCTGCTGCAAGATAACCAGCAAAGAAGATGGCAAAGGCGGAAAAACTCACCATCAGGACAGTCTTGCGGGGAAAGGAGTCAACGAGATAACCGCTGAACGGACGGAAGAGGAGTGCAGTAATGGTATAGCCAGACAATACAAGTCCAATAACATCCTTGGTTGCCCCGAAGGTCTCACTTAGATAGAGTGGCAATAACGGTGTGAGCAAATAAAAGGCGAAGAACAGCGAGAAGTTGGCTGTCATCACCTTGATATAGTTTTTATTCCAAAGACGTTCCATCAGTATTGCCGTAAGGCGGCAAGGAGTTCGTTATTCTCGTTTTTCGTACCGATGGTGACACGCAGACAGTTGTTACATAACTGAATACGACTGCGATTGCGCACGATGATGCCTTTATCGACTAAGTAATCGTAAATTTTCTGTGCATCTGTCACTTTGGCTAAAAAGAAGTTAGCATCCGTCTTATACACTTCCTCGCAGACAGGCAGTTCTGCGAAGGCTTGCATCAATCGACTACGTTCTGTCAACAGTATCTTTACCCATTTATCCACCTCAAACGGGTCTTTCAGTGCCTCTAATGCCTGTTGTTGGGTAAGCTGGTTGACATTATACGGATACTTCACCTTATTATATATATTAATAATGTCTTTAGTGGCGAATGCCATACCGAGACGGATACCTGCCATAGCCCAAGCCTTGCTCATGGTGTTGAGTACGATGAGGTTGGGGTATTTTGCCAGTTCCGCACGGAGTGTCTTTTGTTGGGCGAAGTCACTATATGCCTCGTCAACAATAACGATGCCCTCAAAACCCTCAATCACTTTGATAATCTCGTCACGGTTCAGGGAGTTGCCGGTGGGATTGTTTGGAGAACAGAGCCATATCATCTTCGTGTGGGCATCGCAGGCTTTGAGTAAGTCAGTCGCTTTGAAATCGAAATTCTTGTCGAGCAGCACACGGCGATACTCTATGTCGTTGATGTCGGCACATACCTTATACATGCCGTAAGTCGGTTCGATAGCCACTACATTATCCTTACCAGGCTCACAGAAGATGCGATATGGCAGGTCAATCGCTTCGTCACTGCCATTACCCAGGAAGATCATATCCTCAGGAATACCTTTTACCTTTGAGATCTGTTTCTTTAGTTCCCGTTGCAAAGGATCGGGATAGCGGTTAAAGGGAGCCCCGTAGGGATTCTCATTAGCATCGAGGAACACATGTGCCTCTTTGCCAGAATATTCATCACGGGCACTGCTATAAGGTGCCAGGCTCCAGATATTCTTTCTGACTAATTGCTCTAAGGGTTTCATGGGCTTCTTGGACTTGATGGATTGAATGGGGTTATTGGGGGAGGGATTTGATACGAACGCTCATCGCATTCTTGTGGGCATCCAGCTGTTCTGCCTCCGCCATCAGTTCTACGGCATGTCCGATATGACGGATGCCTTCCTCTGTGAGATGCTGGAAAGTAATCTTGCGACAGTAACTGTCAAGGTTAACACCATTATAGGCGGTGGCATAACCGTGTGTCGGCAGGGTATGATTGGTACCGCTGGCATAGTCGCCGGCACTCTCACAGGCATAGGGTCCCAGGAAGACACTGCCTGCGTTGATGACCTTCTCAGCAAGCTGCTCATAGTCTTTAGTCTGTATGACTAAGTGTTCTGGTGCATAGCAGTTGGTGAGTTCCATCATCTCATCAGCAGTGCTGACGAGCACATAGCAGCTGTTCTCCAATGCTTTGGAAGCTATCTCTTTACGTGGTAATTCCTCAAGTTGTTTGTCAACCTGCTGGTGTATCTCTTCCAGCTTACTCTCCGAGGTGGTGATGAGCAGTACCTGTGAGTCAATACCATGTTCTGCCTGTGATAGTAAATCGGCAGCCACGAATTCTGCATTGGCTGTCTCATCGGCAAGGACGCATACCTCCGAAGGACCGGCAGGCATATCGATAGCCACCTCGTCAAGACTGACCTGTTGCTTGGCAGCCATCACATATTGGTTGCCTGGACCGAATATCTTGAAGACTTTGGGAACAGACTCCGTTCCGTATGCCATCGCACCGACTGCCTGTACACCGCCAGCCTTGAATATCTTACTGACACCAGCCACACGGGCAGCATAGAGGATGGCAGGATTAACTTTGCCTTCCTTGTTAGGAGGAGTACAGAGCACGATCTCCTTGCAGCCTGCAATCTTGGCAGGGGTAGCGAGCATCAGGACGGTAGAGAAGAGTGGGGCAGTACCACCAGGGATATAGAGTCCCACCTTCTCGATGGCGACGCTCTTCTGCCAGCAGGTCACACCCTCCTGTGTCTTGATCTTCTGTCCTACGAAACGCTGAGAGATATGGAACACCTTGATATTGTGATGCGCCAGGATAATGGCATCTTTCAGTTCATCACTGATTAAAAGCTCCGCCTCTTCCATCTCCTGTTCGGTGACGGCAAGGGAGGTCAGTACAGCCTTGTCGAACTTCTCCTCGTACTCCTTCACGGCTGCATCGCCACGCTGCTTTACATCAGCAAGAACGCTGCTGACGGTGGCATTCAGCTTCGTCAGGTCAAGTCTTGGACGCTCTACAATCTTAGACCATTGCTCTTGTTTCGGATATTTAATGATTCTCATTTCAATTTTTCAATCCTTTAGTTTTTCAATCTTTAAAGAATCATTTTCTCAATCGGAGTCACTAAGATACCCTGTGCCCCCATCTCTTTCAGTTTACCGATAATCTCCCAGAAACGTTTCTGGTCGAGAACGGTATGTACGGAACACCATTCCTCATCAGCGAGAGGGATGATGGTGGGACTCTTCAAACCAGGCAGTACGTTGATGATTTCCTGAAGGCGGGCTTTCGGGGCGTTCATGCGAACATATTTCTTATCCTCGGCATCCTTTACTGCCTTGAAACGGAACAGCATCTGCTCCAGAATGTCACGCTTCTCCTGCGTCATCCCCTTATGTCCGATGAGCAATGCCTCGCTCTCCATCACCACTTCCACCTCACGGAGGTTGTTGCTCACGAGGGTGGAGCCGCTGCTGACGATGTCGAAGATACCATCGGCAAGACCGATGCCCGGACTGATCTCCACAGAACCGGTGATGACATGAATCTCAGCATGGATACCTTTCTCTGCCATGAACTGACGGAGGATATTAGGATAGGAGGTGGCAATCTTCTTACCATCAAACCACTCTACACCCTGATAGTCGATTTCTTTGGGAATGGCAAGGGAGAGACGGCATTTGGAGAACCCAAGGCGGGAGATGACTTCTGCATCTTCGCCTCGCTCTACAAACTCGTTCTCACCAACCACACCGATGTCAGCGACACCGCTTGCCACACTCTGTGGGATATCGTCATCACGGAGATAAAGCACCTCCAACGGGAAGTTACTCGATTGAACTAATAGTGTACGTCGTCCTGAACTAACCTTAATGTCTGCCTCTGCGAGCAGGTTCATGGTATCGTCAAACAGACGACCTTTTGACTGTACTGCAATTCTTAACATAAAACTAATTAGCTAATTTAGTGCGCAAAGGTACGCATTTCTCATCATATTTGCAAGAAAATGTTTTGTTTTGTGCTCGCTTAATCGTACCTTTGCACCCAAAATCCAAAGATTTTGACGCAAAAGAGCATATATATTCATCTTCTGACGTTCCTACTGCTGCTGACTTCCTGTTCCCAGAAACAACAGCAGCCGATGACTCCATGGGATGGAGAAGATACTGATGCTGCCTCGACGGATTTCGACCTGGGGCAGATAGTGAGCAATGGTGAGTTGATAGCTCTTACCCTCACGGGTCCCGAGACGTATTATGACTATCGGGGTAAACACCTTGGAACGGAATATATGCTCTGTCAGCGGTTCACCAATAAGATTGGTGTCAGTCTGCGTGTGGAGGTATGTCGTGACTCTGCAGAGATGGTACGTCGCCTTGCAGATGGTGATGCCGACCTGATACTGTTTCGCAATATGCCGACGGCGAAACAGTTAGCTTGGCGGATAGGGAAAAACAAACCACAGCTGACGAAGGCACTGCAAGAATGGTATCGTCCGCAGTTGCTTGAAGAGGTGAAGAAAGAAGAGGACTACCTGTTGTCTTCCCGTTCGGTGAAACGTCGAGTCTATGCACCGATGTTGAACGCCAAGGGAGGTGTCATCTCCCATTATGACAGGTGGTTCCAACAGTACTGTCGTAGCATCCGTTGGGATTGGAGGCTAATGGCAGCCCAGTGTTATCAGGAATCCACCTTCGACCCACAGGCTCGTTCTTGGGCAGGTGCCTGTGGACTTATGCAGATCATGCCTTCGACGGCAGACCATCTGGGACTTGCCCGTTCGGATATGTTTAATCCGGAGAAGAGTATCGCCGCTGCTGCTAAACTTATCGGTGAGCTTGACCGTTCGTTTGCGGATATCCGTAACCAACAGGAACGTATCAAATTCATTCTTGCCGCCTATAACGGTGGTGCCAATCATGTGCGCGATGCGATGGCACTGGCTCGTAAGAATGGACATGACCCACAGCGATGGGCGGATGTCAGTCATTATATCCTGTTGCTTTCCCAACCCGAATACTATAACGACCCTGTTGTGAGGTATGGTTATATGCGAGGCTCTGAGACCGCTGGCTATGTCGATAAGATCATGCAGCGCTGGAACGGCTATCGCGGTGTGAAGTCCGCCCCATCTTCAGGTGTCTCTGGTGTTCCTCAAAGGGCAACCAAAGGGAAACAGAAGTATAAGATATAAATAACTAAAAACATATTTGAATTATGAAGAAGATCTTATTCATCACATTCGAATTATACCTATACCATTCATGGCAATACCATCTGCATGAAGATCAAGGATATTGAAACCGAGGAGGAATGCTATGATTATGACGAAGACACACGTACTCTGAAGAACGAACAGGGTGCCGTTTACTATCGGCAAATAGAAGAGTAAAAGTATGTTCCTGAGTTAGGCGGCACCTATCCACCCGATAGGTGCCGCCTATCGCCTCGATACCCCCGAGCAAACGCCTCGATAGGTGCCGCCTATCTATGCGATAGGTAGGGGCTATCTCTTTGAAGTCTTTTTTCGACCCAAATGAAGCCTTCATCTGAGGTAAATGAAGCCTCCAAACGATTCGAATGTAAACCACATTCGGTATGAATCTGACATAATTTTTACTCTAAAACCTTCTATACTCTATTCCAATGTCTGTTTAGGGGGATTCCAAGCCCTGGAACAACCTATTCCAAGCCCTGGAACAAAGTGTTCCAAGCCTTGGAACAAAGTGTTCAAGGCATCCGGACAAGTGATAGAAGGCATTTCTTTGTTTGTGCCGTTAAAAATCCAGGTGTTTCAGTTTCAGTTTTTGACTTCGTCCAAATCGATGACAGCGATGACGATGACAGCGATGACAGTGGGGCTATTTATTTTCCTAACGGTGGTGTTATTTTGTCTATTTATCATAATTGTAATAAATATATAATAATAGATAATAAAAATATTCTCTATTCCTGCTTGACGATGAAATAAATGAGGGTGGTGTCATCGGTGTCATCGTCATCGATAGCACAACAACTCATCGAATGGTACCGCATAATTCTTTTAAAACAAATTTTCATCGAAATTCTTGCAGTTACAAAGATATTTGCTAACTTTGCATTTATATAAGACCTAAAAATATAATGATAAAAAGGCAGAAACAATCGAACATAATAGTATGACGCTTAAAAACCTCTGTAAATACTATATCAGTTGCATCGCATTGGAGAATAATACAACGCTTCGTGCCTCAATGAAAGATGAGCAATCTTTTATAGGGTTACCTTGGTTAAATAAAAGCGCTTTAAAGCAACCCGAAATAGGGGCTTTTCTTCGTGGAAATCATGAAAAAGAGAAAGATCTACTTATAGGTTATCCTATATTGAAAACCAAACATTTCCTCTCTCCATTATTTATTATTAATATTACTTATAACGACGGAACACATAGTAGGTCTGAAGGTTTTACTATTGATGATGAATTGCTTATAAACAAAGATATCATTGATAAATATTCTACGAATGAGAAGACTGAGAATATATATGAATTGAGAGAATTAGAAAACGAGTTAGGTTTTACAGATGGACATGCATCATTCGAAGATTTGTCAGAAAAAGTAGTGTTGCTTAGAACCATCCGTCCTGATTGGGAATGGCAAGACGATTTGGATATAGATAATTTAAAGAAAGACCAGATAAAAGTTTCTGATATTGATGGAATTTTGAATCGTGCCATAATATTTGCAAAAGACCCTACGCCATATACTGTGGGATTAAGTAATGAGTTGGTTAATCTGGAAAAATGGTCTGACTTTGATTATCGCAACTCTATTTTATGGAAGTTTCTTCATGGACAATTCTCTAACAACCCTCCTTTTGAAAAAGAAATATTAGAAGTACTACCTCTGAATGATGAACAAGAAAAGGCGGTTCGTTCTGCGTTAAGTGCTGATGTTACTCTGATTGCTGGTCCTCCAGGAACAGGCAAGACGCAAGTGGTTGCTAATCTTATTATCAATGCGGCAATAGCAGGCCAGAACGTTTTATTTACTAGCAAGAATAATAATGCTGTTGATGTCGTTGTTAAACGTGTAAACTCTCTATACAAAGAATTGCCTCTTGTTCTTAGATACGAAAAGAGTGCTAAACAATGTATATCTGATTATTCCCAGCTTTGGGAAAAAGCAAAAACCAAAATAGAATCATATTCAGATAAAATTGAGGCATACAAGAAAGTTTATTTAAGCTATGATGCCAAACGGTCTCGCAAGTTAGAGATTGTTGATAGAAGAAACAAAATGGATGAAATAGAACAATCTGTCTGTAAAATACGATATAAATATGAACAATGGATAGGTGTTCTGACTGACGATGATGTTGATAACGTTAAGAACGCATATAATATCATATTGGATAATCGTATGTCCTTACAGACAGGGCCAGACAGATTACTCGATAAAATCTTTAGAGAAAGATGGGAAAAGAGAATCATAGATAATTCGGAGAGTGCTATTTTGTCTATCAATTCGTTTATGACAAAACACCATCTGGGCCTAAATGTAAGTCCTAAGATGACAGAACGTGAATGGATGGATTTTTGTAATGAGTTCAAATCTTTGATGGATGATTTAAGCCTAATAGCAAAATACAATACTCTTCTTACTGATATGTGTGATTCAGCTTCGCTAGAACAACTTGATTCTGCAATGATGGCTGAACATGTAGAATTACAATCGAAGGCAAAGACTGCATGGATTTCGTGGTTGAATAAACATACAAATGTATTTAATATCAAGAATCGAGGGGAATTACATAATTATATCAGTCTACTTGAGCATAATATTGTTAATGCTTATAATCCTGCGTTGAAGACAATGTTACCTGTGAGCGCTATTACCTCTTTGAGTGCTCGAAGAAGACTTCCCTTCAAAGAAGCTGTTTATGACCTGCTTATTATAGATGAAGCCAGTCAGTGTGATATTGCATCAATGATCCCATTGCTAATGAGAGCGAAGCGAGTGGCTGTGATTGGTGACAAACAGCAACTCAATCATATTTGTATTCTTAGCAAACAAACAGATTTATCGTTAATTCTAAGTAATGATATCGAACCTAGGTGGTCTTATAGAAGCAGTTCGATTTACGACCTTGCTGAAAGTATGACAGAACCAGAAAACATCATACAATTGCGTGACCATCATCGCAGCTTCCTTGATATTATCCAATTCTCCAATCAAGAATTCTATGATAATACGCTCCGTATAGCAACTGATTATAGTCGTTTGCAATCACCCAATAATGGAAAACCTATTTTAGGAATGCAATGGATGGATGTTAAGGGAAAGACTGTTCGCCCAGATGTGGGTGGAGCTTACAATCTTCAAGAGATTGAAGGAATAGTACGTATTCTTAGACGTTTAGCATTAGAACTTGAGTTTGATGGTAGTATTGGTGTCACAACGCCTTTCCATTTACAAGCAGAAATGATTACAAAAGCTTTGGAGCGTGATTCGGAGTTGCGCAATTATCTAGAACTTCATAATAAAATACTTATAGACACTGTACATAAGTTTCAGGGTGACGAACGAGACGTTATCATTTTCTCTCCCGTTGTTTCTAATGGCACTAAGTCACAAAGCCTAATGTTCTTAAAATCAACAGGAAACTTGTTTAATGTTGCAATAACCAGAGCAAGAGCTTTACTTGTAACCGTTGGTGACAAGCAATATTGTAAAAAATGTGGGGTTAGTTATTTGGAACATTTTGCAGAATATAGTTGTGGAAAAGATGCTCCTGTAGAATCTTCCGAATGGGAACATCTTTTGCAAAAAGCACTCTCAGATGCAGGCATTCCAGTAACTGCTCAATATCATGTGGACAAGTATTATCTTGATCTTGCACTTTTCCACAAAGGAAAGAAACTCGACATAGAGGTAGACGGTGCGATGTATCACCAAACATGGACAGGTGAACTTTGTTACAATGACCAACTGCGTAACCAAGCACTCATGCGCGAGGGATGGGATGTCATCCGATTTTGGGTTCAACAGGTCCGCGACCAATTGCCTTGGTGCATTAATCAAATCAGAAAATGGATGGATAATGTTGATGCAGTCAGACAATAATTTGATATACTAATTGACAATAAATTACAAAGGAAAAAGAAAAGAGTCTCTTTTCACAGCGAATGTAAGAACGTTTCAAGAACGTTTACAGGATTAACGATTAATTTTTTGTTATTCCCTTCCCTTTGGTCGATGATTGAAGGGAATATAGCTATTCAGTGTGTACCGTTTTAAAGATATCGTAGTCTTTGTTGTATGCTGGTGAATCGATAGACAGCAGATTAAGTACGGAATGGAAAATATAATGCTGTTCGAGAACCGCCGGTAGTTCGTCTTCTGACTTATAGTCTCTGAAGTCCTTAGAGGTCCATACCAGGAATGGTATCTCATACTGCACCTTTGGTGCCAGTCGCATGGGAAGCCCATGCATGAACATCTTGTTCTCGCCAAGGGATTCACCATGGTCGGAGATATAGATCATGGCACTCTTCCAATCTTCCATAGTACGCAGGGTGTTGACAAGACTATCCAGGAGGAAATCAGTGTAACGGATGGTGTTGTCGTATGCATTGACCAACAGTTCGATATTCTTCTCACCTTCTTCTACATTCTTAGCCACAGGCTTATACACCTCGAAATCCTTGGGATAATTGTCGGCATAGTTAGGACCGTGACTGGTGCTGGTATGCAATATAATCAGCACTTTATTCTTCTTACTTGACATGATACGTTCACGAAGTCCTGCGAAGAGAATACCATCATAATCTTCGTTCTCGTTGGGATAGTGTTTGGCGAGTTCTGTGTTAGAGATATATTCGTCAATATGAACAGGCGGCTCTCCCCAGTTGGATGTGCGCCACGATACGTCGACACCTGTTCTAAAGGCATAGTTAGGCAGTATCTCATAGAGGTCATCCGTAATCTTAGGTTCAAGAATAGCTTTGCTGCCAGCCGTGGTGTAAGTAGCACATGATGTTGCCTGATACACCTTCAGTTCTGGCTGTTTAGACAGCAAAGGATTGGTATTGCGCTCATAGCCGTAGAGTTGGAAGTTAGCTTTTCTTGCCGACTCACCGATGATGAGCACCACCACAGCTTTCTCATTGTCTGTTATCTTGCCGTCAGGGAGTTTAATCTCTTCCGCTTGTTCGTCTTGACTAAAGCTGATAACGCGACCAGTATTCACCAAATAAGACCAAGGTTGTAGTAATCCCCCCAATTCCGTATCATGCTGACTGATCCACAGCGTCTGATTGATATTCGCCAATGCTACCAACAGGATGATAGCCAGTGAGCTTCCGCAGCAGACACCCAGTTTCTTTGCTTTGCCAATGACTACTGGTTGCAACAGACACCATATGGCAGGAAGGACACCGAAGATAACGATGAAGAGCCATAGTGACCAACTGAAGAATCCTGAGGCTTCAGAGTATCTGGTATTGAATACATTCTCGATAGTTGTTGCATCAATCATCACGCTGTAGGTGATGATAAAATAAACAGCCGTCGCATTAATGAGTGAAAGGATTGCCAAAAGGATACGCCCCACCATCCTAAATAAGTACATCATCAGGTAGGTTATCATGAAGTTGAGTACCAACATGATAACCACCAGTGATGCCAATAGGAATATCTGTCCGCCTACATTTTCATTGGTGTTGTCAGCTACATAGCGAAAGAAAGGGATGTTGTATAACAACAAAGTGCCTATGCTGACAATACATGAAAAAGTAATGAGCGAGATGGATCGTACGAGTTTAGATAACACTAATAAGTTTCTCGTGTTCATTGATGCTGCTCACGCAACAGGTCGTTGACAGTCTTAACGGGATTGAATGTGCCGAGGGGTACTTCTACGAAGACAGTGTTCCAGTTGCTCATCGCACCATTCCACAATCCAGGCAGCTCCAGTGCCTGCAACTCCTTGCCGCTCTTTGACTTCTGGGAGATAAAACCTGTTGTCGGGTCGACATACTTAGGCAGGTCGAAGGCATTACCTTTGTAATCCTTCACGGCGCAGACGAGGTCGACGGGGTTGAAATGGGTACCTTTGGTAAACATCTCCATATACTCCTTGTTCGACTTGTCAATCTGTGAACTCTCCAGGATCTGCAACGATACCGTTCCGTCTTGGTTGTATGTAAGGAACGGACCGCCACCAGGCTCACCTACATTCTTCACGACACCGCAGACGCGCATCGGGCGGTTGAGCTTGTTGCGTAAGTAGATAACCAGTTCGGCATCCTCCAGTTCCTTGATATCCGACTTGCGGCAGCAGAGGTCTTGTTGTACGAAGCGGATAATCTCCTCTATCTGCTCGTGGCTGTATTTGCCAGTATCCAACAGGCGCAGGTAGTCGAAGGCTTTCTGCTGCAGGGTGACGAGAACGCCGGCGATAATCTGTTTCCACTCTACGGTCTCAGGCTTCAGGCGGTCAGGTACGACATTGTCGATATTCTTCACGAAAATGACGTCAGCGGCAATCTCGTTGAGATTCTCTATCAGTGCACCATGTCCACCCGGACGGAACAGCAGGGTGCCGTCACTATTGCGGAACGGAGTACCGTCGGGATTGGCTGCGATGGTATCGGTGGATGGTTTCTGCTCTGAGAAGGTGATATCATATTTAATACCATACTTCTTCGCATAGCTGTCTGCCTTCTGCGCTACCTTTGCCTTGAAGAGCTCCATGTGCTCATGCGAGACAGTGAAATGTACATGTGCCTCGCCATTGCTGGCAGCATAGAGCGCACCCTCTACGAGATGTTCCTCCATGGGTGTACGAGGTCCTTCCGGATAGTTGTGGAAGAGCAGCAAACCCTTTGGCAGCTGACCATAGTTCAGTCCCTCAGCCTTCAGCATATTGGCTGCAACAGCCTTGTAGTTACCTTCGGCGATGAGTGCCTTGATTCCCTTACCCTCATTCTTCTGGCAGGCGGCATCGAGCTCGTCATAGAAAGCGAACTTCTCGATGTTGTCGAAGTACTTCTTCTCGAAATCCGTGGTAGGCACGTCATAGGCGGCATCGACAAAGGCAAACATGTCTTTGAACATACGACTGGCAGCCCCTGATGCAGGTACGAATTTCACGACGCGTTTGCCGGCAGCCTTATACTGTTGCCAAGCGTCGACATACTTCTTACGATCTGTCTCCGCAGGAGCGATGATACCGTGTCCGATACTGGCGGCGGCTTCCAGCTTCAGGAAAGGAAACCCCGTTTTGAATTGTCCGAGCTGATACTCAATCTGAGCCTCGCTGATACCCTTTTGGGCAAGTTGTTTCAGGTCTTGTTGTGATAACATAATATATAAGTTGTTTGTTAGATTGTATTTTGCAAAGATAGTGAAAAACACTGACAGTGCCAAATGTTTTGTTTGAAATATGCATTACTTAACTGAAAAATTTGTACCTTTGCCCATCAGATATGACAGAGAGAATAGATTTTACTCCACAAGAGAAGGAAGAAACCCTTGCGTTATACAGTCAGATACGACAGGAGGTAGTATCGTCACTGAAAGAAGGTGATGAGGATAAGGTGCGACAGTATCTGGGCGATTATGTAGAGCAGAACCAGACACATCGTGATGTGTTCGGGCTTAATCCCGTCGTGCTTGCCTTCCAGACGGCTCAGTTGGTGGTACAGGAGATCGGACTGAAGCGTGATGCCGTGCTGGCAGTGCTGTTGCATCCTTGTATAGAGGATGGTCATCTGTCCATTGAGGAGGTGAGGAAGGTCTTTGGTGACTCCGTCGCGCGTATCCTCCACGGACTTCAGCGTATCCAGGAGCTCTATAAGAAGAATCCAGTCGTGGAGACAGAGAATTTCCGTAACCTGCTGCTTTCGTTTGCAGAGGATATGCGCGTTATCCTGATCATGATTGCCGACCGTGTGAACCTGATGCGTCAGATACGTGATACGGAACAGGTGGAAGCGAAGAGGGAGGTGAGTGAGGAGGCTGCCTATCTTTATGCGCCGCTTGCCCACAAGCTGGGACTCTATAAGATGAAGTCGGAGCTGGAGGACTTGTCTCTGAAATATTTGGAGCATGATGCATATTATCATATCAAGGAGAAACTGAGTGCTACGAAGAAAAGTCGTGATGCCTATATCGAGCGTTTCATCCAACCTGTCAGCGAGCGTCTGACAGCAGCAGGACTGAAATTCCATATCAAGGGGCGCACTAAGTCGATACACTCTATCTGGCAGAAAATGAAGAAACAGAAATGTGACTTCGAGGGGGTCTATGACCTCTTTGCCATCCGCATTATCCTTGAGGAGCGAGGAGAGAGGAAAGAGGAAGGTAATGAGAGGGAGATACATCGTGAGGAGGTGATGCAGTGCTGGCAGGCTTTTGCGATAGTCACCTCGATGTATCAACCTAATCCGAAGCGTTTGCGAGACTGGATAAGTGTTCCGAAATCAAATGGTTATGAGAGTTTGCATATCACAGTCTTAGGACCTGAGCAGAAGTGGGTGGAAGTACAGATTCGTACTGAACGCATGGATGAGATTGCAGAGCGCGGCGTGGCTGCCCACTGGCGCTATAAGGGTGTGAAGGGTGAGGTTGGCTTGGACGAGTGGTTGACAAATATCCGTTCGATGCTGGAGACTTCTGATGGTCTGGAGGCGATGGATCAGTTCAAGATGGACCTCTATGAGGATGAGGTCTTTGTCTTTACTCCCAAAGGCGACCTGTATAAGTTTCCGAAGGGGGCTACTGTCCTCGATTTCGCCTATCATATCCATTCAAAGATTGGCAATGCCTGTACAGGTGCCCGTATTAATAATAAGGTGGTGCCGTTGCGCCAGCCACTGCAGAGTGGCGACCAGGTGGAGATTATGACATCCTCCAACCAGAAACCCAGACAGGAGTGGCTGAATATTGTCAAGACCTCTCGGGCGAAGTCGAAGGTACGCCTTGCCCTGAAGGAGACGCAGGTGAAGGAGGGACTCTTTGCCAAGGAGACGTTAGAGCGTAAGTTCAAGAACCGGAAGATAGAGATGGAGGAGTCGGTGATGCAACAGCTCATCAAGAAGTTAGGCTTCAAGGAGGTGAGTGACTTCTACCGTCAGATAGCCGATGGCACGTTGGATATCAACCAGTTGATTGACAAATATGTAGAGATACAGCATGACGAGCAGCCTATAACGGGTAATAATGTCGCCCAGACAGCAGCTGACTTCGTCTTGGATGATTCAAAACTCTCCACTCTCAACACTTCACTCAGTGACGATGTACTGGTCATTGACCAGGGTATGAAAGGTGTCGACTATCAGTTGGCACGCTGTTGCCAACCTATCTATGGTGACAAGGTCTTTGGCTTCGTCACCGTCAGTGGCGGCATCAAGATCCATCGTGTGGACTGTCCTAATGCTCCTGAGCTACGCAAGCGTTTCGGCTATCGTATCGTCAAGGCGAGATGGAGTGGGAAGGGGTCGTCACAATACTCTATCACCCTCCGTGTCATCGGTACGGATGATATCGGCATCGTCAGCAACCTTACCAATATCATCTCTCGTGATGAGAAACTCGTTCTTCGCAGTATCAATATCGACTCGCATGACGGACTCTTTAGCGGCAACCTTACCATCATGGTTGATGATACCTCTCGTATGGAGACGCTTATCAAGAAACTCCGTACTGTAAAGGGGGTGAAACAGGTAAGCCGTATCTGACCTTTAGAGACTAACCTTTAAAAAATTGATATAATGGCTTGGATGTTTATTAGTCTGATGAGTAGTTGGCTGGGGATGGCATCTGTAGAGGGAATCTTCTCAAGGATGCCCAAGGGAGACCTTGTGATGATGGAGTATTCGGTAAGTGGTACGATGCGCGGATATCAATACTATGCCTGCGTGGAGCGTCAGGAAAACGGTGTCATCATGCTCAAGGCGACGACAGAGAACTATGGCGAGATCATAGAAAAGAAAGTAGATGCCCCAGTGTTGGAGCATCTACGGGATATCATCAAGAAATATAAGATGTATAAATACAAAGAGAGATATCTTCCTCTTTTCCATGTTACGGATGGCTATATGTGGAACTTCCGTGCCAAATTCTCTGACGGGGAGTCCATCAGTTCACATGGCTCTAATGCAAGACCCAAGGATGACGGCTTTAAAGTCATCCAGGCCTACATTACAGAAGTTCTTACTGCTGATTCGCGTTGATGCGTGTCTTGATCTTGTCGACGTAAGCATCAATAGTGGCAATAGCCACGATATTCACGACATCACGCACACCTGCTCCGAAGTCGATGAAGTGGATGGGCTTGTTCAATCCCATCTGTATCGGACCGATAATCTCCACATCTGCATCGAGCATCTGTAACATCTTGTAAGAAGAACGCGCAGAGGTCAGGTTGGGGAATACGAAGGTATTCGCATCTTTGCCAAACAGACGAGTAAACGGATATTGCTCATCACGCAGTTCACGATCAAGAGCGAAGCCTAACTGCAACTCACCGTCGATGGCAAGATCAGGATATTGCTCCTGCATAATTTCTGTAGCACGACGTACCTTCAGTGCTCCCTGCGTAGTGGAACTTCCGAAGTTAGAGTGGGAAATCATGGAGACCACAGGTTTCTCGTTAAAGAAGCGTACACTTGTGGCTGCGAGTTTGGCAAGGTCTACCAAAGCCTCTGTATCAGGATTCTCATTGACCATCGTATCGGCGAGATAGAACGTACCCTTCTGGGAGTTGATGATGTGCATAGCACCGAAATGCTGGTATTCAGGACGTATGCCGATGACCTCCTTGGCAACCTTGATGGTATTAGAGTATTTGGTGTAGAGACCTGTGATGAACGCGTCGGCGTCGCCTGTCTCCACCATCATCATTCCGAAATAGTTACGCTCGAACATCTTGTCGTTCGCCTCCTGGAACGTATAGCCGTCACGCTGGCGCTTCTCGGTAAGGATGCGGGCATAGCGCTCACGACGCTCCTGCTCAGAAGGATGACGCAGGTTGACGATCTCGATACCTTTGAGGTTCAGGTCAAGCGACTGCGCCAGTTTGGTGATGAACTCATCGTTACCCAACAGGATAGGCTGACAGATACCTTCTGCCTTCGCCTGAACGGCAGCCTTCAGCATGGTAGGATGGACAGCCTCGGCGAAGACGACACGCTGTGGATGGGCAGCGGCAGTGGCATAGAGCTTCTGCGTAAGTTTCGTTTCCTGTCCCAGCAAGACACTCAGTGAGTTCTTGTATTCATCCCAGTTCTCAATCTTCTTACGGGCGACACCACTATCGATGGCAGCTTTCGCCACAGCGGCGCTGACCTCAGAGATAAGACGGGGGTCAACAGGTTTCGGAATGAAATACTCACGTCCGAATTTCAGGTTATTCACCTTATAGACATCGTTCACTACATCAGGAACAGGTTGCTTGGCAAGGTCGGCGATAGCATAGACGGCAGCCAACTTCATCTCCTCGTTGATAGCGGTGGCATGAACATCCAAGGCACCACGGAAGATATAGGGGAAGCCGATGACGTTATTGATCTGATTGGGATAGTCGGTACGACCTGTTGACATCAGCGTGTCAGGACGTGCCTCCATGGCATCCTCGTAGGAAATCTCTGGAACGGGGTTGGCAAGGGCGAAGATCACAGGGTCTTTTGCCATCGTCTTCACCATCTCCTTGGAGAGCACATTACCCTTCGAGAGTCCTACGAAGACATCTGCGCCGTTGATGGCTTCCTCTAAGGTGTGGATATCTGTACGCTGGGTGGCGAAGAACATCTTCTGTTCATTCAAGTCCTGACGTGCCACGCTGATGACTCCTTTTGAGTCGAGCATGACAATATTCTCTTTCTGTGCGCCGATAGCCATATAGAGCTTGGTACATGATATTGCTGCGGCACCGGCACCATTGACGACGATCTTGACTTTCTTGATGTCCTTGCCAATCACTTCTAAGGCATTCTTCAGACCTGCTGCTGAGATAATGGCAGTACCATGTTGGTCATCGTGCATCACGGGGATGTCGAGACTCTTCTTCAGGCGCTCCTCGATATAGAAGCACTCAGGTGCCTTGATGTCCTCGAGGTTGATACCTCCGAAGGTGGGGGCGATTCTTTCTACTGCCTCACAGAACTTTTCAGGGTCTTTCTCGTTGACCTCGATGTCAAAGACATCAATGCCACCGTATATCTTGAACAATAGTCCCTTACCTTCCATGACTGGTTTGCCGCTCATCGCGCCGATGTCACCGAGACCTAATACGGCAGTACCGTTACTGATGACTGCAACAAGATTACCTTTATCCGTATATTTATAGGCATCGTCGGGATTCTGCTGGATTTCCAGACAGGGATAGGCGACACCAGGAGAGTAGGCGAGAGATAAGTCTGTTTGTGTGCGATATGCCTTGGTCGGCTTTACTTCAATTTTACCAGGACGACCAGCCTCGTGATATTCGAGGGCGGCTTCTTTTGAGATTTTTACCATACGTGTACGTGTTTATGTGTCTGTTACTTTTTAAAATTTCGTGCAAAATTACAAAATCTATTTGAATATCTAATTATTTTTTTTATCTTTTTAGTATCTATTCGCGCAATTATCCGAAAAAGTTTGGAAGATTGGAAAATTGTTTTTATTTTTGCAGTTGTACGGATATTCTACATCAGAGCTTGTCCGTTTGCTTGATAGAGCATATCTATACGGAATGAGAACAAGTGCATATATTTCAAATTGAATGAAGAACATTTTAACTTTTCTGCTGCTCTGTCTCCTGACAATAGGGGTGCAAGCACAACCGAAGCCCCGTATAGTCATCCTGACTGATATCGGGCAACCAGACCTTGAACCCGACGATACTGAGTCGCTGGTGCATCTTCTTTGCTATGCCGACCAACTGGAGATTGAGGGCATCATCACCTCGACGGGTTGGAATTGCGACCCTTATCCTACGCAGAGTGCTGCTTATCGTGATTCAGTGGTGGAGGCATATGCAACAGATGTGCATAATCTCATGAAACGATCTGACCAGAAGGGATTTCTCAGCAAGGATGAAGAAAATGGCTGTCAGGAGATGGGCTACTGGCCAAGTGTGGAATACATACGTAGTCGTAGTGTGATGGGCAGTCAGCGAGCAGGCATCAAGGTGATTGGCAAGGACAATGACAGCGAGGGCAGCGAACTCATTATCCGTCTGGCTGACGAAAAGGACGAGCGTCCTATCTGGGTTTGCGTCTGGGGCGGAGCCAATACATTGGCACAAGCTATTTGGAAGGTGAAACAGATGCGCACCCCAGAACAACTGAAGGCTTTCCTGAATAAACTCCGTCTATACACTATCACAGATCAGGATATGGTGTACGCTATGCGCATGGATCTTGCCTATAGTTCTCATCAGTGGATGCGTCGAGAGTTTGCCAGAGATCTCCTGTTTGTCTGGGACGAAGGAACCTGGCAGTTGCAATGCAGTCTTGGACAGGAGTATTGGCAGCAGATTAAGAATCAGATACAGGGTCATGCTGCACTGGGCAAGCAGTATCCTGATTATAAATATGGTGTGGAGGGTGATACGCCTTCGTTCCTCAACGTTATTCCCAATGGCCTTCACAATCCAGAAGAACCGATGCAGGTGGGTTGGGGAGGTTACCATACATGGACTTTGACCAAGGACTCAACAACCTACGCGTGGACCAGTTGGCAGGATCCTGTGAAGAGTATTTCAGAGGAGTATTACCGCCAGTTCTATCCCTCCCAGCTTAACGACTTCATCGCCCGCATCGAATGGGCTGAAACGGGGCAAGGGAACCACAATCCTGTTGTCATAGTTAACGGTAATAAGGGTACTGATACTATTGTCATCATGTCAAAAACGGGTAAGACTATCACCCTTGATGCTTCTACATCATTCGACCCCGATGGCGATGCACTTTCTTTCAAATGGTGGCAGCAGAATGGCATCGGACAGACAAAGGCAGAAATCAGCAATATCACATCTCCGTCCGTCAAAATACAAATACCAGCAACCTTTGCGAACGATGAGATTCACATCATCTGCGAAGTGCACGACAGCAGCAGACATGCTTTGCCTGCCTATCGCAGGGTAATCATAAAAACGGTGTGAAGAATCATCCTATACAAGGATAGGCTGTATGTGAATAATTGATAGTTTAAGGTTTACATACTTATGCTCTCTTATACTCCCCGGGTGTCATACCCGTGAGGCGACGGAAATATTTTGAGAAAAACGAGGGATTGGCAAAGTGCGTCTCCTCGGCTATCTGCGCCGCGGATTTATCTGTGTGGCGCAGTTCTATTTTGATGCGGGTGATGAGCGCGCGGTCTATCCAGTCTTTGGCGGTCGTACCGCTGGTTTGGCGGACGACGGTGCTCAGGTAGCGCTCAGTGAGACACATACGCTCGGCATAGTAACCTATCTGATGATGTTCGGCACAATGCTGGGTGACCAGTTGGAGGAAACGGTCGAAAATGGTCTGTTCGCGTGAACGACTGCTGGCCAGCTGGTCAGTCTGCCGATGGAACAGCTGGTCGTAGTGGTGCATCTGGGCTGCCACGAGGGCTGTGACGGTGGGACGGTGATAGTCGTCGGTAACATGAACCGTTTGCCATCGTCGGTAACATGAACCGTTTGCCAGATGGTGTCCAGGATATGTCGTGCAATAGCGATATCCTCTTCGCTGACGAGTAGCTGGAAGTCACGCACCTGACCATTGAATGCCGATGGCATCTGTCCCTGCGCAAAGGGCATGGGGAAGTTGGAAAATAGTCCCATACCGAAGATGTGGAGGTCGGGCGACAGGCGCTTAGGGTGGATGATGGTGCCTGGACCGAAATAGACGAGTGTGCCGCTTTTGAGGTGACGGTCTTGTAGGTTGATGTTGATTTCTACCTCTCCGCTCATAATGATGCCTAAGCGGTGATCGTTGATGGTGAAAGGCGGTCTTTGGCGCATCAGCAGACTGAATATCGTGTGGTCACCGCGAATCATTGTCAGTTCGCTATTCATGAACACATGCTCTCGGATTTGTGAGAGGTGTGGTGTCAGGATGTCACGCATTCGTGTGACGTCCATCAGTTGCGGTTGTCTGTTCATAATCAGTCCTTTTTGCTGGCAAAGATAATCATTTTCTGCGAAACGATGCTCTATTTTTATATCAATCGAACAAAAAGAACATCTTTCCATTCCTACGGATAACGTCACGATGAAAATAACATCGTACTTTTGCACCCAGAATTCAATGACAAAGATGATATGAAGAAATTGGTTTTAGCTTTGGCGATGCTGCCGATGCTGGCATTGGGACAGACGCTGGAAGAGTGTCAGCAGGCAGCTGAAAAGAATTATCCTCTGATTCGTCAGTATGGACTTATCGAGAAGACCACACAGTTGACGGTTGCCAATATCCAGAAAGGATGGCTACCGCAAGTGTCGGCATCAGCACAAGCCACGTATCAGAGTGATGTGACAGGGTGGCCCGATGAGATGAAGACGATGATGAGCGGTATGGGCATCGATATGAAGGGGTTGAAGAAGGATCAGTACCGCGTGGGCATTGATGTGCAGCAGACCATCTATGACGGTGGTGTCATTGGTAGTCAGAAACGTATAGCCCGTGAACAGGGCAAGGTGCAGGCAGCACAGAACGAAGTAAACATTTATCATGTTCGCAGGCGTGTGAATGAGATGTATTTCGGGTTGTTGCTAATTGACGAACAGATCAAGCTGAACAGAGACCTGCAGACATTGCTTGCAGGCAACGAAAGTAAACTGGAGTCGATGACCAAACAGGGCACGGCTGCCGAGAGCGACCTGCAGAATGTGAAGGCAGAACGACTGAATGCGGTGCAGAAAGCCACCGAGTTGGCATCGCAGAAGCAAATGCTATTGAGAATGCTGAGTACATTCTGTGGTATGGAGGTAAAAGCCGTTCAGAAACCACAAGTGGAGATTGATGGCAATGGTATGACGACAGAAAACCGGAGACCAGAACTGAAGATGCTGGATGCACAGATTGGTTTGCTGAATGCTCAGGAGAAGGCACTCAACGCAGTGCTGATGCCGAAGGTGGGTGTGTTTGCACAGGGCTTCTATGGTTATCCTGGGCTGAATATGTTTGAGGACATGATGCGTCACAAATGGAGCCTGAATGGTATCATTGGAGCCCGTGTGACGTGGAATATCGGTGCCCTCTATACCCGTAAGAACGATAAGGCGAAACTGCAGCTGCAACGTGATATCACGGAGAATAGCAGGGAGGTGTTCCTCTTCAACAACCAGTTGGAGCAGATTCAGCAGTGTGAGAACGTCGAACGTTACCAGAAGCTCATGACCGACGACGATGAGATAATAGCGTTGCGTCAGGCTGTGCGAAGGGCAGCAGAATCGAAGCTGGCACATGGCATCATCGACGTGAACGACTTGGTGCGTGAGATTAATCAGGAGAATGCAGCCTGTGTGCAGCAGTCTGTGCATGAGATTGAGATGCTCAAAGAGATATACGATAACAAATACACCATGGGGGAAGTCAAAAGGTAAAAATGTAAAAAGTAAGAAAGTAAAAAATGAGAAATATGAAAAAGAACGGAATGTTTAAAACAATGGGGTCGGTGAGAGGTGTTTTACCCTTTTACCTTTTTACCCTTTTACCTTTTCTTGCTGCCTGCGGAGGTAGTGAGAAAGACTACGATGCAACGGGTACGTTTGAGGCTACCGAGACAACCGTGTTTGCTGAACAGAGTGGTACATTGCTGTCTTTCGATGTGAACGAGGGCGACATGATTGAGGCAGCTTGTCAGGTGGGACTCATAGATACCACGCAGACGTGGCTGAAGATTCAGCAGATGGATGCTACCAAAGCGGTGTATCAGAGTCAGAAACCTGATATGGAACGACAGATAGCAGCTACACGCCAGCAGCTGGCTAAGGCCCGGCAAGACGAGCAGCGCTACCGCGAACTGGTAGCTGATGGGGCTGCCCCCTCAAAGATGCTCGACGATTGCTACAAGTCAGGTGAAGGTACTGCAGAAACAATTGGATGCGCAGATATCATCGTTGAACACCAGCACTCAAACTCTCGACAAGCAGACGGCTGCAGCCGATGTGCAGAAAGCACAGTTGCAGGATATGCTGCGCAAGTGTCATATCATGACACCTACCAAGGGTACGGTGCTTGAGAAATATGTGGAGCGGGGTGAGTATGTGAGTGTTGGTAAACCGCTGTTTAAGATAGCTGATACCGAGTCGATGCACCTGCGTGCCTACGTTACTTCGGCACAGTTGCAGAATGTTAAGATAGGTCAGCAGGTAAAGGTGTTTGCCGACTATGGCGACGGACAGCGCAAGGAGTATGCTGGCACTATCAGCTGGATATCCTCTCGCTCTGAGTTT
>CACXQL010000026.1 GCA_902769805.1 uncultured Prevotellaceae bacterium
ATAGCAAGAAATGAAACAAAGTTTAACAATAACAAAAAGTGGTGTAACCACTTGGATTACACCACTTTCTTATGATATTCTTATCGTTGCTTATCTATTTTTACTTCACCTCCTCAAAGTCAGCATCCTGGATGTTGTCATCCTTCGGAGCGTCCTGCTGGGGTTGCTCCTGCTGATTGTAGAAAGGACCTTGCTGCTGGTCAGCACCAGGCTGAGAACCAGCCTGTGCACCCTGGTACATCTGCTGTGAAGCAGTCTGCCAAGCATTGTTGAGAGCTGCGATAGCAGTATCGATAGCAGCGATGTCGCCAGCCTTATGAGCATCTTTCAACTGCTGGAGGGCATTCTCAATAGCGGGCTTATGCTCTGCGGGAATCTTGTCGCCAATCTCCTTCAGCTGGTTCTCCGTCTGGAAAATCATAGAGTCTGCCTGATTCAACTTATCGACGCGCTCACGCTCCTTCTTATCGTTCTCTGCATTCTGCTCAGCCTCAGCCTTCATGCGGTTGATCTCATCCTGAGAAAGACCAGAAGATGCCTCGATGCGGATAGCCTGTTCCTTACCTGTAGCCTTGTCTTTGGCAGAAACCTTGAGGATACCGTTGGCATCGATATCGAAGGTTACCTCAATCTGAGGAATACCACGACGTGCAGGAGCGATACCTGTAAGGTTGAACTGTCCGATAGACTTGTTCTGTGCTGCCATTGGGCGCTCACCCTGCAGTACATGGATGGTCACCTCTGTCTGATTGTCAGCGGCAGTAGAGAACACCTCACTCTTCTTGCAAGGAATGGTCGTGTTAGCCTCAATCAGTTTGGTCATCACACCACCCATGGTCTCAATACCCAAAGTCAATGGAGTAACATCGAGCAATACGATATCGCCTACACCACCCTCCTTATTCAGGATAGCACCCTGGATAGAAGCACCAACGGCAACCACCTCGTCAGGGTTCACACCCTTTGAAGGCTCTTTACCGAAATAGTTCTTCACAAGTTCCTGAACAGCAGGGATACGGCTAGAGCCACCAACGAGGATGACCTCATCAATATCTGAAGTACTCAGTTTGGCATCAGCGATAGCCTTCTGACAGGGAGCCAGACAAGCCTGAATCAGGTCGTGAGCCAACTGCTCGAACTTGGCACGTGTAAGAGTCTTCACCAAGTGCTTTGGTACACCAGCCACAGGCATGATATAAGGAAGGTTGATCTCAGTAGAAGTGCTGGAAGACAACTCAATCTTAGCCTTCTCGGCAGCCTCCTTCAAGCGCTGCATAGCCATTGGATCAGTCTTCAGGTCAGCACCCTCGTCGTTCTTGAACTCCTGAACGAGCCAGTCGATGATGACCTGGTCAAAGTCGTCACCACCAAGGTGTGTATCACCATTGGTAGAGAGTACTTCAAACACACCACCGCCAAACTCCAGGATAGAGATATCGAACGTACCACCACCGAGGTCGAAGACGGCAATCTTCATATCCTTGTTAGCCTTGTCTACACCATAAGCAAGAGCGGCAGCCGTAGGCTCGTTGACGATACGGCGCACATTCAGACCTGCGATCTGTCCAGCCTCCTTAGTAGCCTGACGCTGAGAGTCAGAGAAGTAGGCAGGAACGGTGATAACGGCATCCGTCACCTCTTGTCCAAGATAGTCCTCGGCTGTCTTCTTCATCTTCTGCAGTACCATCGCAGAAATCTCCTGCGGAGTGTACTTACGACCATCGATATCCACACGAGGATAACCACCCTCGTTGACAACAGAATATGGTACGCGCGAGATTTCCTTCTCTGTCTGTTGCCAGTTCTCACCCATGAAGCGTTTGATAGAATAAACGGTCTTCTTCGGGTTCGTGATAGCCTGACGCTTGGCAGGATCACCAATCTTTCGCTCACCATTCTCCACAAAACCAACGACTGAAGGTGTTGTACGCTTACCCTCACTGTTGGCAATTACCACTGGTTCGTTACCTTCGAATACGGCAACGCAACTGTTAGTAGTTCCTAAGTCGATTCCAATAATTTTTCCCATAATTGTATCTATTTTAATTTTAATTGTTAATATGCATGATTTGTCAACGATTTTATAGCAAAGCATGTGCCAAAAACAAAAAAAATGAAGAAAAATGACGGTTTGTCACGTCATTTTGGCACAAGTATCAAAAATTATTTATATCTTTGCACTCGTATTACGTAATAACCAACATTAGATATATCTATGAAGAAGCTAATTGTTATGGCAGGTCTGGCTTTTGCCGCAAGTACCGCAATGGCTCAGAGTGCCGACTCCTACATCGTCAAGACGAAAGGGGTGAAGAAAACAGAGGCGAAGGTTGCCGTTAAAAACACCGCCAATGCCGAAGAGGCGAGAGGTACTGACTTTGTCAGCCAGAACTTCACCTATTACAATCTGTGCGACTGGCAGGACGGTATGAAGTTCATGGTACTGCCTGAAAAGTATGACCTGATTGTCAATACTTTCCGCGATGCCGGTACAGGCAAGGAAGTACCTAGTGGTAAACTGCGTCGTCAGATTTTAATTTACAACAATCACACCATTGGAGCCAACGGACGAGCAAGGATGAACTTCACTTGTCAGGAAGATAACAAGAAATATTACTTTGAACTGCCTAACGGAGGATTCGAAGACTATTGTTATTCCAAGACAGGTGTCCCCACCCTCGCATATCTGGGAGATGTGGATATCGCCCGTGAGAAGCTAATGGGACATACGCTGATTACCCGTGCCACTGACTATTGCGTAGACACCGACTATGAGAGCGATTCCTATGAGAATGTCAAGGTGGAAAAGAACATGGAGGTAAAGGTCGTTGCTATTGGTGTAGGTACCCGTTCCTTTCCTGTAAAGATTATCGTTGCTGACAAGAAAGGTAATGAGTTCTACCAGAACGTCGCCATCAGCAAGACAAACTCAGGTATGCGTGATGACGAGTTTGATCTTGACAATGCGAAACATGCTTTCTATGGCTCTTTCGATGTCATCACAGCACAGACTAAAGTCTCAACCGACTATGCACAGTATATGGGTAAGACCATCTACTCGAAATACGCTACCAGTATGACTACCAAAGGTGGCGGTAAGGACAACCGTGTCGTCAAAGTTCCGAAGTTGACGGAGTTCCGTATTGACGGCATGGCACCTGTACGTAACACCAACTATGTCACATTGACACTGACAGAGACAGAGACAGGACGTATCTACTCCAAGGATGTCACCTTCACTAATGAGAGTGTCACAGGTGACATTGACGGACAGAGAGAAGACTATTTTGGTTATCTGTTTGGTTTCGGTGAGGGTAAGATGAGAAACACCTCTGCCGCTACCCGTACGATGATTCGTGAGGGACGTGTCGGCGTAGGCATGACAGAGGAAGAGGTTGAGATGGCTGTTGGTGAGCCTGACAGTAAGGCAGAACTGCCCAATGGACGTTACCAGTGGATATACAAACGCACCAAATCATGGTTGGTCGTAGAGTTCAGTAAGAGTGGTAAGGTTGTCGGTTACAAGACTCCACGCAGAAACGAAACGACTTCAAACTCTTCTGTTAACGCAGAAGGAGAACATATTTTAGGTGGTATCCGCGCAACAAGTACACGTGCAGCAGCAATGCGTGCAGCAGAAACCAGTGCTGCGGCTGCCCGTGCAGCAGGTGCCCACTCATCATATTCTTCAGGTCCCAGTTCTCGTCGCTAAGGTTCTTTGAAACGACAAGTATTATAACTATACAAAGAGAGGCTGCGTGTGCAGCCTCTCTTACTTTTTACTTATCGGCTATTGCCTGCATAATTTTGGATTCGAGTTCCTCACAAAGTTCCGGATTATCCGTAAGCAACTGTTTGGTAGCATCACGTCCTTGTGCCAGTTTGGAACCATCATAACTGAACCATGAGCCACTCTTCTGAATAATGCCGTACTCTACGCCGAGGTCTATAATCTCACCTATCTTCGAGATACCCTCACCGAAGGTAATCTCAAACTCTGCCTTGCGGAAAGGAGGTGCTACTTTGTTCTTCACAACTTTCACACGTACTTGGTTGCCAACCACCTGGTCACCATCCTTGATACCTGTCACCTTACGGATGTCCAGACGGACTGAGGCATAGAACTTCAAGGCATTACCACCTGTCGTCGTCTCAGGATTGCCGAACATCACGCCAATCTTCTCACGCAATTGGTTGATAAAGATACAAGTGGTATTCGTCTTAGCAATCGTCGCCGTCAGTTTGCGTAAAGCCTGACTCATGAGACGAGCATGAAGGCCGACTGCCGAGTCACCCATATCACCCTCTATCTCTTTCTTAGGAGTCAGGGCGGCAACGGAGTCAACGACGAGGATGTCAATAGCAGAAGAACGAATCAACTGATCAGCAATCTCCAAAGCCTGTTCCCCGTTATCGGGCTGCGATATCCACAGATTGTCAATATCCACACCCAGTTTTTGTGCGTAGAAGCGGTCGAAAGCATGCTCCGCATCAATGAAGGCAGCAATACCACCAGCCTTCTGTGCCTCAGCCATAGCATGGATAGCAAGCGTTGTCTTACCAGATGACTCAGGGCCATATATCTCGATAATACGTCCTTTGGGATAACCTCCCACACCAAGTGCGGCATTCAATCCAATACTTCCCGTTGGGATGACTTCCACATTCTCGATTTGTTCATCACCCATTCGCATGATACTGCCCTTGCCGAAGTCTTTCTCAATCTTCGACATGGCAGCTTGCAGGGCTTTCAGTTTCTCCTGCTGAGGGTTCATAGCCGTGCCCTCTTCCATTTCTTTCTTTGCCATAGTTTCTAAATTATAAGATTTTAAGATTGAAGAATAGAAGTTATTCCAATCTCTCAGTTTTTATTACAGTTCTAAATCACCGTCATGAATCTCATGCCAGGGAAGTCCCTGTTTGTTGAGTTGTTCCATGAATGGATCGGGATCGAATTCCTCTACATTGAACACGCCCGGTTTGCGCCACAATCCTTTACAGAACATCATAGCGCCAATCATGGCAGGAACACCCGTAGTGTATGAAACACCCTGCATTCCCGTCTCCTCATAGGCGGCACGATGTGAGCAGTTGTTATAGACATAATAGGTATGCTCCTTGCCATCCTTACCGATACCACGGATGCGACAGCCGATACTTGTCTCGCCCTCATAGTTCTCACCCAGATCTTGCGGATTAGGCAATACTGCTTTCAGGAACTGCAAGGGAACGATCTTAACTTTAGCTACACCACTCCCATCAGCCAACGGAGCCTCATACTCTACCTCGTCAATACGGCTCATGCCGATATTCTGAATCACTTCAAGGTGCTTCAAGTACTGTTGCCCAAACGTCATCCAGAAACGCGCACGCTTAATAGTAGGATAATTGATGACCAGCGACTCAATCTCCTCATGATGCAACAGATAACTGTCACGTGGTCCGATATTCGGATAAGTCAGATCCTTATGAATCTCCAGCGGTTCCGTCTCCACCCATTTCCCATCTTCCCAATAGAGTCCTTTCTGGGTAATCTCACGGATATTAATCTCTGGATTGAAGTTCGTGGCAAATGCCTTATGATGGTCACCTGCGTTACAGTCGACAATATCCAGGTATTGTATCTCGTTAAAGTGATGCTTGGCAGCATAAGCCGTATAGATACTGGTTACACCCGGATCAAAGCCACATCCGAGAATTGCCGTCAAGCCAGCCTTCTCGAAACGCTCACGATAAGCCCACTGCCATGAATATTCAAAATGCGCCTCATCTTTCGGCTCGTAATTGGCAGTGTCCAAATAACTGCACCCACAGGCAAGACACGCTTCCATGATAGTCAGATCCTGATAGGGCAAAGCGAGGTTGATGACCAGTTCCGGCTTATAACTATTAAAGAGTGCCTTCAACTGCTCCACATCATCAGCATCAACCTGTGCTGTCTTAATGGGCATATTATAACCTTTCTTATGAATCGCCTCCACTATCGCATCACACTTTACCTTACGGCGTGATGCAATCATAAACTCTGTGAATACATCCGCATTCTGAGCAATCTTGAACGCGGCAACAGTGGCAACACCACCAGCACCAATCATCAATACTCTTCCCATTGTTCTCTTTTCTTCTTTGATTGTTTGTTGTACAGTATTCTTTTGTTTCATTATCCAGAAATCGCGGAAGGCATCTGACTGTTCTGCTGTCTTATTGGAAACAATACCCTCGTCAAAATCTCTGTCAAGTCTAAATTCTTTTCCCATATCAAATTATTTGATTTCATCAGCATGGATACCCAATGCCGCCATTAGTGAATAGCCTAATATCTCTTGACGATAATTGCCTCCTTCCATCGGTTGCATGGCGAAGACAGTAATACGCTTCTCGTCGTCCACATGACGGAGTCCCTCGCGTACCTTATTATATATATGGTCGGCATCCGGAACCACCATTACCCTTTTCACGTCGCCACTATTACAGATAACCTGCATAGAGTCGACAAACAAGTCTTCTGCCGTTACCATCTCCTCCACAGGGACGCAACTAATCTGGAACTCCCCCAAGGCACCAGAGAACGCTTTCCCGTCTAAGTCTGTAAACAAACCGGGCTGAAAATTGTCCATTTGCTTTTTCTGATGGATAAAGATGGCTTGAGTCTGACAGGCAGGATGAGTATCATCAAGAGGTTTCAACCCACCATCTAGTGCTATACACTCCAACCATTTAGCCATATCTGCTTGCGGAATACGACGACCTATCATACGCTCAAAGTTCACAATCAGGTCAAAAGCAACTTTGTCGACGTAATCAGCGTCGACAAGGATGATGTTTTCTTTCCACTCCGTCTTATTCAGTATGCTTTCATTCATACGGTACAAAAGTACTAAAAAACAAACGAAATGACGAGAGTTTAACATCAAAAAGTGTTAAACTGTTATTTCCCCGGAACCATAGCAACGATGATGTGCCTCATCATACAAAACACAGAACTGTCCTGGTGCCACTCCATGAATCGGTTTATCGGAATGAACAATATATGCACCACCCTCCTCTGCCTCCAATATGGCATGATGAAACTCTGGGGTATGACGAATCTTGAAACAGATATTCTTGGCATCAACAGAAGCTGTCAGTAGATGTAGGTCATGAATCCTGAACTCCTGCTTGTATGCTGTCTGTGGATCATAGCCTTTGCTGACGTACAGAATGTTCTGCTGCATGTCTTTCTTCACGACAAACCACGGACCACCACCAAAACCCAGACCGTGACGCTGCCCGATAGTGTGGAACCAAAGTCCTTTATGCTGCCCTATTCTCTTACCTGTCTCTAATTCCAACACATCGCCAGGTTGTTCTCCCAAGTAACGTCGGATATAATCGTTATAGTTAATCTTCCCCAAGAAACAGATGCCCTGCGAGTCTTTGCGCTTGGCATTTACCAGATGTTCACGCTCCGCTATCTCACGTACCTCATCCTTCATCATGTGCCCAATAGGGAATAAAGCCTTCCGCAATTGCCAGTCGTATATCTGCGCAAGGAAGTCGGTCTGGTCTTTTACGGGATCAGGACTGGTACATAACCATTTCCTACCCCATTCATCTATCTCCGTCTGGGCATAGTGACCTGTGGCGATAAGGTCGTAGTCATGGCCTCGTTTCTCATCGAACGCACCGAACTTAATAAGACGGTTGCACATCACGTCAGGATTAGGCGTATAACCAGACTTAACTTTCTCCATGGTATATGCAGTCACCTGATTCCAGTATTCCTGATGACAATCAACAACCTCCAATCGACAGCCATATTTGTGACTGACAGCCGTTGCCATTTCCATATCTTCTTCCGACGAACAGTCCCATTCCTCATTCTGGTCGGGACCTATCTTAATATAGAAGCAATCAGGACGCAAGCCCTGTCGTACCAACTCATATAGTACCGCAGAACTGTCTACTCCACCAGAAAGAAGTACGGCAATCTTCTTGTCATTTAGATTCTCCACGAGTGCAAAGGTACTAAAAAATATTAAAATTACAAGCAAATTTATTGTTATTTCAAAAAGAGTACATATCTTTGCGATATCAAATTGATATCATTTTTAAACTTATTATTATGAATACAGAAAAAAAATTCAACGGAACAGTCTTGAACGGCTTTGTAATGCTGTTTGTGACATTGGCACTATTTATTGTCTCTATCATAGGGATTGTCTATGCCATTATACAACTTGACACTTCTGACGGCGCATGTGGCGGCTGGCTATTGGGAGGCAGTATCCTTTTGATATTAATCACCATCATCTGCATGTGCAGTTTCCTGCAATTGGAGCCCAATGAAGCAAGAGTCATCACATGGTTTGGCAAGTATAGCGGAACATTCTGTGAGACAGGTTTCTACTGGATTAATCCCTTCTACGGAACAAAGAAGGTCAGTCTGCGTGCCCGTAACCTGGATGCAGAACCTATTAAGGTAAATGACAAGACAGGTAATCCTGTCATGATAGGACTGGTCTTGGTTTGGAAACTGAAAGACACTTACAAGGCATTGTTTGAAGTAGACACTCAGACCATGGCAGCCAGTCCTAATACGGTAGGCAGCGACACCAAAGGACTCATGAATGCCTTGGAGCGGTTTGTACGTGTGCAAGGGGATGCTGCTCTCCGTCAAGTGGCAGGACAATATGCCTACGACAATGACAATAACGAGCCTACCCTACGCTCTAATGCTGATGAAATCAACGAGCAGTTGGAGCAGAAACTGGATGAGCGCCTCGCCTTAGCAGGTATTGAGGTGGTAGAGGCACGTATCAACTACCTCGCCTATGCTCCTGAAATTGCTGCCGTCATGCTACGCCGCCAACAGGCCGATGCCATCATCCAGGCTCGTGAGAAGATTGTGGAAGGAGCTGTCTCTATGGTGAAGATGGCACTTGACAAGCTCTCGAAGGACGAGATTGTGGAACTTGACGATGACAAGAAGGCGGCTATGGTCAGTAACTTGCTCGTCGTGCTCTGTGGCGATGATAATGCGCAGCCCGTAGTAAACACAGGAACACTGAACCATTAATAATGGCTAAGAAGGAAAGCAAGAGTTTTATCCTACGCGTTGATGCTGACACCATGAATGCCATAGAGGCTTGGGCTGCGGATGAGTTCCGTAGCACCAATGGTCAGTTGCAGTGGATCATCACCGAGGCACTGCGGAAAGCCAAGCGTCTGCCAAAAAAGAAAAAAGGAAATAATAATGAAGAAACAGAAATTTAAAGTTGAGCGGAGCACTGAGGGCAACATCTTTGAACTCGCCTTCGTGCTGTTGGCCATTGTCGTGTGGGTGACTATCATTATGTTCTACCATCAGGCTCCAGACATCATTCCTACCCACTTCGGACCGTCTGGCGCTCCTAATGCCTTCGGATCCAAGACACGCATGTTTTTCCCTTGCATCATGATAACAGTCGTTGCCGCCTGTATGATGGCTGGAGCCTATTTCCCCCATACCATCAACCTCCCTGGCATCTGTCTCGCCAATGAGCGACAGGCAGCATTATGCACCAGACTCATGCGCGTCTTAGGCATCATATTTCTACTGTTAGCAGGGGCTGTTGCCTTGGACATGCTACGTGGTCATGTCTTGTTTGTACTGATAGTGATTGCCGTCATGGTGTTGGTTTGCCCAGCTTTCACCTATTTTATCTATAAAAAATAAATAATGAATTTAGCAAAGATTACCACCTATCTGGCATATGTCGGATTGTTATTTATAGTTCTGGAGCTCATCGGTGGTCTGGTGATATATCATTCACCATATGGATTCAAGCATAGCGATTCATTACGGTATATGCTTCATCTGGGTGTGTTCCTGCAAGTGCCGGGATGGGGTTATAAATTATGGCATTACAAAGCCTACAAGGAAGAAAACAAAGACAGACTCATCACATGGACCTTGTTGATTGTCGTTGTGGTATTGTTTATGATATTTAAAGGTTAAATCAAAACTATAATTATGATAGAACTGAAGAACGAACAGCTGACCATCCGTGTCGCAGAAAAGGGAGCCGAACTCCAAAGTGTAAAAGACAGTGAAGGACGTGAGTATATGTGGCAGGCAGGTCCTGAGTGGCCTCGTCACTCCCCCATTCTGTTTCCCTTAGTATGCAGTGTCAATGACAACACCTATCGTGTGGATGGCAAAGAGTATCACTTGCCCCGTCATGGTTTTGCCCGCGATAGTGAGTTTACATTGGTTTCAAAGACTCCTGAGAAGGTCACCTTCGCTCTACACGACAATGAAGAGACACTGAAGGTATATCCTTATCATTTCAACCTCGCCATCACCTATCGCCTGGAGGACAACAGGATCCATGTCATCTGGCATGTGGAGAACACCGACACTCAGGAGATTCACTTCCAGATAGGTGGACACCCCGCCTTCAATGTACCTGGCGGCAAACTGCAGGGAATCATCAAACTTGACAATGAGGAACCGATGGACGCACTGAAGAGCTATGCCGACGGCAGTCACGATATGGTGGAGGTACCTCTGGAGGCTGATATGGGTATCATGGAGATATCGAACAACTTCTTCCGTAACGATAGTGTGAAGATTCATAAGAGCCAGACCCGTAGAGCTATGCTGATAGACACCAATGGCAAACCAGCAGTGACTGTCGACTATAAGACACCCGTCTGTGCCTTTTGGAGTCCCTACGACAAACAGGCTCCTTTCGTGTGTATCGAACCTTGGTATGGTATTGGTGACCCTCGTGGTTTCAATGGCGAGTTCAAAGACAAGCCACTGATGAACCATCTACAGCCTGGAGCATCCTTTATGTCAAGATATACAATAACAATCGGATAAATTAAAAGAAATGAAAAAGTTATTATTTGTAATCGTCAGTCTCCTGCTGTCGTTCACCATTCAGGCACAGGATATGAAAGGGCGTATCTATTTCAATGGTAATATGAGTGTCACCCATCTGCTTGGTGAGAAGGATAGCGAGACCCCCGAACAGCGCGAGGAGCGTGTGACAGTGATGAACGAGATCTTCACCATGACAGTGACCATCGAGTTTATCAACAGTCACGACATGCGTATGAAGATGAAGATACTAATGGACAAAGAGCGTGCCAAGGAACTGGGCGTCAGCTGGGCAAACCGCAAGATGTGGCAGGCTGACCTGATGCTCAAGACCAAGTTCTACAATTATAAGTCACGCTATACTGTCCACGACGGCATCGTCACCATTGAGGACAATGGTTCGAAAATGATTCTCAGTGACGACGGTGAATTCCTGTCCGTTGATGACAGCGATATGAAGGCGACACTCAAGAGAATAAGGTAGACTAATAAGCCTCACGGTATTTATTCTCATCCCTATCCTCGAGCATCGAGAGATACGACTGGTAACGGCTCTGGGCGATATAATGATCCTCCACAGCTTTCAGCACGGCACATCCCGGTTCATGGGTGTGGGTACAATTGGAGAAGCGGCATTGTTTCGAGTATTCGAAGATCTCCTTAAAATAACTTGTCAGTTCCTCCTTCTCCATATCAAAAGTACCGAAGCCCTTGATACCTGGAGTGTCGATGAGCCAGCCCCTTTGACCTTCGACCTTCGACCTTTGACCTTCGACCTCTGACCTTTGACTGTCAAATGGTATCATCTCCGAGAAAGTGGTAGTGTGCATACCTGTCTGATGAGCTTCACTGATATCAGCTACCCGTTGATTGGCATGTGGTACCAACCGATTGATAAGAGTCGACTTTCCCACGCCGCTGTTTCCACTTAATAGTGTAATCTTTCCTTCAAGAAGCGGACGAAGATCCTCCACGTTATCTCCCTTCTCGGCAGAGATAGCATGACACTCATAGCCGATATTCTCATAGAGCTGTATCATCATCTCCTGATA
Source organism: uncultured Prevotellaceae bacterium (assembly GCA_902769805.1). Classification (GTDB taxonomy): domain Bacteria; phylum Bacteroidota; class Bacteroidia; order Bacteroidales; family Bacteroidaceae; genus Prevotella. The sequence continues at coordinate 11,902 of CACXQL010000026.1, forward strand.
GTGTCGTTCCTCCTCACTTAGTAAATCAGTCTTGTTAAATACTAAGATGACAGGCACTCGGTATGCCTCCGCAGAAGCGAGAAAGCGATCGATGAAAGTCGTACTTGTTTCAGGTTTTACAACGGTCACGATCAGCAAGGCCTGATCCACATTCGCAGCAATAATATGACTTTGTTTAGAAAGGTTGATACTTTTACGGATGATATAGTTACGACGGTCTTCGATCTCCGTGATAAATCCATCACAAGTCTCTACGTGGTCACCTACCGCAATAGGATTAGTGCTCCGTATGCCACGCAACCGGAAATTACCCTTTATCTTACAATCGACAGTTGATCCATCGTCCGTCAGAACGGTGTACCAACTGCCTGTATTCTTAATGACAAGTCCTTTCACTAGACTGTCATGATTTCCTTATTCTTCGCCTCCATCAGCTCGTCAAGCTTTTTGATATACTTGTCGTGCAGCTTCTGCAGGTCGAGTTCGGCATCCTTCTCGTTATCCTCCGAGAGACCGTCCTTGATGGCTTTCTTCAGTTTGTCCTTGATGTCGCCACGGACATTACGTACCTCTACCTTTGCCTTCTCAGCAATCTTATTACACTGTTTCACCAGATCGCGGCGACGCTCCTCGGTAGGCTGTGGGATACCCAGGCGAATCACCTCACCGTTATTCTCTGGAGTAATACCTACATCACTGTCCATGATAGCTTTCTCAATATCACGGATCTGCTTGCGGTCCCAAGGCTTGATAGCGATGGTTCTGGCATCGGGCGTTGAGATGTTTGCTACTTGATTCAGAGGCACTTTAGAGCCATAGGACTCTACGCGAACGCCATCGAGAATGGCTACATTAGCACGACCGGCACGAATACGTGCAAGTTCCTCTTCCAGAAACATTGCAGCCATTTCCATGCGCTCCTCTGCCGATGCCAAAGTCTGTTTTACGTCTATCATATTCTTTCGTTTTTAGATTCTTACCGATTGCAAAGATACGATATAGTGATCAAAAAAGCAAATTTATTTGCAATTTTTCGAATGCAGGAAACCAATCTTTCACTCCCCAAAAGAAAAAAACAACTTTTTATTTGGTTGTTTGCATACTTATTCGTACCTTCGCCACAAACTTTTATGAAACAGAAACTTAAAACCGATCCATTATGAAAAAACTATTTTTGCCTCTTCTGCTCTTAGTAGCAGTATCTGCAAATGCAGCAGAGAACCCAGTATTGACAATTGAAGGCGGTCAGGTGCAAGGTGTTCTTGCCGATGACCATCCCGACGTATATGTGTATCGAGGCATCCCCTACGCTGCGCCTCCCATCAAGGAGAACCGTTGGAAGGAACCACAGCCTATCGTACCTTGGAAGGGCGTGAAGATCTGTGACACCTTCGGTCATCCCAGCTATCAGGCTATCCAGTATCCTGGTGGCTACTACACAGAATGGGGCTATGGCAAAGAGGCTCCCTATAGTGAGGACTGCCTGTATCTGAATGTCTGGACGAAAGCCCCAGGCAAGACGACGAAGAAACTGCCCGTTGCCCTCTGGATTCATGGTGGCGGCTATCGTGAGGGATGGGGCTCTGAACCTGAGTTTGACGGACAGGAATGGGGTGCCAAGGACGTAGTGCTCGTCAGCATCAACTACCGTCTCGGTGTGTTCGGTTTCCTCGTACACCCTGCGCTCTCTGCCGAGAGTCCTCACCATGTGTCAGGCAACTATGGTATCCTCGACCAGATAGAAGCCCTGAAATGGATCAAGAAGAATATCGCTCAGTTTGGTGGCGACCCCGACAATGTCACTATCTTCGGACAGAGTGCCGGTGGCGGCAGCGTACGTACGCTCTGCGAGTCCCCACTCGCCCGTGGTCTTTTCCACAAAGCAGTTATCATGAGTGCCCAGGGACTCTCCATCCCCGATGCTAATGGTAATATGATGGGAGCACGCTACAGCGGCGGTTCTTTCGCTGATGCAGAAGCCAATGCCAAGAAAGTCTTCGACTGGGCTGGACTGACCGACCTGCAGAAGATGCGGCAAGCCAGTACCGAGACTGTCTTCGCCCTCAACACACTCTACTACCAGATTAACAACAAAGGACAACAGGCTGGTGGCGGTATGCCGTTCATGCGTATGGGACTGCCCTTCATGCCTATGATTGACGGCTATGTCAGTGAGAAGAGCTTTGACGACGCGACTCGTCAGGGCACTTTGGCAGATGTTCCCTATATGATTGGTTTCACCCTCAACGACATGGGTAACATGGCACCCAACATCGCAGAGTTCTGCAAGGTACGCCAACAGAAGGGCGGAAAGGCATGGGCTTACGAGTTTGCCCGTCCATTGCCCGATGACGGTTCTCATCCTGAGGTAACACAGCGCCTGAGAGGTGCCTTCCACTCTTCCGACCTCTGGTTTGTGTTCAAGTCATTGAAGCACTGCTGGCGTCCTTGGACGAAAGGTGACTGGGACCTGAGCGAGAAGATGCTTACTGCCTGGACTAACTTCGTGAAGTACAGTGACCCTAACGGACCAAAGGGTGGCGCATGGGCTCCCTGCACCGAACAGAATCCTAAGTTCATGGTGTTCAAGCTCAACGACAAGGATGCCGAGGCCTCCTTCTTCGGAGAACCTGAGATTGCTCCCCAGCCACAGGGTTTCCCATTCGGTGCCCCCAATGCATCAAGAAGATAGTCTGACAAGGATTCATCACAAAACATCATTGAGCCGGTATGATTGCCGGCTCATTTTTTTGATAGGCACCGCTATCGTCGAGATAGCCGCCGCCTGTCCATGCGATAGGTGCCGCCTATCGACCCGTTTGCTCGGGGCTATCGAGGCGATAGCCGCCGCCTAACTCAGAAACAGGTATTTATGATGTCTTTCAGTACCCTTTTTTGTTCCTTTATACCTTATTTATATAGGAGGAAAGAGGCAGAATACCACAATCGTGGTATGCAGAATGCCCCATTTGTGCTATTTCGGGTATAGGGAAAACACCGTACCTTTGCACTCAGAAATTAAACGTAACAACAAATTAAAAGAAAGGAAACAAGTTATGAGCAACAAGAAACTACACTTCGAGACATTACAATTGCATGTGGGACAAGAACAGCCCGACCCAGCCACTGATGCACGTGCCGTACCCATCTACCAGACGACATCCTACGTGTTCCGTAACTCACAACACGCCGCCGACCGTTTCGGACTGCGCGACGCTGGTAATATCTATGGTCGTCTGACCAACTCGACACAGGGCGTGTTCGAGGATCGTGTCGCAGCCCTGGAGGGTGGTGTCGCAGGACTTGCCGTCGCCAGTGGCGCCGCCGCAGTGACCTACGCCCTGCAGAATATCGCACAGGCAGGAGACCATATCGTAGCAGCTGACAACCTCTATGGTGGTTCCTACAACCTCATCACCCACACCTTAGCCACTCAAGGTATCACCAACACCATCGTAAACGTGAACGATCTCGCAGCCGTGGAGGCAGCCATCAAACCTAACACAAAAGCGGTGTATGCGGAGACCTTCGGCAACCCCAACTCCGATGTTACGGATATTGAAGCACTTGCAGCATTAGCTCACAAGCACAATATCCCCCTGATTATCGACAACACCTTCGGTACACCGTATCTGATTCGCCCCATCGAGCATGGTGCAGACATCGTGGTACACTCTGCCACTAAGTTTATCGGCGGACACGGTTCTTCATTAGGTGGTGTCATCGTCGACGGTGGTTCCTTCGATTGGAAGGCCAATGCCGACAAGTTCCCCACTCTGGCAAAGCCAGACCCCTCCTATCATGGAGCCGTATTCGCTGACGTGGCAGGAGCCGCCGCCTTCGTCACCCGTATCCGTGCCGTCATCCTGCGTGACACAGGTGCCACCCTCTCACCCTTCAACGCCTTCATCCTGTTACAAGGACTGGAGACACTGAGTCTGCGCGTGGAGCGTCATGTTGAGAACGCCCTGAAGGTGGTGGACTTCTTGAAGAACCATCCGAAAGTGGCGAAGGTCAATCACCCCTCCCTGCCTGACCATCCTGATCATGCTCTCTACCAGAAATACTTCCCGAAAGGGGCTGGAAGCATCTTCACTTTCGAGATTAAGGGCGGTGAGAAAGAGGCTTGGAAATTTATTGACGCATTAGAGATCTTCTCTCTCCTTGCCAATGTCGCTGACGTGAAGAGTCTGGTCATCCATCCATACACCACCACTCACTCGCAGTTGTCACCAGAAGAGCTGGAAGAACAGCATATCACACCTGCGACCGTCCGTCTTAGTATCGGTACTGAACATATCGACGACATCATCGCAGACCTCTCACAAGCATTTGAAAAGATTTAACATTAAAATATACAACTATGGCTAATATTGCAAAACAACTGACAGAGCTGATTGGCAACACTCCGTTGCTCGAGCTCAGTAAATTCTCCGCCTCAAAAGGTATAAAGACTCCTATCATCGCTAAAGTTGAGTTCTTCAACCCTGGAGGCAGTGTAAAAGACCGTATCGCCCTCGCCATGATTGAGGACGCAGAGCAGAAAGGACTCCTGAAACCAGGAGCCACCATCATCGAGCCCACCAGCGGCAATACCGGTGTCGGACTTGCCCTCGTATCGGCGGTCAAAGGTTATAAGCTCATCCTGACGATGCCTGAGACGATGAGTGTGGAACGTCGTAACCTGGTAAAGGCATACGGTGCAGAGGTTAGACTTACCAGTGGAAAGGACGGCATGGCTGGTGCCATCCGTGCCGCAGAGGAGTTGCGCGACAGTATTCCAGGCTCTATCATCCTACAGCAGTTTGAGAATGCCGCCAACCCTGCCAAGCACTATGCCACTACAGGTCCTGAGATCTGGAAGGATACCGACGGAAAGATTGATATCTTCGTAGCTGGTGTAGGAACAGGCGGTACTGTCTCTGGTATCGGCAAATACCTGAAAGAGAAGAATCCCAACGTGAAGATCATCGCCGTAGAACCTTCTTCCTCTCCCGTCTTGAACGGAGGACAAAGTGGTCCGCACAAGATTCAGGGTATCGGTGCAGGCTTTGTGCCCAAGACCTATGATGCCAGTGTCATTGACGAGGTCCTTGACATCGATAACGATGACGCCATTCGTACAGGTCGTGAACTTGCCCAGCAGGACGGTTTGCTGGTAGGTATCTCCTCAGGTGCCGCCGCCTATGGTGCCACCCTCATAGCCCAACGCCCTGAGAACGCAGGAAAGACGATTGTCGCATTACTGCCTGACACCGGTGAGCGATACCTGTCAACGGTACTCTATGCCTTTGACGAATATCCGCTCTAAACATCATTATTGGAGGAGAAAACAGCCGCGGATGGTCTCATCTGTGGCTGTTTTTTGTAAAAAACAAGCGGAAAATTTTGTAAAATGACATAAAACTCCTATCTTTGTAGGCAATTAGTGATACAAACCAATAACAATGAACCTACAAAAGTGTCGAGATACCTTCTTACGAGTCACCATTCTCGTTCTCCTCTTGCACATGCCTGGCATCCTTTTGGCACAGGGATTTTACATGAATACGGAGAACCTGTTCGACCCCGACCATACCCTCGCCTATATCGTTGCAGGAATGTTAATCGGCATCTTTATCCTGTTTTTCTATAACTGTCTCTGTATCTACCATGGCAGGGAGGTGAACACCCAGAACAAGAGCAAGTATCTCCGTCTATCCCTTATCATGCAGACAGGAAGGCTGCAGCTATGGACCTTTGACACGAACAATCGCCATTACAAGTTCATCACCGAGGATAGAGACCAGGCAGAAGAATACAACCCCTTGGATTTCTCCCAGTTCTTTAACCGTGATGACTTTGAGGCGATGCGTGGTGCCATCTTTGACATCTGCGAGGACAAGCGACACTCATCTACTCTCATCCTGCGCAGTAATCCCGAGAACGGACATCTCCGCTATTACGAGGTGCGCCTGTCCATCGACAAGAGAAACGCCAAAGGGAAGATAACCCAATTACTGGGTGTGCAACATGACATCACAGAGGAGCACGAAAAGGAAGAAAGGACCAAGGAGGTACTCATGCGCTATCATACCGTGTTCGACTCTTCCCTGATTGACATGCTCTACTATGACAAAGACGGTGTACTGACAGATATCAACGAGAAGGCTTGCAGGTCGTTCGGAATCCCCAATCGCCAGGAACTGCTTGACAGCAAACACAAGTTAGAGGAGAACCCACTATTCAACAATATCAACATCCGTCACACCGACCATATCCACAATGTCGCCATCATCGACTTCTCACAATTCCAAGATGACAAATACCGCATCAGTTCCTATAACCTCCCCAACAAGATCTATTATGAATCAACCCTTAACACCATCTGGGATAAAAACGGCAATGTGGAAGGAGTCTATATGGCAGGACGAGATATCACGGAAATGGTAGAGTCGTTCCACCAGCAACAGCAAGGTGTCCTTCGACTGATGGAGGCGACACAGCAAATTCAGGAATATGTTGACAATATCAACTATGCCTTACGTGTCAGCGGTGTACGACTGGTTAATTACCATCCCGACACATTTACACTGGACATCTTCAATAATGTCGGTGACACCCAGCTCCGGCTCTCACAACTGCGTTGCATCCGTCTGGCAGCTCCACACAACAGAAGAGCGGTATCCAGTGTTCTGAACAGGATGGATCATTATACACGTTCAGACATTGAGCAAACCATCGAGACAGATATCCGTGACGAGAAGAAACGTCAGATTTCCCTCATGTTCAATATGGTGCCTATTCTGGACAAGGAAGGACAGGTAAAACACTATTTCGGCATGTTCCGTAACATGACGGATATATTTGAGACAGAGCATTTACTTGCGCTGGAGACACAAAAGGCACAAGAAGCAGAACTATTGAAAGAGTCTTTCCTGACCAACATGAGTTATGAGGTCCGTACACCGTTGAGTTCTGTACTGGGGTTTGCCGAGCTCTTTGAAATGGAACATGACGAGGCGGACGAGTCTATATTCGTACAGGAAATCAAGAAAAACACCACCGTACTACTACAACTGATCAACGACATCCTGTTCCTTTCCAAGCTGGATGCCGACATGGTGGAGTTCAAGCATGAGGATTTTGACTTCGCAGAGGTCTTCAGTTCTTTCTGTCAGATAGGATGGAGCCGTATAAATCCTAACGTCACCGCTCACACCGAGAACCCCTACGACCATCTTGTCATCAATGGTGACATAGAACATCTGGGCAAGGCCATCCAGATGCTTTGCGCCATCTCCGCAAGCTATACCAAAGAAGGAACCGTCCGCGCCAAATACGAATACAGAAGAGACGAGTTGGTCATCATCATCGAAGATACCGGTGTGGGATTTGATGCCGAGACGGTGAATAACGCTTTCGAACGTTTCGGACGAGACAGGAATGAACAACTCTGTGGTTCAGGACTGGATCTTCCTATCATACAGGCACTGATCCAGAAGATGGGCGGTTCCATTGAGTTGCAATCTGAAAAAGGAAAAGGTACTACGGCATGGATATTCCTGCCAGGCAAAGCCAAAATGGTAGATAAGAAACGTGACTACATCACATAACAAAGGAGAGACGCATAATGATTACAATATATTCCATCCTACCGCTATTACAGGCACAAACGGAAGACCATACCCTCCAGTTTCTGCCAATCATCCTGATTACTGTGATTGTTGTCCTGTTTCTCCTTGCCATAATCCTCAGCTACATCATATCCAGACAGGTACGTATCGTCACACGACAGTCAAGTCATATCAATGAGATCATGCAACAGGCACTCATAAACGGTGAGAACAACGTCCTTTACTACAATATCTCTGAAGACTGGACCTATAAGCTATACGGACACCTCGTTCCAGAGGAGGGCTTCTCTACAGAAAACTGGAAAAAGCATGTTCACCCTGAAGACCTTCCGTATGCCCTTGACTGTCTCCACAAGCTCATCAAGGGAGAAAAGAAAGCGATGAAGTTCAACTATCGCTGGAACAGTAACTATGAAGGAGGAGAACCTCAATGGAGGTACCTGCGTAATATCTCAGTCGGCGAGTATCTGCCAGGCTTTAAGCATCCTGTAGGTATTATCAGCACCTTGTCTGATGAGACAAATATTGTCATGAAACAAGAGAGGGAGAAGGAGATGACCGATAAATACCAGATTATCTTTGAAAACTCCATCATCGGTCTGTCTTTCTATACTCCTGAAGGGAAACTGCTGGATGCCAACAAAGCCATGCGCAGGATCTGCAATTTTGACAGTGAGGAGGGAGATGCATTCTTCTCCAATGCCAACCTCTTTGACATGCCTCCGTTCAATGAGGTTGTCAATAAGAACGACATCCAGGAGGTCTGGATGTGTTCGAAGAGCGAGATTCCCGAACGTAACATGAATTATTATCTGGAAATCCGCCTCCATCCCATCTATAATGAGGAAGGCAAGATAGTATATGTCGCCATTGCCACCCGTGATATTACGGAAGAGCGTGAGATGTACCACCGTTCTAAACTCAACGATATCCAGATTCAAAAAGCCAACGAGGAGATACAGCGCTATGAGACAGAGTTGAAATATATGATGGAGGCGTGTGATATGCGAGCATGGCGTATATCATATAAAAAAGGAACGATACAGTTCTTGAAAGGTCTCAGTGAAATTGAGAAAGAGATGACCCTCGAGGAATGCGCTAACCTCTTCCTCGGCGATGAAGAGGAGTTCAAGATGAGACTCGCACATCCTGAGATACACCTTAATACTCCTTTCACTGTCCTTCACAAGATGCGACCTATCTTTCATAACACAACAGAAGGACAATGGAACCAGATCAACAGTGTGCCCATCTACGATAAAGACGGTAAGCTTGACGGTTGCTTCGGACTTATCCGTAACATGACGAGGTTCATCATGGCACAAGAGAAACTGAAGCAGGAGACACAGCGTGCCAATGAGTCCGGACGACTGAAGAGTGTCTTCCTTGCCAACATGACCCACGAGATCCGCACACCGCTCAATGCCATCGTAGGATTCTCTGACTTGCTGCAGATGATGACGACAACAGAAGAAAAACAGGAGCTCATCCATGTCATCCATAACAACTGTGACATGCTGCTCCGCCTCATCAACGATATCATGGCTGTCTCCTCGATGGATACCAACGGACTGACTATGAATCCCCAAGACACTGACTTCGCCAAGGATTTTGAGGAGATTTGCCAGTCATTGGCACAACGTGTGGAAAATCCGAATGTACAGTTTATCAAGGAGAATCCGTATGAAACCCTGCAGACCCATCTGGATACAGGAAGGATCACGCAGGTGATTACTAATTTCGTCACAAACGCTGTCAAATATACACAAGAAGGACATATCCGGGTAGGCTATCGTATACAGGATAACGGACTGTATCTTTATTGTGAGGATACTGGTACTGGTATTCCGAAAGACAAGTGTAAAAAAGTCTTCGACCGCTTTGTCAAACTCAACGACTACGTACAAGGCACTGGATTAGGTCTTTCTATCTGCAAGGCTATCGCTGAACGTTGTAATGGTAAGATCGGAGTAGACAGCGAAGTCGGGCAAGGCTCTACTTTCTGGATGTGGATTCCTTGCGAGATAAGAAATGTGAAAGAACACAATATCTAATTACATGTAATTCTATGAATAAGAAAATCATTACTGGCATTTTATTCTGCCTGTCAGCAACTATGGCATGGGCAGAGCAAGTGGTCATCGAGACCAAGAACACTACTATGGTGTTGAATGTAGACATCAACAAACAACCTCAGTATGTGTATTATGGTACCAAACTAAGCGGTTATGATCTGCAACACCTACAGGTTCCTCGCAACGGACGTATGGATGCCTATCCTGCCTATGGCATGAACTGTCCTGCGGAGGCTGCTATTGCCATGACTCACTCGGACGGTAACCTCTCCACAGAACTCTATGTGTCAGGCATCAACAAACAGGGTGATATTACCAAGATTAACTTGAAAGACCCACAATACCCTGTTTCTGTAGCTTTATGCTATAAGGCCTATTTCGATGAGGATATGATTGAGACATGGACAGAGATTAAAAACGACGAATCCAAGTCTGTCACGCTGACGCAGTTTGCTTCCATCTCCCTGCCTATCCGCAGGGGTAATGTGTGGCTCTCTCATTTCTATGGTTCATGGGCAAACGAAGCTCGTCTTGTTGAAGAACCTGTCTTGCCTGGCGAGAAGGTCATCAAGAACAAGGACGGTTCACGCAATTCCCATACTGACCACGCCGAAGTGATGTTCTCCCTTGACGGTAAGGGACAGGAGAACATTGGCGACGTCATTGGTGCAGCCCTCTGCTATTCTGGCAATTATCAGTTGAAAATAGATACCGACGACACTGAGTACCACTATTTCTTCGCAGGCATCAATCCCGACAACTCTGAATATCACTTAAAGAAAGGAGAGACATTCGTAACGCCAAAGGTGGCTTTGAGTTTCTCTAAATGCGGTCTGTCTGGTGTCTCCCGTAACTTCCACAAATGGGGACGTAAGTATATGCTTGCCCATGGTGACAAAGAACGTAAGATCCTGCTGAACTCTTGGGAGGGTGTCTACTTCGATATCAACCAACAGGGCATGGACCAGATGATGGGTGACATTGCTTCGATGGGTGGCGAGCTCTTCGTGATGGACGACGGTTGGTTTGGTGACAAATATCCCCGTAAGACGGACAACTCCTCGCTGGGTGACTGGGTCGTCGACAAGAACAAGTTGCCAGAGGGCATTGAGGGATTGCTGCGCGATGCCAAGAAACACGGTATCAAGTTCGGTATATGGATAGAGCCAGAGATGTCGAACACCACCAGTGAGCTCTATGAGCAGCATCCTGACTGGATCATCAAGGCTCCCAAGCGTGCTGCAGTATTAGGACGAGGTGGTACGCAGGTAGTCCTCGACCTTGCCAATCCCAAGGTGCAGGACTTCGTCTTCGGTGTCGTTGACAACCTGATGACGAAATATCCGGAGATAGACTATATCAAATGGGATGCTAACATGCCTATCCTGAACCATGGCTCACAATACCTGACGATGAACGACCAGAGCCACATGTATATCGAGTACCATCGCGGTTTCGAAAAGGTATGCCAGCGCATCCGTGCCAAGTTCCCCGATGTCACCATTCAGGCATGTGCCAGTGGTGGCGGTCGCGCTAACTGGGGCGTACTCCCCTACTTCGATGAGTTCTGGGTATCAGACAATACGGATGCCCTGCAA
>CACXQL010000027.1 GCA_902769805.1 uncultured Prevotellaceae bacterium
GGAAACCATCCACGCACTGCCTCTTGGCGAGACGACCACCGTGCGCATTCCTGGCGGCCCGCAACTCTTCCGCATCAGCCACCTCAGTTTTCCTGACCGTGGTTTCCAGCATCCTTTCTTCCTGATTGAGTCACTGACCTCAGAAATACGTCTTGCCGAGAAAGCCGCCTACGAGCGCGTCATCCGCATGATTGCCCATGAGGTGAACAACAGCGTGGCGGGCATCATGGGCAGTCTTACTGGCGACGAAGCCGAACGGCTCACCGCCCTCTCATCCTTTGTTTCACGCTTTGCCGAAGTAGTGAAAATTCCACAACCGCAACAACAACTCTGCGACCTCAGCGAGGAGGTGGAAGCCTGTCGCCCCTTCCTCGAAAACCTGTGTACGCAGGCGCACGTCCATATTGACTTCCGTTTGACCGACGAAGCCGTACCCGTTCATCTCGATACCGTCCTGTTCCAGCAGGTGCTCATCAACATCGTCAAGAATGCTGTTGAGAGTATCGGAAAGGCTACGGGTAGGCGCGTCAGCGGGAATGCGACACAAGGACTTGTCACCCTTGAAGTCACCACGCCAGCTACGCTCACCATCACCGATAATGGTCATGGCATCCCGCCGGCTATAGCGAAGAATCTCTTCACTCCGTTTTTCTCTACCAAGCCCCAGGGCCAGGGTCTCGGTCTTCTGCTCATTCGCGACATTCTTACTTCTCATCACTGCACCTTCAATCTGCTTACAGACCCAGAAGACCATCTCACTCGCTTTACTATCCAATTTCCCATCCAGAAAACTCAAAAATGAAAGATGCCGAAGTATAAGATTCGTCATAACGGCGTATGTGTCAAGACAGGAAACACCAAGATGTCAGGATGTGGGACATCAGCGGCAGGCGTATCGATCATCTCTCCAATTACAGGGGAATCGTTGTAACTAAGCATGGGAAATATCTGCGGAAATAGATACTCACGTTTGAAAAAACACAAATAAATTTGCTTTTTTGCTCACTTAATAGTACCTTTGTACCCCGAAAATAAAAGACATAGGAATATGAAATACTATAGCACAAATGGGAAGGCACCCATTGCCGACCTGCAGAAAGCCGTCGTGAAAGGACTGGCAGAAGATCGTGGACTCTACATGCCCGAACGTATCAAACAACTGCCCAAGGAGTTCTTCGACACCATCGAGACGAAGAGTTTCCAGGAGATAGCCTATACCGTTGCCGATGCTTTCTTCGGTGAGGATGTAGAGGCAGAGGCACTGAAGAAGATTGTCTATGACACACTGTCGTTCGACTGCCCCGTGGTGAAAGTGAAAGATAATATCTACACGCTGGAACTCTTCCATGGTCCTACCCTCGCCTTCAAGGATGTGGGTGCCAGGTTCATGGCAAGACTTCTTCAGTATTTTATCAAGAAGTCAGGAGACAGGAGTCAGGAGGACAAAGAGGTCAACGTCCTCGTAGCCACCAGCGGTGATACGGGAAGTGCTGTTGCCAACGGTTTCCTCGGTGTGGACGGCATCCACGTCTATGTGCTCTATCCTAAGGGAAAGGTCAGCAAGATTCAGGAGAGCCAGTTTACCACCCTTGGCAAGAACATCACAGCCGTGGAGGTGGACGGTGTCTTTGACGACTGTCAGGCACTGGTGAAGAACGCCTTTATGGACGAGGAACTGAACAAACACATGAGACTCACCTCTGCCAACAGCATCAATGTCGCCCGTTTCTTGCCTCAGGCATTCTATTATTTCAATGCCTATGCCCGCATGAAGGAAAATGTAAAAACTGGAAAATGTAATAATGTAAAAATTGAGGAAGACCTCGTGATGTGTGTGCCATCTGGTAATTTCGGAAATATCTGTTCCGCTCTGTTCGGACATGCCATGGGACTGCCCATCAAGCGTTTCATTGCTGCCAATAATGCCAACGATATCTTCTATAAGTATCTGCAGACAGGAAAGTACGAGCCGAAACCTTCCGTGCAGACCCTTGCCAATGCGATGGATGTGGGTGACCCTTCTAACTTCGCCCGTATCTACGACCTCTACGGCAAGAGCCACGAGCGCATCAGCAGCCTGATCAGTGGTGCCACCTATAGTGACGCACAGATTGAGGAGACCATGCGCCAGTGTTATCAGGAGACGGGTTATACCCTCGACCCGCATGGTGCCTGTGGCTATCGTGCCTTACAGGAAGGACTGAAAGATGGTGAGGTCGGAGTGTTCTGCGAGACTGCTCACCCTGCTAAGTTCAAGGAGACTGTAGACCGCATCATCGGTGGTAACGTTGAGATACCTGAACGCCTTGCCGCTTTCATGAGAGGTCAGAAACAAAGTATTGAACTCAGTAAGAACTTCGAAGACTTCAAGGCGTTCCTCATGAGTCGTTAGCGGACGGTCATGTGGAAGCAACCTTGCTTCACCTCATACTTGATATAACAGCGTCCCTGTTCACGCATATCCCTCAGCACCTCGCACAACACCCACTTTAACGTGTCGTCACGAACAGGGCCGTTTCTTCGGCGTAATTTCTCCACATCGTTTTCCGTACGCAGCACACTGGTAACTATCAACTGGTTGAAGGGGACACCCTTCACATACAGGCTGTCGTAGAATGCCTGACCGATGTCCTGCAATAACACAGCGGCACGAGGCACCAGATACGGAATACTGCTGTACAACGGGTCAATATGATAGTATGGACTTGCCCCCACATACACCAGTTCCTTCATACGTTTCTCCGCATCCTCACGGTTCTTGACGGGACGCACCCCCCATTTCTCCGCGGCTACGATCTGCACTGCCTGACTGTCAGGAAACGACTCCTTATAACTATGGACACCTAAAATGCGGTGCTTTTTGCCTGTAAAATTAGTATGTCGACTGTTGACAATTGACAATGGAGCGTTATCTGTTGACGTTTCTTGGCTGTCAATTTCCGTCTGGTGACCATTATCTGTTGTCTGCTGACTATTATCAACCCCTGGAAATACCGCTCTAATAATGGCTAAAAGCACCACAGCCACGGCGAATCCAAGCAAATATTTATTCTTCGTTATCTTCATTTGGCTGCGAAGTTACAAATTTTCTGTCGAAAAACCCCATTTTCTCCCAAAATATTCGTAACTTTGGTTTCACCGAAGTTACTCACGCTCGAAAAAACTCAAGATTCTCTTGGTTTTCTGCTCACTTATTCGTATTTTGACTTCGTCGAAGATACTTCCGTTCGAGAAAACCCAAATAAAATTTGGTTTTCTTCTCACTTATTCGTATCTTTGGTTTCACCGAAGTTACTCACGCTCGAAAAAACTCAAGATTCTCTTGGTTTTTTGCTCACTTATTCGTAACTTTGCATCCATATTTTTCTAAAATAGCGCTATTTTGATAGAGAAACATATTGTATTAGAGGATATTGACCCTGTCGTGTTCTACGGGACAGGGAACGGGCATTTGCAGATGTTGCGGGCTCTGTATCCAAAGCTGCGCATCGTGGCACGAGACAATGTCATCCGCATCCTGGGTGACGAGGAGCAGATGGCTGCCTTCGAGGAGAGTGCCGAGAAACTGCGCCAGCACGTGTTGCGGTTTAATGCGCTGAACGAGGAGGACATCCTGGACATCGTGAAGGGACACCGTACGAAGGACGAGGTGCCAGAGGGTGTCGTATGCTATACCATGTCGGGGCGACCTATCAAGGCACGCTCGGAGAACCAGCAGCGGCTCATCGATGCCTACGAGCAGAACGACATGGTGTTTGCCGTAGGACCTGCCGGAACGGGAAAGACCTACCTCTCCATCGCCCTTGCCGTAAAGGCTCTGAAGGAGAAGACGGCGAAGAAGATCATCCTCTCGCGTCCTGCCGTAGAGGCTGGTGAGAAGCTGGGATTCCTGCCGGGTGATATGAAGGATAAGATAGACCCGTATCTGCAACCGCTGTACGACGCACTGGAGGACATGCTGCCACAGATGAAGTTGCAGGAGATGATGGAGAAACACATCATCCAGATAGCCCCCCTCGCCTTCATGCGAGGCAGAACGCTGAGTGACGCCGTGGTCATTCTCGACGAGGCTCAGAACACTACTCCGCAGCAGATCAGGATGTTCCTGACCCGTATGGGATGGAACACGAAGATGATCATCACGGGTGACATGACGCAGATAGACCTGCCGAAGACTCAGCTCTCAGGACTGGTGGAGGCGCTGCGCATCCTGAAGGACGTAGAGGGCATCGGTGTGGTGGAACTGGGACGCAAGGACATCGTTCGCCATAAGCTGGTGACACGTATCGTGAATGCCTACGAAGCGTTTGATAAATTGAAAGTTGAAAATTGAAAGTTGAAAATTGAAAATCGCGTTTAAGCGAGTACAGACCAAGCTTGCTTGAAGTCTGTCGAGCGTGAGCGATTTGGACGAAGTCAAAGTTGAAAATTATATATAACAATGAAAGCATTAACAAAGACTGACTTCAATTTTGAAGGACAAAAGAGTGTGTATCACGGAAAAGTCCGTGACGTGTATAACATCAACGACGACCTGATGGTGATGGTGGCTACCGACCGCATCTCGGCTTTCGACGTGATTCTGCCGAAGGGTATCCCCTTCAAGGGACAGGTGCTCAACCAGATTGCCGCTAAGTTCCTGGATGCCACTACGGACATCTGTCCGAACTGGAAGCTCGCCACTCCAGACCCGATGGTGACAGTAGGTCTGAAGTGCGAGGGGTTCCGCGTGGAGATGATTATCCGCAGCATCCTGACAGGCTCGGCATGGCGTGAGTACAAGAACGGTTGCCGTGAGCTGTGCGGTGTGAAACTGCCTGACGGTATGAAGGAGAACGAGCGTTTCCCCGAGCCTATCATCACCCCGACGACCAAGGCTGACGAGGGTCATGACATGAATATCTCGAAAGAGGAGATTATCGCCCAGGGACTCGTATCGGCAGAGGACTATGCCGTGATGGAGGACTATACCCGCAAGATTTTCGCCCGTGGACAGGAGATTGCCGCCAAGCGCGGACTCATCCTCGTAGATACAAAATATGAGTTCGGCAAGCGCGATGGTAAGGTGTATCTCATCGACGAGATTCACACCCCGGACTCCAGTCGTTACTTCTATGCCGACGGTTATGAGGAGAAGCTCGCCAAGGGTGAGCCCCAGAAGCAGCTCTCGAAGGAGTTCGTTCGCCAATGGCTCATCGAGCATGACTTCATGAACGAGCCCGGACAGGTGATGCCTGAGATTACCGACGAGTATGCAGAGAGCGTCTCAGACCGTTATATCGAGCTCTACGAGCATATCATCGGAGAGAAGTTCGAGAAGGCAAGCGACAATGACGATATCGCCGCCCGTATCGAGAAGAATGTCAGCGAGTGGCTGAAGAGGAGATAGAGAAGATAGTGCCTATAGTAACTATAGATTATAGATATGAGTTACCAGCAAGAGACGATCAAGCCCTATCATGAGGGCAGCAAGGCTACGCAGGTGGAGCAGATGTTTGATAACATCGCCCCTACCTACGACACGCTGAACCATCATCTCTCATGGGACATAGACCGTGGGTGGCGCAGGAAGGCTATCCAGCAACTCCAGCCCTACCAGCCACAGACGATGCTTGATATCGCAACAGGAACGGGTGACTTCGCCATCCTTGCCGCAGAGATGCTCAAGCCCCAACGACTTATCGGAGCGGATATCTCGGAAGGTATGATGAATATCGGCAGGGAGAAAGTGAGGAGACAGGGCTTGCAGGATGTCATCTCGTTTGAGAAAGAAGACTGTACGGCGCTCTCCTACCCTGACAACACCTTCGACGCTGTCACGGCAGCCTTCGGCATCCGCAACTTCGCCGACCTCGACAAAGGGCTGCAGGAGATGTGCAGGGTATTGAGGAAGGGAGGACATTTGAGTATTGTCGAGCTGACATCACCGGTGTCTTTCCCCATGAAACAACTCTTCCACATTTATGCCCACACGGTACTGCCCGTCTATGGCAGACTCATCTCCAAGGACACTGCCGCCTATTCGTATCTCACCAAGACCATCGAGGCATTCCCGCAGGGAGAGCAGATGGTGGAGATACTGAGGAAGGCTGGTTTTCAGACCGCACAGTTCAAACGACTGACGTTCGGTATCTGCACGATGTATTTCGCAATAAAATAAATGGAAAAGAATTATGGATAAGTACGGACTAATCGGTTACCCGTTGGGACACTCGTTCTCCATCAGTTACTTCAACCAGAGGTTTCAGGATGAAGGCATCGATGCCGTGTATGAGAACTATGAGATTCCCAATATCGACGCACTCCCCGAAGTGCTGGGCTCTAACCCCGAACTGAAAGGGCTCAATGTCACCATCCCCTATAAGGAGAAAGTGATACCCTTCCTGGACAGCATCGCTCCGGAGGCACGTGCCATCGGAGCCGTCAATGTCATCCGTGTCACCCATCGTGGCAATAAGACGGAGCTGAAGGGCTATAACTCGGATGTCATCGGTTTTACCAAGAGCATTGAGCCGATGCTTGATAAGAAATGGCACCAAAAAGCGCTTATCCTCGGAACGGGCGGAGCCTCGAAGGCGATAGACTACGGACTGCGCAGTCTCGGACTGGAGACTGTCTTCGTCAGCCGTTATGAGCGTCCGAATACGATTCAGTATCAGAGTATCACGCCGGAGGTGGTGAAAGAGTATAACGTGATTGTCAACTGTACCCCTCTGGGTATGTACCCCAAGACCGAGGTATGTCCCGACCTGCCGTATGAGGCAATGGACAGTCACACCATCCTTTACGACCTTATCTATAATCCTGACGAGACACTGTTCATGAAACGGGGTGCCGAATATGGAGCCAATGTAAAGAACGGACTGGAGATGCTCTTGTTGCAGGCTTTCGCCTCATGGGAGTTCTGGCACGAGAAATAATCCACTATGACGACGACTTTCTTCTTTTTCCTCGGATTCATCATCCTCCTGTTAGGGGGAGGCTATACGGTCACACGCAAGTATGACTATACCCCGAAGAATGCCCTGATGAAGAAGTCGTCAGACCTCAACGCCCTCACCTATCAATATAATGACGCTATCGTCGCACTGGAGAATTCCTATAAGATGGAGAAGAAACAACAGTCTTTCTGGAATGTCTCAAGCATCAGGCGTCAGTATTCCAAACGCTATCAGGCTCTGGAAAGGGAGTATCAGGGCAAGCGCAGGCAGATGACAAGGGTCTGGGAGCAGATGAACCCAGCATGGTGCAAGGCTCGGAATATATGGGGATGGATCTTCACCATTGGTATGATGGGTGCGTTCAGCTGTTGTTCCTTCTCCATGCCTTTTGAGGAAGACGAGCCTGCCGTATCAACTGTCAGCAGCAGTACCGAGGAGCGGTATTGGAATGCGGAGAACATCCCCATACCGCATCTGAAGGATGCCAACCAGTATGTGTCGAACCCGGATCATGTGCTGGCACAGAACACGGTAGACCAGATGAACGTGACACTGAAACGTCTGGACACAGAACTGGGTATTGAGAGTGTCGTCATCGTCGTCAACCATATCGAGAATGACGATCCTTTCCGCTTTGCACAGGATGTGGGAAACAAATACGGAGTGGGAAGAAACGACCGGGGACTGGTCGTTGTTGTGGGTTATCAGGACCACAGCATCAACATGTCACCAGGCAGGAGTCTGGAGGCAGACCTGACGGATGCGGAGTGCCACCGGTTGCAACAACAATATGTCGTACCAGCCATGCGTGCCGAGATGCCCGACAGTGCGATGTACTATCTGACTGAAGCCATCTATGCCACCATGCAGAAGAAAGAACTGCCGGAGATGTCGTCACTGACCAGTCAAAGTGATGAGATAGACAATGAGATTATCGCCACGACGGGGCTTTACATGCTCTTCATGATAGCATGGATAGCCTTCTTCATGCATCTCAACCGTAAGTACCAGTGGCTTGCCGTATTAGGTGTGTCTGGTGGTGGCAGTTGGGGAGGTTCCAGCGGAGGCGGACACAGTTCGTGGGGAGGTGGAGGCTTCAGTGGAGGCAGTTTCGGAGGAGGCTCCTTCGGTGGCGGAGGTGCTACGTCGAGATGGTAAATTGAAAATTGAGAATTGAAAATTAAATAAATAAATGGAATTATGAAAATCAGTAAAGGACTTATCGCAATTATCGCAGTAGTCGTCATCCTTGGCGCATGGGCTGCAAGTGCTTACAACTCAATGGTACAGGTGCAGGAAACCGCAACAACGGCACTGTCTAACGTACAGTCTGCCTATCAGCGTCGTGCCGATCTGATTCCCAACCTCGTGGAGACCGTGAAGGGCTATGCCGCTCATGAGAAGCAGACTCTGGAGGATGTGGTGGCAGCACGCAGCAAGGCGACACAGATCACCCTCGACCCGGAGAACATGACTCCTGAGAAGATGAAGGAGTTCCAGCAGGCTCAGGGAGAACTGGGCAGTGCCCTCGGTCGTCTGATTGCTATTCAGGAGAACTATCCTGACCTGAAGGCTAACGAGAACTTCCGTGATTTACAGGTACAACTTGAAGGTACGGAGAACCGCATCAACGAGGCTCGCAACAAGTATAACCAGGCTGTTCAGGGTTATAATGTCGAGATCCGCTCTTTCCCCAAGAACATCTTCGCCGGTATCTTCGGATTCGCCAAGATGGACAAGTTTGAGGCTGAGGCAGGAGCAGAGAAAGCACCACAAGTTAAATTCTAAGATATGACAGACAATCGTTATATGATGCGCGGTGTCAGTGCCGCCAAAGAAGACGTTCATAACGCCATAAAGAACATCGACAAGGGAATCTTCCCACAGGCTTTCTGTAAGATTATCCCCGATATCCTGGGCGGTGACCCGGAATACTGTAACATCATGCATGCTGACGGAGCCGGTACGAAGTCGAGCCTTGCCTATATGTACTGGAAGGAGACGGGTGACCTCTCCGTATGGAAGGGTATCGCACAAGATGCCATCGTGATGAACACCGATGACCTGCTCTGTGTGGGTGCCGTAGATAATATCCTTGTATCAAGTACCATCGGACGTAACAAGATGCTGATTCCTGGTGAGGTCATCAGCGCCATTATCAACGGGACGGACGAGTTGCTTGCTGAACTCCGTGAGATGGGTATCGGTATCTATCCCACAGGTGGTGAGACTGCCGATGTGGGTGACCTGGTACGTACGATCATCGTTGACTCTACCGTCACCGCATGAAACGCAGTGATGTCATCGACAATGCCAATATCCGTCCAGGGGATGTTATCGTCGGACTCTCCTCCACCGGACAGGCTACCTACGAGAAACGTTACAACGGTGGTATGGGTTCTAACGGACTCACCTCCGCCCGTCATGATGTCTTCGCCAAGTATCTTGCCGAGAAATATCCTGAGAGCTTTGACCATGCCGTACCTGATGAGTTAGTGTATAGCGGGAAGTATCAACTGACAGATGCCGTTGAGGGCTCTCCTGTGGATGCAGGTCAATTAGTGCTCTCCCCTACCCGCACCTATGCTCCTGTCATCAAGAAACTATTGGACGAGCTGCGCCCAGAGATTCACGGTATGGTGCATTGTACTGGTGGAGCCCAGACAAAGGTGCTGCATTTCGTCAACGACAACTGTCGTGTCATCAAGGACAACATGTTCCCATATACGTCCGTCCCGAGGTGGCAGAGAAAGTCATCGCCCTGTCGAAGTCATTCAATATCGACGCACAGGTTATCGGACACATCGAGGAAGGTAAGAAGAGCCTGACCATCCAGAGTGAGTTCGGCACCTTCGAATACTAACCCCATTAACCCATACTGCCCATTAACCCCATAAATTATGGACAATAACAGTATATTACAGAAACTTGACGGACTGGAGGCTCGCTTCGAGGAGGTGTCAACATTGATTACCGACCCTGATGTGATTGCCGACCAAAACCGTTTCGTGAAACTCACGAAGGAATACAAGGACTTGGGGGACATCATGGATGCCCGCAAGCGTTATATCGCCTGTCTGAACAGTATCAAAGAAGCAAAGGATATTCTTGCCAACGAGGATGATGCAGAAATGAAGGAGATGGCACGCGAGGAACTGGCTGAGAACGAGGCTCTGCAACCAAAATTGGAAGAGGAGATCAAGATTGCCCTCATCCCCAAAGACCCCGAGGATGCGAAGAACGTACAGATGGAAATCCGTGCAGGAACAGGTGGTGATGAAGCCTGTCTGTTTGCCGGTGACCTTTTTAAGATGTATAAGAGCTACTGCGACTCTAAAGGATGGAACCTCTCTATCACCAGTGTATCGGAAGGTGCTGTCGGTGGATATAAGGAAATCGACTTTGCTGTCAGTGGTGCTGATGTCTATGGTACGCTGAAATACGAATCTGGTGTACATCGTGTACAGCGTGTTCCTGCAACAGAGACACAGGGACGTATGCACACCAGTGCTGCTACTGTTGCCGTACTTCCTGAGGCTGATAAGTTTGAGGTACATATCAATGAAGGAGAGATCAAATGGGATACCTTCCGTTCCAGTGGTGCCGGTGGTCAGAATGTCAACAAGGTAGAGTCTGGAGTACGTCTCCGCTATATGTGGAAGAACCCGAATACTGGAGAGACCGAGGAAATACTTATTGAGTGTACGGAGACGCGCGACCAACCCAAGAACAAGGAACGTGCCCTCTCTCGTCTCTATACCTTTATATATGATAAGGAGCACCAGAAATATATGGATGATATCGCTTCCCGTCGTAAGACTCTCGTATCTACGGGTGACCGCTCTGCAAAGATTCGTACCTATAACTTCCCTCAGGGACGTGTGACGGATCACCGCATCGGTTATACCACCCATGACCTGCAGGGCTTCCTTGGTGGTGACATCCAACCCATGATCGATGCCCTGACAGTTGCGGAGAATGCTGAACGAATGAAAGAAACAGAACTATAAGATATGAACAGACAAGAATTAATAAACCAAATCAAGGAGAAGCAGAGTTTCCTTTGCGTAGGACTTGATACTGATATCAACAAAATTCCCCAGTGTATCATCGATGAAGCAAAGGCAAAGGATGGTGAGGATTATATCTTCCGCGCCATCTGTGAGTTCAATGCGTTGATTATCGATGCCACAGCACCCTATTGTGTTGCATACAAACCCAACCTTGCCTTCTACGAGGCATACGGTGTGGATGGTATATTGGCTTTTGAGGCTACCATCGATTATTTGAAGGAAGAATACCCCAACCACTTTATTATCGCGGATGCCAAGCGTGGGGATATTGGCAACACATCAAAGATGTATGCCAAGACATTCTTTGAGGAGTATGACGTGGATGCATTGACAGTGGCTCCCTATATGGGTGAGGACTCAGTGACTCCTTTCCTTGGTTATGACAACAAATGGGTTATCCTGCTTGCCCTGACCAGTAATAAGGGTTCACATGATTTCCAACTGACAGAGGATGCAAATGGAGAACGCCTCTTTGAGAAGGTACTGAAGACTTCCCAGCAATGGGGTAACGACGAGAATATGATGTATGTCGTTGGGGCTACACAAGGAAAGATGTTTGAAGATATCCGTAAGGTGGTTCCCAACCATTTCCTGCTTGTACCAGGAGTCGGGGCTCAGGGCGGCAGTCTGCAAGAAGTTTGCAAATACGGAATGATAAAAGACTGTGGTTTGCTTGTCAACTCCTCTCGTGGTATCATCTATGCCAGCAATGGAGAGGACTTTGCCGAAGTGGCAGCTCAGAAGGCAAAGGAACTGCAAGAGCAGATGGCAGTGGAACTGGCTAAGCTTTAGTCTTTTCTCATCGGTTTGACGAAGCGCATCTCATGAAGGATGCGCTTTTGTCTTTTCAGGACATATGCACTGGGATGTGCAGAGTTATAACGGAGGGGATTAGGCAATGTAGCAGCTATCAGTGCACATTGCTCTCTTGTCAGTTGGGAAGCCTCCTTTTGAAAGTGATATTCCGCCACTGCACTTGCTCCATAGATGCCATCTCCCATTTCAATGGAATTGAGATAAACCTCCATGATACGCTCTTTTGACCATAAGAGTTCTATCAAGGTGGTGAAATACACCTCCAATCCTTTACGCCACCATGAGCGTCCTGGCCACAGGAACACATTCTTTGCCGTCTGCTGTGAGATGGTAGAAGCTCCTATCTTGTTTTTCTCAGGATGTTTCATGTTACGGATAGCCGCATGTTCTATCGCCTTGTAGTCGAAACCATGATGCTCTAAGAAACGGGCATCTTCACTCGACATAACAGCATGGGATAATGAAGGAGATATTTCTTCAAGGGGTACCCAATGATGATGTAATGTCATCGTCTGACCTTCCGATATCTGTTGCCCCAATCGGATGAACATCAGGGGGGTGAAGAATACGGGAACCCAACGTAACACTATAACAGAAAGGATAGTAGACGCGAAGAACGCGACTACTATCCATAAAATAATTCGTTTAATCTTTTTCCAGAGAGTCTTCATTACTGGAGCGTACCTGCCTCAGCCTTCTCAATCATCTCCTTGCTGGCATACATGTAAACCTCCACGCGACGGTTCTGCTGACGACCAGCAGCAGTAGAGTTATCGGCAACAGGATTCGTTGAGCCCTGACCCTCTACACTCTTGATCTGCTTTGATTGTACGCCACAAGACTTCAGGTAGTTGTTCACACTGTTGGCACGGTTAACAGACAGTGGCTGGTTGATAGCATCGCTACCAGTATTGTCGGTGTGTCCGATAATGGCTACGTCACAATCAGTGTTAGAGTTAAGAACACGTGCGAACTCTGCAAGAGAGTTCTTGGCACTCTGACTCAGATCTGCCTTACCTGTAGCAAAGAGAATACCAGAGTCAAATGTCACCTTGACAGCATCCAGACCGTTAGTATCCTTCACTGTCTCGACCTGTGCGTTCTGAACCTGCTGAGCCTGCTTCTTTGCCTTGTCCATCTTATTACCAATGATGGCACCTGCACCGGCACCAACGGCACCGCCTACTGCCACACCTACTGCCGTGTTACCAGCAATAGCTCCGATAATACCACCTAACAAAGCACCGCCACCGGCACCAATACCTGCACCCTTCTGGGTGTTGTTACATGCGAAGAGCATGCCTACGCATAGTAACAGAGAAACTAATTTTAATTTCATAATACTTGAGTTTAATGAAACAATTACTAATTTGGGACAAAGATACAAATTAATTTGTAATATTCATATTAATTTCGTAATTTTGCACCAAATTTTGAAAAAATAAAGACTTTTATGGCAAAAGAACTCAAAGAAATGACAAAAAGAGCTGACAATTACAGTCAGTGGTATAATGATCTGGTGGTAAAGGCTGACCTTGCTGAACAGAGCGCCGTTCGTGGTTGTATGGTTATCAAGCCCTATGGCTATGCCATCTGGGAAAAGATGCAGCAGCAACTGGATAAGATGTTCAAGGAGACAGGTGCGCAGAATGCCTATTTCCCTTTACTCATCCCAAAATCATTCCTTTCTCGTGAAGCAGAACATGTTGAAGGATTTGCCAAGGAGTGTGCCGTAGTCACCCATTATCGCCTTCGTGCCAAAGAAGACAAAAGTGGTGTAGAGGTTGATCCTGCTGCCAAGTTAGAAGAAGAATTAATTGTGCGTCCTACTTCCGAGACCATCATCTGGAATACCTATAAAAACTGGATTCACTCATGGCGCGACCTGCCATTGATGTGCAACCAGTGGTGTAACGTGATGCGTTGGGAGATGCGTACGCGTCCGTTCCTTCGTACTTCTGAGTTCCTGTGGCAAGAGGGACATACAGCCCATGCCACCAAGGAAGAGGCAGAGGAGGAAGCCAAGAAGATGCTGAAGGTCTATGCACAGTTTGCAGAGGAGTGGATGGCAGTTCCTGTATTACAGGGTGTAAAAAGTGAGACGGAACGTTTCGCAGGTGCATTGGACACCTACACCATTGAGGCGATGATGCAGGACGGCAAGGCTCTGCAGAGTGGCACTTCCCATTTCCTCGGTCAGAACTTCGCCAAGGCTTTTGAGGTTACCTATTTAAATAAAGAGAACAAGCCAGAGTATGTCTGGGCTACCTCATGGGGTGTCTCTACCCGACTGATTGGTGCACTCATCATGACACATTCTGATGACAACGGTTTGGTGTTACCTCCCCGTCTGGCTCCTATTCAAGTGGTTATCATTCCTATTGCCAACAAACCTGAGCAATTGGAGCAAGTTAACAAAGAGGTTACACCTATCATTGAGAAATTGCGCAAAGCAGGTATCTCTGTCAAATTCGATGATGCCGACAATAAACGTCCAGGTTTCAAGTTTGCCGACTATGAGTTGAAGGGTGTTCCCGTTCGTTTGGTATTAGGTGCCCGCGACTTGGAGAATGGTACTATTGAGGTCATGCGTCGCGACACTTTAGAGAAAGAGACTCGTAGTATCGAGGGTATCGCCGAATATGTAGAGCAGCTGTTGGAGGATATCCAGAAGAACATCTTCGAGAAAGCACGTAAATACCGTGACGAACATGTCTATGAGTGTGACAACTACGAGGAATTCAAGGAGCGTGTGAAGGATGGTGGTTTCTTCCTCTGCCACTGGGATGGTACAGCAGAGACAGAAGCACAGATCAAGGAAGAGACACAGGCAACGATTCGTTGTGTACCCTTTGCTTACGAACAGACTCCAGGTATTGACATGGTCAGTGGTAAACCTGCCAAATATCGTGTCATCATTGCACGTAGCTATTAGTATTTGACGAAAAATCAATCATTTACGGAAACTTCTGGTCAAAACATTTGGTAATGACCAGAAGTTTTTGTAATTTTGCAGCCGTTTAGTCCCCAAAGGGACAATAGGTGCCGGGACAGGCGCTGACACCTATCTATTATTAACCCTATTAAACACGGTCTGGTAAACGTCTGTTCAGACCATGCCCTGACACTATAGGAAGGGCAACAGATAAAATTTATGTCAGAATTAACAAAGAACGTTCAGCCATTGCAGGATTTCGACTGGGAACAGTTTGAGAATGGCATGACCGTAAACGTCAGCAAGGAAGAACTTGACAAGGCTTATGATGAGACACTGAACAAAGTCAGTGAGCATCAGGTTGTCGATGGTACTGTTATCAGTGTTGACAAGAAAGAAGTAGTCGTTAACATTGGCTACAAGAGCGATGGTATCATCCCTGCCTCTGAGTTCCGTTACAACCCCGACCTGAAGGTTGGCGACACCGTAGAGGTGTATGTTGAGAACGCTGAGGACAAGAAAGGACAACTTGTACTGTCACACAAGAAGGCTCGTCTCTCTAAGAGTTGGGATCGTGTTAATGCCGCTCTTGACAACGAGGAGATTGTTCAGGGTTACATCAAGTGTCGCACGAAGGGTGGTATGATTGTTGACGTCTTCGGTATTGAGGCATTCCTGCCTGGTAGCCAGATTGACGTTCACCCCATACGCGACTACGATCAGTTCGTAGATACCACCATGGATTTCAAGATTGTGAAGATCAATCAGGAGTTCCGCAACGTGGTTGTTTCTCACAAAGCTCTCATTGAGGCTGAGTTGGAAGCACAGAAGAAAGAAATCATCGGCAAGCTGGAGAAGGGCCAGATTCTCGAGGGTACCGTTAAGAACATCACTTCTTACGGCGTCTTCGTTGACCTCGGCGGTGTTGACGGACTCATCCATATCACCGATCTCTCTTGGGGTCGCGTAGACGATCCTCATAAGGTAGTAGAGCTTGACCAGAAGATTAATGTCGTTATTCTCGACTTCGATGACGAGAAGAAGCGCATTGCCCTTGGTCTGAAGCAGCTCACTCCGCATCCCTGGGATGCTCTGGATGCTAACCTCAAGGTTGGTGACCACGTGAAGGGTAAGGTTGTCGTTATCGCTGACTACGGTGCATTCGTTGAGATTCAGCCTGGCGTAGAAGGTCTGATTCACGTTTCTGAGATGTCTTGGAGCCAGCACCTGCGTTCCGCACAGGAGTTCATGAAGGTTGGTGACGATGTAGAGGCAGTTATCCTGACACTCGACCGCGACGAGCGTAAGATGTCTCTCGGCATCAAGCAGTTGAAGGAAGACCCATGGGAGGCTATCGAGGTGAAGTATCCTGTTGGCAGCAAGCATACTGCAAAGGTTCGTAACTTCACTAACTTCGGTGTATTCGTTGAGCTTGAGGAAGGTGTTGACGGCCTGATCCACATCAGTGACCTCAGCTGGACCAAGAAGGTTAAGCATCCTTCTGAGTTCACACAGGTAGGTGCAGAGATTGACGTGATTGTTCTTGATATCGACAAGGAGAACCGTCGTCTGTCTCTCGGACACAAGCAGTTGGAGGACAATCCTTGGGATGTCTTCGAGGCCAAGTACACTGTTGGTTCTATCCACGAGGGTAAGATCACAGAGCTTCTGGAGAAAGGTGCCGTTGTTTCTCTCGATGAGAACGTTGAGGGCTTTGCTACTCCTAAGCACCTCGTCAAGGAAGATGGTTCACAGGCTGTTCAGGGCGAGATACTCCCCTTCAAGGTTATTGAGTTCAATAAGGACTCTAAGCGCATCATCCTGTCTCACAGTCGTACCTTCGAGGATCCTCAGCGTGAAGAGAAGAAGGCTGCTGCCAAGAAGACACGTGCTGCCAAGAAGGAAGAGGCTCCGAAGATTGAGAATGTTGCTGCCAGCACCACACTGGGTGACATCGACGTACTCGCAGAGTTGAAGGCTAAGATGGAGAAGGGCGAGTAATCCCCTACTCTTTCCAATACTACAGGGCTGCATCTCCACATGGGGATGCGGCCTTTCATTTTGTCTCTTGAAAATTTGGAAGTTTAATAATAATTCTTTATCTTTGCCATTGAAATACAATAATGTCAAACCCTTTAACTACTGAAATGCCTATGGACTGATATAGAAATAACAGTTAAGGACATATAGGATGAACATCCACTTTTGATTCTTGTTATTCGAAATTCGCCAAATTTCAAAATATGTTTCAAGAACTGAGGTAGGAGTTCACGCTGAAAGGCGTGGGCATTACTTGTTTAGGAAACATGGGCGTTTGGCGATGCCTCGAATAACGTAGACGAAGTAAATTGTCCACGTTTTTTATTTGTAATTGTAAAACCTAAATAATAATGAATATGAAAGATCCGGAGTTTGGCAATATGCTACTATTATTTTTGATTTGCATCGTTGTAATAGGAATAAGTGTTACTATATTCATCATGCTTATATGGAACACGTTAAAAGGGAAAGTGAGAGCTGATAAAAAGCAAAAAAGATTCTCGAAGATGTCACTTTCAAATAAATTGTTTATCGGACTTCCGATACTTGCATTCCTTTCTTTCCTGCTCTTTCCTTATTTGGACTTGAATGGGCTAACCATATCAGGCTTTAGTTTTCTAACTGGAGATCCTTGGTCATATATAGACAGGTCAGTATTTCTTGGAAGAATAGGCTTTGCATTGTTCTTACTTTGTTGTATTAACGCTATTTGGTCGTATGATGACGAATCGTATCATCACCACATTATCGTAGGAGTACTTATGTTTACTCCAATATTGTATGTCTATGTGAATTTCGTCTCCAATATCTCAAGTGGATTTATACAGATATTCGTTCAGACGCATTATGGTTTTGGATATTATCTATACGTTCTCTGCGCTATTACTTATATTATTGTTGCCTGTTTATCAAAAAAGATAGACGGAACAACTACTATTACAAGAGAAGAACCGCATGAAGGTGGATATTGTGCTCATTGTGGTAAGCCTCTTTCTGAAGAACAATCATTTTGTCCTTATTGTGGTACGAAAAGAAATGAATGATTAAAGACATAATAATTATGAGGAAGTTAGTATTATCATGCTTGTTGATGTTCCTGACATTAGGAATGTCCGCACAAAGTTTAGTAGGATCATGGCAACAAGAGTCGAGTAATTCAAATGGAAGGGGTACGTATTCATATTCTTTTGACAAACGTGGTGGTATGGCTATCATCATAGATATTGAGCAAGTGAAGAATGGAATGACAATTTCTCTTTCTTTTGTAATGCCAGGTACTTATAAGAGAGCAGGGCAAGTTCTTTCAATGAACTTTATTAGAGAAGCTGCAACAGTAAGTGTGAATGATATTCATGGAGGCTTATATGACAAATTATCTCCAGAAGACAAGGCTAAAGCCAAAGCGGCAATGGCTTTACAAACGGATTCATATCGTCAAATAATAGTGTCGTCGTTACCAGAGACTGTGACGCAGAAAATAAAGTCTATTACTGCCAATCAATTAGTATTAGTTATAGAAGGCAAAGAACAAAAATATAAGCGTGTAGCAAGTCGTTGATTTTCCAGCATCTCCTGCACCTAAACCTGCATTGAACCAATTATCTGAGGTGAAAACAATTGCTTTTTGGGTCCAAAGTAGTCACTTCTAATTTGTTCCAAGCCTTGGGATAAGTGATTCCAGGCTTTGGAACAATGTGTTCCAGCCTTTGGAACGATGAGTTCCAACGCTTGGAACGAATCGTGGGCAGAGCATTCATCAGTTTTTGTTAACGGATGAGGGCATCGTGACTTGTGACAGTTATGGTAATCGGCAATTGTTAAGCATGCGCATGTTACCTGTTGTGTGTCATCGAAAGAATGCCAAGTTCTTTCAGCAACAATATCAGCAGTGCCTAAATGCCAATAACAGATTGCTGTTAGTCAGTCCTTGGCAATACCACTATCGAAAAGCGACAGAGCTCTGTTGTTGAATGTAAAGCCATGAACTGTGTGGTTCAGTCACTATGCCGTATCAATGATGAGTGGTGGAAAAAATGATAATACATTATAATATAATAAGGTGGCAACCGATTGGGCTGCCACCTTATTATATATAGCCTCTAAAAGGCAATCCTAAAAGGGAAGGTCGTCAGCACTACCCTCGCCTGCTGGCTCCTGTGCTGGAGGGAAAGGAGAAGTAGCGTCCTGAGGAGCAGCCTGCGGCGGGAATGGTGTTGCCTGTGGGACTGCCGCTGCAGGAGCAGCACCACGAGTCACATTATAGGCACGGACATCATTATACCAACGTCCATTATACTCACGGGCATCAATATCGAATGATACTGTCAATTCTTCACCCATCTGAATATTAAACTGGTTCAGTCGATCCTCTCCAAAAACAGTAAACACACACTTACGGGGATACTGTCCAGGAACTTCAATAACGAATTCCTGAGACTTCCATGCGTTACCCGTTCTGTTAGACACACCGCCTCTTGGTTCGAGTACGGCAATAATCTTACCTGTTAATTCCATCTTAATTATTCTTTATTAGTTGTTGATTTTACGTTTCAGATTGCGAAATTACGAAAAATACTTTTAATTTGAGAATATTTTACGGAATATTTTTGTGATTGAGCAAGTTATTTTGTATTTTTGTACTCAATTAGCAAGGCTTAAACAAAAAAACAAAATACTCATGAGATTTACAGTATCAAGCACTGCGCTTAGCAGCAAACTAAATGCTCTTTCGAGAGTCATCAACAGCAAGAATTCATTGCCCATCTTAGCCGACTTCCTGTTTGACATCCAAGACAATGTCCTGCGTCTTCAGACAGTGAGAATGTGATGAACACACAGGTTGAACTGACAGACTGTGACGGTAACGGTCGTTTCGCCATTGGTAATCATGACCTGTTGGAAGGTGTGAAGGGTTTCTCCGAGCAACCAATCACCTTTGATGTGAACTTACAGGAGAACATCGTAAAGATCAGTTATCAGAACGGAATGTTCTCACTGCCCATCGAGAATGCCGACGAATATCCTCAGGCTCAGTTAATCACTGATGGTGCCAATACGATTACTATCTCCAGCGACCTGCTTGCTGAGAATATCAACCGCTCTGTGTTCGCTACAGCACAGGATGAATTGCGCCCTGTGATGAACGGTATCTATTTCGACCTCACCCCAGAGTGTCTTGCTATCGTTGCCTCTGACGGTCATAAGTTAGTACGCAACAAGGTGTTCTCTATCCAGACAGAACAACCTGCTGCCTTCATACTGCCTAAGAAGCCTGCCACACTGCTGAAGAACCTGCTGCAGAAAGACGGAGGTGACGTGGAGATCCGCTTCGATGAGCGTAACGCACAGATTAACTATGGTGACGGTCAACTGACCTGTCGGCTCATAGAGGGACGCTATCCCAACTATAACTCTGTCATTCCACAGGGCAATCCAAATATCCTGACTGTCGACCGTCAAGGGCTTCTTGCTGCCCTCCGTCGTGTACAACCCTTCGCCAACGACTCCAGCAACCTCATCCGTTTCCGTGTAGAAGGCGGTACGCTGCAGTTGGATGCTGAGGACTTTGACTTCTCGAAGACAGCCACGGAGCGTATGTCCTGTGACTATAACGGTCAGCCCATGAGTATCGGTTTCAAGGGATCCTCTTTCATTGAGATTCTGAGCAACTTCGACTGTCAGGAGATTATCATACAGCTTGCCGACCCCAGCCGCGCAGGACTTGTACTTCCTTCCGAGCAGCCTGAGAATCAAGATGTGCTGATGCTGATGATGCCGATGTTGATTAATGATTGATTATGAAGCTGAACTTACAGAAACCACTCGTCATATTTGATTTGGAGACCACGGGCCTTGACCTTGTCAAGGACCGTGTCATTCAAATATCCTATATCAAAGTATATCCTGATGGTAAGGAGGAAAGGGGAAATCATCTGATTAACCCAGAGAAGCCTATCCCCACAGTAGTCGAGGAACTGACTGGTATCAAGAACGAGGATGTGAAGGACAAACCCACTTTCAAGCAGCTTGCCCAGACACTGAATCAGATATTCAGTGGCAGTGATATCGCAGGCTATAACTCCAACCATTTCGATGTACCCTTGCTGGCAGAGGAGTTCCTCCGCGCTGGTATTGACTTTGACTTCTCGAAGTGCCGTCTGATTGACGTACAGACTATCTATCATAAGATGGAACGCCGTAACCTGGCTGCCGCTTATAAGTTCTATTGCGGCAGAAAGATGGAAGAGGACTTTACGGCACACCGTGCCGATGAGGACACAGAAGCCACCTACCGGGTCCTGCAGGGACAACTGGATATGTATACTCCAGAGAAGCAGGAAGAACCCGACCGCATCTTGCAGAACGACATACAGTTCCTTGCCGACTTCACGAAGACAAACAATAACATCGACTTCGCAGGACGTATCGTCTGGGGAGAGCAAAAAGACCGCATGGGCAACACCATCGTTGACAAGGACGGTAATCCTGTATTGACAGAAGTCTTCAACTTCGGAAAATACAAAGGAGAGCCTGTTGCACAGGTACTTCGCCGCGATCCTGGCTATTACAGCTGGATATTAGGAGGAGACTTCACCTATAACACGAAACAAGTGCTCACCCGTATCCGGTTGCGGGAGAGTCAAATGAACTCATAATATGCTGAAAGGTAAGAAGATAGTCTTGGGTATCACTGGCTCTATAGCAGCCTATAAGGCTTGCTATATTATCCGTGGACTCATCAAGGCAGGGGCGGAGGTGCAGGTTGTCATCACACCTGCTGGCAAGGAATTTATCACTCCCATCACCCTCTCTGCCCTCACCCAGAAACCAGTCATCAGCGACTTCTTCGCACAGCGTGACGGAACGTGGCACTCCCATGTGGCATTAGGTTTGTGGGCTGATGCCATGCTGATAGCTCCATGTACAGCCTCCACATTAGGAAAGATGGCTAATGGGGTGGCAGACAACATGCTCATCACCACCTACCTGTCGATGAAGGCACCTGTCTTCATTGCCCCTGCCATGGACCTGGACATGTACCAGCATCCCACGACACAGGAGAATATGAAGAAGTTGCAGTCGTTTGGCAATCATATTATCGAACCGCAGAGCGGTTTCCTTGCCTCTGGACTGGAAGGAAAGGGACGCATGGAAGAGCCTGAGAAAATCGTAGAATATCTTGACAAGGCATTGGATAATAATGCCCCACTGTGTGGGAAACGCATTATGATTACGGCAGGTCCTACTTATGAAAAGATAGACCCTGTGCGTTTCATCGGCAACTACTCCAGTGGGAAGATGGGGTTCGCATTGGCAGAGGCATGTGCCCGTCAAGGTGCAGAGGTAGAACTTATTGCCGGTCCTGTGGCATTGACGACCAACCATCCATTGATTCATCGCACTAACGTGGAAAGCTGTGAGGAGATGTATCAGACTGCAACACACCTGTTTTCTTCTTGTCATGCCGCTATCCTATGCGCTGCCGTGGCAGACTTCCGTCCTGAGACGATAGCCACGGAGAAGATTAAACGCGAGGACGACGACCTCGTCATCCGTCTGAAACCTACTCACGATATTGCCGCTGAGTTAGGAAGGATGAAACGTGCAGACCAGCGACTGGTAGGCTTTGCCTTGGAGACGAATGACGAGCAACAGAATGCTCAAGGAAAACTGGAACGCAAGAACCTCGACATCATCGTCCTTAACTCCCTGCGTAATGAAGGCACCTGCTTCCAGTCAGACGAGAACCAGGTCAGTATCATCTCCTCTCAGGGACAGAAAGACTTTGGACGTAAACCCAAAAGCGAAGTAGCGAGAGATATCGTCAATGAATTAGCAGCCATCCTATGAAGAAGATCCTCTGGCTTGTCATCCTCACACTCTGTCCGTTCAGTCTTCATGCCCAGGAACTGAACGCTAAAGTGAATATCAATCATGCACAAGTACAAGGGACTGATGCCAGTATCTTCGACAACCTGCAACAGACGTTAGAGCAGTTTATCAATGAGAGGCAATGGACTGATTATCAGTTTCAAAAGCACGAACGTATCAACTGTAGCTTCAATATCACAGTCACCAAATATGACAGGTCTGCAGACCGCTTTGAGGCAACAGCTATGATACAGGCAAACCGTCCCATCTACTATTCTACCTATACCTCCACCTTATATAATAATAAGGACGATGACTTCAACTTTGACTATGCGCAGTTCGACCAGTTGAACTTCCAAGAGGAGATGGTTGACAACCAGTTGACGGCACTCATTGCCTACTATGCCTACCTGATTATAGGACTCGACCTTGACAGTTTCTCCCCGATGGGAGGTACGGATGTACTGCAACGCTGTCTGAACTTGGTGAACAACACCCAGAACCTTGGTTTTACAGGATGGAAGGCTTTCGAGACCAGTCGTAACCGATTCGCTATCATCAACGACTACCTCGATGAGGGACTGAAGCCCTTGCGTCAACTGCAGTACGACTACTATCGTACAGGACTCGACGAGATGGCTAATAATGCGGAGCGTGGCAGGACAAGTATCACGACGGCTCTCAATCTCCTAAAGGAAGCCCATGAGAATAAACCGCTGAGTCTGTTGCCACAGATATGGACGGACTACAAGCGCGACGAGATTGCCAATATCTATCATGGCAAGGGGACTCAGAAAGAAAAGGAGAATGTCTATAACCTACTCTACAACATCAATCCCTCACAGAGTAATGCGTGGGAGAAGATCAAGAACTGAAACATGCTGAAGCAACTATACATTAAGAACTTCACACTGATAGATGAACTCAATATAGAACTGTGTCCTGGATTCTCTGTCATAACAGGTGAGACAGGAGCTGGTAAGAGTATCATCCTTGGTGCCATTGCCCTCCTGTTAGGACAGCGTGCAGACTCCAAGACCATCAAGCAAGGGGCTGACCGTTGTATCATCGAGGCACATTTCGACCTCACACGCTATCAGTTGAAGTCTTTCTTCGATGAGAATGACATCGACTATGACGCCGCCGACTGTATCATCCGACGTGAACTGACAGCAGCGGGCAAGAGTCGTGCGTTCGTCAATGACACACCTGTCGCTCTCTCTCTCTTGAAGGAGCTAGGAGATATGCTGGTAGATGTTCATTCCCAGCACCAGAACCTGTTGCTGGGTAAACAAGACTTTCAGTTGGAGGTCATTGATACCATCGCCCACAACCAAGAGGCACTGGATGACTATCAGCAGACCTATACGGCTTATCATGAGAAGCAGAGGCAGCTGCAGGAACTACAGGAGGAGATGGAACGTAACCGTCAGAACCTCGACTTCATGCAGTTCCAGTATGAGGAACTTGCCAACGCCCAACTGACAGAGGACGAACAAGAAGAACTGGAACAGCAACGTGATACGATGACTCATAGTGAGGATATCAAGACTGCCCTCTATACCATACAGAATCATCTCTCTGCTGACGAGCAAGGCATCCTCTCCCAACTCCGTAAGTCTCTGTCTGCCATCCATACCATCACGAGCGTCTATCCGACCTCAGAGGAGTGGACTGAACGTATGGAGAGTTGTCAGATAGAACTCAAGGATATCGCACAGGATGTAGAAGCACGCTTGGAGGACATCGACTTCGACCCTTCTGAGTTGGAGCGTATCAACCAACGGTTAGATAAACTCTATGACTTGCAGAAGAAATACCATGTGGAAACTATTGCCGAACTGATTCAACAACGTGATGAACTGAAACGGCAACTCAACCAGATAGAGAACAGCGACGAGGCTTTAGCCACCTTACAAGACGATCTGAATGCACTAAGGAAGCAATGTCAGCAACAAGCCGGAAGCCTTACGACGATGCGTCAGCAAGCCGCCAAGGAGATAGAACGACAGATGCGTGAGCGTCTGGTGCCACTGGGGATGCCTAACGTCCGTTTTGAAGTGAAAGTCAACAAAACCGACCTCAACAAGAACGGACAAGATGATATCGCCTTCCTGTTTAGTGCCAACACCTCCAGTCCCCTGCAACCTATCTCCCATGTTGCCTCTGGTGGAGAGATTGCCCGCGTGATGCTCTCTTTGAAGGCGATGATCAGTGGAGCCGTCAAACTCCCCACGATTATCTTCGATGAGATAGACACAGGTGTCAGTGGCAAGATAGCGGAACGCATGGCAGAGATTATGCAGGAGATGGGAGCCAACGACCGTCAGGTCATCTCCATCACCCATCTGCCACAGATTGCTGCTCTCGGCACTACCCATTACCGGGTATCGAAAGAAGAGACGGCAACAGGTACGACCAGTCAGATGCAGATGCTCTCCCCTGACGAGCGCATCCATGAGATAGCCCAGATGCTGAGCGGTAGTGATATCTCCGCTGCTGCTATTCAAAACGCAAAAGAATTACTCAAACTATGAAACGTATTTTACTCCTTTTACCCCTTTACCTTTTCGCAGTCTTACCATCATCAGCCCAGTCATGGGTTGACAAGGCGGCAAAGTCTGTATTCACCCTGAAGACCTTTACCGCAGATGGAACGATGATAGCCAGCAGTAACGGCTTCTATATAGGCACCGACGGTGAGGCAGTCAGCAGCTATACTCCATTCATCAATGCCCAGCGTGCTGTCATTATTGACGCGCAAGGTAAGGAACAGCCAGTGGAAGAGATACTTGGAGCCAACGAGACATACGATGTCGTGAAGTTCCGTGTGGCAGCCAGAAAGACTCTGCCCCTGCCCATCGCTTCCACTGCTGCAAACGGCACTGAGGTATGGCTGTTACCTTATGCTGTCAAGAAGACACCTGCATGTATCAAAGGAACAGTCACTCAGGCAGAGGTGTTCCAGAATACGTACCAATACTATACACTCCAGTTGACAGCAGAGGAGAACCATATCAGCTGTCCTGTCCTCAATGGTCAGGGAGAAGTAATCGGTATCATTCAGCCTGCTGCCAGCAATCAGAAAGAGACATCATACGCTGTCAGTGCCCGTTTTGCCGCAGACTTGAAGATAACAGGCCTGAGCATGAATGAGTCGTCACTGAAGAAAATAACGATGACGAAGGCATTGCCTGACACACAAGACGATGCCCTCCTTGCCCTCTTCCTTGCCTCTTCCTCGATGACAGACAGTCAATATTCCAATTATGTGGAGCGTTTCATTCAGAAATTCCCGAGACTTGCGGAAGGCTATATCAACCGTGCCCGTATTCGTACGGCAAGAAAGGACTTCAGTGGTGCGGAAGAGGATATGGAACAAGCCTTGAGCGTAGCAGAGAATAAAGAAGACACCCACTACCAGTATGCCCAGCTTATCTACCAGAAAGAGGTCTACCAGCATGACCAGCCCTATAGCGGATGGTCTTTTGACAAGGCTTATCAGGAGGCACAGGAAGCCTATAACATCAACCCCCAACCCGTCTACCGACAGCAACAGGCACAGATACGCTATGCACAGGGGCAGTATGCAGAGGCATTCAATATCTATGAGGAACTTACCCATAGTGACCTGCGTAGTGCTGACATCTTCTATGCTGCCTCTATGTGTAAGGCACAGCTGAAGGATACCGACCAGCAGATAGCCCTTCTCGACAGTGCCGTTAATATGTTCAGTCGTCCGTATGTGAAGACGGCAGCCCCTTATCTTTTGGCTCGTGCTCAGGCTTTATACAATGCCGGCAGATACCGTCCTGCCGTTAATGACTATAATGAGTATGGGGAGCTGATGGCTGCCCAGTTAAATGCTCCCTTCTACTATCAGCGTGAATTGGCTGAAGTCGGTGGTCACTTATATCAGCAAGCCTTGAACGATATCGACAAAGCGATAGAGCTGTCACCATCCGAACCACTCTACTATGCAGAGAAAGCTTCTCTGCAGGTACGTGTCGGCAAGCATCAGGATGCGATAGCCACCGCCCAGCAACTGATCCGTCTGTCGCCTGATTTCTCAGACGGTTACCTCTTCTTAGGATTAGCCCAATGTCTGACAGACCAGAAGGCGGAAGGTATCCAAAACCTTACCAAGGCAAAGGACCTCGGTAACGAACAGGCACAGGCACTTATCGATAAATATGCGAAATAGGAAGACGCTGGATATCCTATGGGATATTCGGTGTCTCCCATTTCTTTGTTTGGTTGCAGACAACCTTCACTGTCTGGTTCCCGGATTTCAACACGAAGTCTCCTTCCTCTAATATCCATTTTCCATCAGCTCCTACGAATGCTAGGTTCTTGGCAGGCAGGCGGAAGGTGACAGTCTTCTGCTCTCCTGGTTGTAGGTCTGTCTTCGTGAAGTCACGCAGACGCATGTTATCAGGAACAACAGATGCGATAAGGTCACTACTATAGAGCAACACAGCTTCCTTGCCGGCACGACGACCAGTGTTTTTCACATCCACCGTCACTGTCAGCACATCATCAGCAGCAAATGAAGTCTTGTCCACTTGTAGGTTAGTGTATTCATAAGTAGTATAACTCATGCCATAGCCGAAGGGCCATTGCAGGGAGACCTTCGCATCATAGTTATAGGCACCAACCATCGTTCCTACTTCCTCACTGACTTTATAGTCATAGGTGTTCAGTGAATTAATCTCACGCGGATAGGTATAGGGCAACTTAGCGGAGAAGTTGGCATCACCAGCCAACAGATTGGCAAGGGCATCGCCACCATAGTTTCCAGGGATGAGGATATCCACGACAGCCTTGGCGAGTGGTTCGATATCAGCGATGAGTCGTGGGCGTCCTTCGTTAAGTACCATGACGATAGGCTTGCCTGTCTTGGCAAGTGCTTTTACGAGATTACGCTGGTTCTCAGAGAGCCAGAGGTCTGTGAGATTACCAGGAGTCTCAGTATAGGAGTTCTCTCCGATACATGCTATGATTACATCAGCGTCGGCGGCAGCAGCGACGGCTTTGTTGATCTGAGGCTCGTTCTCATCATAGTAGGCACCATTCTCATTATAGGTCACGCCCTGTTCCAGAATAATATTATCCTTCCCATATTTATTGCAAAGAGCCTCGTAGATAGTATTGTATTTCTCTGCCAGGTCTTCTGCCCTCGATCCCTGCCATGTATAACTCCATCCGCCATGCAGACAGCGCATCTGGTTAGCATTAGGCCCCGTCAACAGAATCTTCTTACCTTTCGCCAAGGGCAGGATGTCACCCTCATTCTTCAGCAGCACCTCACTCTCCTCTGCAGCCTGCAGTGATTTCTGGGCAAACTCGTCAGAACCGAACTTCTCAAAGCCCTTACCACCAGTGTTAGGCTTCTCGAAGAGTCCCAAGCGGTATTTAGCACGAAGGATACGACGTACAGCATCATCGATACGACTCATGGGCACCTTATCCTCATTGACAAGTTCCTTCAACAGGATGCAGAACTCCACGCTATAGGGGTCCATCGACATATCGATACCTGCATTGATGGCAATACGGATAGCGTCTTTCTTATCCTTCGCTACCTTCTCGCGCGAGAAGAGGTTATTGATATCCGCCCAGTCAGTTACCAGGAATCCGTCCCATTGCAGGTCTTCCTTCAGCCATTTCGTCAGATACTCATAGCTGGCATGAACAGGCACTCCATTTACACTGCCTGAGTTCACCATCATCGTCAATGTACCGGCAAGGGCAGCTGCTTTGAAAGGCTCGAAATACTTCTCACGGATCATCTGGGGAGAGAGGTAGGCAGGTGTACGGTCCTTTCCTGTCCAGGGGGCACCATAGGCAAAGTAATGCTTAGTACTTGTACCCACATGATACTGGTCGATATGGTTGGGATCATCACCCTGATATCCCTTAATCTCAGCTACCACCATCTTAGAGTTCACGATGGCATCCTCTCCGAAGCTCTCATAGACACGTGGCCAGCGAGGGTCACGACTCAGGTCCACAACAGGATTGTACACCCATGGACAATTGGCTGCGCGACTCTCATACGCTGTAATCTCAGCCCCGATACGAGCCAGTTCAGTATTAAACGTCGCACCTATGTTGATAGGTTGTGGGAAGAGCGTACCACCTTGTGTGTATGTCACACCGTGATTATGGTCCAGACCATATATGTCAGGAATACCGATATATTCCATTGATTTCTTCTGTATCAGCTGTATCCACTGCTGCCACTGAGCAACACTTGGGGCACGTGTACCTGGTGCATTCAGTATTGAGCCGACCTTCCATTTCGACACCAGTGTGTCGAGCATTGTCTCATTCAGTCTCCAGATACGCTTAGTCTCCCCCTGGTAGATGTCCACAGGAGATCCTCCCAGCCTGTCGATAATCTGCTGGTCTGTCATTTTCAACATATTGTTGATTTCTTCTTCCGACCTGCCGTACTGTTGCATGACCGAGCGTACTTTCTCGCGGTCCACCTTTGCATTCTCAACGGTCATCTTTCCCATCACGTCAAGATTCAGTTCCAGCATCTGTCCGATCTTCTCGTCAAGCGTCATCTTGGCAAGTGTCTTCTCCACTTTCGCCTCCAAGGCAGCATCACGGGGAATAGCAGGTTTCACATTCTGGGCATAGCCTCCGATTGCAGTCATTAGCCAAACGGCTGTCAATAGCTTCTTCATATCCAAATTGTAGTTTTAAATTCTTGGGGCAAAGGTACGAAAAAACGAGAGAAATGCCAAATTTATTTGAGTATTTCCAAATGCCAAGTAAGTTTGCCGCCGCCTATCCTATAGATAGCCGCCACCTATCGACCCGAAAGGTGCCGCCTATCGAGTCGTTTGCTCGGGGCTATCGATGCGAAAGGACGGCAGTTTCGTAGAAGGGGAATACTGTATGCTGAGAGAAGATTAAACTTTTTTAAGAAAAATAATGGGTGTAAAGAGAACAACGTATTGCTATTTTTTGTAATTTTGCATCGTTTTACGGTATTAATTAGTACACAAGCTTGATTTTCAAGCAGTTAAGGAGAAAGAGAGAAATTTAATGAGACAATTAAAGATTCAAAAAAGTATTACGAATCGTTCAAGTGAGGCACTGGATAAGTATCTGGTGGAAATTGGACGTGCACCACTGATCAGTATTGACGAGGAAATTGAGCTTGCTCAGAAAATTCGCAAGGGTGGTCCTGAGGGTGAGCGTGCCAAAGACAAGCTTGTCACAGCCAATCTACGATTCGTGGTATCTGTAGCTAAGCAGTATCAGCATCAGGGATTGACGCTGACTGATTTGATTGATGAGGGTAACATTGGCTTGATAAAAGCCGCACAGAAATTTGATGAGACACGTGGATTCAAGTTTATCTCTTATGCAGTATGGTGGATCCGTCAGAGTATCTTACAGGCTATTGCCGAGCAGAGTCGTATCGTACGTCTTCCTTTGAACCAGGTGGGAAGTCTGAATAAGATCAATCACGAGATTAATAAGTTTGAGCAGGAGAATCAGCGTCATCCTTCTGTCTCAGAGTTAAGTGAAGCGACAAACCTTGATGAGGAGAAGATTGGACAGAGTCTGATGGCAGACGGTCATCATGTGTCTATCGACGCTCCATTCCAGGATGGCGAAGATAACTGTATGCTGGATGTCATGGCAAGTGGTGATGACTCACGAACAGACCGTCAGGTGGATCATGAGTCTATGGCACAGGAGTTGAACACTGTCCTACAGAAAGTATTGAAGGACCGTGAGATTACCATCATCCGCGAATGCTTTGGCATCGGATGTCACGAGAAAGGATTAGAGGAGATCGGAGACCGCTTAGGTTTGACCCGTGAGCGTGTGCGTCAGATTCGTGAAAAGAGCATTGCCAAGCTCCGCGAGTCGGGTAATGCACGTATTCTCATGAAATATTTGGGATAAAAGTTTGCTCCTTCAGAATTATTTATTAATTTTGGAGGCGTGAATACAATAAGGCTGAAGATAATGGTGCTGGGCATGTTGATATTCATGCCCGGCATTTGTTTTTCAAAGGAAAAGTCTGATTCCATATTACTCAATAAGATATGGAGCTACAGGCGAAACTTCGCCCACAAGATCGGGGGCGAAAAGCCTAATGTATATATACGCTACACCTTAAATACTGAGCGTCGTAACCCTACCCTATACTTGATTCCCACCTTTTTTTATTATGCACAGGGAAAGAGAGAGTTCCTGTCAGAGACATACGGAAAGTTACGTCTTCTGGGAGAAAACGATTATCGTATAGACCGACAGATTATCTGCAACACAGAACCTCACGGCAATCAGGTCACCTCTGCGTTTACTGACTACATAGTACCAGACATCTACGGAATGACATTATATGACGACAGGATATTGTCACCCTTCTATCGAAAGAACCGTATCTATTACCGATATACTGTCCATCAAGACAACACCAACATTGCACAGGTATCATTCCGCCCGTTCTTAAGACACACCCAGTTAATCAAAGGTAGTGCAACCGTTGATGTGAATACAGGGCGTATCATCTCTGTTGTCTATGACGGAGAATACGAT
This sequence comes from uncultured Prevotellaceae bacterium, assembly GCA_902769805.1. Lineage (GTDB taxonomy): Bacteria > Bacteroidota > Bacteroidia > Bacteroidales > Bacteroidaceae > Prevotella. The sequence goes on from CACXQL010000027.1 coordinate 31,251, forward strand.
ATGATTAAGTTTCATGTTGACATCATGCATGGAACAGATGGCAGTAATTCCATCCTACCGCAACGATGCCAGTCTAATCTGAGATTCAACTTCTTTGGAAACCGCATCACATCCAACTATCTTGCCATGTATAATTGTCCTGTGACTCTCCCCGATTCTGTCAGGAATGTCTCCGATAGGGAGATTATGGACTCCTTGCGTCCTGTCGTATTAAGAAAAGACGAAGCAGAGATATACCAACGCTATGATGAGGAGCGTATGAAGGAGGTACAGCCAAAGACAGACACTGTCATTAAAAAGAAGAGACATTTTAGTAGATTCCTGCAGAAAGTAGGTGACCGGCTGGTAACCAGTTCCACTATGGAATCCAAAGATGCCAGTGTCCGTCTGTCTCCTATATTGAATCCCCAGTATATCAGTTACAGCCAGAGTCGTGGATTCTCCTATAGGATACAGTTCGGAGCGCGTTATAGTTGGAATCAGAAACGTTATCTGACACTCTCTCCACGAATCGGTTATAATTTCAAGATAAAACAGTTCTTTCATCACACATCCCTAAAGATGACCTATAATCCCAAGAGGAATGGTTATGCGGAGATTACAGTGGCTAACGGTAACCGTATCTCCAATGAGAGTGTGATAGAAGCTATCAAGAATAATCATAATGACCCACAGGACTATGAAGGAAAAGACTTGGACTACTTCAAGGATAATTATATCAAGGTCCACAATAATATCGTGGCGTTTGACTGGCTGGAGATTATGGCTGGTGTTGTATATCATATCCGAAGACCAGTAAATGTGGCTGACATGGAAAAAGAGCACATGCCGACCGTCTATAGGAGCTTTGCACCCGCCATCACCTTGCATTTGACACCGTGGCGTAAAGGACCTGTCCTTACTTTCAATTATGAGCGAAGCCTTAACAATGTCTTCGGATCAAACCTTCAGTATGAACGCATAGAGATGGATGCCAGTTATAAATTCAAACTGGACAGGATGCATCTGGTCAATCTGAAAGCTGGAAGCGGACTATATACCAACAGAAAGACCAACTATTTCCTGGACTATACCAATTTCCATGACCAGAATCTCCCAGAAGGATGGGACGACGACTGGACAGGACATTTCCAATTGATTGACAGCAGATGGTACAACACTTCCAAATATTATGTTCGTGGGCATGCTTCATACGAGTCACCCCTACTCGTCTGCTCTTTCCTCCCCATCATTGGCAGATACATTGAAACAGAACGTTTCTATCTGAGTATGCTCTCTATCCAACATACACGCGCCTATTCGGAAATCGGTTATGGGGCATCTACCCGACTGGTGTCCATAGGTGCCTTTGCCAGTTTTCTCAATACAAAGATTCAAGATATCGGTTTTAAATTCACTTTCGAGCTATTCAGGAAATGGTAGAAACACAGAAGCCACTTATAGTCTATAAGGCGAGTGCAGGTAGCGGTAAGACCTTCACCCTTGCCACAGAGTATATCAAGCTCTTGGTACGTGACCCTCTTAACTATCGTGCCATCCTTGCCGTTACTTTTACCAACAAGGCGACAGAGGAGATGAAGATGCGTATCCTCAGTCAACTCTATGGTATCTGGAAACAACTGCCAGACTCTGACAGTTATGCACAAAAGATACAAGAAGAGACGGGGCTTCCCATGGAGACCATCCGACAACGGTCTTATGATGCACTACATCTTTTGCTACACAACTATAACAGTTTCCGTGTACAGACAATTGATGCCTTCTTCCAAAGTGTACTCCGCAATCTTGCCCGTGAACTGGAACTGACAGCAAACCTCCGAGTGGGACTCAGTGGTGATCAGATAGAGGAACTTGCCGTTGACCAACTTATTGACCAACTCAAGCATACGGACATGATGCTGCAATGGCTGCTCCATTATATCATGGACAGTCTTCAGGATGATAAGGGTTGGAGTAATAATGACGAGAAAAAGACAAGTTTCATTCACGAGATCAAGCACTTTGGAAAGACTATCTTCCGTGATTACTATAAGGAACACCGGAATGAACTGAATGAGAAGATGGAGGAAGAGGGATTCTTTGAACAATATACAAAGACTCTCAGACAAATCCGTGATGATGCCAAAGAACGGATGCTCACCATAGCATCAGCCTATTTTGACACTTTAGAGCAGGAAGGGTTGACGGTGGCAGACATCAAGAGTGGCACCCGTGGGGTTTCAGGATACTTCCAGAAAATCAAGAACGGGCAGTTTGATCCCACTGTTCTCAATGCCACAGCGTTAAAAGCGATGGATGTTCCAGAGAACTGGTATAAGAAAGACCATCCTCGAGCAGAAGAACTATATGTCTTGGCAGACCAGGTCTTTATTCCGATGCTTCGCTATACTGAGCAAGAACGAGAGAAGCAATGGAAACTCTTCCAGTCGGCACAACTTACACTCCGTCATCTGAACAACCTACGTCTTCTTCATAGTATTGAACAGAAAGTTAAGGACCTCCATGAAGAAGCGAATGTTTTTTTGTTAGGCAACACCCACCACCTGTTACATGCCCTGATACAAGACCAGGACTCACCTTTTATCTTTGAGAAGATCGGGGCGCAACTCCATCATGTGATGATTGATGAGTTTCAGGATACCAGTACTGTCCAATGGCAGAACTTCAAAGTCCTGATGCGTGAATGTATGAGTCATATTGGATCCGAGAATCTTATTGTGGGTGATGTCAAACAGAGTGTGTACCGTTGGCGTTCTGGTGACTGGCGTCTGTTGAATAATATCAACCAGCAGTTCTCATCAGAGATGATGGAGATAAGGCCTCTGCAAACAAACTACCGTTCTGAACGGAACATCATAACATTCAATAATGCTTTCTTTACTTCTGCCGCTCAGCAGGAACAAGAAGCCTTGAGTGAACGGGATCCGGCTGGTGCACAACAGTTGAAAGATGCCTATGCCGATGTTTGCCAACAGATTCCAGAGAATCGTGAGCCTTTGGGTTATGTGGAAGTACGTCTATTGCCTGCCAAGGACTATCGAGAACGGACATTGGAACAATTAAGAGATACTGTCAAAATGCTCTTAGGACAAGGTGTATCCGCCAACAACATAGCCATTCTTGTCAGAACCAATGATATCATCACCCTCATCGCCAATTATTTTGCGGAACAGATGCCAGAGGTAAGTATTGTAAGTGACGAAGCTTTTCGTCTGGATGCCTCTGTGTCCGTGCGGTTACTGATAGATAGTCTGCACTTACTTACGCACCCTGCTGATCTTCTGACAAAAGCCCAACTCATCAAAACCTATCATCGGGATGTCTTATGTGAAGATTGTTCTGACTCCGTTTTGCTATTGCGGAACATCAATCCGGATGACCTATTGCCTGCATCCTATATCGCACATTTTGACGAACTGCTGATGCTTCCCCTTTATGAGTTGGTGGAACGTCTCTATGACATCTTCGAACTCCACCGTCTGAAAGACCAGAGTGCGTATATCTGTGCATTTTATGACTGTCTCACAGAATATACGATGGAGAATAGTACAGGCATTGACGCATTTATCGAGACCTGGGAGTTAGAGTTACATGAAAAGACTATCCAAAGCGACGAACTGCATGGTATCCGTATCCTCACCATCCATAAGAGTAAGGGACTGGAGTATGACCATGTGCTATTACCTTTCTGTGATTGGCAGATGGAACGTAGTGAGACCATCTGGTGTGAACCGTCAGAAGAACCATTCTGTGAATTACCAGTAGCTCCGATTGACTATAGCTCAAAAATGATAGGAACTATTTATGAAGGGGACTATCTGAATGAGCACCTGCAGTTGACGGTAGATAACCTGAATCTTCTGTATGTTGCCTTCACCAGAGCCTGTAAGAATCTGTTTGTGATGGGTAAGCGTAAAACAAAGTCCAGTCGTTCTGCTATTATAGAAAAGGTATTACCAGAACTGAACATGGATGGAACGACACTACAAGGTATGGAAGATGAACAGGAAGATATCTTTTTCTCCTATGGTTCCCTCTATATAGACCAGCATAAGCAGCGAAAGGATACCGACAATGTGTTTCTGCAATCATCTCAACCCTTATCGATAGAGATTGAGACCTTTGATAGTAAGACGGAATTCCGGCAGAGTAATAAAAGCCAACAGTTCGTACAGACAGACGATGAGGAAGAAGACCAACAACAGGGATATGTCAAGATGGGCAGCATCCTGCATCATGTATTCTCCACCATTCACACTGTTGCCGATATCGACGATGCCTTGCGACAATTGGAACTGGAAGGTATTCTCTATGACGATGAGATAACCGCAGCAAAGATTTCCTCCATGCTTCGTAAACGACTGGAGAGTCCTCGTGTCAAGGAATGGTTCTCTGATAAATGGACATTATATAACGAATGTACCATTTTGTATACGGATGCCAGCGGACATGTTTGTGAGCGTCGACCTGACAGGGTGATGAGTGACGGACAACGACTTGTGGTTGTGGATTTCAAGTTTGGTCACTCCCGTCCTGAATATCAGGAACAGGTACGTGAATATATGTCCCTTTTGAAGCAGATGGGACACTCGCAAGTAGAAGGATATATATGGTATGTTTACAGTAATCAAATTGAATCTGTGAGATGAAGACGTTTTTAGAATATGTAGCCGAAGATATCATCAACAAGTACGGACATGACTTGTCACGTACTGCTATTGTCTTTTCCAACAAGCGAGCCTCTTTGTTTATCAATGAATACCTTGCGCGTATAACAGACCGACCGATATGGAGTCCTGCCTATATGACCATCAGCGACCTCTTCAGAATGTATTCTCCACTGATTGTTGCTGATTCCATTAAACTAGTATGTGACCTACACCAGTCATTTGTTTCCTGTACAGGTATTGATGAGTCACTTGACCATTTCTATGGATGGGGACAACTCTTACTTTCGGATTTCGATGATATCGACAAGAACATGGCGGATGCCGACCGTGTCTTTGCTAATCTGCGTGATATACATGAACTCGATGATGTCAGCTATCTCACAGACGAACAGCGTTCTATTATCCGACAGTTCTTCAGTAATTTCTCAGAAGAACATAATAGCGAACTGAAAGAGCGTTTTCTCAAGTTATGGTGTCATTTTGCAGATATCTATCATGATTTCAACAGACGTCTGACATCTCAAGGATTAGCCTACGAGGGACTTCTCTATCGTAATGTCGTAGAGCGTTTGGAAGAGGTTACCAACTTTAATTATGACCGTTATCTCTTTGTCGGCTTCAATCTTCTGCATAAGACAGAGCAATGTATCTTCAAGCATATGAGACAGGATGGGAAGGCATTCTTCTACTGGGATTTTGACCACTATTACATGCAACAGCATGAGGCTGGTTACTACATCTCGCAATACCTGAGCGATTTTCCCAATGAACTTGATATTCAAAACGATACAATATACAGGCAGTTTCAATGTCCGAAGGAAATTACCTATATCTCTGCCCCTACCGAAAACATTCAGGCACGTTATGTAAGTACATGGCTCAGAGAGCGTCAGCGATATGCAGACGGTAAACGAACAGCCATTCTTCTCTGTGATGAACATCTTCTGCCTGTTGCCATCCATAGTCTTCCTGCTGAGGTCGAGAAAGTGAATGTCACGACAGGTTATCCTTTGTCACAGACACCAGCTGCCTCACTGGTGAATCTCTTGATGGCATTACAGACTGGAGGCAACAGTTATCGACTGGTGAATGCCCTCCGCCGACATCCTTATGCGAGATATCTGACTGACGAACTCATAAAGAGTTGTGAGGCAGAGGGACTCTTCCAGACAGAAGCCGTCCTGCAGTGGATAGCACGTATCTTACAGCATGTAGCAGAACAAGCCCATGAGAATACAGAGACTACTGACAATAATACGGCATTGCGTGATGAGTCTTTGTTCCGTGCCTATACCTTGGTAAACCGTTTGATAGGATTGGTAGGCAACGGTGACCTGAGTGTCAGTCTCTCTACCCTGCAGCATCTTGTCATGCAGTTGATACAGTCTACCTCTATTCCATTTCATGGAGAACCAGCGGAAGGTATACAGGTGATGGGTATCTTGGAGTCGCGCAACCTCGATTTCGATCACATCTTGATGTTATCCTGTAACGAGGGGAATATGCCTAAGGGTGTCAATGACAGTTCTTTTATTCCACATAGTCTGCGAAAGGCATATGAGTTGACAACCATAGACCATAAGACAGCCATCTATGCCTATTATTTCCATCGTCTACTGCAACGTGCTTCGGATATCACATTAGTTTACAATCATGCGACAGATGAGGGGCATACTGGTGAGATGAGCCGTTTCATGCTTCAGTTATTGGTGGAAAGTGGTCATCCCATCAGACAATTCACTTTGAAGGCAGGACAACAGACCATTACGAGGGATGCAGAAGCAGTAGAGAAAACACCTCAGGTTCTGGAACTGTTGATGGAACGCTTCGCTAAGAAACCTGATACACAACATGCTTTGTTGACACCTACTGCCATTAACACCTACCGTCGTTGTCCGTTGAGTTTCTTCTATCGTTATGTCGGAGGACTTAAGGAGTCTGATGAGGAGGAAGTGCAGATTGACGACCGTATCTTCGGACTGGTGTTTCATGCTGCTTCTCAGTATATCTATGAGCAGATGATGCAACAAGGACATCGAATAGAGAAGACACAGATACAACAGGTGTTGCAATCAAAGATAGCGATAGAGATGGCTGTGGATAAGGCTTTCCGTGAACAGATTCCTGACATGAAAGAGTATCACGGATTACAACTCATCAACCGTGAGGTTATCATACACTATGTTCGTCAATTACTGGAGATCGATCTACGACTGGCTCCATTCACTATCCATCATCTGGAGTATGAGGTAGTAGACGACTGGATTATTCGGCAGGGTGACAAGGAGATTACAACAACTATTGGTGGTAGTATAGACCGTTTGGATGCCGTAGAGACAGAGGGTGTGGAACGTATTCGTGTGATTGACTATAAGACAGGAGGTGGAAAAGTCACTTACTTACCAGATTTAGAAAGCATCTTTGAGTCTGGCGAAGGACACAACAACTATTATCTCCAGACCTTATTATATAGTAGTATTGTCAGACAGGACTCGAAACTCAACAAGGAACAACTGCCTGTCAGTCCTGCCCTACTCTTCATCCAGCATTCAGCAGGTGAAGACTATGACCCCACCCTTTATTTCGGGAAAGAAAAGATTGTGGATGTAGAACCATATATACAGCCATTTACAGAGATGCTGCATACCACTATTGACGAAATCTTCAATCCTGACGAACCCTTTAAACCTGTTGAGGACACCAAGCCTTGTCGTTTCTGTCCTTATGCGCAGTTATGTGGAAGGGATTAGCGATTCTTATGTTTCATGAACCATGAGTGTGTCAGCACATTGTACATCAACAAGGCAAATACAGACAATATCAAGGCAAGTAATATCGTACTGAAAGGCAATTGCTCATTCAGTCCATAGGCAATACCGATGCCGATGGCAAGACCTGTCTCCCAGGCAAGCATGAAGGTACTCTGTGAAGTACCGCGCTGACAATGACGACTGAGTTTTATGAAGAATAGCAGGAAACGGGACCCAATGATACCTGTTGCCATTCCCGTAAAGGCTGACGAGATATACGAGGCAACCTCAGTGTGTTGTGTCAGCATGATGAGTTGGGCAGCAATCATCAAAATGAGTCCAGTGACAACCTCACTTTTAAGTTCCGCATCCCTGAACATAAAACGCTGGGCAAGCAGTGCAAGCAGAAAACCTACCATCAGCATACCATAGGCAACGATATCCATTTGCACCAACATCATACCCAAAGCCAAAGTGATAAGTAATAGGTTGATAAACAAAATCCAACCATGCCCCAACATAAAACGGTCATTGCTGAAGAGATGGGTATGTTCTTCTGGTGCACGGAAAGGGAATTCCACCAGACTTATCAGGACTAAAGCAAAAGCAGCACAGCCCATTGCCACTATGATAACGGTATTGAAGTCCCACAGGCGCATAATGAGAATACCAGCTAAAGGACCAAGTGAAAGAGCAAAGCGGCCAAACCATGAGGCACTGTGATTGGCTTCTGTGCGCTGATACGATTCACAGGTGTCTATCACCAATGTACTGGAAAGTACCATCTGTGCCAATCCAAAAGAAGCACCTAATACGAAACGCTGTAACAGGATTAACCAGAACTCAACGAACTCACTCTTCAGTGTGTCAATATACCAAAGGCATCCTAAGCAGGCGATGAGTGCCAAGATGGCCCAATGATATACCATATTCCGACGATAACGCTGTACCAAGAAGGAACAGAATGGTCCTAAAAGATAGAGTCCGAAAGCAAAGACCCCCATAGACATACCTGTCTCCACTGGCGAGAAGTTCTCTTCTTCCATCAGCCATACTGGTAAAACAGGGATGAGCATATAGACTGCCATCGACAAAAACAGATTGGCAACAGCCAACTGCCAGAACTCCCGATGCCAGAGTTTTATATGTACAGGTGTGTTTTGACTATTCAATGCTTAAAAACCTTAAACCTTAGACTTTTGTCCTTTGACCTTAGACCTTAATACGACTCAGACTCATTAGGAAAATCTCCATTCTTCACGTCTGCGACATAACTACCGATAGCATCTGTCATGACAGTATTTAGGTCGGCATAACGACGGAGGAAACGTGGTGAGAAACCTTGTGTCATTCCCAGCATATCGGCAATAACGAGGATTTGTCCGTCTGTACCATTACCTGCTCCGATACCAATCGTCGGCACACTGATTTCCCTCGAAACCTCGGCTGCAAGTTTTGCAGGCACTTTCTCCAATACAATGGAGAAACAACCTATTTCTGCTAACATTTTCGCATCCGAGATAAGTTTATCAGCCTCTTCCTGTTCCTTGGCACGAACAGCATACGTTCCGAACTTATTGATACTCTGTGGTGTCAGTCCTAAATGTCCCATAACAGGAATACCTGCTTCTAAGATACGCTTCACAGTATCAGCAATCTCTACACCACCTTCCAGTTTCAGGGCATCGCATCCGCTCTCCTTCATGATACGGATAGCATTGCTTACACCTTCTGCGGCATTCACCTGATAACTACCGAAAGGCATGTCACAGACGACCAAAGCACGATTGACAGCCTTCACTACCGAACGGGCATGATATATCATCTGATCAATGGTAATAGGCAGTGTTGTCTGGTTACCTGCCATTACATTCGAGGCAGAGTCACCAATCAAGATACCGTCAATACCAGCCCGATCAACAATACCTGCTGTTGTGAAATCGTATGATGTCAACATAGAGATTTTCTCTCCCTTCTGTTTCATCTCGATAAACCTATGTGTGGTCACCTTACGTGAGTCACTTACCAAATATCCTGCCATATTCTTATTCTATATTTTAACGTTTAACCTTTAATCTCTTATAATATTCTCGTACTGCTCCCTGATTAACTCCCCTACCCACTAACTTATCGAGTTCGCGTCGAGCTGCATCGTTCTTACCCATCCGGATAAGTACATCGATATATGACAGCTGATAGTCAAAGTTTGTTGGGTCCAGTTTTGATACTTGTTCCCAGTCATAGAGGGCAGCCTCATATCGCTGCATATCAGTTTCCAGTGAGGCACGAGCGACATAGCCTGCAATAGAGTCAGGATGCTGTTCCACAACAATATTCAACAAGTCAAGTGCATCATTCCTCTTCCCCATCAACTGATACACATATGACAATCCTAAGCGTGCTTCAAGATGTGTGGGTTTCTCCAACAATATATCATTATAGTCATTCTTCGCCAAGTCATAACGACGCATATGGGTGTAAGCATAGGCACGGTAGAATAAGGCCGTGAGGTTCTTCTCATCATGTTGAAGAACAGTTTTGTACTCATCTACAGCAAACTCCCACTGCTGCAACTCCAAATTGACTGCCGCCTTTCGCATATGCAAGTCGACACTATAGGGTGACTGAGCTATCTGCTGATTAAGAAAATTCAGCGAGTCGCGCCATTCTTGGTTGGTTTGAGCTTGTACTGCATGCTGCTGAAAGACAGCAACAGACAGAACAAACAACATCAAGCCTTTTTGATATAATCTACGATCCATGCACCTACCTCTTTGGTACCATATTTAGCACCGCCTTCAACCTGAATCTCTGGAGTACGCACATTGGCATCAAGGGAGGCATTGACAGCCTCACGAATCAAAGTTCCCTCCTTCGTCAAGCCAAAGTGCTCCAGCAACATGGCGGCAGAGAGAATCTCTGCAAGCGGATTGGCAAGGTTTTGTCCTGCTGCCTGTGGCCATGAGCCATGAACAGGTTCAAACAATGGAGTATGCATCAGTCAGGATATCACCAAAAGTGTTCTCCGTCACAATGACATCAAAGAAGCGAGGCTCTGTCAGTACACGCATGGAGGCATTGTCAATAAACATATAATCTGTGTTCACGTCTGGATACTGCGACTCCATCTCTTTGGCAATCTGACGCCACAGACGAGAACTTGCCAGTACATTTGCCTTATCCACCACTGTCAAGTGTTTCTTGCGTTTCTGTGCGGTCTCGAAAGCAACCTTCAGGATACGCTCAATCTCTGGACGAGTATAGATATCCGTATCATAAGCCTTGTCGTTGTCCTGGTATTTCTCGCCAAAATACATACCACCAGTTAATTCACGGATGACGACAAAGTCAGCACCTTTCAACAACTCATCTTTCAGTGGACTCTTATGCAACAGGCAATCGAAAGTAGCCACAGGACGGACGTTAGCAAACAAACCAAGTTTCTTACGCATGGCAAGCAATCCCTGCTCAGGGCGTACTTTTGCCGTGGGGTTGTTATCAAAACGAAGGTCACCGACTGCTGCAAACAATACGGCATCGGCACGCATACAGACATCATGGGTAGCCTCAGGATATGGATCCCCTACCGCATCAATGGCATGGGCACCACACAGTGCCTCCTCATACTCAAACTCATGTCCACACTTCTCGGCAATAGCATCCAAGACAGCTACTCCCTGTTTCATAATCTCTGGTCCTATTCCGTCACCAGGAAGAACAGCAATTTTCAGTTTCATACAATACCTTATTTGTTATTTAATTCTTTCTCTACAATATTCAGCATCTTGAAGGTTGCCTTGATAGCAGCTTCGGTCTGGTCGGCATCCAAGCCACGTGTACGAAGAAGTCCGTCGTTATAATGCCATGTAATAACAGTCTGTACCAAAGCATCTGTACGACCACCTGGAGGAATACTGACCTGATAGTTAGCCAAGATTGGGAATGTGCGGTTGAGGTATTTCTTGTAGATATAGCGCAAGACCTTAACAAAAGCATCATACTGACCATCACCGACAGCACTACCCTCATATTGTTTCCCATTAATCTCGACTTTAACATTAGCACCAGGACGAAGACCATAAGCAGTTGAAACGACATAACTTACAAGTCTAACTTTATCTTCTGGCGCATCGTGTTTCAAGACATCACTAACGATATACGGTAAGTCCTCTTGTGTCACAATCTCCTTCTTGTCACCTAGTTCTGTGATACGTTGTGTAACGCGACGAGTTTGTTCTGGAGTCAATTCAAGTCCTAGTTCCTCCAAGTTCTTGGCAATATTCGCCTTACCACTATTCTTGCCCAAAGCATATTCGCGTTTGCGACCAAAACGCTCAGGAACAAGATCATTATAATATAGTTTGTCTTTAGAGTCACCATCAGCATGAACACCAGCTACCTGCGTGAAGACATTCTCTCCGACAATAGGCTGGTTGGGAGCCACTGCTATACCGCTATAGCCCTCCACCATACGACTGATACCATTCAATTGACTCTCGTCGATATTCGTCTTCGCATGAAACTGGTCTTTTAGGATAGCTTGCACACTCGCCATTGGTGCATTGCCGCAACGCTCACCCAGACCATTGACTGTTACATGCAATCCTTTGGCACCGCTGAGTACTGCAGCAAGGGAATTTGAGACGGCAAGATCATAATCATTATGGGCATGGAAGTCAAAATGTGCCCCGGGATAACGCTTAATCATCTTGCGAAAATACTCGATGACCTGTAAGGGATTCATCACACCGAGCGTATCAGGGAGCATAAAGCGGTGTATGGCAGAGGAAGTCAACGTATCCATCAATTGATAGACATAGTCGGGAGAATCTTTCATACCATTGCTCCAGTCTTCCAGATAAAGATTAACGGACAGACCTTTCTCCGTTGCATAACGTACAGTATCATGTATGTCAGCAATATGTTCCTCTGGTGTCTTGTGTAACTGATGGACACAATGTTTCAACGAACCTTTAGCAAGGAGGTTGATGACCTTACAACCACAGTCGGCAATCCAGTCGATAGATTTTCCGCCATCTACGAAACCAAGCACCTCTACCCTATCCAATTTATCTATCTGACGAGCATAACGACAAATCATCTTCACTGCCTCTTTCTCACCTTCGCTGACTCGTGCAGAAGCAATCTCTATACGGTCGACATTGACATCACGTAACAGCATACGTGCCATCATCAATTTCTCATGAGGCAAAAATGACACACCGTTGGTTTGTTCACCATCACGGAGCGTTGAGTCCATAATCTCAACAAAAGGATGGATACGCTGAGAAGCGTTTATGCGTTCTGCTGTTCCCATTGTTCTATCTTATCCTTGTTTTGGATAAGGAAGTCGATGTCGTCCAATCCATTAATCAGACAGTGTTTCTTGTAGCCGTTAATCTCAAAATTCTCCTGTCTTCCAGTAGCTTTGTTAGTGACCGTCTGATTAGGAAGGTCCACTTCCACCTCCATCTTAGGATTCTGCTTGATACTATCGAAAAGTTCTGTGAGGAAGTCCTCGCTGACAACAACAGGTAAAACAAAGTTATTCAGTTCGTTGTTCTTGTGAATATCCGCAAAGAAACTACTGATAACCACACGAAAGCCATAGCCAGCTATGGCCCATGCAGCATGCTCACGACTGGAACCACTACCGAAATTCTTGCCAGCCACGAGGATACAACCGCTATAGGTGGGATCGTTCAGTACGAAGTTCTTATTAATAGTACCGTCGGCATTGTAACGCCAGTCACGGAAGAGGTTGTCACCAAAGAAACTCTCCTCACGTGTCGTTGCCTTCAGGAAACGGGCGGGAATAATCTGGTCAGTGTCCACATTTTCCAAAGGAAGGGGCACACAGGTGGATGTAATAACATTGAATTTCTGTTTCATATTAACCTTGTTTCGTTTATGAGCGAATCTACTGATTCGGGTACAACTGCCTTAAAAACCGATGACAAATCTCCATTTCCCACATGAAGCGTTCCAGATTCACCGTCACAATGATACACATAGCCATTAAAGACTATTTCACTCTGTGAATACTTCAGCAATGTTTCGCTGTAACCACCAGAACAAGCACTCTTCTTCTCTTTTTTGAGTTCTATGTCCATACCATTCAAGGTGGTTTCTATCTCTGCCAGTTTGTTCTGGCAGTAGGTCTTCCGCAACAACACTTCGTCATAGGTGCTGACGGTGAAGACAGTCGTATCTGCACTGACCTCAATAGAGTAACTGCGATGATAGTCTGGAGGCACACTCCTGTCGCCATATCGATAGACATATTTCGTGATTTTAACCTTCTTGTCTTGTTGGATATTCCTGCTAACATTTGAACAGGCAGCAACAAATACCACTAACAGAAAGGCTAAGAAGAGCAATGTGCTATATAGAAAGAATTTGCTCATCGTACACTGATTTTATAATAAAAAAACACGTGGATCTGTAATGACTCCTGTGACTGCTGCTGCTGCGGCTACTAAGGGAGAGCAAAGGATGGTACGACTGCCAGGTCCTTGACGTCCCTCGAAATTACGATTGGATGTTGACACACAATATTTACCTGCAGGCACCTTGTCATCATTCATGGCAAGACAGGCAGAACAACCTGGTTGACGAATCTCGAAGCCAGCCTCCTCCAACACCTTGTCAATACCCTCTTCACGAATCTGACGATCGACAGCCCAAGAACCAGGTACCAATAAGGCGATGACGTTTTCAGCTTTCTTACGTCCTTTAACAATAGACGCAAAGGCACGAAAATCTTCTATGCGACCATTAGTGCATGCACCAAGGAAAATGTAATCGATAGGTTTACCCAATAGGCACTCACCTGCCTTGAAGCCCATATAGTTCAATGCTTTTTCAAAGCCTTGTTCAGGCGATTTAGCCTGAACGGCATTTGCAGGAATTTGTTCTGTAATACCGATACCCATACCAGGGTTGGTACCATAAGTGATACGTGGTTCAATATCGTTGGCATCAAATGTCAGTTCCTTGTCAAATACGGCATCATCGCCACTCTTCAAGGTCTTCCAGTAGGCAACAGCTTTGTCCCAGTCATCACCCTTAGGAGCGAACTCTTTACCTTTTATATAATTAAAGGTCACCTCATCGGGAGCAACGAAACCGCCACGGGCACCCATCTCAATAGAGAGGTTACAGAGAGTCAAACGTCCTTCCATAGATAATGAGGTAATGACATCACCTGCATACTCGACAAAATAGCCTGTGGCACCTGAGGTGGTTAACTGACTCATCAGAAAGAGGGCGACATCCTTTGCCGTCACACCCTTCTGCAACTGTCCATTGAGCGTAATACGCCCGAGGTTCCAATTCCAAAGGCAACGGCACCTATGGCACCGTGTGTAGAAGTGTGTGAATCGCCACAGACAATCGTCATTCCAGGCAAAGACAAGCCTTTCTCAGGACCTACAACATGAATGATGCCATTTGACTTATCCATCATGCCATAGTGTGTCAAACCGAAATCCTTGGCATTCTGAGCCAAAGTGCTCACCTGCTTTGCTGATACAGGATCCTCGATAGGTTTGTCCTGATCGTGCGTCGGAGTGTTATGGTCGGGCATGCAATAAATATGGTCAGGACGGAAACATTTCAGTCCACGAGCGCGCATGCCATCGAAAGCCTGTGGTGAAGTCACCTCATGACAGTACAGACGGTCGATATACAACTGGGTGGGACCGTCTTCCACTTTTTGGACGACATGCTTATCCCAAATTTTATCGAATAATGTGTTCATCTTATTTCTTAAACTTATTAATACAGTCAATATAAGCCTCCACGGAAGCTGTTACGATATCTGTGTTGGCACCAAAGCCATAGTAGAGACTACCGTCGTATTCCACCTGCATATGAACCTTACCTACATCGTCAGAGCCTTTGGAGATAGCCTGAATAGTGAATTCCTTCAGTGTCATCTGCTTCATGATAATCTTCTTCAGCGCCTTGATAGCTGCATCCACAGGACCATTACCAGAAGCGGCAGCCTCGAACTTCTGTCCAGAGATATCCAGTCCGATAGAAGCTACAGACTTCACACCCTTACCAGTAGTAACCTGCAGGAATTCAAGTTTCACGGCATGAGCCTCTGCAGTATCAGCGCCAGCCAACATCAAAATATCGGCATCGTTAACCTCCTTCTTCTGATCAGCGAGCTGTAAGAACTTCTCATAAACTTTATCCAGTTTCTCTTCTGAGAGATCCACACCATTCACACTCAGACGATACTTCAAGGCTGCACGTCCAGAGCGGGCTGTCAGTACGATGCTGTTATCATCGATACCCACATCCTTCGGATTAATAATCTCATAGGTCTGTGCATTCTTTAATACGCCATCCTGATGGATACCTGATGAATGTGCAAAGGCATTACGTCCAACGATGGCCTTATTAGGTTGTACGGGCATGTTCATCAGACTCGATACCATACGGCTTGTCGGGTAGATTTTCGTAGTATTGATATTAGTATCAATGCCCAATCCCTTGTGACATTTCAGAATCATGGCAATCTCTTCCAAAGATGTGTTACCAGCACGTTCACCAATACCATTGATTGTTACCTCCACTTGACGAGCACCACCCATCACACCATTAAAGGTATTGGCGGTAGCCATTCCCAAGTCATTATGGCAGTGAGTAGAAAGTATCGCTTTGTCAACACCGTCTACATGTTCCTTCAAGTACTTGATTTTCTCATAGTACTCCTGTGGCAGACAATAACCAGTGGTGTCAGGGATGTTTACAACAGTTGCACCTGCCTTGATGACAGCCTCGACGACACGAGCCAGATACTCATTCTCCGTACGACCTGCATCCTCGCAATAGAACTCTACATCCTCTACGTATTTCTTAGCATACTTCACAGCAGCAACAGCACGCTCGATAATCTCCTCGCGATTTGAATTGAACTTATACTTAATATGTGAGTCAGAAGTTCCTATACCCGTATGAATACGCTTGTGCTTGGCATACTGCAAAGACTCAGCAGCCACGTCAATATCTTTCTGCACCGCACGAGTCAAGGCACAAATCGTAGGCCATGTCACAGCCTTTGATATCTCAATGACTGAATTAAAGTCGCCAGGGCTGCTGATAGGGAAGCCAGCCTCTATGATATCCACGCCCAACTGTTCCAGTGCCTTAGCCACCTGAATCTTTTCTACTGTGTTCAACTGACATCCCGGAACTTGTTCACCGTCTCGAAGTGTCGTGTCAAAGATAAACAATCTGTCACTCATAATCCTTTTATTTATATTATTCTTCTTTCTTCTTTTAATGAAAAGTGCCTTTCACACTATCGGAAGTGAGAAAGGCACCGTTATATCTCCATATCTGAGCTACATACACGTCTTATCACTTCCGACTGTTTTACGCAGTCGAAGAATAATAATACCATTCAGTAGGTTCAGATTTTTCATCTATTTTCAAATTTGGTTGCAAAATTACACTTTTTCTACGTAATAACCAAATAAATCGTCATTTTTTTACTTCTTCACCATGGAAAAAGAGACTAATGCCTTCTATTACTTGCGCTAATATTTTTGCCGAAATCAAATTTCGAAATGACGCACTGGTGCACAATACTATTTTTATGATTACATTTGGATAATTCGGAATGTTTTTGTAATTTTGCATCGATTCGGAATGTTTTTGTAATTTTGCATCGCGCTGTCGATGATCCGCAAAGGAGCACAGCATCACATGAATAGTGTCGTCTAATTGTATATATGATGAAGAAATTATACATAATCGGAATCGTTACCATCATACTAACAGCTTGTGGTGGCAGTACAGGAGGAGGTATCTTCTCCAGCGGAAGCATCGATATTAAAGAGGCGAAGGCAACAAAAACGGTGTCTATCGTCAATGAGGATAATGCCCCCCAGTGTCAGGTTAACTTACAGGTAAAATACATGAAAGGCGATGACGAGGTTGCCAAGAACATCAACAACGCCATCACAGAACGACTATTCAAGATGACGAACCTGACGGTGCAGCAGGCGGTAGATTCGTTTGCTAGCTACTACACCCACGAGTATCAGAAGAACATGGCACCCCTCTATCGCGAAGACCGTGCCGACCAGAAAAAACACGCATGGTACGAATACCGCTATACCATCGAGACGGATGCCAAACGAGGCAAAGACAACTGCATCGTGTATATCATCGACCTCGATATGTTTGAAGGTGGTGCCCATCCTATACACCAACAACTTGTCATGAACTTCGACAAGAAGACGGGTAAGCAACTACAACTTGACGACCTCTTCGTACAGGGTTATCAGTATCCGCTAAACGACCTGTTGATGGAGGAACTGCGGAATATTACGAAATGTAAGTCGCTCGATGAACTACACGAGCAGGACTACCTGTTAACGATGGATATCTATGCGCCCCAGAACTTCATTCTCGGTGACGATGAGATTACTTTTATCTATAATCCCTATGAGATTGCACCCTATTCAAAGGGAAATACGGAGTTGACACTCTCCTACTCGAAATTAGGGAAACTGATGAGGTGAAGGTCAAAGGACTAAGGTCAAAAGAGGACGAATTATGAACTTATTAAAATATTTTCCAAATTTATCAGAGGAGCAGCAACGACAGATTGCTGCACTGGAAGATTTGTATCGCGATTGGAATGCGAAAATCAACGTCATTTCTCGCAAGGATATTGATAATCTCTACGAGCACCATGTGTTGCACTCGATGGCTATCGCAAAGATCATTCAATTCCGTGCAGGAACGAAAATACTCGACTTCGGCACAGGCGGCGGTTTTCCTGGTATTCCCCTTGCCATTCTCTTTCCTGAATGCACCTTTAAACTCATTGACGGTACTGGCAAGAAGATCCGCGTGGCTCAGGAGGTGTGCAATGCCATCGGACTGAAGAACTGTCATCCGGAACATCTGCGTGGCGAGGAGGAAAAAGGAAAGTATGACTTCATTGTCAGCCGTGCTGTCATGCCTCTTCCTGACCTGATGAAAATCGTCAGGAAGAATATCTCTAAAGAACAACATAACGCCTTACCCAATGGTGTGATTTGTCTGAAGGGCGGAGACTTACAAGCTGAGACATCTCCATATTGTAACATTGTAGAAATCAGCGCTATTAGCATGTTTTTCTCAGAGGAATGGTTTAAAGGGAAAAATATCATCTATCTGCCATGCTAAACATTAAACGATTCATGTGTAACATGTTGCAGGAAAACTGCTACATTGTGAGCGACGAGACCAAGGAATGTGTCATCATCGACTGTGGAGCGTATTATCCAGAAGAACGCGATGCTATCAGTAACTATATCAAAGACAATGGACTGAAACCCGTTCATCTGTTGGCTACCCACGGACACCTTGACCACAACTGGGGCAATCATTCCATCTATGAGACGCTTGGCCTGAAAGTAGAGGCGATGAGTGAGGATGCGTTCCTGATAGAACACCTGAACCAACAAGGCTGTGACCTGTTTGGTATCCATCTGCAAGAAGGGGAAGCCCCTGTGGGACATTATTTCACGAAAGACGAACAGATACACTTCGGCAGCCACACCTTTACCCTTCTGCATACACCAGGACATACACCAGGCTCCTGTACTTTTTATTGTGAAGAGGAGAAAGTAGCTTTCACTGGAGACACGCTTTTCAGAATGAGTATCGGACGAACAGACTTTGATGGTGGTAGTTGGCCTGACATGACAGAGAGTCTCAGGAAACTTGCCAAACTACCAGCAGAGACCGTTATTTACAGTGGGCACGGTCCGCAAACAACAATCGCGGAAGAGTTGCAGTATAATCCCTATTTAAGATGAAGTTTGCGAATCCTGAGTTTATAACTCCCATTAAAGTCAATGCGCATCACCTTACAAACAGCATCCTCCACAGGAGAGATGGCGAGGGCTACATGTCCCATGGTACGACGAAGATTGATTTCCACACATGGATGAAGTAAACAGTTCTCTCCTCTCTCTCCGCTTTTCATCACTATCATCATATCCACGCCAAATGGTCCACGATAGTTGCCTAACTGTATGGTATTACATATCTTCTCATTGACACAGTCGATTAAATCAATTGACACATAACGACTAAGCAGTTCACGCTTCACATATTCTGTGGCAAGAATATTTCCTGTATAAGCCCCATTAGTGGTATGAAACAGAGAAAGACCAAGGTATCGGATGCCATTGTCTGTTGATTCAAACTCCATTCCGAAATCCTTTATTTTATAGTAATAAGGTTCTGCCATTACCCCACCCTGACTCTTCAGCAGGTTACGAATCCATCCACGATGATAATCATTCAGTTCTCCGTCGATAAAACGGATGCCACGACCGCTGGAACTCCAAGGAGCTTTCAACACCAACCGATGATATTCCTTTAACCGTTGTTCCACAGCCTCTATTGAATCGCAGAGAAAAGCCTCTCCTACTGTTCCTTCCATTTGTAAAAATGGTAACAGTTGTGCTGCTGTTCGGCGATGTGACAATTGGCGGATAGTGTCTAAATGTTCGTCAGAAGGAAGTATCGAAGGAGAAATCCCCTTTCTCACCAATTCTTGTTTGATGGCTTTATCCCACCCCCAAGGGTTGACATGCGTTATTCCAGGCGTTGGAATAAGTTGTTCCAAGCATTGGAACATGTTGTTCCAAGTCATGGAACAAGTTGTTCCAAGCATTGGAACTAATCGTTGTATTAGTCTTTTCCATGCTTTAGTGGCATATTCAACATTTTCAACCAATATAATATCTCCCTCTTGCGCCCACAAGGCAGGTAGAAAACCTAAATCAGCACGCAACTGTCGTCCGGCATGGGGTGCCGTGAAGTTTGACAGGTTACTTGCCAAGGCAATGTCGTGTTCTGGATTGAAGATGTGCAATGTCATTTCAAATTGCAAAATTACGAAAATATTTGCTTATTACAAAAATAAAATGTAAATTTGCAGGCTAGTAACATATTATAATAATAAAAATGAAACCAGTTAAGATTCTCAGCGTCGACGACGAGCAGGACCTCGAGTTACTGTTGACACAATATTTCAGAAGGAAAATACGCAAAGGTGAATATGAGTTCTTTTTCGCCCATAACGGATTGGAGGCTTTAACCGTTCTCTTAAAAGAGAAGGATATAGATATCATTCTTTCTGATATCAATATGCCAGAGATGGATGGTCTGACTCTATTGACGAAAGTCAACGAGATGCGTAACCCTGCCTTGAAATGTATCATGGTATCCGCTTATGGTGATATGGGTAATATCCGTTCAGCGATGAACAATGGAGCCTTTGACTTTGCCACAAAGCCTATTGACCTTGATGACTTGAGTGTAACCATCGAGAAAGCCGTTGAGCAGATAGAGTATATCAAAAACAGTCAAAAGGAACATACCCAGTTGGAGTCTATCAAGAGTGACCTTGCCGTAGCACGTGAGATACAACATGCCATCCTTCCACGTATCTTCCCTCCTTTCCCAGAGAATGAAGGAGTACTTGACTTGGCAGCACTTATGGAACCTGCCAAGGATGTGGGAGGCGACTTCTACGATTTCTTCCGCCTGGATGAGGAACATATCGGACTGGTGATGGCTGATGTGAGTGGGAAAGGTATTCCTGCCGCTATCTTCATGGCTGTCAGCAGAACTTTGGTACGTACTGTCGGCATGCAAGGCTACAATCCAGAGGAAACACTACGGAAATCGAATGAACTGTTGGCAAGTGAATCGGTCGACTGTATGTTTGTCACGGTGTTCTACGCCATTTACAACATCAAGACTGGTAACATCCAATATTGTAATGGAGGACACAACTCTCCCTATATTCTACGAGCCAACGGTACTATAGAGCAGTTACCTGTCAGTCCAAACGGTATCGTTGGAGTCGTTGAGGGATTGGAATTTAAAGGTGCCGAAACTCATCTGGACGCTGGAGACACCATTATTATGTATACCGATGGTGTCAACGAAGCCATCAACAGTCAAGAAGAAGAATATGGCGATGCCAGAATGGAAGAGACGCTGAAGTCACTCAACGGGAAAACATGTCGTGAGGTGATTGACGGACAGCTGGCCTCTGTCAAGGCTTTTGCAGGTGAGGCAGAACAGAGTGACGATATAACAATTATGGCAGTAAGGCGTAAAGCATGAAAAAAGTCACTAAGATAGGAATTGCTGCCCTTGGCTGTTGTGCCCTTGCCCTTGTTGTTGGTATTGTATGGACAATGCATACAAGATATGAAAAGGAGCAAGTGAAAGTCAAAGAACTGGAGCAACAGCTTACCATCCTTTCCAAGAAAGAAAAGGAGTCTGCTGTTATGCAGAGCGTCAACGCACAGATGGAGGAGTTGGCAACCCAGCAGCGTATCATCAGTGAGGAACAGCGTGATGAAGCAGAACAACAAGCCCGCATTGCTAATGATATGCGTCTGCATGCGGAACAGGAACGACAGAATGCCCAAGAGGCAGAGAAACGTGCCTTGGAAGCCTCAGAGGTGGCAAAAGGACAGCGTGTCATTGCAGAGAATCAGCGTGTCCAGGCAGAGTACGCAAAACGCGTGGCTGACACCTTGAGCATTCTGACGATGGCACGTAATCTCGGGAATATTGCCCTTACACAAGAAAGTGCAGGCAACAAAGACCTGGCATCACTTCTTGCCTATGCCTCCTATCTTTTCACCAAACGCTATCAGGGAGATGTCTATCACCCCTCTATCTATGAGGCTTTGACTAAGATCAGTGGGGGAAACCGCAGATGGGCTGTTGCACATGGTGCTATCATGAAGGCTCTCGGTATTCCTGGTTCAAATAGTTTCATGACAATCAGCAAATACGGAGAAATACTGAAACATACCAAAGTAGGTGACAACTTACAGACAAAACCAATCTTCAGTGATAAGAACTACGATATAAGAGACATATATATTAATAATGAGAGAACATATTATGCCGTCAGCAATACAGGTCATCTGATTGCCAGCAAGGAAAATGGAAAGACCCATATCGTTCTTATTGACGGTGCAGTCCGCCCTTTCAGAATCTATTCGTATGGTAATGAACTGGTAGTGACAGCAGAACAAAGTGTTCATGTCATAGACGCTACGACTTTACGTCCCATCAAGACACTCCCATTACAATTCAAGACCCAGATAGCAGGAAGGAAAGACGGACAGATCGTCCTGTTCGACCTGACAGGGAACATGTATATACTCAATAAAGACTTCTCAAAAGTCACCCGTCAGAACCTTCCTTTCAAAGGACGCGTCACATCATATAACCATAATGCAAGTACCAACCAACAGGCTTATGGTATGTATGACGGCACAATCTATTATTTTGACCCGACGGGTAAGATGCACAAACTGATCGGTCATAACTCCCGTGTCACGAGAATCAATTATAACAAGAACAGACTCTATACCTGCAGCTATGATGGTACTGTCAGATACTGGAATGTTATGAATGAGAAAGTTGATCCTATTACCATTCTAAACTTACGACAATGGATAGTCTGTCTTAGTTTTGACAAATCTAACCATTTTATCTGGACTGGTGACCAGAATGGCAACCTGACAGAGGCACTGATTGACATCCCTGACATGGCAAATAGATTGAAAAATAGTTTAAAGCGTAACCTTACGCGTGACGAATGGAACTATTATATCGGCAGGAGCATTCCATATGAAACCTTTATAGGAAAGGAGGCTAAACCATGAGGCGACTATTCTTTGCCATCTTCCTGTCTTTGTTTGCCTTGACGGATGTCACAGCTCAGGGCATACCCTTCTTCCAGAACTTCAATATGAAGCAATATGGAGGACATAAATACAATTTTGATATTACTGTTGATAAAGAAGGAGTCGTCTTTGTCGCTAATTTTGAGGGACTTCTCTATTATGACAATGCCGTGTGGCGCATCGTCCATACGAAAGGCATCTCTCGTATCACGTCTGTCTACCGAGACTCCA
The DNA here is from genome assembly GCA_902769805.1 of uncultured Prevotellaceae bacterium. GTDB lineage: Bacteria > Bacteroidota > Bacteroidia > Bacteroidales > Bacteroidaceae > Prevotella. The sequence continues at coordinate 54,648 of CACXQL010000027.1, forward strand.
AAGGAAAGATATGGACAGGTGGCTATAACTATTTCGGATACGTCAAAGTCAAAGACGATAACGGAGAACTGGTTCTGAAGGAACAGGATGAACACCATGAGTTCAAAGGGGAAGTACAGCGTATCTGGGAGTCTAAGGGGGATATCTATTTCTCCTTAAGCAACGGAAATGTATATGTTGCAAGGGAGAACACCATCTACCAGGCAACACAAGCCAAAGAGCCTGCAGAGGACTTGTCCTCTCCCATACCAGGAATATCTGTCAGTCAGAAACTGGATATCGGTAACGGACTGACGGCTATTGCCACAAACGGAGATGGACTGTATATTGTCAAACAGGGTGGGAACATCATCTATCACATATCAGAGGATAACGGTCTGTGCTCTAACAACATCTATAACATTGCCTATAACGGACACGGGCATCTATGGGGAGCTACAGATAATGGTATCTTTGTGATGGCTGTACCGACATCCTATACCCACTATACTCAAGGAGACGGACTGCGCAATGAGGTATTGTCTATTGCCATGCTGAACGGAGTTGTCTATGCTGGCACTCTGGGTGGTGTCTATCGACAGACAGCACATACCTTTGAACAGATTAGCAAAATGACACATGCCTGTTATCAACTTGTCAACCAAAATGGAAGTTTGCTTGCTGCTACCTCAAATGGTGTCTACAGAATCAGTCCCAACGGAACAGCCTCCTCATTGTCAACAGCCAACACAATGGCAATCTTACCAGAAGATAACGGCGTCTATTGTGGTGAGATGGATGGTGTCTATTTCTATGTTCCAGGAAAGACTCCCACAAAAGTATGCGATGCAGAGAAAGTCACCAAGATCATCAAAGACAAGAAAGGCATCATCTGGCTTCAGAATATCTATGGAAGAATATGGAATAACGAGAAAGGCTCGTTTAATATCCAGACGGAAAATGCAGAGAAAGAAGAGATGGCGACACTCGTCATGTATAACGGTCAACCAACTATGATTACCGCCAATACGACAGAGCCTTTCCCCTACCCCTTATTCTCCTATACTGACCAGAACGGAATCCTTTGGTTGACAAATAATCAGGGTAAAGGACTATATGCCCTTCAGAATGGATCTAAAGATAATGAATGGAATAAGTTGGTATATCCTCTGACTGACTATACCTTCCGCGCTCTGTTGCGTGACGGGAACAAAACATGGTTAGGCGGAACCAATGGCATCTATGTAATAGATACTTCCGTGAAGGACCCGACAAGGGATATCAAGCAGAAGGTGTTCTTCCGTTCTGTCATCATCAATGACGATAGTCTTGCCTGGGGCGGTTTTAATGAGTTGCCTAATAACCTGGTATTCAAAAGTGATGAGCGACTGATCAAAATCTGTTATTCAGCAGACTATCCTTCATTATTGATGCCAACCCAATACCGTTATCGTATCAACGGTGGCAGATGGAGCGGATGGGACTTCGATACGTTCACGGAGTATAACAACCAATCTTATGGCACCTATGTCTTTGAGGTACAGGCACGTGATGCCTTTGGTAATATCTCGGGAACCATCAAGATGGTATTTGAGATAGAGGTACCTTTCTATTTAAAATGGTATATGCTGATACTCTATCTCCTTCTGTGTATATTACTTATCTACACTATCGTCCGATGGCGTCTTAATCGACTTAGGAAGGAGAAGATACGACTGGAGAACATCGTACAGAAGCGTACAGCTGAGGTTGTCAAACAGAAAGACGAGATTGAGGAGAAATCCAAGAGTCTTGAAAAAGCTCTGAATGACCTGGGCGAGGCTCAGCATGAACTGGTCAGACAAGAGAAAATGGCTACAGTGGGTAAGTTGACACAGGGACTTATCGACCGTATCCTGAACCCCCTGAACTATATCAACAACTTCTCTAAGCTTTCGGAAGGACTCGTGAACGATGTCACATCCAATATCGAGGAAGAGAAGGAACACATGGAACCTGAGAACTACGAGGACACCATTGACGTACTCGGTATGCTGAAAGGTAATCTGGAGAAAGTCAGTGAGCATGGTGCCAATACGACTCGGACCCTGAAAGCTATGGAGGAGATGTTGAAAGACCGTTCGGGCGGTATTGTGGACATGGATCTCATCGCATTAATCAGACAGAACGAGGAGATGCTGGCTAAATATTTTGAAAAGGATATCTCTGAATACCATATCAAGACTGTATTCAACTACCCCGACACTACTGTTCATATCAACGGTAATGCAGAACAACTGAGCAAGACATTTATGAGTCTGCTGGGTAATGCCGTATATGCTACTGTCAAGAAAGCTCAGCGTACACAATATGCCCCAGAGATAGACTTTACCATCACTCCTAAAGACGACACTGTGGAGATTCTCATCAAGGATAACGGAATCGGTATCGAGGATACGATTATCAACAAGGTATTCGACCCCTTCTTTACCACCAAGACTACTGGCGAAGCCTCTGGTGTGGGACTCTATCTCAGTCGTGAAATCATCCAGAACTACGGAGGAGACATCTCCGTGACATCTCAGAAAAACGAATATACAGAATTTTCCATTATATTACCTATAAATAACGGCGGCTATGGAGAAACAAATTGATACATTACAACAGCAACTGAAGCAACAGGAGAAGCTGGCTTCTTTAGGAATGTTGAGTGCAGGTATTGCACATGAGATACAGAACCCGCTGAACTTCGTCATCAATTTCAGTAAGATGTCTGATAAGCTCTTGAAAGACCTGACTGAGATCGTGGAGGAAAACGAGGATAGCTTCCCTGAAGAAGACCGCGAGGAAGTAGAAGATATTGTGGCAGACCTGAAGGAGAATATGGCAAAGATCGTAGAGCATGGCGAGCGTGCCATCAGCATCATACAGGGTATCTTGCTCGTGTCAAGAGGCAAGGATAATGAATTCCTCCCTTCTGATGTTAGTCATATTGTCAAGGAATATGTATGGTTATCGTATCATGCCATGCGAGCCAACCACAAGAACTTCAACATCAGTATCCATGAAGAGTATCAGGAAGGACTGCCACAAGTCATGGTCATCCCTCAGGATCTGAGCCGTGCTGTACTGAACCTGATGAACAATGCCTGCTATACAGTATGGAAGAAAGCACAGAGTGCAGGAGAGGAATACACTCCCACTATCAGTGTCAAAGTGACAAGCACAGACGGAGAAATAACCATTGCCATCTCAGATAACGGAGAAGGTATGTCAGAAGAAGTAAAACAGAAGCTTTACGAGAATTTCTTCACCACCAAGCCTGCAGGACAAGGTACAGGACTGGGAATGGCTATTGTTAAGGATATTGTCGAGAATAAACATCACGGAACACTGGCTTTTGACTCCAAAGAAGGTCAGGGTACTACTTTTTATATCACCATTCCTATCAAGAAAGCATGAGAAAGATATTCTTCACCATATTATTATTAGGATGTGTCTATAGCACTTATGCACAGGAAGCCTATGAACAGTACCGCAGTATTTATGATAATGCGGAGGAAAACTATAATGTAGGCAGACTGGATGAGGCAGAAAAGGAACTGACAGACAACATCAGGAAGTTCCCCAGTAACCTCCGTCAGAGTGCTTACAGACTACTTGCGCTATGTAGTCTTGGTAATGACGATGAGGCATTGGCAGAGGCGCGCACCCGTCTCTTGTTACAGGAGAACCCCTACTTCAGTACAAGTGCTAACGACCCCCAGCGGTTTATTGATATGGTGGAACGTATCAAGAAAGGCATTTCTGCTACCATCACGACGGCATCCAGTCAGGCTGAGAATCTTAACGAGGTGCCTGTGCCTACTACTCTTATTACAGAAGAGATGATTCGTAACTCCAGTGCCCGTAACTTGCAGGAACTGCTTGCCACCTATGTCCCTGGCATGACGATCGTTGATTGTAATGACGATATCAACATCTCCATGCATGGTATCTATAGTAACGGACAGGAGAAGATCCTCATCATGCTTAACGGTCACCGACTGAACAGTTATTGTACGAACACTGCGGCTCCAGACTTCAGTATTGGACTGGATAAACTAAAGCAGATTGAAGTACTGCGTGGACCAGCATCCTCACTCTATGGCGGTGTTGCACTGACGGCTGTCGTCAACCTTATTACCAAACAGGGAGCTGACATCGATGGTGTCAAAATACGTGCCGGTGTAGGAAACTACGGACAATTCCGGGGTGACTTGATGTTCGGAAAACGTTATTTCGACCTTGACATCCTGCTCTGGGGCAGCTTCCATCTCATTCGTGGTCAGAAGCGCTATCTTAGTAAAGAAGATACAGGACTGAATATCATGGGAGGTGATGTGAATGTCGGTGGCATCGGACCTAAGCCTTCCTACGATTTCGGAATGTCCATCAAATACAAGAACCTGCAATTTCTCTATAATACGCAGTATTCACAGGTGGAGTCGCCTCTGACGATGACACACTTGGCATCTACCTACGACGTGGGAAGATATAAAACATTCTATGGAACGCGCCCCAGTCACACTACCATTTCGCACCATGCTGACCTCAAATACGGACAGCAGTTCGGTAATGTCTATTTCATGGGACAAGTTGCCTATGACAATAGTGACCTCACTCACTATCAGGTTATATCCGATATCCCACTGCCTGGTTTTAAGGAATTACTTCCCCTACCAGAAACATCCCTTCAGCTATTGACTGATTCCACACAAGGTCTGGCTCGTTATATCAGTGGACAGGAACATACCTTCGGTTCCAAGATACAAAGTTACTGGAACTATATTAACAACGGGAGACACAAAGGACTGTTAACCGTTGGTGCAGAATACAGTTTCTTCAAACTCGACGACGCACGCTATGTCTTCGTATATGACTACATGAAGACCCTGCCAGAGACTATCAATATCTCAGAATTAGGTAAAGGTCATGAAAGTAATGCCAACATCTCCGTACAGTTGAAACACCAATGGGGACCTTTCATCCTGAATGCCGGACTGCGTTATGACTACAAGAACCGCTACGACGACACACATATTAGTGAGTTCTCACCACGTGTCGCCCTTATCTTCCTGCAACCTAAATGGAATGTCAAACTTAGTTATGCCAAGTCATTCATCGACGCACCATATCTCTATCGAAAGACTAATCAGTTCCTGATGGCGTTCCTTGGAGCAGAGGGATCCGACCAACTTTCCATCCCACTGACACCAGAGTCTTTGCACTCCTACCAGTTGACTTTCGGAGCCACCCAATGGATTAAGGGTCTGGACTTCGAAGTGAACGCCTTCTATAACCATGCAAAAGACTTGATTATCATGGACCTGATTGCACACTATAATATGGAACAGTCAGACATCTACGGCATAGAACTCAGTAGCAAGTATGACTATCAACGCTTTTCTGCTCACTTCTCTGCCTGTTGGCAGAAAGCGAAATCGTTTTCCCATAACAATATGTCATCATATGTTTATCCGACAGCATTGAACATGCCAGAAATCTCAACTAACCTAACATTTGCCTGGCGTACCACCGATCAACTTAAGTTGCACACGCACCTTGCTTTCTGTAGCAAACAGATATCTGAGCATTTCGACATCATTAAATACGCAAAGTATAAAACAGCTATGACAAAACTGTCTGAGTTGTACGCTCTCCTCAATACTTTTGAAGTTCCACCAGCTGAATTATTGGAAAAGTATAATGCCCTCAGACATTTTGTCAATGGTGAAGCCACTGGAGACAGATACCTTTATAAAGACATCAAAGTAGACCCCTATTTCGTTGTCGATATAGGTGCATCCTATACAATAGGAAAGTTAGAACTGAATCTGAATATCAACAACCTGCTGAACAATAAATACTCTCTCAGCGGTGCCTGCACAGGACTGGTTCCCCAAAAGGGACGCTGGTTTATGTTCGACATTGCCTATAAGTTTTAAAAAATACTATTTTTAAAAGATTTTGCTATCTCTGCTTTGCATTCTGCAAAAAACTTAGTACCTTTGCATCTGTTTTAAAACATTATTCATATAATGGAAGCTTTTTTCCGCACGCACCGGTACTTGGTTGAGCATGTCAAAGCCCCTGTTCGTCGCACCCTCATGGATGAGATTAACTGGAGTGACCGTATGATAGGTATCAAGGGTACCCGTGGCGTAGGGAAAACGACATTTCTATTACAATATGCAAAAGAGCATTTTGATGTCCAGGACAAGCAGTGCCTCTACATCAACATGAACAATTTCTACTTTCAGGAACGCGGTATAGCCGACTTTGCAGGAGAGTTCTACTACAAAGGCGGTCGCGTGTTATTGATTGACCAGGTTTTCAAACAGCCGGACTGGTCAAAGGAGCTTCGCCGATGTTATGACGAGCATCCAGGACTGAAGATTGTTTTCACTGGTTCCAGTGTGATGCGCCTGAAAGAAGAGAATCCTGAATTGAATGGTATCGTAAAGAGTTACAACCTGCGTGGCTTCTCTTTCCGTGAGTTTATTAACCTGAAGACAGGATATAACTTACGACCATATTCTCTTGATGAAATACTCCATGACCATGAGAACATCATTAAGCACATTCTTCCTAAAGTAACCCCCAGCAGATATTTCCAGGATTATATCCATCATGGCTTCTATCCTTTCTTCCAGGAAGACCGTAATTACAGCGAGAACCTGTTGAAGACGATGAACATGATGACTGAGGTGGATATCCTGTTGATTAAGCAGATAGAACTGAAATATCTCACCAGGATCAAGAAGTTGTTCTATCAACTGGCAGAAGGAGGTCCCAAGGCTCCTAATGTCAGTAAGCTTGCCAAACAAATCGGAACAAGTCGTGCCACTGTGATGAACTATATCAAATACCTCACGGATGCCCGTCTGTTAAATATGATATACCCTGTTGGCGAGGACTTCCCCAAGAAACCTGCCAAGGTGATGCTTCATAATTCCAACCTGCTATATGCCATCTATCCTATCCATGTGGAGAAGCAGACAGCCATGGAGACATTCTTTGTCAATTCGTTATGGAAAGACCATAAGGTTAATCAGGGAGAGCGCAACACCTATATTGTGGACGACAAACTCAGATTCCGTATCTGTGATGCAGATGCCCATAAGATGAGATATACACAGGATACGATATATGCAAGATACAATACAGAGATTGGTAAGGATAACCAAATCCCGCTATGGTTGCTGGGATTCCTGTACTAAACAATAATCATTCATTTAATACATTCTAAACAAATGGCTAAAGAAAAGAAATTTATTACCTGTGATGGTAACGAGGCTGCAGCTCACGTGAGCTATATGTTCTCGGAGGTAGCTGCTATCTACCCCATCACCCCGTCTTCGCCTATGGCGGAGCATGTTCAGGAAATGCAGTCTGAGGCTGGTGCTGCCGGTGCCGTTCATGGTTCACTGCAAGCTGGTGCCCTCACCACTACATTCACCGCTTCTCAGGGTTTGCTCCTGATGATTCCTAACATGTATAAGATTGCCGGTGAGTTGATTCCTTGTGTATTCGACGTTTCTGCCCGTACACTGGCATCTCACTCCCTGTGTATCTTCGGCGACCATCAGGATGTGATGGCATGTCGCCAGACTGGTTTCGCTATGCTCTGCGAAGGTTCTGTACAGGAGGTGATGGATATGACCGCTGCTGCTCACCTGGCATCTCTCGAGACTTGCGTTCCTTTCGTTAACTTCTTCGACGGTTTCCGCACCTCTCACGAATATCACAAGATTGAGCTGCTCGACCAGGAGGATGTTCGTCCTCTCGTAAAAGAAGAATATATCAAGCGTTTCCGCGATCGTGCGATGTCACCTGAGCGTCCTATCACTCGTGGTACCGCTGAGAACCCCGAGACCTTCTTCACACACCGTGAGGCTTGTAACCCCTACTACGACGCAGTACCTGAGGTGGTAGAGAAATACTTGGGTGAGTTGTCTAAGATCACTGGTCGTGAGTATCACCTCTTCTCTTACTATGGAGCCAAGGATGCTGACCGCATGATCATCCTCATGGGTTCTGCTACTGATGCTGCTCGCGAGGCTATTGACTACCTGAATGGTCAGGGTCAGAAGGTAGGTATGATTTCTGTTCACCTCTATCGTCCGTTCTCAGTGAAGCACCTGCTGGCAGCTGTTCCCAAGACTGTGAAGAAGATTGCTGTCCTCGACCGTACGAAGGAGCCTGGTGCTACTGGTGAGCCTCTGTATATGGATGTCAAGGATGCGTTCTACGATGTCGAGAATCGTCCTGTCATCGTAGGTGGTCGCTATGGTCTTGGTTCTCACGACACCACTCCAGCTCAGATTATCAGCGTGTTCAACAACCTCGCTATGCCAGAGCCCAAGAATCACTTCACCATCGGTATCGTTGACGACGTGACCTTCACTTCCCTGCCTGCCGTTGAGGAGATAGCTCTCGGCGGTGCTGGCATGTTCCAGGCTAAGTTCTATGGTCTGGGTGCCGATGGTACCGTAGGTGCTAACAAGAATAGCGTAAAAATTATTGGTGACAACACCGACAAGTATTGCCAGGCTTACTTCTCTTACGACTCTAAGAAGTCGGGAGGTTTCACCTGCTCTCACCTGCGTTTCGGTGATACACCTATCCGCTCTACCTATCTGGTA
>CACXQL010000028.1 GCA_902769805.1 uncultured Prevotellaceae bacterium
TGACAGTTTGCATGCCAGTGAGGCTCACGACTATGCCGCCCGCTATCATGCCCAGGAGCAGGAACTGAAGATTCAGGAGGCCGAGACGGCCAGTCGCATTAAATCAATCATCATCGGTGTCATCGTATTGTTGTTCATCATCGCTGCTGCTTTTTCGTTCTACTATCGTCGTCAGCGCCAGATCATCACCGAGAAGAACCGTGCCTTGGTTCGCATGATCAATGGCACGCCACTTATGGAGTCTGCTGATGAGACGGAAGAAACAGAAGAATCCGAAGAGGTCAGCGAATCAGAGGTGCCAGAGACTAACTCTACTCTCTTTGATACGATCGATAAAGCCATCCGTACGGAGCAGCTCTATTCAAATGTCTCGCTTCAACGTCAGGACATCTGTACGCGTTTTCGTATCACCCGTCATACACTCAATACCTTGTTGGCGCAACATCCCTCATTCCCCCAGTACATCAATAACATCCGTATGGAGGTGGCACTTCCTCTGCTTCGCGATGATCCTTCAATGACCATCGCTGCCATCGCCACCGCTGTAGGGTTCACACCTGCCAACTTCCGTGAACAGTTTAAGCGCCAATACGGTGTCAGTCCACAGGAATACCGCCAGAGTTTATAGTTCTTCTGGTCAAAATGTCGTTTAGTATACTAGTAATGATTGAAAAAGGTAAAGAGATATTGAGAGCACCTTATTTAAAAGCAGGGGACAGGGTGGCCCTTGTTTCCCCTGCCTACTGGGTGCCGGAGGAGGCTATTATTCAAGCAGCGGATGTGTTGAGAAGTTGGGGGCTGCAGCCCGTCATCGGTCCTCATTCCACAAGTCTGAATGTGGATGCCTATTCGGGAACAGCCGATGAGCGCGCAGCCGACCTGTTATGGGCATTAGAGGATGATACCATTAAAGCTATATTTTGTTCACGAGGGGGATACGGTTCTATGCACCTGTTGAACCGGATTCCTATGGAAATATTTCGTCAACATCCCAAATGGCTGATAGGGCATGGTGATATCACGATGCTGCTTTATGTCGTTGCCACCACAGGAACACTTTGTATTCATGGTCCAATGGGATTCCAGATTGCCAACCAACAAGAACCAACCATCACCATCACACGTAACTTACTGATGGGTATAATACCACAGTACATTATTCCATGCAATCCCTATAACCGCTGTGGTCATGCGGAAGGCATCCTTGTGGGAGGTAATCTTTCAAGTTATGCTGTGATCTCAGGTTCAAGATTCCAATTGCCAGAAAATCAAGACTTTATCCTTTTTATTGAGGAGGTAGAAGAATCGCTGCATACCATCGACAGATTATTCTATATGCTACGCTTGCAGAACAGTTTCGAAAGGGTAAAGGGTGTTATCTTCGGAAGCTTCAATTCTATTAGATACGATCTGCGGTTTGGTAGTGTCGAACAGATGCTGATAGCTCATCTACATAATATTGAAATTCCTGTCTGCTGTGGTTTCCCTGTCGGCAGCAACAGTTGTATCCCACTTATTGAGGGTGCGCCATGTTCGCTTACTGTCACTTCTGAGAATTCTGTATTGACATTCAATATAGAAGGCACCCAGCAGACCTATCATATAGAGAATACAGAAACGATGCTATTGAAATAAGAGGACGGCTGTAACCTTACCCTGTTGCCACAGTGCAAGGACATCTACCTGACATCACTCCTTACGGTGTTTATCGAATTTATGAAGGAAGTAGTTGAATGCTTCCAGTCCTAATAGTACCATTACTGTACTACCGATGGCAAGTACATACATACCACCGCCACAGGCGAGTCCCATGGCTGCCGTCACCCAGAGACCTGCTGCTGTAGTGAGTCCACTAACGATATTCTCTGCCTTACGGAAGATGATTGTTCCTGCACCGATAAAACCGATACCACTGACTACCTGGGCAGCTACACGCGATACATCCCAACGCTGTAGTTCATTATTCATGGCATCACTAAAGCCGTATGCAGACACAATCATAAACAATGCCGAGCCAAGGGCTACCAGGAAATGGGTGCGGAAACCTGCCTCCTTGGCACGATATTCACGCTCCAGTCCGATGATTCCTCCCAATATAGCAGCGCAGAAAATACGCAACAAAAACTCAAATTCCATAGTTAAAAGGTGTTTATTGCCTGCAAAGATAATGTTTTTTTCTTATCTTTGCAAAAGTTATAACTAAAAAGACGAAAATATGTTTGGATTAGGAACGACTGAGATTCTCGTCATTGCTCTCATTATCTTGTTGCTGTTCGGCGGCAGGAAGATTCCTGAGCTCATGAAGGGACTGGGCAAAGGTATAAAGAGCTTCAAGGACGGGATGAAAGAAGTCGAGAAGGATGTCGACATCAACGACGAGAAGAAGGAAGAAACAAAGTAGGAATGAGTGAACCGCTGACGTTCTGGGACCATCTGGACGAACTGCGCGGCACGCTATTCCGAATGCTCTGTGCCGTCGTCCTCTTTGGCATCGTCGCCTTTCTGCTGAAAGACGAGTTGTTCTCCATCGTACTGGCTCCTCGTTCGAGTGATTTTATCACTTATCGCCTGATCGGTACGGAGGACTTCAGCATCCACCTGATGAATATCGGTCTGACGGAACAGTTCATGATTCACATGAAGACGGCTATCTATGCCGGATTGTTGGTTGCCTCACCTTATATATTATATGAGCTCTTTCGCTTTGTGTCACCCGGACTTTATGCCAACGAACGGCATTATGCCGTATGGATTGTAGGGGCTGCCTACCTGATGTTCCTCGTCGGGACGCTGGTTAATTATTTTGTGGTATTCCCCTTCACTGTTCGTTTCCTCGGCACCTATCAGGTGTCGCCTGATGTCGCCAACATGCTGACATTACAGTCGTATATCGATACGCTGTTAGGCATGAGTCTGGTTATGGGTGTGGTCTTCGAACTGCCTGTGGTCTGTGCACTGATGGGCAGGATGGGACTAATCAATGGACAGATGATGTCGACCTACCGTCGTCATGCCTTGGTAGCTATCCTCATCGTGGCTGCCATCATTACTCCGACCACCGATGCCTTCACGCTATTCGTCGTGGCATTACCTATCTACCTGCTCTATGAACTGAGCATCCTGATTGTAAGAATAATAACGAAATAAAGAACTAAACAAAACTTTATGTTAAGAAAAATCAGAATCACACTGGCTGCCGTGATGTTTATAGGCATCACACTGTTGTTTCTCGACTTCACGGGAACAATGCACCATTACGTCAGTTGGATGCCGAAACTACAGTTCTTAGAAGCGATTCTAGCACTGAACGTGGTGGCTATCGTGGTACTCGTACTGCTGACTGTCATCTTCGGACGTATCTACTGCTCCATTATCTGTCCTTTGGGCATCTTACAAGACATCTTCGGATGGTTCGGTAAGAAGACAAAAAAGAACCGTTACAGTTATTCGAAAGAGAAGAAATGGCTGCGCTACGCTATGCTTGTAGTGTTTATCATTTCCCTGGTGGCTGGCATCGGTACCCTGTTCCAACTGTTAGCCCCCTACTCTACTTTTGGACTCATCGCCACCAACCTGTTACAACCCGTTTATCAGGCAGGCAACAATGTATTAGCTGTCATTGCTGAGCGATCCGACAGTTATGCATTCTATCATAGTAATATCTGGTTGCGCTCACTACCGTCATTAATAATTGCTGCCGTTGCCTTCATCATCTTGTTCTTCCTTGCTTGGCGTAACGGAAGAACTTATTGCAATACGATTTGTCCCGTAGGTACTTTCTTGTCGTTCATCAGTCGTTTCTCCTTCCTGAAGATTCATTTCGATGCGGAGAAATGCAAAAACTGCTCGATGTGTTCGAGGAATTGCAAGGCTGCTTGTATCGACTATAAGACCCATACCGTTGATGCCACACGCTGTGTGGTGTGCGGCAACTGTATTGAGAATTGTAAGTTCGGGGCGCTGAAATATGGGTTTAATGGGATTCATGGGTCTAATGGGCAACTTGAAAAACATGCAGACTCCAACAAGCCCGTTGATTCCTCCAAGCGCAGCTTCCTGCTCTCTTCCGCTTTGCTGACGACTGCTGCCTTAGCCCAAGAAGCAAAGAAGACCGATGGTGGACTGGCTGAGATTCAAGATAAGGTAGAACCCAAGCGACAGACACCACTGACACCGCCAGGATCCCTTTCCGTCAAAAACATGACTCAACGCTGTACGGGTTGTCAACTCTGTATCTCGGAATGTCCTAATGAAGTGCTTCGTCCATCCAGCGACTGGCTTCATCTAATGCTACCCGTCATGTCGTATGAGCGCGGCTATTGTCGTCCGGAGTGTAACCGTTGTTCGGAGGTTTGTCCTACTGGGGCCATCAAACCCATCAGCCATGAGGACAAGGCATCGACTCAGTTCGGTCATGCCGTATGGGTAAAGAAGAACTGTATTCCATTGACGGATGGAGTAGAGTGTGGTAACTGTGCCCGTCACTGTCCTGTTGGTGCCATCGAGATGGTGCCCAGCAATCCTGATGACGAAGAGTCACCCTATGTTCCTGCTGTCAACGAGAACCGCTGTATCGGTTGTGGAGCTTGCGAATATCTATGCCCAGCACGTCCTTTCTCTGCTATCTATGTGGAGGGACATGAGGTACATAAAGAAGTTTAGAGTTGATAGTTTAAAGTTTAAAGAGATGAAAAAAGATATATCAAGACGTAATTTCCTCAAATTGTTAGGAGGAGGCGCTATAACGACTGCCGCCGTACTGACAGGCTGTAAGTCTAAGACTGATACCAAGGCAGTCAGTGAATATACCAAACAGGTGGAACCCCCTGTGGGTAAGATGACCTATCGCACCAACCCAAAGACAAATGAGAAAGTATCTATCCTCGGTTATGGTATGATGCGCTTGCCGTCAAAGACAGAAAACAAAGACGACTATGATCAGGAGATGATCAATAAACAGATAGATTATGCCTTAGAGCATGGAGTCAACTACTTTGACACAAGCCCTGTCTACTGCCAAGGTAAATCAGAGGCATGTACAGGTATTGCTCTCAGCCGTCATAAACGTAGTGAGTATTTCATTGCCACAAAGCTGAGTAATTTCCATCCCGACTCACAGACACGCGAAGGCAGTATCGGTATGTATCAGAAATCTTTGAAAGATTTGCAGGTCGACTATATCGACTACTACCTGTTACATGCCATCGGTGGTGGTATGGATGAGTTCAACAAGCGTTATGTCGATAACGGTATGATGGACTTCCTGATGAAAGAGCGTGAGGCAGGGCGCATCCGTAACCTCGGTTTCTCCTTCCACGGTTATAAGGCGGTGTTCGACGAGGTGCTTGCCATGCATGACAAGTATCACTGGGACTTTGTACAGATAGAGTTGAACTACCTGGACTGGAATTATGCCGACGAAATCAACGACCGTAACGTAGATGCCAGCTATCTGTATGCAGAACTGCAGAAATACCATATCCCTGCCGTTATCATGGAGCCTCTGTTGGGCGGTCGACTCGCGAACCTACCCCAGTATCTCGTCAACGAACTGAAGCAACATGCCCCTGATCGCAGTGTCGCTTCTTGGGCTTTCCGCTATGCAGGTACTCCCAAAGGTGTATTAACTGTACTTAGCGGTATGACATATATGGAACACCTAAAGGACAACTTACTCTCATACTGTCCGCTGAAGCCTCTGACCAAGAAAGAACAGGAATACCTGCATGGTGAGATTGCAGAGAAAATCGTCGGATTGGAGAATATTCCCTGTAACGACTGTAAATACTGTATGCCTTGTCCTTACGGTATTGATATCCCTGCCATCTTCGTACATTATAATAAATGTAAGAACGAAGGCACCCTGCCTCGTCTGAAGATGGATGACGAGTATGCCAAGCTACGTCGCAACTACCTCATCAGTCTCGACCGTGCTGTTCCACGTTTCCGACAAGCAGACCATTGTATCGGTTGCGGTCAGTGTGAACCGCATTGTCCACAGAACATCCGCATCCCACGAGAGTTGCAAAAGATCAGTGAGTTCGTGGAGACTTTGAAACGAAACAACTGGATGTTGGAAGAAGAACAGAAAAAAGAATAAAAAGAGAAAGGCATCATTGCGATGCCTTTCTTTTTTATTTCACGACAAAATCAAAACTTTGCAAGTCCTTATCAAGGGATGACGTGCCATAAAGGATCTGATAACGTCCTGGCTTGACAGACAGTTCGTCAATAGCCTCGTTGTAATACTCGAACGCCTCACCATCCAACGATATCTTTGCTGTTGCAGTCTCACCTGCCTTCAGGTTCAGTTTCTGAAAGCCCTTCAATGCCTTGATAGGAGCACCAGCGTCATCAAGAGCCTTCACATAAACCTGGACAATCTCAGTACCTTCACGCTTTCCTGTATTTGTTACAGGAACACTCAACGTACAGAATATTCCGGCTTTTCCTGCTTTTGCAGACTTACCAGACAGTTTACCCTTACCTACCTTGAAAGTCGTATAGCTCAAGCCATAGCCGAAGGCATACTGAGGCACACCTGTGAAGTAACGATAGGTTCGGTTCTTCATCGAATAGTCGAGGAAGTCAGGCAGGTCATTATTCGAGCGATAGAATGTAACGGGGAGCTTTCCACCAGGGTTGTAGTCACCAAACAGCACCTCAGCGAGAGCCTTTGCACCACCTTGTCCGGCATACCAAGCCTGCAACAGTGCATCATATTCACCCTCTACGCTGCCAAAGGCGATGGCAGAACCAGAGCAATTCACGAAGATGACGGGCTTACCAGTCTTGTGCATAGCCTTAACCAATAATTGCTGTACCTTCGGCAATTCAATATCCTGTTTGTCGCCTCCCTCGCCTTCCATCTGTGCGGAGATACCACCAATGATGATAATAGCATCAGCAGCCTTCACCTCGTTAGCAAGATTGGTAAAGTCGATAAGGTTACGTTCACAGATGTCGCCGCGCAACATGGCAAACTGTCCGTTACCGTGTTTATACTCAATCACGACATCATAGGTCTTGCCAGCTTCAACGGGAAATGACTTATATTCCATCTGACGACGGAAGCCGAAGCCACCGCGACGACCACCTACCTTCGCATCTTCTACCACTTCTCCGTTCACTTTCAATACATAGCCGTTATCCGTCATCAGCGTATATTTCATCTCACCCGTGAAAGTTGAGATGTACTGGCCGCTGATTCTTACAGACAGTGTGTCTCTGTTGACACCCTGAGCAAAGCCCCATGCACCAAATGTCGAGAAGTTCAATTCGTTATAGTATTCTGTCTTGGCAGGCTCTCCAGCAAGTTCCTTATTATTGAAGAACTCAACCTTTACACCCTTACCCCCGTTGAAGTCCTGCAAATGATGGACAGTAGTGTACTCATCATTCAACTCACACGCCTTCTCATAGATAATCTTAGCACCAGGAACGGCAGCCTTAATACCCTCCAATAGGGAATGTGTATGCTCCTTTGTCGGCGTACCGCCATAGTTACCATTCAACATGGCAGCATCATCCGCATTTGGACCTAACACCGCAAGCGTCTTGATATTCTTTGAAAGTGGGAGAACATTCTTATTCTCTAACAACACCATTGACTCACGAGCAGCCTGCGTAGCCAATGCATCGTTTTTATTACTGCTGATAACCTCTGGTCCTAAGTTTGCCCAAGGCAACATCTCGGCAGGGTCGAACATTCCTAACTCAAAACGACCATAAAGTGTCTTACGCAAGTGCATATCAAGGTCAGATTCCTTGATCATTCCTTTCTTCAGTCCTTCCGTCAGCGACATAAATACCTTACCACACTCCAAGTCTGTACCATTCAGCACGGCATCAACACTTGCCGACAAGGGATCCTTGTGTGTCTCATGCTGACCTCTGTTAAAGAAGTTATTGATAGCGTCACAGTCTGTCAGGACGATGGCATCATAGCCCCACTTGTTTCGCAAGATGTCTATCAGCAGACGGTCGCTGGTACAACATGGTTTTCCCTCAAAACGCTGGTAGGCACACATCACCTCACGCACATTACCCTTCTTTACCAATGCCTTGAAAGCAGGCAGATAGGTCTCCCACAGGTCACGATTGGTAGGTTCCACATTCATCGAGTGGCGCAAAGGCTCTGGACCGCTATGAACGGCATAGTGCTTGGCACAGGCATGCGTCTTAAAATAATGACTGTCATTACCTTGCATACCCAATACCGTCTGTACTCCCAATACAGCATTCAGATAAGGATCCTCACCGCAGGTCTCCTGTCCACGTCCCCAACGGGGGTCACGGAAGATATTAACGTTCGGGCACCAGAAAGTCAGTTCCGGATTTCCAGGATAATACGTTACCCCCATTGGCACATTGAACAACTTAGGATCATTATGGTCAGTACGGTTCCAGTTAGCTCGTGCCTCGTCGCTGACCTGTGAGAACACATCATAGACCAACTGGGCATTGAAGGCCGCTGCCATACCGATAGGTTGCGGATAGACAGTATAGCCACCCTGACGCACACCATGACACGCCTCGCTCCACCAGTTATATGATGGGATTCCTAAGCGGTCAATAGATATTGACTTGTTCATCATCAGTCCCACCTTCTCCTCCGGAGTCAGGAGAGACAGGAGATTCTCCACACGCTCCTGATAGGAGAGCTTGGGATTCTGGTAGGGATACTTGTACTGGGCAGATGCTGTCGTGACGGCAAGTCCTGCCAGTAAGAGAAATAAGATTTTCTTCATTGTTTATTGTGTTGTATTAATTAAAAACCACCATTCATGTTTCCTGGACCTCCGAAGCCACCGCCTCCGCCGAAGCCGCCGCCTCCGCCGAAGCCGCCACCAAAGCCGCCAGGACCGCCGAAACCGGGAAATTCTGGTGCAGGCTCCTTACCGATGCGCAGAAGAAGACCGACTAATGCACGACGACGAAGTGACCATGTCGGGAAGTCATCAGCACGAAGTGTACGGACATTGAATCCCGGCATCTGAGGACCACCCTGTTGCATAAAGTCCATAGAACCTGTTGTTATCACACATGATTTGGTCTTTCCGTCAGCAATCAGACGATCGACGATAGCATCGGCACCACCAATCTTGAACCAGCTCTCCATCGTGTCGCCCTCGCCGGGAACAAGTTGTATGAATACAGGCATAGAAGGAGTGGCAGGCATCGGTGACATATACCATGCCTCCTGACGCTCCATATCATAGCCGACACGTCCATGCTCGATATCACCTTGTGAGGCAAAATTGAACGGAGAACGAGGATTGTCCGCAATACTGTACTTAAAACCACGATCAGGAGACAGGAACATATTGCTGGGGTCAGCCACACGAGTGCCGTCCACCACGAAGCAATATTTAAAGGTTTCAAAGAGGAAATCAGTCATCACAACGCTCCATACACCATCGGAGTCTCTCTCCATCGCTATCGTCTGTGGCAGAATCTCACATTCCAGCTCTACCTTTTGCGCATCAGGTGCCTTGAAACGGAAAGTGATACCTTGTTCCGTATATTCAGGAGAGATGATGGGTTTCGGGAACAGACGTGCCATCACACCAGGTGTAAACTGCTGTTCCTGCCCTGTCTTGGCAGGAGCAGGCTGTCCCTCCTTCATCGCTGCCTCAGAGGCTTTCTTGTTGAACAACAACGGAAGTGTCTTTGACAGGAAATACTTGGCATTCATCCATGTATGTCCGTATTTGTCGTTGGTGAACTCCTTGACAGAACGGATACCCTTCTGGTCGAGGAATGCCATATAGTCACGCGCATTACCATAGAGGAAATCGTCGGTACCGACACCAAGCCAGAAGAGGTGAATCTTCTTGTTGGTATCTGCTGCATTATCATAGACATTGGGAATGTCTGTAGAGGTGAAGGAACTGTATGAGCAGAGATAAGAGAACTTATCCAAATTACTCAGACCGATGAAGAGTGCCTGGTTACCACCACGCGAGAAGCCGCCGATGGCACGCGAGTCACAGTCATTCTTCGTACGATAGTTCTTCTCAATATAAGGCATCAGGTCATTGATGAGGTCTTTACTGAACACATCACCGCCGAAACGAGTCTGCGGCATACCATCACCTGCAGGCTGAGTTGGTTTCAGTTTAGTCGGATTACCATAAGGCAATACAATAATCATCTCCTTCGCTGCCTTCTCTGCCAGCAGATTGTCGAGTATATAGTTCACACGTCCCACCTTATAATACACCTCCTCTGTGTCCGTCGTTCCACTGATCAGGTAGAATACAGGGTATTTCTTCTGCATATCCCTCATATAGTTAGGAGGAAGACATACTATCGCGTTATTGGTAGCACCAAGACTCTTGGAATAATAGTGAATATACTCCACGCGTCCATGAGGCACGTTCTTGATGTCATGTGCCAAAGAGCCCGTCTTTGCCGGTATCTCCAACAGACTGTTCTTGAAGCCCTCATTGGGGAAATACTGCGGATTCTCTGGATCCATCACACTTACGCCGTCCACGATGAAGCAATACGGATACATGTCAGGAGCAGCAGGACCTAATGTCACCGTCCACAATCCCGTTGCAGCATCACGCTTCATTTCTTTCCTTCCAGCAAACTGTACGTCTACCTGAACGTTCTTTGCATGATCGTTCTTGTAGTTGAAAGTTACTGTGCCGTCATCATGACAGACAATTGACTTCTGCCCAGCTGTACCCTGAGCCCAGCCATTGGTTGCTACCATGGCAGCCATGACTACTAAGAGTTTTGCTATCCTTCTCATGTTTAGAATTGTTTATGTCTTTAATCAGTTAGTTGTATTTGCCACAAAAATATATAAAAATTATGACATTGCCAACTTTCCTCTACAAGAATTAGACGAAATGACGACAAATGTCACACCAGCGAAAATGAATGATACAATTAAAGTACTTTCTTTGCAATAGAACTAGCAACAGCATAAGCAGTAGTCCATGCTGCCTGAAAGTTGAAACCGCCTGTGATTCCGTCTATGTCAAGAACCTCCCCTGCAAAGTAAAGGTTAGGAACATGACGGCTCTCAAGTGTTGAGGGATTGATACTCTTGAGAGAGACACCTCCGCAAGTAACAAACTCATCCTTAAATGGAGCACGTCCTGCTGTCTGATACGTGTCATTCGTCAACACATTCACCAGTCTGTTGACATCCTTCTTACTCAACTCGCCCCATCTCATAGTTCTGCCACCCAGTGTCTTCATCAAAAAATATTCCCAAAGTCGCTGAGGAAGACCGAAAGGATTGAGTGTCGAAAGCTGTTTAGCGGAGAAGCGTGCTGTCGACTCATAGAGCATCGCCTGTATCTCAGCATCTGTCTTCTCCACCCAATTGACACTAAGAGGCATCCGATATCTCTGTTCTGCCAAGTGTCTTGCCGCATAACTAGAGAGTTTCAGGATAGCGGGGCCACTCATACCCCAGTGCGTAATAAGCAATGGACCGTTAGCCCGGAACTTGGTGGATGGAATCATGACCGATACATGTTCTACTACTGTTCCCATCAATGCTGTCAAAGACGAATCCTGTATCTGAACAGTAAAGAGAGAAGGTACGGGAGAAACGATTTCATGTCCCATGTCCGACAACCATTTCAGACCTTCCCCTTTTGGAGAACCGCCTGTCGTCACTGCAACATAATCATAGTCCTGCACTTCCTCCAGATGTTGAATCTTTCGTCCTGTCACTATTTGGATCTGGTATTGACGGGCAAGAGACAAAAAACAATTGATAATGACATGTGAGTCTTGCGCTTTAGGAAACACACATTGATCTTCCTGCGTCACCAACAGAACTCCCTGTTGTTCAAACCACTCATAGGCTTTCCGATAGTCGAAGACATTGAAGAGACGTTTCATCAAACGATGACCACGAGGATAAACCTCCGAGAGATCACGCACCTCAGCAAACGAGTTAGTACAGTTACAACGGCCACCGCCTGAGATCTCCACCTTTGCCAACACACGATGACTACGCTCAAAGATGGTCACATCCATTTCTGGCACCATCTTTTTCAAGTTGATGGCTAAGAAAAATCCTGCAGCGCCACCGCCAATAATCGCAGTCCTCATCGTATGCTATGTTACGAGAATCACAAACACCGTAAGGA
Source organism: uncultured Prevotellaceae bacterium (assembly GCA_902769805.1). Lineage (GTDB taxonomy): Bacteria > Bacteroidota > Bacteroidia > Bacteroidales > Bacteroidaceae > Prevotella. Next base: position 12,126 of record CACXQL010000028.1, read on the forward strand.
GTGACTTACTTCTTGTAGTTCAGTGCTGCACCAATAGCCGTACAGAACTCTGAGTATTTGGGGATGTGGAAATGCACGTTATAGAGCTTTTCCAGCATCGGATAGATGTCCTTGCATTGTGGTAACAGGGTAAGGTTGCCTATCAGCACGAAGTCTTTGATACCTGAGTTAAGCGCCGACAGGATGGCGGCAGAACCTATCGTCTGCAGTACCATGACGATGATACCCAGTGCCACGTCTTCTTTCGGAGCATCGTACTGCGCCTTGGAGAACAGGGATGCCGTAGCATCCATCGGCAGTCCTGGCAGCGGATGGGTGGAGATGTCGCCAATCAGCAGGTTGATATTGTGAATGTCTCCCTGCAGTGCAAGACTCTGAATCTGTTTAGGGTCACGGGTGTTCAGCATCACACGGCTCAGTCCCTGCAGCGTACCTCCTCCGATGCCGATACCTCCGATATGACGGATGTCGTCACCGTCACATTGTACGAAACTCGTACCTGTTCCCATGGATACTACAATAGCCTTGGTGAGTCCTGACTCAAAACGGGCTCCCAAGCCATCTGCGATAAATTCGTCGACCTTCTGGGTGGGAATACCATAGACAGGTTCGTCGATATAGGCGGCACCGACTCCAGTGAGCATCACCTGCTCTACGTCTCCTAATGCTATCTTATTGTCATGCAGGTATTTACCGAAAGCTCCATAGAGCGATGTTACTTGATCTGCTGCCGTGATACGTATCGGGGAGACGACCCGTTTGTCACGCAGTCCTACAATCTTCGTCGTGGAGATGCCCACGTCTATTCCAATGACTATTCCCATGGTTGTTTTATCGTTTGATGGGGACAAAGGTACGATTAAGTGAGCAAAAAACAAAATAAATTCATTTATTTTTTCTTTCGAACGATAGAAGGCATTGGAATGACTATTGCTTCTCTGTCATGTATTTCCAATAGCGGCGAGGCATGTCGCTGAGTTGTTTGCGGGGGTTCATGCGTTCCTTGATGCAGACAGCCTTGAAATAGGTGCGCCATAAGTCTTGGAATAGTTGGTCGTTCTCACTAAGAACCGCCTCGTCTAACTTACCGTTCGACAAGTCAAAGGGCAAGGAATTTTCATCCTCAAAAATCACGCGTATCGGCATAGAACTCCCCTTTCCCTTTGGAGAGGCGTTGGGGGTGAGGCTGTAATAGTATCCATAGTGTCGTTTTGCATCATATATGAGCCACGACTGGTCGCCGAAGCGGTCTTGGAAATGGCTTGTGATGAGTGGCAGTACGTTATGGTCTGGCGATACCACTGCGAGATAGGTGCCGTCTTTCGCTTTCTGGAAGCGTATGAACTGTTTCATGCGTAACTGTTCGTGCATCACTCTTCGTGCCGTATTCGTCACATGCAGCACGTCGGGATCAGAGAAGTTGCGTTCGATGCCCTTGGTTCCGAATACCTTATATATATAATGAAAGAGGGGCGTAGGCAGGTCATTCTCTTCCGACTGCCAACTGACCATGATGAGATGCAGTGCTTCTCGTGGCAGTCGTTTCTCGAGTCCTGTCCATACCCTTGTCGCCTTCTCCTCTGTTGTCACCACCTGCCATACCTCTTCGCAGAACAGCGGCAACTGTGCGCCTTCGCCCACCAGCATGTCAGGCTGCTGATGGCGGAAGTAAGCGTCGAAGACAGCAGATAAAATGCCGTCTATGGTGTTGTCGAAGGTATATACTAACATATCCGACTGCTAAGGTACGAAGAAAAACCCGAAACGCAAAATATAACATCATAAAGTAGTATCGATTTTTTCCACAGAACATATTTAAGCAAAAATAGAACATTGAATATCGGATATTTTTTGCGAATTTTGCACCTTGAAAAGAAAAAACGAACATCATGGAGATAAAAACACTCATACCAAGAGGTGGTGACGATACCCTGCGAATAGGCGATAGTGACGATTTGGTGGTGATGGAGAACTTTGGGGCATTGCCCAAGGGTAAACTTCGTCTCAACAATCAGGGACTCATTGTGATTTGCACCGAGGGCATGGCGCAGTTCGACTACGACGGACAGCAGATCCGTCTCCGCAAGAACGACCTTTTCCTCTATATGGCGCATAGCGTTGCCTCTAATTTTATGTCCTCGCCCGACTTCAACTGCCGTCAGATTTGGTTTACCAGAAGCGAATTATGGAGCATCGATATGCATGGTAAGGTGAGTTTGGCCGACCTGACCTATCTCAAACAGCATCCAACGGTGCATCTTACCCCTGACGATGTTACGCTTCTTGATGGGTATTTTCAGTTGCTATGTCGTCGAATGAGAGATCGTTCCCCGCAGCTTTATCCTGATATTGTCAGGTCGCTCGTCAGCACCATGATGCTGGAAATGCTCTGCATGATGCGGCGCGACGAGCAACAAGAAGCTGTGTCGAAGGATACAGAGAACACAAATCCGAGCGTTCACAAACGACTGTTGACGGACAGGTTTATACATTTGGTTGAGCAGAGCGATGGACGCATCCGCAAGGTGGACGACTTTGCCAGGCAGTTGAATGTCACACCCAAATACTTGTCGACCATCTTGAAGGAGACCATCAATCGCCGACCAAGCATGATGATAGAGCACTTCACGATGGAAGCCATCGAGCGCCGCCTGCGCTACACCGACATGACGATGCAGGAGATTGCCTATGACCTGCAATTCCCTAATGCTTCGTTTTTCGGTAAATACTTTAAGGAACATACAGGCATGACGCCTTTGGAATACAGAAAGAAATTTCAAGAATAATATAACAAAATCGAACATGACAAAAAAGAAAAAACGGACAGTGATGGTACAAGCGATGATGCTCGGGCTATTGATGCTATTGCCGCTGAGCGGAGATGCGCAGCGCGTGCTATCGCTTGACAGTTGTAGGGCGATGGCACTACGTAACAACAAACAGATGGGCGTGGCGAAGTTGAAGCAGGAGATGAGTGCCTATACAAGAAAGGCGACACGTACACAGTATCTGCCGAAAGTGAACGCACTGGGTGGCTATTTATGGATGAGTAGGGAGATTTCTATCCTGAACGACGACCAGAAGGCTGCGCTGAGTAATTTAGGCACAAATACAGCAACGCACCTGCGTGATGCACTGTCACCACTGACCTCGGGGCTGTCTCCCGCTATACAGGAGAAGATTGGCAATGACCTGTCGGCGTTTGCCGGAGTACTTGACCACTTCGGTGCTGGTGTTGTAGAAGGTTTTCGTACGGATACGCGTAATATGGTGGGTGGAGCCATAACGGTGACGCAGCCAGTGTTTATGGGTGGTGCTATCATAGCCGCCAATAAGGTTTCCGACATCAACGAGCAGATGGCAGCGAACTCTTTGGAGATGAAGCGCCAGGGTACCATATATAATATAGATCAGGCGTACTGGAATGTGGTGTCGTTGCGTCATAAACAGATTCTGGCCGAGAGTTACTTGGACTTGGTGAAGAAGTTGAAGGGCGATGTCCAGAAGATGATCAACCAAGGTGTGGCTACCAAGGGTGATGGTCTGAATGTCAGCGTGAGAGTGAACGAGGCTGAGATGGCACTGACACAAGTGAAGGACGGTCTGGTGCTGTCGAAGATGCTGCTCTGTCAGTTGTGTGGATTACCAATAGACGAGGATATCACGCTGGCAGACGAAGCATCAAATTCTCTGAATTCGCTGAGTCCTTCACCCTCTCAGTATTCTCTGAGTTATGACAACCGCCCTGAGTTGAAGGTACTTCAGAACACCGTTGACCTCAGTAAGCAGACGACGAACGTGTTGAAAGCAGGTAATCTGCCACAGGTGATGTTGACAGGTGGCTATGCGATAAGTAACCCGAATACGTTCAATGGCTTTGAAAAGAAGTTCGGCGGAGTATGGAACGTGGGCGTACTGGTGCGCATACCTGTATGGAACTGGGGCGAAGTGAAGAATAAGGTACGTGCCTCGAAAGTGGCTACTGCTATGGCTAATATGGAACTGGATGAAGCCCGTGAACTGATTGAGTTACAGGTGAAACAGAGTTCCTTTAAGGTGAGCGAAGCCAACAAGAAGTTAGAGATGGCTAACGCGAATGTTGCCAGTGCCGACGAGAATCTGCGCATGGCGAACCTCGGTTTTAAAGAGGGAACAGTCTCATACACTACTGTCATGGAGGCGCAGACAGCCTGGCAGCAGGCACAATCGCAGAAGATTGACGCTGAGATAGGTGTAAAACTCTCGGAGGTTGAACTGCAAAAGGCATTGGGAACACTGGAATAGAAATTATATCATGTAATAATGTAAAAAAAGTAATATTATTATGGCAGACAAAGCAAAAGAACAGCATAACAATATTCTGCTGGCCGTCGCAGGCTTTTCAGCAGTAGTAGCAATCGTAGCCCTTATCGGTTTTCTGGCTTTAGGTCGTGATCCGGATGTGATTCAGGGTGAAATGGAAGTAGAGGAGTACCGTGTGTCAAGTAAGGTACCAGGACGTATCCTTGAACTTCGTGTAAAGGAAGGTGACTTCGTGAAGGCTGGTGATACACTGGCTATCCTCGAGGCTCCTGATGTGCAGGCGAAGATGTCGCAGGCTCAGAGTGCCGTCGATGCTGCTTCAGCAATGGAAATGATGGCAAAGAATGGTGCCCGCAAGGAACAGGTACAGGCTGCCTACCAGTTGTTGGAGCAGGCGAAGGCAGGTCTGGAGATTGCCGAGAAATCGTACAACCGTATGAAGATACTTTACGACGAAGAGGTTATCAGTGCCCAGAAGTTCGATGAGGCTCTGGCTATGTACAAGTCGGCTCAGGCACAGGTCAAGGCTGCACAGAGTCAGTATGACATGGCAAAGAATGGTGCCCGTATGGAAGAGAAGATGTCTGCTGCTGCACAGGTGGGTCGTGCCCGTGGTGCTGTGCAGGAGGTAAACAGCTATATCCATGAGACTGTACAGATAGCCCAGGCTGCTGGTGAGGTAACCGATGTCTATCCGAAGGTGGGTGAGTTGGTTGGAACAGGTTCTCCTATCATGACCATCTCGGTGATGGATGACATGTGGGGTACGTTCAATATCCGCGAGGACCAGTTGAAGGGTCTGAAACTGGGCAGCGAGTTGACTGTTGTCGTTCCTGCGTTGGAGAAGGAAGTCAAGATGAAGATTTACTATATGAAGGACAAAGGCTCGTTTGCCGTTTGGAAGGCAACGAAGGCCAGTGGTCAGTATGACCAGAAGACCTTTGAGGTAAAGGCACGTCCGATGGAGAAAATCGAGGATGTGCGTCCAGGAATGTCGTTGATACTTAAAAAATGAAGTATATTTCTCAAATAGGCAACATCGCACTGCGTGAACTCGGTATTCTTGCGAAGAACCGTATCTACGGCTTCTGCATGATAGTGTTCCCGCTACTGTTGGTGTTGTTCTTCACTACGATGCTTGATGAAGGACTGCCACAGGATTTGCCCATCGGGGTAGTGGATCAGGACAATAGTGCCACGTCGCGTGGTCTTATCCGCAACCTTGATGCCATGCAGAACTCCCGTGTCGTCTATCATTTTGCTAATATTACTGAGGCTCGCAATGCCATGCAGGAAGGTAAGGTCTATGGCTATCTTTATATTCCTGAGGGCACGGCATCGAAACTCTTGTCTGGACGACAGCCGAAGATATCGTACTACTACACAATGACGTGTATGACGGCAGGTTCAATGGCTTCGAAGGACTTGAAAACCATCGGTTCGTTGGGTTCGGCGGCAGTAGGTCAGGCAACGCTCTCCGCAAAGGGAGCTACACCTGGTCAAATCAAAGCGGCACTGCAACCTATCACTATCGATGCACACATGATAGCCAACCCCCAAGGTAGTTATAATTACAGTCTGACCACCGTCTTTGTGCCAGGTATCCTGATGCTCTTCATGGCATTACTTTCGGCATACGCTGTCGGCACGGAGATGAAGTTCGATACGGGTAAGGAATGGCTGCGGATGGCTGACAATAACATTGTAGTTGCCATCCTCGGTAAGTATCTCGTTCATGCGCTTGTGTTCCTACTCGTGATATTCATCTACCAATATTATATCTTCGGTGTACTCCACTTCCCACGACTTGGCGGAGTATGGAGCATCGTACGACTCAGTCTATTGCAGGTGGCTGGCGGTCTTGGCTTTGGCATCTTCTCCTTTGGTTTGATGCCATCGTTGCGCATGTCAATGAGTATCTCGTCATTATGGTCAGTACTCAGCATCTCGATGTGCGGTTCTGCATTCCCTGTCCCAGGCATGGACGCTCCGTTGCAGGCAATGTCGTGGTTATTCCCCCTGCGCCATTACTGGATGATCTATCAGGCAACGGTACTCAATGGTTTCCCTGTCATCGACGTGTGGTTCCACCTCGTGGCACTCGTGGCCTTCACGCTGCTGCCCTGGTTCGTACTCCGTAAAGTTAAAAACGCAATGCTCAATTATGTCTATATTCCGTAAATATAAAGAACACCTGACCGATGTGCTCTACATCTGGCGAGAGGAGTTGAAACAAGTGATCAAAGACGAGGGCGTACTGATGTTTCTGGTCATTGTACCACTGGGTTATCCATTGCTTTACTCGTGGATATACAATAATGAGTCGCTGCACGAGACACCTGTGGTTGTCGTCGACCAGTCGCACTCTGCGCTCTCACGTCAGTTTATTAACGACTGCGACGCCTCGTCAGACGTTCATATAGCCTATTATGCAGAAGACCTTGATGAAGCGCGCTCGCTCGTCAGTAGACAACTCGTCAGGGGTATCTATTTTATCTCATCCGATTTCGCTACACGTGTCAGTCGTGGTGAACAAGGTACTATCAGTGTATATTGCGACATGTCGTTGATGCTCGCATATAAGGCTGTCTATCAGACTGCGATGGTTGAGGCTGGACGCCTTGGCGCAGGTCTGAATATCAAGAAGTCAGGGAACTATACAAAACGTGAGGATGCTATCACTGCGCAGCCTCTGGCTGTTGACGATGTGACGATGTTCAATCCTTCAGGCGGCTACGGCTCGTGTGTATTGCCTGCCGTGCTCATGCTCATTCTGCAACAGGCTATCGCTCTCGGTATTGGAATGGCTGCTGGTACGGCTCGTGAACGCAATCGTAATGGTCAGCTCATTCCCACAGACGATCCGCACTATCGTGGTGCCTACCGTATTGTCTGGGGCAAAGCTTTGTGCTATGGGATGATAGGTGCAGTGGCTGCCGCCTATCTATCCATGGCAGTACCCTGCATGTTCTCCTTCCCACAGTTGGCTAACGGTTGGACGCTATTGGCAATGCTTTTGCCTTACACGATGGCGAGTGTATTCTTTGGCATGACAGTCTCCTGTCTGGTGCGTTATCGTGAGAATGTAATGTTACTGATGGTTTTCGTCTCTGTACCATTGCTGTTCCTCACTGGTGTGTCGTGGCCACAATCTAGTATCCCTGGTGCATGGCAGGGCGTCTCATGGCTGTTCCCGAGTACCTTTGGTGTTCGTGCTTTCATTCGCATCAATTCGATGGGTGCTACCGTCAGCCAGATTCTTCCAGAGATACGTATCCTTTGGATTCAGGCTGCTATCTATCTCAGCATGGCTTGTCTCGTCTACCGCTATCAGTTCCGATTGGCAAGGAAGTATGCAAATAATGAATAAATTCAAATAATTAATCTATAAAATAATAAGAACTATGAAACGAATGAAATTTTTTCCGCTGTTAGCATCGGTGATGATGCTGGTAGCCATGTCATTAACCTCATGCAAAAGTAACAAACAACCAGCGCCTGATGCTGAACAGGACAGTATTCCTGAGGCCCTGGCAGGTGTCGTTGGACTGGAGAAATACAAGACAAAGCTTGACTACAGCAAGGATGAGTGTTGGTTGGAAAAGCCAGACTCAATAACTAAGAATGTCGACGTATTTTTCATCTACCCCACCGTTACTGGTTTTCGCGATCCCGTCCAGATTTGCGAGATCACAGACTCTGAATTAGTTGCCGGCGCTAAGGAGGTACGTCAGATTCAGACCAGTGTCTTCGATGAGAGTTGCAATGTCTTCATGCCTTACTATCGTCAGATATCCATGCCGAAGCCTGGTACCGATTACTCGACAGTCACAAATTATCTCTCAGGCTTTGATGCTACCGATGCCCTTGACTACTTCCTGACGCACCTCAATCAAGGTCGCCCGTTCATCCTTGCAGGTCACTCGCAGGGTGCCTCGACACTGATTAACCTGTTAGAGAACTATATGACGAAGCATCCAGAGGCGCTCAAGCGTATGATCGCTGCCTATCCCATCGGCTACGCTGTAACCAAGGATTTCCTCGCCCGTACTGGTCTGAAGTTTGCTGAAGGTGCTACCGATACTGGAGTTATCGTATCATGGAACACTGAAGGTCTTGCTAATAAGGATACCAAGAACTGTACGCTGGCTCCTGGCGGTATCAGCATCAACCCGATTAACTGGAAGCGCGACGATACTTACGCCCCTGTCAAGGAAAACCTTGGTTCACTTACCATTGAAGGTAAACTTGTCACCCCTGGTATTGCCGATGCCCGTGTGGACACTGTTCGCGGTTCCGTTGTTGTCACCACGGTCGATGCCAAGCTTTATGCCATTCCTGGTGATGCTGCAGCCTTGTTCGGTCCAGAGAGCTATCATCGTTACGACTACGGTTTGTTCTATAACAACATAAAGAAGAATATTGCAGACCGTATCGCTGCATTTATGAAGAAATAATTTATAGGAAAACGTAGAAAAGTTGTACATATCAGGAAACTTTTGTACCTTTGTACGAAATAAACGGGTAAAGATGAAAAAGATAAGTATTCTTGCTATATTGTGGTGCATGACTGTTGCAGTGATGGCGCAGAAGTTTCCTGTGGGTATTGTAAGTGTACAGGATACCACAAAGAGTGTACAGGTCGGTGTGATCTCGTCAGTGGCTGCCGATGGTGGTAAAGGACTGCAGTTGTCAGGTATATCCAATACATCGGCACATACGTTTAACGGTTTGCAGTTGAGTGGTGTTAACAACGTCACGAACGGTATGAACGGCGGTATGCAGTTGTCGGGTATTCTGAATGTATCATCAGCCATGATGCGTGGTGTGCAGTTGGGAGCCGTCAACTATTCCGACTCGCTGAACGGTGCACAGATTGGTGTGTTCAACGTTGCCCGTAAGCGCCCGAAAGGATGGCAAGTCGGACTGATCAATGTGTCATACGACAGCATTGGTCATAAGATTGGCCTGGTGAACATCAACCCAAAGACCGTCATTGACATGATGTTATATGGAGGTACTTCTACCAAGGTGAATTTCGCCGTCCGCTACCGCAACAAGAGTACATACAGCATCGCCGGTGTGGGTACACATTTCATGGGACTTGACAGTAAGTTCTCTGGTGCTATATTCTACCGATTAGGACAATATTTCCAGTTGTCGCCGAAATGGAGTCTTAGCGGTGATATCGGTTACTACCATGTAGAGACTTTCCATAAGAACTCGGATGAGGGTCCAGAGCGTCTGTACTCCCTGCAGGCACGCCTCAACGCCGATTACCAGATCAGCAAACGCTTAGGTGCCTTTGCCTCTGTAGGTTGGGGATGGACACGTTACTACAATAGAAATGAGACCTACCGTAATCGTCCGTTGGTCGAAATGGGTTTGACTTGGCGTCAGATTCGTAACCAGCATGATACATGGAAACGTGCATGGGAGGAGAAACGTTCTGCGATTGTATATACCGACTCCACGATGGCACTGCCCAAAAAGAAACACTACTGGTTGGCTGCTGCTGAGGTGACGGGCATCAACGTGGGTGTACAACTCTTCGACCGTTGGGTG
>CACXQL010000029.1 GCA_902769805.1 uncultured Prevotellaceae bacterium
ACCATTCAGGCATGTGCCAGTGGTGGCGGTCGCGCTAACTGGGGCGTACTCCCCTACTTCGATGAGTTCTGGGTATCAGACAATACGGATGCCCTGCAACGTATCTATATGCAATGGGGAACAAGTTATTTCTTCCCTGCTATTGCGATGGCAAGTCATATCTCTGCAACACCCAACCACACCGTTTTCCGTACGACGGCGATGAAGTATCGTATAGACGTGGCGATGAGCGGACGCTTGGGTATGGAGATACAGCCCAAGAACATGACGGACGATGAGAAGGAATTATGTCGAAAGGCTATCGCGGAATACAAACAGATTCGTCCTATCGTACAGTTTGGTGATCTCTACCGCCTGGTGTCTCCTTACGACAAGGTAGGCCTTGCATCGCTGATGTATGTCAACGAGACAAAGTCGAAGTCTGTCTTCTTCTGGTGGAAGACGGAGTCATTCCAGAACGAGCATCTTCCCCGTGTAAGGATGGCAGGACTTGATGCCAATAAGAATTATAAGGTACACGAATTGAATCGCATCGACCTCCAGCCACTTGATGTTGAAGGCAAGGTCTTCAGTGGTGCCTATCTGATGAACCACGGACTCGAGATGCCCTATCGCAATGAGCCAGAGTGGTCGAAGAAGAACGACTGGTCTAGTCGCGTACTTCTCTTAGAGTCGGAATAACGAAATAACGATATCACGTTATAACGTCATCACGAAAAACGACATCACTACGAAAAAAGAGAAAACAGATCTATTAGCCTACATTCGCGAAGGTCGTGCGATGTCACAGAGGGAAAAACTCAACTTGATTGTCGAGTTGAGTATTCCTTCTATTCTGGCACAGTTGTCAAGCATCATCATGTTCTTCATCGATATGGCGATGGTAGGACACTTAGGAGCACAACAGTCTGCATCTATCGGACTGGTGGAATCCTCCACCTGGGTGTTCTTCGGACTGACTGGTGCCTGTTCGATGGGATTCTCCGTACAGGTAGCACATGCCATCGGTGCCAACGACTTCAAGCGGGCACGCCGTATTCTCCGCCAGGCACTTACCTGTTGTATCATCTTTAGCTGTTTCCTGATGTTGGGGGCTATATGTATTCACCAGCAACTCCCCTACTGGTTAGGAGGCAGTGAGGAGATCGCCCCTGATGCATCCCTCTATTTCCTGATATTCTCGTTGGCCGTTCCTTTCTATCAGTTGGAAGGCTTGGCTGGCTCGATGTTGAAATGCTCAGGAAACATGAAGATTCCCAGTATGTTGAATATTCTGATGTGCTGCATGGACGTGATGTTCAATTATTTGTTCATCTATACACTCGGACTGGGCGTAGTGGGTGCAGCCATCGGCTCACTCCTTGCCATCTTTGTCACGATGCTGCTGATGGTCTATTTTCTGTGGTTCCGCTCACCTATCCTGTCGTTGAAAGGTAACAAAGGCTCTTTCCGTCCTACGGAGGAAACAGTACGTACAGCCATCAATATTGGAATACCGATGGGTTTCCAGCAGATCCTGATGGGTGGTGCACAGATTGTGAGTACGATGATTGTGGCACCATTGGGTACGATAGCCATTGCCGCCAACTCGTTTGCCATCACTGCGGAGAGTATCTGTTACATGCCTGGCTATGGTATCGCGGATGCTGCCACCACCCTTGTGGGACAAGGCATCGGAGCAGGTCAGCGACTACTGACGCGTTCCTTTGCACGATTGTCTGTTTTCCTTGGTATGCTGGTCATGACCGTTACGGGAATCCTCATGTATGCCTTCGCCCCGGAACTGATGGGACTGATGACACCTGTCGAGGCTATCTGTGAGGTTGGAGCCCAGTCGTTGCGTATCGAGGCATTCGCAGAACCGATGTTCGCCGCCTCTATCGTATGTTATGGCGTCTTCGTTGGAGCTGGCGACACGTTGAAGCCTGCTATCATGAACCTGACGAGCATGTGGGCGGTGCGTCTGACACTTGCTGCGTGGCTGGCACCTATTTACGGACTTCCTGGTGTATGGACGGCAATGGCGATAGAACTAACCTTCCGAGGCATCATCTTCCTCTTACGCCTTTTCTTCGGCAACTGGATGAATACTATCAAGACATAAAAATAACAGCCCCGAGGAATCACTCCTAAGGGCTGTTTCATTTTTCTCCTATTAATAACTAAAAACTTGCTTTCTCTAAAACTAATACCTTAAATCCAACTACTAACCTAAAACAACTAACTAACCTTATACGATGTTATCCTTTTCAATCTTTTCTTACCTATTGGAGATTCATTCCTCTGAATGACGATGCAAAGGTAAGCAGATTCCATGATGTGACCATGAAATCTTTCCGTTTTACGCAAAAAAAGGGCTTATTCTTGACCTATATCAAAATTTTGTGTGCGAACACAAAGAACCTTTTCCACCATGTTTGTTAATTCCACAAACTGTTGGATTGTCAGTTGTTCAGGGCGTTTCGTCATGATAGGATCGGAGAAAAAGTCTTGTGTGTCTCTCTCCTCTTTACAATGAACTAATTGTCGCAAAGAGACACGCAGCATCTTACGACGCTGGTTAAACACCGTCTTCACCACTCTTTTAAATAAGTTTTCGTCACAATCCAGATGCTCTACCTTGTTGCGAGTCATGCGAATCACAGCACTCTGCACCTTAGGAGGAGGATTGAATACATCTGGCTCCACTGTAAAGAGGTACTCCACGTCATACCATGCCTGAATCAATACGCTGAGGATGCCATACGCCTTCGTGCCTGGTTCAGAGGCGATACGCAAGGCAACCTCTCTTTGAATCATACCTGTACAACAAGGAATCAAATCTTTGTTATCAAGCATCTTGAAGAAAATCTGTGAAGATATATCATACGGATAATTACCTGTCAGCACAAACTGCTGTCCGTCAAACACCTTCTGCAAGTCCATCCGCAGGAAGTCCTCACCTAATATATTCTCCCTTAATTGGGGGAAATGCTCATTCAGATATGCCACACTCTCGCGGTCAATCTCCACCACTTTGAAAGGACGGGGCTTCTCCACAAGATACTGCGTCATCACACCCATGCCTGGTCCGACCTCCAATACAGGAAGATCACTGTATGGCGTATCCACCGTATCAGCAATACGTTTCGCGATTGAGAGGTCAGTCAGAAAGTGCTGCCCCAGATTCTTCTTTGGTCGTACCTGTTTCATTTCAATTACAAAGGTAGTGCAAAATTTCGAGTAAGCAAAAAGAATGAGAATATATTTTCATTCTTGAGCGTGAGAAATCGTATCTTTAGCACGCTTTGTACCTTTTGGTCAAAGAAACACCATTTGTCGTCACTAACATCACACCGTTGTCACGCGTAAATCCATGATTATCAATGAGTGTTACGATGTGACAACGGTGACGTTGATTTTAAAATTTCATGTAGAAGAATGGAGTTTTATTCAATATTCTTTTTTACACTAATACCTTCTTTCACTTGAAAGAAAGCCTCCTTAGGGGTTGTTCCAGGCTCTGGAACAACTTATTCCAAGCCTTGGAACAACTTATTCCAAGCCTTGGAACAAGTGATAGAAAGCCCTCGAACAAGTGATAGAAGGTACAACTATGATTATCTCACGAGAACCTTCTTGTTGTTCCTGATATACACACCGGTCGTAGAACTTCAATCCTTCAACTTTTGAATTCTTCAAATTTTCAATGCCTGAAGGATCGCTGCCGTAATATTCTTCCCACTCTTTTCCATTGTAATAATATGCTGCCCATCCTCTCGCGCCAGCAGCAGCCACTTGTGTTGTCGTCATTATATTGCCCTCGTTCTCGTTATAAATAACAAACAATGCACCAGACCACCCATCCGTTTTATCTGGCAGACTCTCTATAAGGGCATCCATGGCACGACCCTTGATATGGTTCTTGTAGAAGCTCAATTCACCCAATGACGTATTCTTCGAAAAGTCGAGTGATGTCAGTCGGTTGTCTTCACAGTACAAAAGCCCCAGTTTCGTATTTACATTGAGCGATGTCAACTGATTGCTACCGCAGTACAACCATCTCAGTGCCGTATTCTTCGTTACGTCAAGTGAGGTTAACTGGTTGTTGCGGCAGTCCACCCCTATCAGTGCCGTGTTCTTTGATATGTCGAGCGAGGTCAACGGGATCTCCTTACAGTACAAATATTCCAGTGCAGTATTCTTCGATACGTCAAATGAGGTCAGCGGGTTATTCCCACAGTCCAGATATGTCAGTGCCGTATTTTTCGATAAGTCAAGTGTGGTCAGCTGGTTATGGTCGCAGGACAAACTTGTCAGCGCTGTGTTTTTCGTCACGTCAAGCGACGTCAATTGGTTTTCAAAACAGTCCAGCCCTTTCAGCACAGTGTTCTTCGTCACGTCGAGCGAGGTCAACTGGTTGGATTGGCAGGACAATATTTCCAAAACTAAATTCTTCGATACGTCAAGCGATGCCAGCGAGTTGTTGTGGCAGGACAAAAAATACAAACTCGTATTCTTCGTCACGTCAATCGAGGTCAGTTTGTTTCCGTAACATTCCAATTCATTCAACTCCGTATTCTTTGTCACGTCAAGCGAGGTCAACTGGTTTTCGTTGCATTTCAGATATTTTAATGCTGTGTTCTTCGATACGTCGAGCGATGTCAGTTGATTGCCATTGCATTCCAACCATGTCAGCTTTGTATTCTTCGATACGTCAAGTGATGTCAGGTTATTTTCATTGCATACAAAATCTGTCAACTTTGTATTCTTCGATACGTCAAGCGATGTTAGTTTGTTTGCTCCGCAGGACAATACTTTCAGTGCCGTGTTCTTCGATACATCCAGCGATGTCAGTTGATTGCCAATGCAGTACAAGTTTTCCAATGCAGTAAAAAACTCAATACCTTTCAGATTGAAAATCCACTGAGATGATACATCGATTGATGTTGTCTCCGCAATCTTCGCATCGGTAATCACACCATCGTCATTGCCATAGTACTGACTAATCAAGTTGCGGAAATTCTCATCAGGGAAGTGAGCCTCGTCAATAGGGATGTCAGCCCATGCGACAATCACTGACAGGCATGTCATGATACCTGTCAAAATAGTTTTCCTTATATTCGTTTTCATATGCGTATAATTATATTGTGTTTAATAGTTTCTGTATCCAGTTAAGTGGGCGCGGTTTGATGACTTGTCATCATGTTTGTAGACAGATGTCGATGAACCTTCTTTACCGTAGTCGGTCTTATAAGTTTTCAACTCCTGTATTGCCTCGTCAATCAGTATATCCAGCGTCGGTGAATTGGTGAGCAGCCCCGTAATGGTGATACTGCCGGTATTCTCCATCGAACCGCTTCCCGTATAATATGTAGTGGATAAAGAAGATTTATAGCTTTCGCTGATGTCAAGGTCTCCACTCGCTTTCCAACTGAAACGTATTTCGTTATCTGTGACGATGAACTCCTGATCATCTATCACACAAAACCATCCGTCTTGGTCACGCACTCCGTTAAAATGATATCCAAGGAGAATACCGAGGGCTAACGATGTGTTTGAGAGATCGAAGTCACATGTCTCTCCGTCTGAGACCAGCGTCAGGTAGATATGGTCACCGTCCCTCGTCAGTCCTATGGCAATAGGATCCGTATAACTTTCCTGACTTGTAGACTTCTCTCCGTTAACCCAGTGAGTATTGTTTTCATTGGAAACCATCACACCCTCGAAAATATAGTCTGCATCAATGTCGGGGATGTCGGCTCCTCCGTATTGGTAGACGTAAACAACGAAATTCTCGCTCTTTCCGTTACTGTAGGTTACTGAGATAATGATCTTTCCCTCTCGCTCATTTTCAGTCTCGCCTACGCTAATCGTGAAGCCATCAGATGCTTTCTTGACGGTAGTCCATGATGGTTTATTGATGATATTCCATTCAATACCCTTACTTGCCTCAACCTTTACAAATTCTTCGCCGCCATCCGCATCAAACTCCACTTCAGTGGTAGAGAGTTTGAATCCTTCTTCTTCTGTAGTGAATATAACGGTTTGGCTAAGAAAGTACCCCGAGGCTGACGCGAGGCGAGCATACACCTTATATTGGCTATTTGGCTTAAGGTCAGTGATGTGTGTTGTCTGCAAGTCCCATGCTTCAATGAATCGTTCTCCATCTGGTCCTTTGAGTAGATATCCCATCTGGACGACGGAAGCACCGGGGTATATCTCCTTATAACTGCCGCTCAAGGTAACTGCTGTAGAGGTTATATCGGAAACCTTCACTTCTACACGATAGTATGGCTGCTTAGTCAGGTCGGGAATCGGCATGGTCAACAGGCGCTGCCTTTGGTTCCATGTGTTTCTGATGGCATCCTCCGCTTTCGGGTCTGTCGGTCCCATGTAGATGGGGAAGCCTTCCTCTCTCTCTTCCTTTTTCTTGTTTCCCCATTCCCAGATGTCATTCCAGGGAATATCTGTATTGTCGACGATGATACTGAGTAGGTCTTTAATGATTTTCACATTGTTATTGTCGCCAACGAGCGATTTTATGACAGATTTTTCTCCGATGCCAACTAGTTCCTCTCCTAAGTCATTCATGCCGCCTACGGTCATTTCGCCATTCGCTACGCCATGCCAGTAGTTGGATGCCGATTTGAACATATTCGACTGCATGCCCACGATGTCCGACGCCTTTGCATCACCATTTTTAAATCCTTTCTCTAAAACGCTTGCCATTTTCCCGAAGGGCGATATGTTTTTTGCGTAATACCCGTACACATCACCCAAATAATTTCCAGCAATTTGTTCTGCAGACCTGGAGGATTGTGTCAGTTTTGGGGCTCTTAAGGATGCATGATGATAGCCTACGATAGCGTCACTAATGAGACAGATCGAGTCACATACAATCTGTTTTTCCTCGTCTTCGTGGACTACTCCAGTGGCAATTTGGTCCCCATGGTCTTGAAGGCAAATGATGTTGTCGCCCGCTTTATCGTTAACGGGGTCATAAGGCGTAATCAGGACTCCGTCATTTGTAGGACACATAAAAAGAGAAAGGTGGCTTGCGAAGTCAAGCATCAGGACGGCATTCTCTCCTTGATCGTTGACAATAGTAATCGTTGCACCGTCTTTCGACATTGTCACCAGATTGACCTCGTTGCCCCAGTCCTTATTGTCTGGGTTTGAAAAGATAAAATCACCCTCTATCCTGCCGTCCTTCGATGTCAGAATCAGTTTGGCAAGTTCTTCGACATCACGTTCGTCCACAATGCCGTCCTTGTTCAGGTCGGCATTATCTTTGTTGAATGTCGGCGACGGTTTCCCATGAATGTAGCTAATTATCTCAACGACATCCGTAGCATTGATGACTCCGTCGGCATTAGCGTCACCCTTCATATTACTCTGGGCATTGGTTGCAAGCGGCAACAGACACAAGAGGACGAGGGATAATATAGTTTTTGTTGACTTCTTCATGGCATTACTTGTTTAAGATTTTCTTTCCGTTGATGATATAAACGCCTTTGCCAGCCTTTGTCACCTTCTGTCCTTTCAGGTTATAGACACTGGCATCCGCTGGGTCAACCAGGATATCATCGATACCTGTACCACCAGATAGTGAGAGCGTAAAGGTCGCATCAGGATAGCCGTATGTCCACATATTTGTGTCATCGACAAATCCCAAAACCGACGAGCCGCCGTATGTATTCGTGAAGTTGGATATCAGGCGACCAGTTTTCTTCCCGTTTACCATATCCTTGGTACCCTCTAATATCAGTGTGAGCAATAACCCTTCTGATTTCTCGATGCTCTGATGAGCGTTATGATACCACAATACCCTGTAAGTATCTTTCGAGACTTGTGATACCAGCAGGTTATAGTCAGGGTTCTTGACTCGCGAAGAATTGAAAAACGCTCCGTCTGTAATAATGACACCCTTTGGTAATTGAATATCAAAGACAAAAGCTTTATAAGAGTGCATCTCATTAGTAAGTGAGATTTCAAGTGTCGCCACATCTCCTGCCTGAAGCGACAGGTCAGACGCAGAAAGACCATCCTCTGCATAAACATCCGTGCTTATAGCAACCAACAGAATAGCAAGTAACAAGTGCTTCATTCTCCTCTTCATACATTATACTTGTTTTAGATTAGTTCTTCTGGTGGCAAAGATATATAAAATCCTAACATCATGCAAATAAATCTATAGTTTTTTTTCATTTATTTAATAGATTATCGTTGGCGGATTGTAGATTTTGTTGTACCTTAGCAGTCGATTATGAAAATCAGTAGTATCATCTTGAAGATTCTAATGCCGTTGGTACTGGGCGGTGCTATCCTGTATTGGATGTATCGTGGTGAAGACTGGCAACAGATTCGTCATGTGATGACAGATGAGATGGACTGGACATGGATGTTGCTGTCATTTCCTTTCGGCATCCTTGCCCAGATGTTCCGCGGCTGGCGATGGAAGCAGTCGCTGGAGCCGATAATAAGAGGAGAGAAAGGAAAGAGACTCCGTACTTCCGTATGTATAAACGCTGTGTTCACCAGTTATGCAGCATCATTGCTGATACCCCGTGTAGGTGAGTTTACCCGTTGCGGAGTCTTGAAGCGGTATGACAACATATCCTTCCCCAAGGCATTAGGAACCGTTGTGACAGAAAGAGCAATCGACTCTCTGTTGGTGATGGGCATCACAGCTATTGTACTGCTCTTGGAAATGAGTACCTTCGGTATGTTCTTCCGCAAGACTGGCACTAACCTGCATACTATCCTGAACAGTTTCTCATGGGCAGGTTACTTGGTCGTCGCCATCTGTGTTGTTGCCATCCTTATCCTGTTGCATTTCCTCTTGCGCAAACTTTCTATATATAATAAGGTAAAGGCGACCTTCTCGAACATCTGGCAGGGAGTCATGTCATTACGGAACGTCCGTAACATTCCTCTCTTCGTTTTCTTTACCTTAGGCATTTGGGTGAGTTATTTCCTGCATTACTACTTGACGTTCTTCTGTTTTGACTTTACGTCACATTTAGGAATCGGCTGTGCCTTGGTAACGTTTATCGTTGGTTCCATTGCTGTCATCGTACCGACTCCCAATGGTGCAGGTCCCTGGCACTTCGCAGTCAAGACAATGCTGATACTCTATGGTGTGGTCGACGAGCACGCCCTCTATTTCGTCCTCATCGTCCATACTGTCCAGACCATGCTCGTCATCGCCCTCGGCATCTATGCGTGGGTGGCGCTTCTTTTTACAAAAATAAGTGCGAGGAACGAGGAGGGAGGAACGAGGAACGAGATTACTGCTGCTACTGATTAATGCATTTGATATAATGAACGATTTTTTCTATAAGAAAGTTGATGCTTATAACATAGCAAAAGAATATGTAATCTATGTATATTCTTTATTGAGGAACTATCCTCAATACGAGAACTATGCATTATGCGACCAAATAAGAAGAGCAGTTATATCCATACCATCTAATATTGCAGAGGGTTTAGGTCGTGTTTCTATAAAAGAAAGGATTCATTTCTTGGAGATTGCCTATGGCTCACTATCTGAAGTCTCATGTCAACTGGATATTTCAGAATCACTAGGTTATATATCAGCTTCAGAACTACAAGAGGCAGAAGTTAAGACAGAACGGTTATCAAAAGTTATGTCAGGATTAAAGAATTATTTAACAACAAAAATAAATTCAAACTCGTAGGTTGTGGGGGTAGGGATTTGAGTTGGTATTCTCCTTCCTCGTTCCTCCCTCCTCCTTCCTCGTAAAAAACAAAAAACTATGAACGAAATTCAAAACCTGAATCCGCAGTGCATCTGGAAGAACTTCTATGCACTCACACAAGTTCCACGTCCCAGTGGACATCTTGAGAAAATTCAACAGTTCCTGCTCGACTTCGGCAAAAAAGTTGGTGTAGAGACTTTCAAAGACCCTGCTGGCAATATCGTGTTCCGCAAACCTGCAAGCGCAGGAATGGAAAACCGCAAGGGAGTGATCCTGCAGGCTCACATGGACATGGTGCCTGAGCGTGACACGGAGTCGACCCATAATTTCGAGACCGATCCTATACGCCCTTGGATTGACGGCGGATGGGTGAAAGCAAAGGGGACGACCCTTGGTGCTGACAATGGTCTTGGCGTCGCTGCCATCATGGCTATCATGGAAGACAAAACCTTGAAACACGGACCTATCGATGCCCTCGTTACTCGCGACGAAGAGACGGGCATGTATGGTGCCAACGATCTGCCTGAAGGTGAGTTACAAGGTGATATCCTCATGAATCTTGACTCCGAGCATTGGGGCAAGTTCGTCATCGGCTCTGCTGGCGGTATCGACATCACTGCCACCATGGGCTATCAGGAAGTAGACACAGACCCGGAAGATGCAGCTGTCTGTGTCACACTGAAAGGATTGCGCAGCGGACACAGCGGACTGGAGATTAACGAGGGACGTGCCAATGCCAACAAACTCATGGTGCGTTTCGTCCGTGAGGCAGTGGAACAGTTGGACGCACGTCTTGCCTCTTGGCATGGTGGTAAGGTGCGTAATGTCATTCCTTATAAAGCAGAGGTTGTGCTGACACTCCCCAAAGAGAACATCGAAGCCTTGAAGGAACTTGTAGACGAGTGGCTCGAAGACTTCAACAGCCAATACAAAGGTATTGAGACAGATATTAAGTTCTTTGCCGAGGAAGTAGCAACACCTGCAAAGGAGGTGCCCGTTGAAATTCAGGACAACCTCATCAATGCCATCTACGCCTGCCATGACGGAGTAGTACGCATGATACCCTCCTACCCTGACGTAGTGGAGACCAGCAGTAATCTCGCCATCATTGATATAGCAGACGGTCAGGCAGTGATCAAGATTCTTGCCAGAAGCAGTCGTGAAGACATGAAAGACTATATCGTCAA
This sequence comes from uncultured Prevotellaceae bacterium, assembly GCA_902769805.1. Lineage (GTDB taxonomy): Bacteria > Bacteroidota > Bacteroidia > Bacteroidales > Bacteroidaceae > Prevotella. The sequence continues at coordinate 10,892 of CACXQL010000029.1, forward strand.
GACACTGGAGAGTTGTTTCAACATGGCAGGCATGAAGGTGGAGACCGCTGGTTCTTATGGTGGTTGGGATCCTAATCCTGACTCTTCCATCCTGCACCTATTATTGAAAGAGTACAAGGAACTATTCGGAAAGGACGGCATCATCCAAGTCGACCATGCAGGATTGGAATGCTCTGTTATCCTCGGCAAGTATCCGCATCTGGATGTCGTCTCGTTTGGTCCTACGATGAAGTCGCCCCATACCACCAGTGAGCGCGCACTTATCGAGACTGTCGCACCCTTCTGGGAGTTGCTGAAGAAGGTGTTGGAAAAGGTGCCCACGAAATAAATTATCAAAAAATCCGTAGATTTTGGCGAATCTACGGATTTTTTGTTTACCTTTGCACACGAATAACCAAAATAGTAACAAACAAAATGGACGATTACCCGGCGAATCATTACAATTCGTAAGGCATGAGGAACAGCAGGCAAGACCGCTAATCCTCTTGCCGCTAAGACCGTTTTATAAAAAGGATTAGCATTATGAAGACTTACTGGAACATTACAGGTGGGCTCAGCCAACTTGAGGAGTGGCAGCCTAATTGCTGGATGCAGGTGACGTGTCCCACAGAAGAGGACAGGCAGATGCTGGAGGAGAAATACCAGATTCCTGACTATTTCCTTTCCGACATCAGCGATACCGATGAGCGTGCCCGTTATGAGTATGATGACGGATGGATGCTTATCATCCTGCGTATCCCTTATGTCAAAGAGGTCCGTTCAAGGACTCCCTATACCACCGTACCCTTGGGTATCATCCATAAACGTGATGTTACCATCACTGTCTGCTATTACGAAACGAATATGATGATTGACTTCGTGAGTTACCAGCAGAAGCGCCGCGAAGGCTTCACCGACTATGTCGATATGATCTTCCGTCTCTTCCTCAGCAGTGCCGTCTGGTACCTGAAACGATTGAAGCAGATATCTATGCTGATAGACAAGGCAAAGCGCAACCTCGACAAAGAGGTGAACAATGAGAGCCTGATTGGACTTTCCCGCCTCCAAGACTCACTCACCTACTTCAACACATCCATCCGCGGCAATGAGACCTTACTCTCCAAGTTGAAGTTCAAATTACAGATTGACGAGTTGGATGCAGACCTTATCGAGGACGTAACTATTGAGATGACACAGGCACGGGAGACGACAAATATCTACTCGAACATCTTGGAGTCGACGATGGATACCTACCAAAGTATTATCAACAACAACATGAACACCATCATGCGTACACTGACCTCTGTGACCATCATCCTCATGTTGCCGACTTTGGTCGCCAGTTTCTTCGGAATGAACCTCATCAATGGCATGGAATCGAACCCTATCGGTTTTATCATTGCTATTGTCATTTCTCTCATGATATCTGTGCTATCATGGTTCTTCTTCCGTCATAAACGACTGATTTAAGCGTATTTTTGAAAAAATATCACAAAAAATTAGGTACATTCAGAAATTTGTAGTAAGTTTGTACCTAAATTTGTGTGTACTAACCATTTCATTCACTAAAACAATTAGATGATGGACTCTCAAGAAAAAGCTCTGGAACAAGAGCAGAACGTAGAACAGAACGTGACAGAGGTAGAGGCAACAGCCCCAGTTGAGCAACCCGAAGAGACTCAGGAGGCAGTTGTTGTTTCTGAAAATTCAGAGAACTCAGAAAACTCAGAAACCTCAGAGCGCAAACAGTATCAAACCAAGAAAGAAGTATTGGAGCGTGTGCGTGAAATTGCACAAAGCGAAGAAGCACCCCAAAAGGAAGAGGTCGACTATCTAAAGACTGTCTTCTACAAGCTTCATATTGCCGAGCGTGAGGCACGTCTGAAAGAGTATATTGACAATGGAGGCGATCCCGAAGCCTATCAGATTCTTCCCGACCAGGAGGAAGAAGCCTTCAAGGCAGAGATGGGTGTCATCAAGGAGAAACGCCAGAAACTGTTCAAGGAGCAAGAACAGGAGAAACAGGAAAACCTCCAGAAGAAACTCGACATCATCGAAAAAATAAAAGGTATGGTTACCTCTCCTGAAGAGGCAAACAAGTCATATAAAGAGTTTAAGACACTGCAGGAAGAATGGAAGGAAATCAAGAACGTTCCTGCAGAGAAAGCCAATGAATTATGGCGTAACTACCAACTCTATGTAGAGCAGTTCTATGACTTGCTGAAACTCAACAGCGAGGCTCGTGAATATGACTTCAAGAAGAACCTGGAACTGAAGACCAAGCTGTGTGAGGCAGCAGAGAAACTGGCAGATGAAGCAGATATCATCAGTGCCTTCCACCAGTTGCAGAAACTCCATCAGGAATATCGTGAGACAGGTCCTGTCGCTAAAGAACTGCGTGAGGAGATATGGACTCGCTTCAAGGCGGCTTCTACCGTCATTAACAAACGTCATCAACAGCACTTTGAGGAGTTGCGTGCTAAAGAAGAAGACAATCTCGCCCGCAAGACAGCTCTCTGTGAGAAAGTAGAGGCGATTGCCGCTGAGGAGAACAAAGGCAGTAGCGACTGGGAGCGTCATACCAAGGAGATTATCGATGTCCAGACAGAATGGAAGACCATCGGTTTTGCTCCTCAGAAGATGAATGTGAAGATCTTTGAGCGTTTCCGTGCAGCCTGCGACGATTTCTTCGGACGCAAGGCAGAGTTTTTCAAAGGACTCAAAGATACGTTTAAGGAAAACGCCGAGAAGAAACGCGCACTTATCGAGAAGGCAAAGGCACTGCAAGACTCCACCGAATGGAAGTCTACCAGCGATAAACTCATCAACTTACAGAAGGAATGGAAGACTATCGGTATGGTACCCAAGAAACTGGGCGACCAACTCTGGGAAGAGTTCTTAGGTGCTTGTAACAAATTCTTCGAGGCTCGTAATGCAGCAGGTGCAGGTGGTCGTGGTGAGGAGCGTCAGAACTTAGAGAAAAAGCGTGATGTCATCGAACGTTTGAAAGCTGCTGCGGAGGAAAAAGGTGAAGACCTGAAGGAGAAAGTGCTACAACTCGTAGATGAATACCAGTCCATCGGTCATGTACCTTTCAAGGAGAAGGACAAAATCTATGAGGAGTATCATGCTATCATCGACAAGCTCTATAAGGAACTGAATATCACTGTTGCCAAGCGTCGTCTCAGCAAGTTCAAGGACAATCTTAAACAAGTGGCTGAGCGTGGTGAGAATGCCCTTGACAACGAGCGCGCCCGTCTGATGCGCCAGTATGAGCAACTGAAGGCTGAGGTACAGACATACGAGAATAACCTTGGTTTCTTGAATGCCTCTTCGAAGAAAGGCAACTCACTCATTGATGAAATGAACCGCAAGGTTCAGAAACTCAAAGATGAGGTACAACTTGTCCGAGACAAGATCAAGGCTATCGATGCTGAGAATAAAGAATAAAAAAGTAAAGGCTTCCAGTTGGAAGCCTTTACTTTTTCTGTTGGGGTACTCGGACTCGAACCAAGAATGACAGGACCAGAATCTGTAGTGTTACCATTACACCATACCCCAATTCGCAATACGTTTTCTGAAAACGCGCTGCAAAGGTACTGCTTTTTTCGGAATGAGCAAAACTTTTCGGCTATTTTTTTATAAACACTCGTATTTTTCTCTAAGTATGTAGCTTACAAACGACTCGTTTGGAGGCTCCAAACGGGGTGAATGGAGCCTTCAAACTTCACAAACTTTTTGCACATTTCGCAAAACACCTACCTTGGTTAATGTCGTTTCTCCCTCCTCCTTCCAATGCCTTCTATCACTTACGCTAAAGCCTTCTATCGCTGTTGCTAAAGCCTGTTATACCCCCATGGGAGGCTTTAGTATACCCCCTAAACAGATACTGGAATGAAGCATTGGAGATACTGGAGTAAAATGGGAGTAAAAATATCCAAAATTTCTCTTAATACCAAAGTTTTTTCATCCAAAATGCTTATCTTTGCAACAAAATTTAAACTATTATGAAGAAATCTATTATCCTAACACTAATGGCAGTTGTCAGCATCGCTGCATCAGCACAGACTAAGAAGGTGTCCATCCTGGGTGACTCGTATTCTACTTTTCAAGGCGTTGGTCCTGCCCATTACGCACCATTCTACCCTAACGACAGAAATGATGTGAAAGAGGTGGACCAGACCTGGTGGAGTATGTTCATAAAAGCCAAGGGCTATCAGTTGGAGAAAAACGACTCATGGGGCGGCACCACCATCTGCGGCACAGGTTATGGCAGGATGGATTCATCGCGCAACAACTTCATCTCGCGTGTTGACAGTCTGGGCAATCCCGATATTATCTTTGTGTTTGGAGGCACCAACGATGCCTGGGCCAACTCTCCCGTGGGCGAATACCAGTATTCCGACTGGACCAAGGAAGACTGCAAGAACTTCCGTGAAGCGCTATCCCAATGCAAGGATTTACTCCCTGCTGAACTCTGAGCTCAGGGAACCTATCAACGAGTCGATGCGCGAGATCTGCAAACACTACAATATTCAACTCATCGAATTGCACGACATTGACAAGCAGAACGGTCATCCCTCCATCAGTGGCATGAAGAGCATCTGCGAGCAATTGCTTACAGGTCTGAAGGACTGAAATGCCATAGGGACACATGACTGAAGGAAGAGGCGATCCACCCTAATTCTCCTCGTAAGGAAGGGAGAAATAAAAAACCTGAGCGATAGCCCAGGCTTTTTATTGTTACGCAAGAGTAATACTCATGGGATAACATTCTTTTTTCATAAGCGGTTCTCTTTGAACAAAGGTATGAAAAATGTTTTATATTTCAAACTATTATCAAGTTTTATTTGGTAAATTATAGTATTTGTCGTACCTTCGCAAACGAGAACAAATGACTAACAAATAATAATATGAGAATGAAGATGATGATGACCATGCTGTTGATGGTCGTTTGCTATACACAAGTGGTAGCACAGGGATTCAATAGGGAACCGATGCCAGAAGGGTCGTACTCTCCAGTAACCAATATTAATCGCAGCGGGTATCCACGTGTTCTCAAGGACAATAGTGTGATGTTCCGTGTACAGGCACCACAGGCACAATTGGTGCAGATAGACTTATGCGGCACGAAGTATGATATGACAAAAGGTGAGAGTGGCATTTGGACCGTGACGACAAAGCCGCAGGTACCAGGTTTCCACTATTACTCACTGGTAGTGGATGGCGTGTCAACTGCTGATCCAGCCAGTCAGTCATTCTTCGGATGTAGTCGTTGGTCGAGTGCTATTGAGATTCAAGAGGAGGGAATGAATGACTTTGAGGTGCAGGATGTGCCTCATGGTGAGGTACGTACCATCTACTACTATTCGAAGGTGGATGAGACCTGGCGTCCCTTACTGGTGTATACGCCTGCAGGTTATAACGAGAGTAAGGAGACATATCCTGTGGTATATATCCAGCATGGAGGGGGTGAGGACCACCGCGGATGGATGGATCAGGGACGTACAGCACAAATTATAGATAACCTGATTGCTGCTGGCAAGGCAGTACCCATGATTGTAGTCAGTTCGAATAGCAATGTACATGCGCGTAATGGTGGCTTTGGTGGTGGTTACAGTTGGCAGGGTATGCAGTCATTCCGCTCGGAGATGATAGACAATATCATCCCATTTGTAGAGAAGACTTATCGTGTAAAGAAGGATCGTAAGAGTCGGGCGATGTGTGGTCTCTCGATGGGTGGCGGACAATCGTTCTATATCGGACTGCGCGACCCAGAAGTGTTTGCTAACGTAGGTGTGTTCTCAACGGGTATGTTCGGAGGTATTCAAGGAGCCTCGAACTTCGATTTGGAGAAGGAGGTGCCTGGTATGCTGACAGATACCAAGACATTCAACCAGCAGTTCGACGTGTTCTTTGTGAGTTGTGGAGAGCAGGACCCACGCATAGAATATACGCGCAACATCGTGAAGAAGATGCGTGAAGGTGGTGTGGATGTGAAATTCAACTCCTACCCAGGCGACCATGAATGGCAAGTATGGCGTAAGTCACTGCATGAGTTCGCACAATATCTGTTCCGATAAGACAGCATGTCGAGAAACAGAGAAGACAAGGGATAGAATAGTACTCACGTTCGAAAAAAATCAAGATTCTCTTGGTTTTTTACTCACTTAATCGTACCTTTGCACACAAAAGTTTAAAAATGGAAGTGACATCTCAGTTAGTAGATACTATCATAAAAGGAATACAAGAGAAAAAAGGCGCGAACATTGTCGTCGCAGACTTGAACTGCATTGAAGGGGCTATCTGCCGTTATTTCGTTATCTGCCAGGGTAACTCGCCCTCACAGGTGGAGGCAATTACTGAGTCTGTGGGCGAATTCGCCCAGAAAGAACAAGGGGAGAAACCGACAGCCGTCGCAGGACTGGAGAATGCCCAATGGGTGGCAATGGACTATAGCGACGTAATGGTACATATCTTCTTGCCTGATATCCGTGAGTATTATGACCTGGAGCATCTGTGGGACGATGCTGATTTAACCCATATACCCGAGCTTGACTAAAGAAATAAATGCATGAATAAGAAACCTAACAATAACGAGCCTAAGATGAATATGCCCAAGTTCAACATGAACTGGATCTATATCTTGGCTATCATTGCCCTTGCAGTGCTCTATTTCACCAATGGTAATGAGAACTCCAGCGTACAGACCACCACCCCGTATAGCAATTTCAAAACGTGGGTGATGAAGGGGTATGCCCAGAAGATTGTGGTCAACAAGAACTCGAATACCTTGGTGATGTATGTAAAACCTGAACATATCCGTGATGTGTTCCATCAGGGTGTGAAGAACACAGGCAAGGAACCGAGTGTCGCCGTGGAGTTCGGATCGGTAGACCAAGTGGAGCAGTTTATTAACCAGGCTCGTGAACAGAAGAAGTTCAGCGGTGAACTCGCCTATGACAACCGTCGTGAGAGTGAGTTCATGAACTCGCTGATTATGAATGTCCTGTTCTTCGGAGCTATCATTGCCGTCTGGATATTCATCATGCGTCGCATGAGTGGCGGCGGCATGGGCGGTGGTGGAGGTATCTTCAGCGTTGGTAAGTCGAAGGCACAGATGTATGAGAAGGGAGCCTCTTTGGGTATCACCTTCAAGGATGTGGCTGGTCAGGCTGGTGCCAAACAGGAGATGCAGGAGATTGTGGACTTCCTAAAGAATCCGCAGAAATATACAGACTTAGGTGGAAAGATTCCCAAGGGAGCCTTATTGGTAGGTCCTCCAGGAACTGGTAAGACGTTGCTTGCCAAGGCTGTTGCTGGTGAAGCTGGCGTTCCTTTCTTCTCGATGAGCGGTTCCGACTTTGTTGAGATGTTTGTGGGTGTGGGAGCCTCTCGTGTTCGTGACCTCTTCAACCAAGCAAAGACCAAAGCCCCCTGTATCATCTTCATCGATGAGATAGATGCCGTGGGACGTGCCCGTTCGAAGAATCCTGCTATGGGTGGCAACGATGAGCGCGAGAATACGCTGAATGCTTTATTGACAGAAATGGACGGTTTCGGCACAAACAGCGGTATCATCACCCTTGCAGCCACCAACCGTGCCGATATGCTTGACTCAGGTATTCCAGGTACACCTGAAACCCCTGAAACTTGACGAGAATCTGGACATCGATTTCCTGGCACGTCAGACTCCCGGTTTCTCGGGTGCCGATATCGCCAACGTATGTAACGAGGCTGCCCTGATAGCCGCTCGCCATAACAAAGAGAAGGTGGACAAGCAAGACTTCCTTGATGCCGTTGACCGTATCATCGGAGGATTGGAGAAGAAGACGAAGGTGATGACAGAGTCTGAGAAGCGTAGCATCGCCATCCATGAGGCAGGACACGCTACCATCTCATGGTTTACGGAGTTTGCCAATCCGCTAGTCAAAGTATCTATCGTTCCTCGCGGACAGGCATTGGGTGCTGCTTGGTATCTGCCAGAGGAGCGTGTCTTACAGACTAAAGAGGCGATGCTCGACGAGATGTGTTCTCTCTTAGGAGGACGTGCCGCCGAAGAACTCTTCATCGGACATATCTCCACTGGAGCCATGAATGATCTGGAGCGCACCACCAAACAGGCATACGGTATGATTGCCTATGCAGGTATGAGTGACAAATTGCCGAACATCTGCTATTATAATAATAATGAGTACTCCTTCCAGCGTCCTTACTCGGAGACAACGGCGAAAGTCATGGACGACGAGGTGTTAAAGATGATCAATGAGCAATACGAGCGTGCCAAGAAGATTCTGACAGAGCACAAGGAGGGACATGCAAAGTTGGCTCAGTTATTGATAGACCGTGAGGTCATCTTTGCCGATGACGTGGAGGAAATTTTCGGCAAGCGCCCTTGGACCAGTCGTGCTGAGGAACTGTTAGAGGCACAGCAGCGTGCCGAGGCAGAGCGTATGGCAGAGGAAAGAGCCAAGGAATTAGGATTAATCCCAGAGAACTCAGAGAACTCGGAGAACTCAGAGAACTCAGAGAACTCAAAGAACTCGGAGAACTCCGATAAAGAATAAGCCTATGAAGAACTTCATCGTCAGAACCATTACAGGCATCATCTTTGTGGCGGCCGTCGTAGCGAGTTTCCTGCGCCCCGAAGCCATGATATTGTTATTCTCCATCGTGACAGGACTGACTGTCTGGGAGTTTACTGGATTAGTCAACGAACGCCCTGGGGTGACTGTCAATCGTTTTATCTCTACCATTGCGGGCGTCTATTTCTTTTTCGCCATGACCTACTATTGTAGTGACATCTACGGTGGAGCCGCCAAATCAGTGGTATTCATCCCCTACCTCATTACAATTGTTTATCTGTTAGTGGCTGAACTCTATCTGAAACAAGCCGACCCTATCAATAACTGGGCATACACGATGCTCTCACAGATGTATGTCGCCCTACCCTTCTCACTGCTTAACGTGCTTGCCTTTACAGCATCACCAGAAGGATTGGTGGTATTCAACCCAATGTTGCCATTGTCTGTCTTCATCTTCCTTTGGATGAACGACACTGGCGCCTATTGCATCGGTTCGTTGATTGGCAGGCATAAACTCTTCCCACGTATATCCCCTGGGAAGTCATGGGAAGGCAGTATAGGCGGTGCCATTGTCGTATTGCTGGTAGCTTACGGTATCAGTATCCTCGACAACGGAGGACTCTACCTGAACGACATCGGTATCAAACCCTGTGGTATGCTGTCTATGCCCGAATGGCTCGGATTAGGATTTGTCGTGGTAGTCTTTGGCACATGGGGCGATTTGATTGAGAGTCTCTTCAAGCGCACTCTCGGCATCAAGGACAGCGGCAGCATCCTGCCTGGTCATGGTGGCATGCTCGACCGTTTCGACTCCTCTTTGCTTGCCATCCCTGCAACTGTCGTTTATCTCTATACAATATCCTTATTTTAAAAACCTACACAAAAATGAAAAAACTATTATCTATTATCCTACTGACTATTGGTATGACACTGACAGTCCATGCCACTGACCCTGTTAAACAATATGGGCAATTACAAGTAAAGGGTTCACAACTCTGTGACAAAAAAGGCAATCCAGTTATCCTGCGAGGCGTCAGTCTTGGATGGCATAATCTATGGCCCCGTTTCTATAACGACAAGATCGTGAAGACACTGAAAGACGACTGGAACTGCAGTGTCGTCCGTGCTGCCATGGGTATCATGATAGAGGATAACTATTTAGAGAATCCCACCTATGCCATGCAGTGCATGACTCCTGTCATCGAGTCAGCCATCAAGAATAATGTCTATGTCATCATCGACTGGCATACCCACCAGATGAAGACGGCAGAAGCGAAGAAGTTCTTTGGAGAGATGGCAAAGAAATACGGCAAGCATCCCCATATTATCTATGAGATATACAATGAGCCCGTGGAGGACACTTGGGCTTCTTTGAAACTCTATGCATTAGAGATTATTGCTGAGATTCGCAAGTACGATCCCAACAATATCATACTCGTTGGATGTCCTCACTGGGATCAGGACATTCATCTCGTTGCAGAGAGTCCGTTAACGGGTATCAAGAACATCATGTACACCGTTCATTTCTATGCTGCCACCCATGGAGACTATCTGCGTGACCGCATGGAAGCTGCTGTCCAGAAAGGCATCCCTGTCTTCATCTCTGAGAGTGGAGCTACTGAAGCTTCTGGTGATGGTAAGATCGATCCGGAGAGCGAAGAGAAATGGATCCAACTGTGTGAGCGTTTAGGTATCAGTTGGGTATGCTGGTCTATCAGCGACAAGAACGAGTCATGCTCCATGCTCCTGCCACGCGCCACTGCCACAGGTCCTTGGGCAGATGATGTCATCAAAGTGTATGGCAAACTCGTTAAGAACCTACTTTGGAAATATAATCGATAGAAAAGCAAGTAACTAACTAATATAAATTATTATGAAACAACAAAAACTATCTATTCTACTCACTATCATCCTGAGCATGGTTGGCATCGAAACTTTCGCCCACGACTTTGAAATGGTTAACGGTGACGGCAAAACCATCTATTATACCAAGACAGGAGAAACAGAAGTCGAAGTCACCTTTTGCAATGTTTCTTCCTCTAGTGTTTACGAGGGCGAGGTAGTTATCCCGAAAACCGTCACCTATAACGATATCACCTACAATGTGACGGGCATTGGCGCACAAGCGTTCTATCAGTGTAAGAAATTAACATCTGTAACCATCCCCGCCAGTGTGACGAGTCTGGGTGAAAAGGCGTTCTACCATTGCACTGGTCTTACCTCGGTTACCATGTACTGCGACCCGAATAACATTGGCATGTATTTGTTCGATGGTTGCAGTAGTCTTACCACTATGACTTTCCATTGCAAGGCAATCTATTCAATGATGGTAGGTGGTGCATACGCCTTACAAGAAGCCATCATCGGAGATGAAGTAACGACCATCGGCGACAATGTATTCAAGAGTTTCACCAACCTAAAGAAAGTTACCATGGGCAGTGGTGTGACGAACATCGGTAAGAGTGCGTTCTTTGGTTGCAGTAGCCTCAACGACTTGACTATCGGTAGCAACGTGACGAGTATGGACAAAGAGGCGTTCAGAGGTTGCAAGAGCCTGACAACGATTGATATTCCAGCTAGTTTGACCATCATTGGCGATGATGTTTTCAACGAATGTACTGGTCTTACCACACTAACTATCCCTGATAACGTGACGGACATTGGCGAACGCTCATTCTCTGGTTGCAGCGGTTTGACCTCTGTCACCTTTGGTAAGGGTCTGACAACGATAGGCACATATGCGTTCTATGAGTGCAGTCTTCTGACCACCATCGATATTCCCGATAACGTGACAACACTTGGCTATTATGCTTTCCAGGGTTGCTCAAGCATAACTGCAGTAAACATCGGCAGCGGCGTGACAAACTTTGGGGTTGATGTGTTCGCCAAATGTGTCAACATCACCTCGTTAACTTTTCATTGCCAGAACGTCGGCGCCTGGTTTATGAATAATAGCGGCATACAAGAAATTGTCATCGGTGATGAAGTGGAAAGCATCGGTCAGAGAGCGTTCTTTCAGTGCGCTGGTCTGAAGTCGCTGACCTTAGGCAATCAGTTGACCACCATTGACAATGAAGCATTCTCTGGCTGTACAAATCTGACAGCCATAGAAATCCCTAACAGTGTGAAGAGCATCGGTTTTCATGCGTTCTATGGTTGCACTGGTCTGACTACTTTGGAAATTCCCAACACCTTAACGAGCATAAACACAAGTGCATTCCAGATGTGCAAAAACATCACCGCAGTGACTATCCATTGTAGTGAAATCAATTATTGGTTTGCCGAGATACCATCCCTTCAGGAAGTCGTCCTCGGTGAAGAAGTGACAAAACTTCGTGACATGTCCTTCTACGGCAGCACAGGTCTGACCTGCATCACCTTGTATGCGACCACTCCACCCTCCTGTGGAACCAACGTGTTCTACAATGTCGACAAAAAGAATTGTAAAATCATTGTGCCAGAGGAAAGCCTCGAACTCTACAAGAAAGCTGACGAATGGAAAGACTTCGGAACAATAGAAGCTAATGTCGAAAACGACCCCTATATCATCAAAAAGAAAAGTATAAAAGGTCAGTTAACGGATTGCATCACACTCATCAATGATGCTGAAACGGAAATCAATGCCCTCCCCTACGATGACACCAAGACACTGGAAGAGAATCAGAAGGCGATTGATGATATTATTGCCAAGCTGATAAATAACCTGGCGAAGCAATTTAACTTAGTGGGCGACGCGGACGGCGACGGCACTATTGACGTGAACGACGTTCAGAAAACTATTAATATTATTTTGGGCAAGGAATAGTTCTGTCCCCAATATATATAACAAACAAGCGAGATGACAATTGCCACCTCGCTTGTTTGTTTTCACTTATTGTTTAATCTTTCGTCTCGACTTGTTCCCGCCAAGGATCGAAGAAGTTTTCTATCATCGCATAGGCAGACATTGCCTCAGGCTTGATCTCATGACCGCTCCATGTGGCATTGACTTTGATGACAGTACCCTCGAAGAGATACTCCTGATAGATGCGATAGGTAGCTCCGCCTTCCAACTGTTCATCGTGATTGTAACCATCGAGTTTGTAAACCTCTCCCTTTTCCAACAACTGTCGCATCTTCTCTACCTCTGCGGCAGTCACCGTAAAGGTCTTCTTGACAGCATCTCTAAAGTGGCAGTCATTATACAAGCTCACCACTATCTGTGGCTCCTTGCCTTCATCTGCGATAAGTTCACAATAACTCTTGCCAAGTCCTGCATGACGATTACAGGAATAACTGCAATAAATCAGTTTTCCTTTCGGAGCCTCTTGTGAAAAACCAGTCATAGCCATCAATAAAGCACCTATTAGGATGACAATTCTACCTACGCTCATGCTTCATTCTTTTTAGTCTTCGGCAACAACAGATTCAGAAGTACACCAACCACGGCAGAAAGACCGATTCCACTCATGGCGAAGGTACCATAGGTAAAAATGGCACCACCAATACCTGAAGTCAGAGTAACACTGACAATAATGATATTACGCGTCTCGTTGAGATCCACCTTGTGGTTCATCAAGTTCTGAATACCCACACTGGCAATGGTACCAAATAACAGAAGCATGATACCACCTAACACAGCAGAGGGAATACTTTGTAAGACTGCACTCAACTTACCGATGACGGAGAAAATGATGGCAGTACCAGCAGCAACACGAATAACCTGGGGATGACTGACTCGCGTGATCTGCATGGCACCCGTCACTTCACTATAGGTAGTCACTGGAGGACCTCCGAAGAATGAAGCAGCAAGACAGGCAAGACCGTCACCCAGCATCGTACGATGGAGTCCGGGGTCTTTGACAAAGTCCTTATCCGCAACAGCACCAACTACATAGACATCACCAATATGCTCAATCACTGGGGCAATAGCCACAGGTATCATATAGATAAATGGCTCCCATGCAAACTGAGGTAACTGGAAATGAGCAAGAGAATTAGGCAATGCAAACCATGGAGCGGCAGCAATAGCGGAGAAGTCTACCAATCCCATGCAGACTGCCACAATATAACCCACAATGATACCACATACCACAGGTACCAGTTTCATCATTCCTCTTCCAAAGGTCAGTACGATAACCGCCGTGATTAATGAGATAATGGCAAGTAGCCAGTTCTCCTTCGCCATATCGACGGCAGCAGAAGACAGCGACAAGCCGATAAGGATAATCACAGGACCTATCACCACTGGAGGGAACAAGCGATCCAGGAGTTTCTTACCTTGCCACTTAATCAATGCCGACATGATGAAATAAACCAAGGCGACACCTGCGATACCTGCTATCGTACCAGGCATGCCCCATTGTTTGGCGGCAGCAATGATAGGAGCGATAAAGGCAAAACTGGAACCTAAGAAGATGGGCACCTTCCCTTTTGTTACCAAATGGAAGATGAACGTGCCGATACCTGCCGAAAACAATGCCGTAGCAGGATCAAGTCCTACTAACAATGGCACTAATACCGTAGAACCGAAGGCGACAAATAGGAACTGTACACCTACGATGGTGTCCTTCAATTCTTCAATTCCTAAAAGTTCCATTTAACAGCTAAAGTCGGATTCCAGAAGAAAGTCTTCGAACTCTCAGGATCGGAGTTATACACGAAGTTATTACTGAACTCCCACTCCGTACCCACACTGAAGTGCTCGGTGAAATTATACCACAGCTGGGGCTCAGAGAGAATCACCAGACAACCGTGCCTGTCAGCTTTCTCACCACGCCAGAAGTCGATAAAGCCTGCAAAACGCAGTTTGTTATTGCAGAAGTTCAATCCCCAGACACCCGTCAGTTGCGCACTGGCATAGGAATGTGTGTTTTCATAGCTCTTGAAATACTGCTTATAGAGCAACTGCACAGACCATGTCTTGGAGAAATCGGCAGAGTGTCCGTTATAGGCGGCACCTAACAACGCAGCCTGTTGGAAGCTGCCACTACGACTCAGGCCACCGTCATACTCGATATGGGCAGCAAAAGGTGACTGCTTTCCTAAGTTGAACTCACGGGCAATCTCCGTATAAGCACTCTCCGTGAAATGACTGCTCAGGTCAACATCTACAAAATAGAACCAAGAACCCCACTTGTCTGCCTTGAACTGTTCAAGGGTGATTGTCACCTTCTGACGACCGGCTTCCTCGCCTGTGTAGATGTTACGACCAAAGTCATAATGCACCTGGATGTTCTGTGCCCCTACCGTCATACAGGAGGCAAGGAACAATAATGAAAGAACTTGTTTTTTCATAACGATATTATTTTAATAATTGATTACAATAACGGAGCGATATATTTCAATATGAAGAAGGCGGCAAGGATATATATCGTGGCAGAAAGCTCACGATGGCGTCCCGTGCATACTTTCACAAAAACATAAGCCAGCAATCCCAAGACGATACCCTCGGAGATACTTGCCGTAAACGGCATCATCAGGATTGTCGTGAAACACGGCATCGACTCCGAGAAATCGACAAAGTCAATATGCACAATCTGGCGGAGCATCATCACACCCACCAGGAACAGGGCACTGGTGGTAGCGGCAGAAGGAATCATCAGGAAGATCGGCGAGAAGAACAAAGACAGGAAGAACAACAATGCGACTGTCGCTGCGGTAAGTCCTGTACGACCACCCTCCACAATACCTGTCGTACTCTCCACGTAAGTTGTCACAGTAGAGGTTCCGCAAAGGGCTCCCATTGTCGTACCAATAGCATCTGCCATCAGTGATTTGTTCAGGTTGGGTATCTTACCCGTCTTCTTATCCAGCATGCCGGCACCCGTAGAGGCACCTATCAGTGTGCCGATGGTGTCAAAGAGATCCATGAACAACAGGGTTGCTACCACGACATAATAATCGATGTCCAACGACAGGAAACGGGTGAAGTCCATCTTCAGTGCCACAGGTTCTATCGAGGACGGAAGACTCAATATGGTGAAATTCTCTGGAAGGTGTGTCACTCCGAAAGGAATACCAACTATTGTCATGATGAGAATGGTGAAGAACAAAGCTCCCCTTACCTTCAAGGTAAGCAGAATGGCACCTAACAGGATACCGCAGATAGCTACAATAGAAGTGGGTGTCCAAGGTCCCAAGCCTGTGACTGTCGCCTCATTGGCAACGACGATACCGCCGTTTTTCAGTCCGATGAAGGCAATGAACAAGCCGATGCCCACAGAGATAGAGTAGCGGAGGTTCAGGGGGATAGAGTTCACGATTGCCTCACGCACTTTGAAAATCGTCAGGATGATGAAGAAGACACCCTCTACCAATACCGCAGCAAGAGCCTCCTGCCATGTATAGCCCATCACCAGCACCAGCGTATAGGCAAAGAAGGCATTGAGTCCCATACCCGAGGCAAGGGCAAACGGCATCTTCGCATAGAATGCCATCACGAGAGTAGCCACCACGGCGGCAATCACTGTCGCCGAAAACACAGCACCTTTGTCCATTCCCGTCTCACTAAGGATAATCGGGTTGACTGCTAAGATATACGACATGGTAAGGAAGGTTGTCAGTCCTGCCATCATCTCTACTTTGATAGAGTGTTTCTGGGAGTCAAATCCCAACCAGGATAAAAATGTTTTCATAAACGTATTAATTATTTTGATTGTTATTTAATATTCTGTAGATCTGTTGGGCAGCCACATCAGGAGCATAACTATCTCCCAACCGGCGATGCACCTCCTCATAGTCTTCCAGCATCGCCTGTCTTTGGGGACCTCCCGGAAGGATGGTCTCCAGGTGATGACGGATATTCTCCACACTAAAGGTATCTGCCACCAGTTCTGTCACTACCTCCTTGTCTGCAATCAGGTTAACCAAGGAGATATACCTCACCTTCAGGAAATGACGCTTCAGATAGCCAATGATACGGGGTAATGGTGTATAGTAGCATACAACCTGCGGTACACGGAACATACACGTCTCCAAGGTTGCCGTACCACTCGTCACTAAGGCTGCCGTCGCTTTTGCCAGCAGGGCATAAGTCTGATTCTCTGCCAGTCGGACAGGTGTCCCTTGCTGGAACCTGTCATAATAGGAACGCTCGATACCCGGAGCACCTGCTATGATAATATCATACTGTGCCGTCAGGTGTCGCGTGGCGGCTATCATTGCTGGGAGATTATCCTTGATCTCCTGTTGGCGGGAACCAGCTAACAAGGCGATAATGGGTTTTTCTGAATAATCCGAATATTCTGAGTAATCTGATTTTTGTAAGAACTCTCGTACTTCCTGGGCGGTGGGATTCCCCACATAATGAATCGGATAATGATGTTTCTTCTCAAAGAAATCCACTTCAAAGGGAAGTATCGAGAAAAGGGCATCAACATCCCGTCTGATATTCTTGATGCGGTACTCCTTCCATGCCCATATCTTGGGGGCGATATAGTAAAAGACAGGTATCTTGGTCTCTTGCTTGACGAACTTGGCAATCTTCAGGTTGAAGCCAGGATAGTCGACAAGGATAACAACATCTGGATGCCACTGAAGGATATCCTGCTTACACATCCTCATATAGCGAAGTATTGTAGGCAGATGGAGCAGGACAGGGATGAAACCCATATAGGCGAGGTCTTTGTAATGTCTGACCCTGGTACCTCCGACAGCCGTCATCAGGTCACCACCGAAAAAGCGAAACTCAGCAGCTGCATCCTGTTTCTTCAGTGACTGCATCAGATGTGACGCATGCAGGTCACCACTCGCCTCCCCTGCTATCAGATAATACTTCATAAATCCCAGTCTTTCATCTGTTCTATCATCTCATAGGAAGTCACATCGATACGTGTGGGCGTGATAGCCACGTAACCATGCCGCAAGGCCCAGTTATCCGTATCCTCTGCTTCCGGCTCGTCATTGGTATACTTTCCAACCATCCACCAATAGTCATAACCGCGCGGATGATGGCATTTCACGACTTCATGCCCCCATGTGCCTGCTGCCATACGGCACACCCTTACCCCTTGATACTTTTCCACTAACGGGAAATTGACATTCAGGCAGACACCTTTCGGCAATCCTTCATCAAGGACCTTTCTTACTATCTGACGTACCAAAGGTTCTAACGGACGGAAATCTGCATCATCTGAATGGTCACAAAGAGAGAATGCTACAGAAGGTATATATTTCATACATCCTTCCAATGTCACTCCCATCGTACCACTATAATGTGCATTGACAGAAGCATTATCTCCATGGTTGATACCCCCTATCACCATTTGTGGACGACGATTCCCGCAAAGTTCAGCCAATGCAATCTTCACACAATCTACAGGAGTACCGTTACATGACCATATATCCAAACCCGGTTCCTGATGTCGACAAGTCAACGTTAAAGGATGTGTTGCAGAAAAAGCACATGCATAGCCACTACGTGCTCCATCTGGGGCACAGACTAATATGTCAGCCATATCACGAATAAGTTCTACCAGACAATGAATGCCTTTTGCTTCATAGCCATCATCATTGGATATCAGAATGAAAGGTCTCTTATTTTCCATTAATATTTTTTCTATTTGCTTGCAAATTTACTAAAAAAGGTTGATATTTGACCGATTCTCATAGAAAATTCGTACCTTTGCACCCTATTATATCTTCATTAAGATTGATTATGGGTAAAATTATTGCTTTAGCAAACCAAAAAGGCGGTGTGGGAAAGACAACCACTGCCATCAACCTTGCCGCCTCACTCGCCACACTGGAAAAGACGGTGCTTGTGGTGGATGCAGACCCTCAGGCAAATGCTTCCAGTGGACTGGGTGTGGATATCAAAGAAGTGGAATGCTCTCTCTATGAGTGTATCATAGACAAGGCAGACGTACGCGATGCCATCTACACAACAGACATTGACGGTCTGGACATCATACCGAGCCATATTGACCTTGTCGGAGCTGAGATCGAGATGTTAAACCTGAAGAACAGGGAGAACGTCATCGCACAACTTTTGGCACCTATCCGTGACGAGTACGATTATATCCTCATAGACTGTTCTCCTTCGTTAGGTCTGATTACCGTCAATGCCCTTACTGCAGCTAACTCCGTTATCATACCAGTACAATGTGAATACTTTGCACTGGAGGGTATCAGTAAGTTATTGAATACCATCCGTATCATCAAAAGCAAACTGAATCCGAAACTGGAGATCGAGGGATTCCTCTTGACGATGTACGACTCCCGCCTTCGCCTCGCCAACCAGATTTATGACGAGGTCAAGCGGCATTTCCAAGAACTGGTATTCAAGACTGTTATTCAGCGTAACGTCAAACTATCCGAGAGTCCGAGTCATGGTCTCCCTGTTATCTTGTATGATGCAGACTCGACAGGCTCCAAGAACCACCTTGCCTTGGCAAAGGAAATTATTAACAAGAACGAGAAATAAATGGCAGTAAGAAAGAAATACGACAGGAGCGTATTGGGACGCGGACTGGATGACATCGGTGGTGGTCGTGGACTGGATGCACTGATTGATACCAGTGACGTACACACCCAGGGAAGCTCCAACCTGAATGAGATTGAGATATCCCTGATAGAACCTAACCCTAACCAGCCCCGTCGCGAGTTTGACCAGGAAGCACTACAGGAACTGGCAAACAGTATCCGGGAGATTGGCATCATCCAACCTATCACCTTGCGACAGATAGACAACGGGAAATACCAGATCATTGCTGGCGAACGCCGTTGGCGTGCCTCCCAACTGGCTGGTCTTAAGACCATTCCTGCCTATATCCGTACTGTAGAAGACGAAGGGGTCATGGAGATGGCATTGGTGGAGAATATCCAGCGTGAAGACCTGAATGCGATTGAGGTTGCACTCGCCTACCAGCATCTGGCAGAGACGACAGGGATGACACAGGAGAAGATCTCCAAGCGTGTTGGCAAGAGCCGTGCCGCCGTCACAAACTTCATGCGACTGCTGAAGCTTCCTGCACAGGTACAGATGGCTTTGAAGAATCATGAGATAGACATGGGACATGCCCGTGCCCTGCTGGCTATTGACAGTCCATCGACACAAATCAAGCTTTTCAAGGAGATCCAGAAACAGCAATACTCTGTCCGTAAGGTGGAGGAGATGGTGCAAGCTATCAAAAACGGTGAGGATGTCAAGACCGTAAAAGGTAAAGTGGTAGCAAAATCGCAACTGCCAGAGGAATTTAACGTCCTCAAGGAGCGCCTTGCCCAGTTCTTCCAGACAAAAGTACAGATGACCTGTTCCTCAAAGGGTAAAGGGAAAATCAGCATCCCCTTCAATAACGAGGAGGAGTTGGAGCGTATCATGAATACGCTTGACAGTGTAAACAACAAATAAAAGAGACCTTGAAATATCCTTGCGTCATATCCTTCCAGCGTATCATCATCCTCATCCTGATGACGGTGACGGTGACATGCGTTATGGCGCAAAACAAGATTTCCAAAGTGTCTAACGACAGTATAGACATCATGCTGGCACGAATAGACTCCCTCACACGCAACGACTCTGTTAACATGAAACAGGAAGAGCCTGTACAGTCTGTCATGATCGACTCCACACGAATAACCAAGCCCAAACGGGATTGGACAACATGGAGACCAGACCCCAAGCGCGCGTTGTGGCTTGCCTTGGTGTTACCTGGCGCAGGACAGATATACAACCGCAAATACTGGAAGCTGCCCATCATCTATGGTGGTTTCATCGGGTGTATCTACGCGCTGACATGGAATAATATGATGTACAAGGATTATTCGCAGGCTTATCTGGACATCATGGACAACGACCCATATACGGCAAGCTATAACAAGTTCCTGCATCTGGGCGTTGAGATTAACAGCTCTAATGAGGCACGCTATAAGGAAATCTTTAAGAACCGCAAGGACAAATACCGTCGCTGGCGCGACATGAGTATTTTCGTGATGATAGGAGTCTATGCGCTCTCTGTCATTGATGCCTATGTTGACGCAGAGCTTTCTGCCTTCGATATTTCCAAAGACCTGAGCTTAAAGGTCGAGCCTACCGTCATTCCCAACCACTCTGGCGGCAATCCGTTGCAGGCACAGTCTTTGGGAGTCAACTGCACGTTAAATTTCTAAAGTAAAATCCAAAAGATAATGATAAGCAAGAAACTACTGATGATGCTCGCCATATTGTTTGGCATGTCAATCGCCGTTCAGGCACAAGTGGAAACAGATACCGAGGATGAGGTGGATGAGGAGGATGAGATTGTCGTCATCGACCAGAGCGGTAACGAGGAAGTCATTGAGTTCCCGGAGGCAATGACCTATGACTTAGACAGTCTTCTTAATGAGTATATGTCAAAGACATACCTCACATCAAATGACTGTAACATGAAGAATGAGAATCCTTCCTATCCGACAGAAGTTTTCATTGACAGGCTTTCCCGTATGCCTACCGTTATGGAGATGGCACACAACAACGTAGTACAGAACTTCATCGACAGATACTGCACACGGTTGCGTGGTACCATCTCTTATATGTTAGGAGCCAGCAATTTCTACATACCAATCTTCGAAGAGGCACTTGAGGCATATCAGATTCCATTGGAACTGAAATACCTGCCAGTCATTGAGTCCGCCCTGAATCCACGAGCTGTCTCACGTGTAGGAGCTACTGGTCTTTGGCAGTTTATGCTTGCCACTGGTAAGCAATACAATCTGAAGATCAACTCTCTGGTGGACGAGCGCAGGGACCCCATCAAGGCATCCTATGCCGCCGCACATCTGTTGAGTGACCTCTATAAGGTCTTTGGCGACTGGAACTTGGTGATTGCTGCCTACAACTGTGGTCCTGGTAATGTCAGCAAGGCTATTCAACGTTCCGGCGGTTCCAAGGACTATTGGCATATTTACCCCTATCTGCCCAGGGAGACACGTGGCTATGTGCCTGCTTTCATCGCTGCCAACTATATGATGACTTACTACTCCTTGCATAATATCTGTCCGATGGGCAGTCGTCTGCCTGCCCAGACTGACACCATCATGATTACCAGGAGACTGCATCTGGAGCAGGTATCAAATGTGCTGGGTATTGACATAGAGATGTTGCGTGCCCTTAATCCCATGTATCGCCATGATATTATCCCTGGTGACACCGAGCCTTATGCGCTCCGTTTACCACAAGCAGATGTCAACAGATTCATAGAGATGGAGGATGCCATCTACAACTACAGGGCCAGCGAGCTATTGACAAATCGCGCCATTGTAGAAGTCAATGACTATACCCCCACCTATTATCATAAGAGCAAGCGATTCTACAAGAGAGGAAAGAAAGGACGCGCTGGGCGTAACGCCAAGGCTCGTCGTGGAGGCAAGAAAGCGAAAGTATCCAGACGTGCCGCCAAGAGCAAATCCAAGGGTAAAGCCAAAGGCAAGAAGAGAAGACGCAGATAATCTATATCATTATGGACGAAGAGCAGAGAATACGTGAAGATGCTGACGAGCAGCTTATCAATGGTGCCTTCCAACACCTGTTAGACTGCTATCTCGCCTCACGTCACCGTAAGAAGGTCGATATCATCACCAAGGCATTCAATTTTGCCCGTCAGGCGCACAAAGGTGTACGCCGTCTGTCTGGTGAGCCTTATATCATGCACCCTATTGCTGTTGCACAAATAGCCTGCGAGGAAGTAGGACTCGGTTCTACCAGTATTTGTGCCGCTCTGCTCCATGATGTCGTAGAGGATACTGACTACACGACAGAGGATCTTGAGAATATCTTTGGTTCTAAGATCGCCCAGATTGTTGACGGACTCACTAAAATCAGTGGCGGTATCTTTGGAGAACAGGCTTCCGCCCAGGCAGAGAACTTCAAGAAACTGCTTCTGACAATGAGCGATGATATCCGTGTCATCCTCATCAAGATCTGTGACCGTCTGCATAATATGCGCACCTTAGAGTCACAACCAGCCAACAAACAATATAAGATAGCCGGCGAGACCTTATATATATATGCGCCCCTCTCCAACCGTCTGGGACTTTATAAGATCAAGTCTGAACTGGAAAACCTGAGTTTCCAGTACGAACATCCTGACGAATATAAAAGCATCAAGACTAAACTCGCCTCTACTGAGGCTTCCCGTAGGGAGCTCTTTGACCAGTTTACGGCACCCATAGAAGAGGCGCTCAAACAGATGAATATCAAATATGAGATCAAGGAACGCGTTAAGACGCCCTACTCCATCTGGAGTAAGATGCAGAACAAACACGTCACCTTTGATGAGATATATGATATTCTTGCTGTTCGCATCATCTTCACACCCAACAAACGAGAGGAGGAAGTGAACGAGTGCTTCAATATCTATGTGGCAATCTCTAAGATCTACAAGTCACATCCTGACCGCCTGCGCGACTGGCTGAGTCATCCGAAAGCCAACGGCTATCAGGCACTGCATGTCACGTTAATGTCGAAACAAGGGCGATGGATTGAGGTACAGATTCGTTCCGACCGCATGAACGAGATTGCAGAACAGGGCTTTGCCGCCCATTGGAAATATAAGGACGGCATGGAGAAAGAGTTTACGGAGGACGAGACAGAACTGAATGAGTGGCTACGTACTATCAAGGAAATCCTTGATGACCCCCAGCCTGATGCGATGGACTTCCTGGATGCCATCAAACTCAACCTTTTCGCTTCTGAGATATTTGTATTCACCCCCAAGGGAGAAATCAAGACAATGCCTACAGGTTGTACTGCCCTTGACTTCGCCTTTAGCATCCACACCTTCTTAGGTTCCCATTGTATTGGAGCCAAGGTTAACCATAAACTCGTACCACTGAGTCATAAACTCAATAGTGGAGACCAGGTGGAGATCCTGACTTCAAAGGCACAGCATGTGCAGGCATCATGGATTAACTTCGTTTCAACAGCAAAGGCAAAGGCAAAGATACAGGCTATCCTTCGACGAGATGGTCGTGAGATCCAGAAACGAGGAGAGGAGATCCTGGATGCCTTCCTTAAGAAGAACGACATCGAGAACACAGTGGCTGTGGCAGACCTGCTGGCATCATTCCACGAGGAACGCAACCGCGAAGAGTTCTTCCAGGCATTAGGTGAGAAAACGATCCTGCTTGGCGAGAAAGACCTTGATGAGATACAAGGCAGGAATGGCGGAGAGGCTGGCAAGAAAGGCTGGCGTCGCCTGGTTCCTTTCTTAGGCAGGAACAAACAGAAGAAAGAGGATGCGACAACACAGGACCTCTTTGTTGTTACAGAGGACTTCAACCGCAAGAAGCCTATCTATATCAACGACGATAACATCGGACAGTTTAAGTTCCGTCATTGTTGCCATCCTATTCCTGGAGACGACATCCTCGGCTTTATAGACAACAAGCACCGTGTAGAGATTCACAAGCGTTCCTGTCCTGTGGCTGCCAAGCTCAAGACCAGCTATGGCAATCGTATCCTGGACGCCAAATGGGATATGCACAAACGTCTCCTCTTCGATGCTACCATCCACATTGAAGGTATAGACCGCATGGGTATGGTAATGGATATCTCCAGCATCATCTCTTCTCAGATGAATGTTAATATCCATAAGTTTACCATCACCAGCGAAGAGGGTGTCTTCGACGGCTCCATCGAACTCCGTGTCCACGACCGCGAGGACGTGAAAGAGATTATCGACCAGCTGAAGAAGATTGAGGGACTTCAGGAAGTCACACAGATTATCTGATACCTATTGCAGAAAATCCATCTGCTTTTTCAATGCCTGAAGCTGCTCACGGACATCTATCAGTTTCGTAAGCACCTCTGACCGCTTGTCCGCACCGTCACGATTGGCATTGATGATTTTCTTGGCAGCAGCAAGTTTAAAGCCACGCACCTTCACAAGATTATGAATCAACCGTATCTGGTCAATATCCTTTTGCTGATACTGACGAATCTTGGCAGGACCACTCGTCTTCGGTTTCAGATAAGGAAACTCTGTCTCCCAGTAGCGTAACGTACTCTCATTCACGCTAAACATCTCTGCCACCTCCTTGATGGAGTAGTACAGTTTCAAGTTCTTGTTCAGATTCAGTGCCATAGTCCTTATTGTTATTTTTGCAAAGATAGTAGTTTCTTTTCAAACCACCAAATCTTATGGATGTTTTTGTTGTTTGCATCAACAAAAAGAGGACTGATAAGATATCCGTCCTCTTTACACCAATGAGCTATTCTGTTATTCAAAATATTCGATGGTACGATTCTCTTCCATCTCCTGTCCCATCATAGAGGTCTTACGACTGATCCAGTTACCGTGATCGTCATATTTGTAATCTGTATAAGGGATATTCATCGTCTGTCCGTTAAAGTCCATGGACTGTCCTGCACGGGCACCTTTGTCATTATAGGTAATCTTGATCTCCATCTCATTACCCATCATGCTCATGATCTGGCTCACCAGCTTTCCATTCTCCCACTTGAACTTCATAGGCATCTTCTGTCCGCGCATATCCATCGCAGCTGACTGGATATAACCGTCTGCGTCATAGACGACATCCGACATTCCCTCACGCTGCATCTTACCATCCTGCGTGAAAGTGGTCGTCTGGCTCTGACCCATAACAGAAGACTTAATACACTTAACGGGACCTGTTACCTCATTGAACTCAAGGTCGTGGAACTTTGTCTGTGCAAACATCGTCATTGTTCCAGCCAGCAGTGCCAGCATACAAATTACTTTTTTCATTGTTGTTTCTTTTTTGTTATTAATTAATAATGTAAGGTTTTTATATGTTCTTTTATTCCTTAGACGGAAAAGAGAAGTAAAAGTTTATTTGACAATCGAAAAATTTTCATCTCCATTTGGAATTCTCCTTATTTAATTGTATCTTTGCCTGCGAAATAAACTTTACCTCAAGAATTGACAACAATGAAAAAGTATTTATTCTTTCTGACTACCCTCGCCATCGTATTCATGGTGAGCTCATGCAAACAAAATGGCAAGACAAATGATGCCGACAGTACCAACGATAGTACGTCGGTAGCCGATAGCGCAGCAATAGAAGAGGAAAAGCCGAACCTAGACTATAACACTACGGATGCGAAGACATTCGGTCTTAACGGTTGTGTGGCGAAAGTGGTAACGACGACATTTATGGCAACACTTGAGGGCGACAAACTGGTCAAGGGAATGGTTTCCAACAGAACGGACAGCCTCACTACCTTTGACGAGAAAGGACGTGTGACACTGGACTCCTATGCCAATCCGTATGTCTATGATGCCGATGGTAAGTTCATCAAGGGACGCTCGAAGGAATCGAAGATGACTCGTGACAAGGAGGGACGCATCACCAACTACTCCAACCGCGAGAATGCAAATCACTGGGAAGGCTATGATTACTCTTTCGAATACGACAAACAAGGACGTATCAACTCCATTGAATGGGCTGGCTGGGAAGAAGGAGAAAGTTACGCTCTTACCTATAAGGACGACCAGCTATATCCAAGTAGCATGCATATCGACGGAGTTGCCTGTGCAGACATTTACAAGACGGATATCCGCTATAAATACACGAAGTTCGACGAGAAAGGCAACTGGACGGCGCGCGAGATGTATTACGACATCATGCAGACCACCGAAGCGTATGAGGGTAACGAGAATCCTGCCAAGGATTACAGCAAAGAATACTATATCCAGGAAAGAACTATCACCTATTATTAAAAGGACAGGCATTCCTTCGTTTCACGAGTATATGCCAACCCTTCCTGTCGTTTGCATAGGGTTATCGGGGAGAAAGGTGCCTCCTTTCGGGGCGTTTGCACGGCACTTTCGCGGAATAAGGAGCATCCTTTCTGTCTTTCAGCTATAGGTGAAAGACTTTTCACCTGCAGCTGCAAGATCTTGCACCTATAGGTGAAAGACCTTTCGCCTGTAGCTGAAACCTCACAGCTCCCATTTCTATTCCGTGCTTTAAAGCTTAGCATACCGCGTATAGAGCCTCTATCATCCCTAAAGGAAGCATTTCTTTGTTTGAAACATCTGACATTCCGCATACTTTTTAGTTGCATGATTCAGGAAAAAGTAGTATCTTTGCAAAAGAAATCTAAAGTCATAACAAATAACTAAACCGAAATGATGATGAGTAGTATAAGAAAACTGATGACGTTGGCAGGTGTATGGATGACTGTCCTTACGCTGAATGCCCAGGGCGTAAGAGAGACTATCCGACTGGATGAAGGATGGAAGTTTGCTTTCGGAAACGCTTCCGATCCTGCCAAGGACTTCGGATGTGGAACGGAGTACTTTAACTATCTGACAAAAGCCAACTCCATTCACAATGAAGGACCATACGCCATGAAGTTTGATGACTCAAAATGGGAAGAGGTGCGAGTGCCTCATGACTGGGTGACTACCCTGCCCTATGCGCCAGAAGCCAGTCATTCACATGGTTATAAGACTGTCGGATATAAATATCCGGAGACCAGTATAGGCTGGTATCGTAAGATGCTCCCCATCGCCAAAGAGGACTTAGGCAAGCGCATCATGCTGCAGTTTGATGGTATCTTCCGCAATGCCCGTGTGTGGTTCAATGGTTTTTATCTGGGTACAGAGCCCAGTGGTTATGCCACACAGGTATATGACGTAACAGAATATGTCAACTATGGAGGCGATAACCTCATTTGTGTTCGTGCCGATGCCACCTTGGAAGAAGGCTGGTTCTATGAGGGAGCAGGCATCTATCGTGATGCATGGCTCATCAAGACAGGCACTGTCAGTGTGGCTCCCTTTGGTACTTTTGTCTATACCGATATCGACAAAGACTTTCTCAAGACCTCAGTCACTGTAGAGACAGAGGTGCATAACAATAGTGTTGAGACACAGACATGTATTGTCGCAACGAAACTAGTTGATGCTGAAGGAAAGGATGTAGACTTTGCTGCCAGAGAGATTTTAGAACTCAAAGGCAAACAGACACTCAAGTGCAAACAACTGATGACTGTCTTCGAGCCTCGCCTATGGTGTCCTGAGGATCCTTATCTTTATAAGGTTGTCACCAGAGTATTGGTCAACAACAAAGTGGTTGATGAATATATCACTCCAACAGGTATCCGTAAGGTAGAATTTGATGCCGACAAAGGGTTCATCCTCAATGGAAAGCCCCTGAAATTGAAAGGTGTGAACATGCATCAAGACCATGCGGGCGTTGGTGCTGCTATTCCTGTAGCACTGATGGAATGGCGCATCCAGCAGTTAAAGGCATTCGGATGTAATGCCTATCGCGCCTCCCACAACCCCATGACGCCTGCTCAGTTGGATGTCTGTGACCGAGAAGGTATCCTCGTTATCGATGAAAACCGATTGACAGGTATCAATACAGAACATCTGCGCCTGCTGGAGAACATGATTAAGCGCGATCGCAATCATCCTTCTGTCATTCTCTGGAGCGATGGCAACGAGGAATGGGGTCTCGAGAATACCATTCAAGGTACGCGTATTGCTGCTGCTATGCGAGAATATACTCATCTATTAGACCCCACTCGTCATTCCACTATCGCCAATGCAGGAGGTGTGGAGATGATTAAAGGATTGGATGTTGTAGGCTTCAACTATATCGTACAGAATGATGTCGAAAACCGCAAGAAGGCAAATCCCACGTGGAAGATTGTAGGCACAGAGGAGACTACAGGTTGTGGAACAAGAGGCATCTATTTCAACAGTCCTGACCAGCCAGGCAGAATGACAGCTATCAACAGGGGGGACAAACCTGGAATAGAGAATGTCATTGAACGCGGATGGCAGTTCTACGCCGACCACGACTGGGCAGCAGGAGTGTTCTATTGGACAGGTTTCGACTATCGTGGAGAGCCTAATCCGTTGAAATATCCTGCCACCGACTCCGAATTCGGCATCCTTGACTACTGTGGTTTCTGGAAAGATGAAGCGTGGTATCTGAAGTCTTGGTGGACAGAAGAACCTACCCTGCATATCTTCCCTCACTGGAACCTGCAAGGTCATGAAGGTGAAGAGATAGAACTATGGGCATACAGCAACTGCGACGAGGTAGAACTGATAGTCAATGGCAAGAATCTCGGACGACAAACAATGCCAAAGAACGGGCATTTGAAATGGAAGGCGACCTATCAGCCTGGCAAGGTAGTAGCTGTTGGCTATAAGAATGGCAAGCAAATACTCACTGAGACCATTGAAACGACGAAGCCTGCTGACAAGATAATCGTCAAGAGTAATCGTCCGACCATCACCTCAGACGGAAGGGATGTGGCTGTCGTCACCATCGAAATACAAGATGCTAAAGGACGTATCGTTCCTAATGCCTGTCCGATGCTGACGCTCCGTTTGGAGGGTAATGGACGTATCATTGGTGTGGGCAATGGTGATCCTTCCTATCTGGGTGCCGACCATCCTAAAGACATAGACTGTAAGGAGTTCTGTATTCCAGCTTTCAATGGTCTTGCACAAGTGCTGATACAAAGTAATCGTGATGCAGGGAATATAAAGTTGAAGTGTCATTCCGATGGACTGAAAGAGGGAACGACGATGATTCTATCCGTTCAATAGCCCCTAAAAGAAAGCGATACGTAGATAAAAGTCGGGGAAATACTTTGTATTTCTCTGGCTTTTTCGTAACTTTGGTTTCGCCGAACTTACTATGCACTCGGAAAAGCTCAAATAAATTTGGCTTTTCTCTCGTTTTTTCGTAACTTTGCACTCAAATTTGTAAATAGTAAATTGTCAAATAGTAAATAATATGATGACAGCTAACGAGATTCGTGAATCGTTTAAGAAGTTTTTCGAGCAGAAGCAGCATGCTATCGTGCCCTCTGCTCCTATGGTGATTAAGGACGACCCTACCCTGATGTTCACCAATGCGGGAATGAACCAGTGGAAGGATATCATATTGGGCACACGTGACCCAGAGCCACGCCGTCGTGCCGATACCCAGAAGTGCCTGCGTGTCAGCGGTAAGCATAACGACTTGGAAGAGGTGGGTCATGACACCTATCACCACACCATGTTCGAGATGCTCGGCAACTGGTCGTTCGGCGACTATTTCAAGGAGGGTGCCATTGATATGGCATGGGAATACCTGGTGGACGTGCTGAAACTGAACCCTGAGGATCTATATGTCACCGTCTTCGAGGGTGACGCCTCTGAGGGACTGGAGCGTGACGACGAGGCTGCCGGCTACTGGCTGAAACATGTGCCTGCCGACCATATCATCAACGGCAACAAGCACGACAACTTCTGGGAGATGGGCGACACAGGTCCCTGTGGTCCCTGCTCTGAGATTCATGTCGACTCCCGCACGGAGGAAGAGAAGAAGAACGGTCCTACGGGTCGTGAACTGGTCAACAAGGACCACCCGCAGGTCATCGAGATATGGAACCTCGTGTTCATGCAGTATAACCGCAAGGCTGACGGCTCACTGGAGAAGCTCTCCATGAACGTCATCGACACCGGTATGGGCTTCGAGCGTCTGGTACGTATGATGCAGGGGAAGCACTCCAACTACGACACGGATGTCTTCCAGCCTATCATCAAGGCGGAGGAGCAGATCTGCGGCATGAAATATGGAGAGAAGGAAGAGACGGATGTCGCCATGCGAGTATGTGCCGACCACCTGCGTGCCGTTGCCTTCTCCATCGCTGACGGACAGCTGCCCTCAAATGCCAAGGCGGGTTATGTGATCCGCCGCATCCTGCGCCGTGCCGTCCGCTATGCCTATACCTTCCTCGGTCAGAAGGACGGATTCATCTATCAGCTCGTTCCCACCCTCGTTCATGAGATGGGCGATGCCTTCCCTGAGCTGAAGGCTCAGCAGACACTGATCACCAAGGTCATCAAAGAGGAGGAGGAGTCTTTCCTGCGTACCCTCGACAAGGGTATCGCCATGCTGAACGATGCAATGGAGAAGTTAAAGGCTGAAGGTAAGAACCAGCTGGATGGCGTACAGGCTTTCCGTCTGTTCGACACTTACGGATTCCCCCTCGACCTCACTGAGCTGATCTGCCGTGAGAACAACTTCACCGTTGACGAGGAGCAGTTTAACGTGGAGATGCAGAAACAGAAGGAGCGTGCCCGCAATGCCGCTGCTGTGGAGAACAGCGATTGGACGGAACTGAAGGCTGGCGAACAGCAGTTCGTGGGCTACGACTATACCGAATACAACTGTCATATCCTGCGCTACCGCAAGGTAACCCAGAAGAAGAACGAGTTCTATGAGCTGGTTCTCGACGCCACTCCTTTCTATGGCGAGATGGGTGGACAGGTCGGTGACTGCGGTGTGCTCTGCAACGAGAATGAGACCATCGAGATTATCGACACCAAGCGTGAGAACAACCAGAGCGTACATATCGTCAAGCAGCTGCCTAAAGACCCCACAGCGGAGTTCATGGCATGTGTGGATACCGACAAGCGTGACGCTTCTGCCGCCAACCATACCGCTACGCACCTGCTCGACTATGCGTTGAAACAGGTACTGGGCGACCATGTGGAGCAGAAGGGTTCGTATGTGTCACCTGACACCCTGCGCTTCGACTTCTCTCACTTCCAGAAGGTGACCGACGAGGAGTTGCGTCAGGTGGAGCGGATGGTCAATGACATGATCCGTCAGGACATTCATATCGACGAGCATCGTGACGTTCCGTTCGACGAGGCAAAGAAACTCGGTGCCATCGCCCTCTTCGGTGAGAAATATGGGGATAAGGTGCGTGTCGTACGCTTCGGACCGTCCTGTGAGTTCTGTGGTGGTATCCATGCCAGCTCAACAGGCCGTATCGGTTTCTTCAAGATTATCTCTGAGAGCAGTGTAGCTGCCGGTATCCGTCGTATTGAGGCCACTACAGGTAAGGACTGCGAAGAGCGTTTCTACCAGATGGAAGACATCCTGAAAAATATCAGGTCGTTCTTCAATAACGCGAAGGATCTACAGGGCGTTATCCAGAAATATATCGAGGAACACGACTCTATGAAGAAGGAAATTGAAGGTTTCCAGGCACAAGCCGTCGAACGTGCTGCCCAACGACTGGTTGAGAAGGCTCGTGAAGTGAATGGCGTGAAAGTCGTCGCCACCGTGTTACCCATGTCACCTGCTGCTGCCAAAGACCTTGCCTTCAAGGTTCGTGCCAGCATCGAAGGCTCACTCCTTTGTGTCATCGGCTCTCACGACAATAACAAACCTCAACTGTCCATCATGATGAGCGACGATATGGTCAGCGACCATGGCTTGAATGCAGGTCAGATGGTTCGTGAGGCAGCCAAACTCATCCAAGGCGGTGGTGGCGGACAACCTCATTTCGCACAAGCAGGTGGAAAGGATGTCGATGGGCTCAGTGCTGCCGTTGATAAAGTCATCGAACTCGCCAATCTCAAATAAGGATAAGTTATAAATATATAGATAAAAGCCTCTTGACGACACAACGTCAAGAGGCTTTTTCGTTGTACTTCCAACTATTCTATAAAATTTTTCATAGCAGATTAAGTCTTTTTTGTTATTTTTGCGTCAAATAGATAAAAAAGAAAAAGACGAGCATGAAACTCTTTAGCATCAGAAACAAATATAGGTTCTTGGAACGACTGATGGCTGACGAACGTCAACGGCTGGTGCGCTACGCCTGTTGCCGACTAGGTAACAGCGAAGATGCAGAAGATGCCATACAAGACCTCTTCCTGCAATTTCACGAGCGAATGAAGAATACCGACGATAACGACTCGCTATCAACAGATATCAAAAATCCAATGGCATACCTCTATCGCTGTCTGATGAACCTATGCATCAGCAAGCAACGGTCAGCAGGACGGATACAGATGGTTCCTTTGTCAGATAAGAACGGAGAGAACTTCAAAACACCATCTTTCGATGAAGAGGATGAGATGGAACATGAATACCGTCGCATTTGTCAACTGTTGGAAACGATACCCGATGAACAAGCAGAGGTGATCCGCTTGCGTTTCTATGGCGAGAAGAGTTTCAAGGAGATTGCAGACATCATCGGTGTGAACCTCAGTACCGTCAAGTCAAGATTCATGTATGGATTAGAGAAAATCAGGCGAGGAATGCGCGCTTCCTCTGTATCAGATAACAATCATCAAACAATAGTAATGTATGAAGTGTAACGAATTCAAAAATATCGTAGTCGATCTCTTCGACAAAGAGGTAGACCCTCAGGTAAAGGATGAATGTGAACGCCATCTCAGTGAATGCGCTGAGTGCAGAAAGTACTACGACGGTCTGTTGGAGGCTGCCGACCTGCTACGTCTCAAGACCAAGAAAGACAAGGTATCCTCAGCTCTCTCATTCAAGAAACTGGCTGCCATGTTCATCAGCATCCTCGTGCTCTCTGGTATTGCATACGCTGCCATCCACATCGTAAGCCAGTCACAACAACCACAACAGACGGAACAAACCTCTGTGAAAGTCCATCATCAACAAACCATCACGGAGAGTCAGGCTACCCCTGTCGATACCCTTGCTCTGACATATGTCTTCGAGAATGTACCACTCGATGAGATAATCAAGGATATAGTCCTCTATTACCATAAGGCGGCTGACATCAAAAGTGAGCAGGTACACAACCTGCGTCTGTACTACAAGTGGGACCGTACGGCTACCATAGAAAGCGTAGTCGACGACCTCAACCACTTTAATCACGTGAATATCTCTATAGAGGACAACAAACTGATTGTAAACCCCTAACGCCCCATCACACGATTTATGAAAAAAATAATCATACTGCTATTACTGTGCATGATTGCCAGCATTGCAGCAGCCCAGACTATTTCCAGACAGTACAAAGGTCTGTCGCTCAGTAAGGTACTCGAAGACCTTAATGCCGTCACAGAGAACCACAATATATCCTTCATATATAACGACCTGGAGGATTTCACCGTCACATGTAATTTCAAGCATCTGAGTCTTGAAGAAGCACTACACACTGTGGTAGGTTTCTATCCTGTACGCATCGCAAAGGATAATGACAAATTCTTTTTGGAGTGTACCTACAAGACAGAAAGGCATTTGACTGGTACGATTATCGACGAACATGGACAGCCGCTACCCTTTGCCAACGTCGCTATCCTCAACCCTGCTGATTCTGTACTGCTCTCAGGTGGTGTGTCCAACGAGGCTGGTCAATTTGTGGTACCCTACGAACAAGAGAAAATATTGGCACGTATTACCTTCGTCGGTTATAAGACTACCTATCGCATCTGTACACAAGAGAACGTTGGAACCATACAATTACAACCTGACAATTATACGATCAATGGTGTCGTGGTAAAGGGTGAGATACCCCGATATAAAATGACTACAGGGGGCATGACCATCGATATACAGCATTCTCTTCTTCGCGATATAGGCACTGCCGACGACTTACTCTCAATGATGCCGATGATTCAAGGTAAAGATGGTAAGTTCGAAGTGTTTGCCAAAGGTGAACCCGAGATCTATATCAATAATAAAAAGGTACGTAACGCCAGTGAGTTAAAACAACTCAAGTCGGTGGATGTCAAGAGTGTAGATATCATCACCGCTCCTGGTGCACAATATAACGCTGAGGTGAATGCCGTCATCCGTATCAAGACACTGAAGACACAAGGCGAGGGACTGAGTCTGATGGCAACCAGCGACACATGGAAAAACAACAAATGGAATAACTACAATGATCTGACATTGAAATATCGTATAGGTGGACTAGAGGCTTTTGCCAATATTGCCCTTGACAACGGACATTATAGCAATGATCAGGATATTCATCAGGAACTGCATATCAAAAAAGACAAGTTTGACGTTGATGCAGGTTTACCCATTAGGAGTAGTTGGACGCAACTTCAGTATCAGGCAGGTCTGAGTTACGATTTCAACACCGACCATTCTGTCGGACTGAGTTTCTCTTCGCAGCATATTCTTTATAACAAGTATCATTCTGACATGAATCAGAACTATCAGAAAAACGGGTCTTATTACAGTGACGTCTTTTTGAAAACTGATATCAACGAACTCGACAAACCTGTATGGGAACTGAACACATACTATGTGGGAAAGGTAGGAAAACTGAATATCGACCTGAATGCGACAATTCTGCAACGTAAAACGGAGAATCATCTCAACCAGCAGGAATTCAGTAAAGAACTGGGTGATCGCACTATCACTACCCTTAACAATGAAAACCGTAAGATGATGGCAGGAAAGTTGGTACTGGCTTATCCTGTATGGAAAGGAGTGCTGAGTGGTGGAACAGAAGCCACAAGCACGAAGAGCTATGGTCACAATGTCAATCAAGAAGGCATCATACCAGAGACAGACAACGAGATGAAAGAACAGAACATTGCCGGTTTTGCTGAATATGAGTGCCAGGTAGGACAATGGCGACTGAATGCCGGTCTCCGCTTTGAGCATGTAAAAGCAGACTACTACTCGTTTGGCGAATGGCAGCAAGAGCCCAGCCGCACCTATAACGACTGGTTCCCTAATCTGTCAGTAGCATGGCAGAAAGACAAGTGGGGCGCTCAGCTGAGCTATAGCAAACGTATCACTCGCCCACTCTACCACATGCTGACTTCGATGATTGTCTATGACAGTCGTATGTTCTATGAAGGCGGTAATCCGTTGTTACGCCCATCAGTACGTCAAAGCATTGATTTCAACCTGACCTATTCATGGCTGAACTTCGCAACTGGTTATACTCGCGAGAACGACTTAATTTCCCACATCGGCGAAGTCTATGACGAAGAGAAAGAAATAGCTATCTTCCGACCTGTCAACTTCGACCATCAGGATCGTGTCTATGCCACCCTCACAGCCTCGCCAAAGTTAGGTTTCTGGCAGCCTACTGCAACGCTTCATTACTATCAGCAGATGTTTGACGCAGAAGCGTATGGAGTACCAGAAAAACTGAATAAACCCGAATTCAGTTTCCATTTGCAGAGTTGGTTCGTTATCAATCCCACCACCAAAGCGCTGTTACAAGTCGACTATACTGGTAGCAACCACTGGGCATTCATGTATCG
>CACXQL010000030.1 GCA_902769805.1 uncultured Prevotellaceae bacterium
CCATGCTCATGGAAATAGGTATGGATAGCCATTGCCATGTTATGACGGATGCGCATCACAGCACCAAAGGTATTGGTACGCAGACGCATGTGGGCATTCTTACGCATCACCTCAAACGACTGTCCCTTCTTCTGCATCGGATAGGTATTGTCGCACACGCCATAAAGCTCCAGACCTGTTGCCTGTATCTCACTACTCTGTCCTGCACCCTGACTCTCAACGAGTGTTCCGACAGCACAGATACAAGAACCAGTAGTGATATCTTTCAGCAGTTGTTCATCGAACTTCGTCGGATCAACAACCACCTGAACATTCTTGATAGTAGAACCATCATTCAGGGCTATGAAGTCTACTGCCTTAGAACTACGATGCGTACGCACCCAGCCTTTCACACAGACCTCTTTTCCGAAATCAGTACTTTTCAGTACGTCAATGATCTTTGTTCTCTTCATTTACTTATTTACCTTTTTACCCTTTTACCTTTACTCGTAAGCTCCCATTCTTAAACGGTCAACCTCTTCCTCTGTAAGATAACGCCAGTCTCCACGACGCAAGTTCTTCTTCGTCAGACCTGCAAACTGCACGCGGTCGAGTTTTGTAACTTTATAGCCCAGACTCTCGAAGATACGGCGTACAATGCGGTTCTTGCCTGAGTGAATCTCAATACCTACCTGTTTCTTGTCAACAGGATCGGCATACTGGACATCGTCAGCCTTAATCTCTCCGTCATCGAGCGTGATGCCATCGGCAATCTGTTGCATATCGTGAGCCGTCACGTTCTTATCGAGGAACACATGGTATATCTTCTTCTTCAGGAACTTCGGATGTGTCAGTTTAGAGGCAAGGTCACCATCATTGGTGAGCAGAAGTACACCTGTTGTATTGCGGTCCAGACGACCAACAGGATAGATACGCTCAGGACAAGCGCCCTTCACGAGATCCATCACAGTCTTACGCTGCTGAGGATCATCACTGGTAGTCACATAATCCTTGGGTTTGTTAAGCAATACATATACTTTCTTCTCTGGAGTCACAGGAGTGTCGTGGAACAACACTGTGTCTGTGCGGAGCACCTTGGTACCGAGTTCCGTTACTACCTCTCCATTGACTGTTACTACTCCAGCCTGAATGAACTCATCAGCCTCACGACGACTGCAAACACCGGCATTGGCAAGGAACTTATTCAAACGAATCGGTTCATTGGGATCGTAGTTCTCCTCCTTATATTCAATACGTTTCTTGAAACTGTATTTTGCATTGGGATCATAGTCGGCAGTATGCTGACGATAACCACCGCGCTGCTGGTATCCACCACGCTGCTGGCCATAACCACCGCGATTGTTATAACCACCACGCTGCTGATAACCACCACGCTGCTGGTAACCACCTTGCTGACGAGGCTGTCCATAACCACCGCGAGGCTGATAGCCTTGCTGACGAGGCTGGAATCCTTGTTCCTCACCTTCTGCCTGTTGGTTATAACGGGGACGATAACCCTGTCGAGTTTGACCGTATTCACCTTGCGACTGATAATTGCCACGAGGCTGATAACCACCTTGAGTACGCTGCTGATAACCACCCTGCTGATAGTTATTACGAGGGCGATAGCCGCCTTCGCCATTATTTGGATTGAAGCGGGGACGATAGCCACGCTGAGGGGCACTGCCTTGCAAACCTGCGCCAAAGCCCTCAGGACGGAATCCTCCTTCTTCTTGATTCTGATTACGATTGTAGCCACCTTGGTTATAACGTACTGGTTGATGAATACGTGGACGTGGTGAGCGTCCTGGCTTGTAGCCTTGATAACCACTTGTCTGATTAGCACTACCGTCACGGCTTGAAGTGTTCTGCTGCTCGGCAGACTGCTCTTCTGTTTTCTTTTCGTTCTCTAATTCCATAATTCTTCTTGTTGATTTTTCAGTTCGAAGACCTCACGATCTCCGCTTGTGTTGTTAATAATTCTTGTTAAATACCTGTATAATTCATAGGCGTAATAGCCATAAGCTCCTCTTTTACTTCCGCACTGACATCGAGTCCGTTGATAAACTCATGTATCAACTCGGGTGTCATCTTCTGGTTTGTGCGTGTCAATGCCTTCAGTGCCTCATAGGGATGCGGATATGCCTCACGGCGCAGGATGGTCTGGATAGCCTCAGCGACCACAGCCCATGTGTTGTCAAGGTCTTCCTGCAACTTCTCCTCGTTGAGGATAAGTTTACGCAGTCCTTTCAGTGTGCTTTGGATAGCAATGAGAGCATGTCCCATAGGAACACCCACATTACGCAGCACCGTCGAGTCGGTCAGGTCACGCTGCAAGCGACTGACAGGCAGTTTTTGTGCAAGGAACTGCAGGATGGCGTTAGCGATACCGAGGTTACCCTCTGAGTTCTCGTAGTCGATGGGGTTCACCTTATGGGGCATCGCACTGCTACCTACCTCACCAGCCTTGATTTTCTGCTTGAAATACTCCATGGAGATATACATCCAGAAGTCACGATCCAAGTCGATAATTATCGTGTTAAT
The DNA here is from genome assembly GCA_902769805.1 of uncultured Prevotellaceae bacterium. Lineage (GTDB taxonomy): Bacteria > Bacteroidota > Bacteroidia > Bacteroidales > Bacteroidaceae > Prevotella. The sequence continues at coordinate 2,524 of CACXQL010000030.1, forward strand.
ACGGCGCATGGCATCGAAGATAGCACCCAACCAGTCGTAGTTACTGATTTGTGTCGTCCACTGCTCACGCTCCAGTCCGAGTTTCTCACTGACGAACTTGTTGCCGAACTCACGCCAGTCATACTGCGGGTAAGCGACATGATGGGCATTATAGTTGCCTGTAGCACCACCAAACTTAGCAGTTATCGGAGTGTCCTTCAGTCCACGAAGCTGTTCTTCCAGACGATAGACATACACCATCACCTCCTTACCCAGACGCGTTGGAGAGGCAGGCTGTCCATGCGTCTTGGCAAGCATCGGCACATTCTTCCACTGCTCGGCATAGTCGTTCAACTGCTCGATAAGCTCCTCCACCATAGGATAGTAGACATCCTCCAGTGCTTCCTTTATTGAGAGGGGCACACTGGTATTGTTGATATCTTGTGAAGTCAGTCCGAAATGAATAAACTCCTTGTATTTCTCAAAGTCACCAATCTTGTCAAGTTCCTCCTTGATGAAATACTCCACTGCCTTTACATCATGATTCGTTGTCTGCTCTATCTCCTTCACACGAGCAGCATTAGCCTCCGTGAAGTTACGATAGATGTCACGCAAACGCTCAAAAAGACTATGGTCGAAATCCTCCAACTGCGGAAGGGGCAGTTCACAAAGTGTGATGAAATACTCTATCTCTACACGTACTCTGTAGCGAATGAGTGCATATTCCGAGAAATATCCTGCCAGTTGCTCTGTCTTGTTCCTATAACGGCCATCAATAGGCGAAATGGCGGTTAACACATCTAATTCCATTATTCTTTCTTAATACCTTAAAACTTAAATATAGCTATATTTCCAATTGGACTGCAAAGGTACAAATAAGTGAAGGAAAAACCAAATATATTTGAGTTTTTCTGAACGAGAGTACCTTAAAAACTTTGTTTTAAAGTTACGAAAACCTTGGCAAACTACCAAATAGTTTTAATGTTTTTAAAATTGTTAGTGCAAAAGTTCGCAGAATCGTGCAAAAATAATTACTTTTGCACCAGTATTTAATAAATTACTGACGATGTATAGCTTAAAATATAAAGTAACGACAAGTACCTGTGACAGTACAGGACGACTGAAACTTTATTCTGCCCTTCAGATGATGCAGGACTGTTCGGAGATGTGGATTGACTGTGAGCCTGGAGTGAAAAAGTATTTCACTGAGCAGAATATGGCGCAGCTATTGGCGACACGACAGGTGGAGATTATCAGAGTACCTGAGTATAAAGAGGAACTGACAGTGACCAGCACCGTCTATGGCATGAAGCCCATGTTCGGTTTCCGTAACACATTCATCTATGACGCTGAGGGAAAACCGTGTTATAAGACCTGGAGCATGGGGGCTTTCGTGGACAAGTCCACTGGCAAGCTGAAACGGGTGGACGACGCTACGATTGCCTCGATGACACTGGAGCCTCAGTTGGAAATGAACTACAAGGACCGTCGCATCATCCTTCCGAAGGGCAATGAGGACGGCAAGACACTTGACCCCATCAAGGTCCTTCGTGCAGACATCGACTATAACAAGCACATGAATAATGCCAACTATGTCCGTGTGGCTATGGAGCTGTTGCCTGAGGATTTCATGGTGAAGGGACTGAGGGTAGAATATCGTGTGGCAGCAAAGCTCGGCGACATGCTGACTCCGACGATCTACCAGATAGAGGACGGGATTATTGTCTCACTTTCCATGGGTAATGATGTCTGTGCCATCATTGAGTTCACATCTAATTAATTGTAGCCAAACTGCTGTAGCTCCTCATCAGTCACACCCATCAGCCGCTTGCAATCATCCGTCCTCTCACGTAAGACTTTCAGTCCTGCCTGCATGCCAGCTATATAGAAACCGTGCTGCTTGTCGATAAAACTGCGAAATAAAGCGGAACGGAGAATCGCTGCAGCAATCTCTTGTTTTGACTCGATTGGTTTCTCTGCATAGGCTATTGTCTTCAAATACGTATTATTCAACTCATTCTTTTCCGCATAGAGTCCGTCCTGGAACTTGACCATCAATCGTTTTCCAGAAAAGCAATTGCCAGCCAGCTCTATAAACTCACTATTTCCAATGCTCTTCCATGTCTCAATATTACTACTGAAAATGGTTTCGGCGGTTTGGTCATTCGTGCTAAAATTGTAAGTGAGGAAACCACTGATAAACATTTCCAGCGTATCTTCAGACACTGTCTCCAACCTGTCTTTCGCTGCCGTCACCTTGGTGTTAATCGAGTCTACAGTCTGCAAATAATTAACATGCTCCTCAAGGTCGTCACAAAAACTGTTGAGGTTATGAATCACCATTAGCGCTGCTGTCCGCTCCGTTTCCTGCTGCTCACGATGCTCTATCCATGCAGAGGTGCCGAAGGTCAGAACAATACCGATGACTGTACCCAGCGTACAACTTAGCGTCTGTTTCCCAAAATCAGATAACTCCCATTTCATATTCTTAATCCTCACTTTCTTCTTTTTTTAATTGCTGTTGCAAAAGTACATGAATTTGAGTAAAAACCATCATTTTTTCATTAAATATGTGTATCTTTGGACCAAATAACACAAAACTTTATGATTTAAACAGAACGTTTATGGCACATAATTGCGAAAACCGCAAGTTTAGGGCACACTACGACCAAAAGCCCAATTCACTGTTAGGTAAGTTCTGGCGTTGGCACATCAACTTCTGCCCGGGCTGGAAAGGGTACTTCACCTCTCAGAGCGACGAGAAAAAGGCGGAGCTTAGAGAAAAGTACAACTTCCAGAAATACTAAGGAATAAGGGGGCATGGCATGCTGATATTCCAATAAGCACTTGCCTAGTAGCAGTATCCTGATTTCATCGAAACAACCCTACCGAATGCTCTTGGTAGGGATGGAGTATTATATTTCAGTTTTCAAGATTTTCAGTATTCCCTTCTGCGGCCACAGGTATAAACGAAACATCCATAGATCTGTGTTGTTCAGACTCTCTGAGTTGTCTCAGGTTAATAGTTTCCAGTCTTGCAGTCTTTCGCATGCGCCGCATAGATTTAAGACTCTCAACAATATCATAGTAATATTTGCCAATACCATAAGCATTAAGTACTGTTGTGTCAAAAGTATGCCTCAATGGATCTCTCAGGTCTTGTTCTACATCAACAACACCTCTTTCCATGAGTTTTAAGAAACTTGCTTTGATGCTTTTTGCTTGCTCTTCGGTCAGTAATGAGGGATTTAGCATATAGCTGCGTGATATAGATTCTTTACTGATATCCAAAGCTCCTAGCCCTCTGCCGAAACCAACAGCTTCTATATAAAAGATCGAGATAATAGAGTTCAAAAGAGCGTGAATCAAGTCGATATCATCTTCAGGATGAATACGATTGAAACCAATAACCCTCTGATTGATGAAAGTTAAAGCAGGAAATTTAACGTAAAACATTCTGTCATCAGGATTCATCATAGTACCAATCTCAGCCATTTCGTTTGGCTTGTTCTCGTACCATTTCATATTTTTCTTTTTTAACCGTTTAACCAAGGGTCCGTAATCGTCTACAACATCCTCAAATTTTCTAATCCAATTTAAGGCACCTTGAAGGTTGTCTGCTTCCAAATCTTCAATAGACTTATCGCAGCAGAAAGCTTTATCAGTAGGTTGGGCTATATAGCTTCGAGTTTCTCGTAAATTCTTCATTATTTTTTTTAGGAATTGTTGTTCGATAGTAGAACAATCCGCTGCACGTGGAATAAATAGCTTGTCATATCCTCTTCTATTGCCTCGAATGACACAAAGAACCGTATTTAAAGGAGTCAAATTCTTTTCAATGTCAATAAGCCAATTCAGATTAGCAAAGAGAGAATTGTATGAAACATTTAACCTTTTCAACCTATTCAGGTCTTGTTCGCTATAATTAGCTCTTGATACAACGCTTCGGTCTATTTCTCTGTCTAACAAAGACGAGTTAACTATGCAGTCAGAATATTCTTTTGATTCCTGAATTGCAATTAGATTTCTGTTCCACCTAAAAAATGATATGCTTGTTTTCCTTCCACCATCTGTTTTCTTCCGCATAACAAGCAAGACAGTTACTATTTTTGCATTCTGAAACCATCTTCCATTTCCGCTTATATGCAATTTGATATCGTCAAAGTTTTCTCTTATTGCATCAAAAAATGCATCCCCAGCTTCCGTTCCAAGGAAAGAGTTTGAGAGAATTATTCCGATATAACCATTTTCTTTGACAAGTTCCTTTAGATGTAGAGCTATATAGTAACTAAAATCTGACCTTCCTGATAGCTGATAGAGGTCCTTAATCTTATTTACTAAATCCACATCTTCTTTAGATATTTCGTTTGATTTAACAAATGGGAGATTTGATACAACAGTATCGAACAGAGGCAATGTATGCTTTTCTTTCACCCCTGTCTGTGGATTAACTATTTCCACTTCATCCCCAGAGCGCAGAGTTAGGATATCATGCTGAAATAAACGGCAAGGTAAATCGATTGTGTCATAGCTAGTCATCGCAAGGTTTGCAATCTGTAGAGGCAACATGAACTTATCGCTAGCCCATGTAGTTGCCACAGCTTTTGATGTTCCCATCCGAACTTTTTTATAATTTAAAATAAAACTCGGTATAGTGCCAGTTCCACAGCATCCGTCGAAGCTCTCACCCATTGGATTATGCATAGTTATTCTTGAAAGAACAGATGCAAGTACGGGTGGCGTTGGATATTGACCGTTTACTAGTCGTTTTGAAACACTCACAGAGCCTTCTAACACCTGTTGGAGGATGCTTTGGTTAATACTATCAATAGGTGAATCTTTAAGTATCAAAGACAGTTCAACGAGTGCCATCCATGTTTGCGAAGGAAGAATTTCGTTATAATCTATAGGTCCAAAAATATTATAGAAATCTGCCTTTTCCGTTATCTGACGGAAAATTGTATTTGCCTCATGTGGGGTGCTTGTATAAATCAATTGGTCGATAGCAAAAGCACTCTTCTGACGTCTCTTAATTAAATGTGCAAAAATTATTCGATTTGCCCAGTTTAAAATAACATTTTTTGCATAAGCATAATATTTATCTTTCTCATCCCCTTCATATTCTGCCTTCAATTCTTTCCACCAAACGTCAAGTGAAGCATTAATGACAGCATTACTATTGCCTTTTTTCCGTAGTTCGTCTGCGACTGCTGCTTTATGCTCGTTGACAAGTGTTGCTACTGAATTTTTTGTTAATACTTCACCAATAAAAGTTTTCCTTAATTCACCTGATATAAGATATTCATTGACAGATGTAAGTACGCTTATTAGAGTTTTACCCCATTTGTCCTTGTAAAGCTGAACGTCACTGCGAGTCTTTATGTTCATATTCAACCATTTCCGCTTTTCCTGAAACTCGCCTTTCTCGTCGTTGTATACAAATAGTTTCGCATATGTGAAATTCCAAATAACACAACTGTTCAATCCAAGAGCCTTAGCTTTTCTCTGGGCGTCAAGGACAAATGTTGTGTCGGTAATTGGAACATCTGGCATTTTCAGTTCCCAACCTTGGAGAATGCTCGAAGACTCTTTATCGCCATAAAGAATGACATCTGGGAACATACATTTTCCTTTTTTTTCACTAATTGTCGATTCTCCACCAGCATGTTTGATGATTAAGTCATTGGTATTTGCATATTGATTTATTTGAGATATGAGTTCAATACCCCAACTGCGTTCATTCTTTCGTACTATTGTGTTCATAGGCTACTTTTTCATGAATTTTGCAATAAGATTGTATTCTCTCAAATACTGGAGTTTTTCTTCGTCCAGATGTTTCCAAGCATCACGAAGTCTTACTTTAGTCTTATGAATATAATTGATCTTCTCGCCTTTGAAGAGTTCTGTATCAGCATTCTTCTCTATTCCTACAAAGTTACGACCCTCCATCAATGCTGCAACAACGAAAGATCCACTACCACTCGTATTGTCAAGGATAATATCACCAGGATTCGAGTAGGTACGTACGAAATAACGTCCCAACTCAACAGGCTTTTGTGTAGCATGAAAAACCTCACCTTCGCTTTCTGCTGTTTTAAAATAAACCACATCTGTCGGATACCGTTTGCCATCGCTATATACATGAACAGGCTGGAAATCTCCATAGCTACCACTCAACTGGTTCTTACGAACTCCTTTATCGTAAGGCTCCCCTTCTGTCATTTGAGGATTGTAAATTGGTTGCTTATTGTAGAAAACACATATATCTTCATGTTTTCTCAAAGGTTGTTTTTTAGCATTTAGGAAATTCGTTGGCTTTGATTTCTCCCAAACCCATTTGTACTTAAAGAGTTTAGGTTGACTCATTATCAAAACAGCAGTAAATAACCCTTGCGAAGTTAACACTATTGCACCATTGGGTTTTACGATACGCTTGTACTCAGCCCACAATTGTTCTAGCGGAACTATACTATCCCACTTATTCTGTGTCGTACCATAAGGCAAATCACACAGCACCATGTCAATACAGTCATTGGGAAAATGATGCATAACTTCAATGCAATCACCCTCAATGACACGATTAACAAACTTATCTTCTGTCCAATACTTCTTTGGCATCAGTTTGCTATTTCAAGCGTTTCTACTATCTCTCCTTGAAATAGATGGATTTATAGGACACAAAAGAGTGGGAACAATACTTGTCCCACATTAAGGTCCTGAGAAAACCCGAGAAATAGACAAGTAAGCCCACTCATATCGAGTGCGCTAGCAACTTGTCTACTACTTCTCGTTTCTATTTGCTCTCAGGTTCTAATGTGGATAGAACGGTAGCAAACGCATATTAATTCATAAAAATAGAACTCCTGCTCTCTTCGGCATACCGCAGATTGCAATTGCAAAGGTACGAAAAAAGATGGAGGAATGAAAGAAAATGATGGGATTATTTGAAATTATCAAGAATAATGCGTATCTGTACAACGTCAAGTTGAAGAGCTTGATGGGGATGATATCACTGATGAACCATACTCATTCCACCAATAAACAGCATCATACAGTGCATAGACACGTTCTTTGATGAAGTCTGGGTACTTGGGAGTCAATTCTGCGGCGTTGAAGCCTGCTATGACACAGATAAAGGAAAGGTTGCCTTCAATATAGTCACACCACTTGTTCTGACCAAGGCACCAGCCGAGAATGTTGTCAAACTCTGCCTCTGATTGGGGTAGTTGGACGTGAACCACCAAATGGGGTTTGGACTGTTGGTATAACAACCAGTAGTCACCATGACCCGCTACGTGTTTCAACTCTGCCTTGAACGTGCTACGCTCTACATGCTCTGGCTTCAGCCCTGGTCTTTGCAGACGAGGGAACATCACATAATTGCTGTTTTCAATCTTCTTGATTTCCATATCGTTTACATTTAGTTAATGAAAGAATGATCTTCCTAACTCACATCTTTTTACCACCGCTGCCAACGATTCTGTTCTTTGAACTGGTTCTTCGACAAGCGAAGTGCCAAGGCCGGTTGGTGGGCTTTATGCCACTCTTGATGCAAAATCTGGCTGCAAAAGTACGAAAAAAGATTGATGAATGAAAGAAAATAATGGGATTATTTGAAATTATCAAGAATAACGCCTAACTTTGAAATATATCTCGAAGATACTTTTTCGATATAAACTAAAAATAAATCTATAAATATTTGGAAGATAAGATAAAAATCTCTATCTTTGCAATGTGAAAGGAGAAGCCAAGTAGAGCCACGATGTGCGGAACGGTGGCATGGCTATGGGAGCAATCCTGTGGAGATGATGAGCAATTCGACCTTGCCGCTTGGTCTCTTTCACTACAATATCACCGACTGCTTCCCTCTGTGTTGCAGTCGGTTTCTGTTTTTCTATATTTGGGTAAAGTAAACTCTGCAGGGTCTTTTATTTTAGTCGCCGTAATAAAATTCACGAGTTTGACAATCTCACGGTTTACCTTCATCTTATAGTTTGGATGAACGATGAATTTCGATTGACCGTCTGTATAGATAAAGCATTTACCATCATAATACAAGTCCATCGAAAAACGATTCTTGGGAAAGTTGATTAAATCTTCATCTGCTACCACAAGTCCTTTGGCGTTCTTTGAACTACGCATAGAATGTTGTAACTGTTTGACGCTCATATAAAGTTCGTCACTTCCTAGATTTACATTATTATCTCGTGCGAATTGTTCCATTCGTTTCTCTATCTTTCCGATACTAAAAGGAAGTACTGATGAATAGCCTTTCTGATGTATATCTATCAGAATAGTTGATATAAGTTCTTCTGTTGCCATCTCTGATTATTATTGTTTTTTTCGAAACACAAAGGTACTCATTATTTCTGAAGGTCGCAAGGATTTAGATAGATTTTTATCACACAACGATGGCACTTGAAGAGAGAGGGAAGCATCCTAATGGGGGAAAAGTGCCGTTATAACAAGGGGAATGGACGGCACTTTCAGGGTGAAAGTAACGTTCTTTCTGGTAAAAGGGCGCTCGGTGCTGTTATTAGCAGCGGCCGCTGCTAATATCGACAGCGGTCGGTGTCAATATCAGTAGCAGGCGCTGCTGACTTGTTTGTTGACCATAGAGACTGTCTTAGACGGGTATTCACTTTCCCTTGGCAAAATAGTAATGCCACTGACGGCCCTCGCGGAAGCGCTCCAACAGGGGTTCATCGCCTTCGCAAAGTGCATTCAGATAGTTCTTTGCCGTCGTATATTTGAGTCCGCTGACAGTCTTGAAGGTGCTGATAGTGGTATAGCCCCATTTCGTCATACTCTTCCGTAACGCCTGTTCCATCGCCTTTGAGTCGTGCATCTGGGCATTTCCCACACGCCCATTTCCCTTTCTGCATCCATGATGGCGGTTTTTCACCTCTTCCACCAGTCGTTTGGAAGGAATGAAGTCTATACCAGAAAAGATCACATCCTTACTGGTAATCATAGCTGGATCAGTATGGTCGCCAAGGAGTTTCAACTTAGGAGCGAACGAGCCGAGAGGTGTCTCGATGCGGTAGCCCTCAGCGAGATAGATGCTTCCTACCTCCAAAAAGGTATTAAAGAGGCGTGTTATCTCCCCTTTTCCCATCTGCCGATGCTGAAAACAGAGGTCGTCGAAGAAGTCAACACTCAGCTTGCGTCCTGAAACAGGGCGAGCATATAATAATGGTTTACCGTCTTCACCATTGGTGGGACGCGGATGGAGTTCAAATAATATTCCGTCAGTCTTACGTGGCATAGTTGTATAATAATAGTTGTCTCATTTATGAAAAAAGCCTCTCTCCCTCGGAGAAAGGCTTTTTCTTTGGTGGGCGTTGACGGATTCGAACCGCCGACCCTCTGCTTGTAAGGCAGATGCTCTAAACCAGCTGAGCTAAACGCCCTTTGCTATAAAAGCGGTGCAAAGGTACGACGAATTTTTGAAACCACCAAACTTTTGCACCACTTTTTTATGTTTTCCTTATAATTTATACAAATCACTGGCTGCCATCAGGTCGACTTTCTTCTCTGCGAGGATGCGCTCGCAGCTCTCTAAGTCGGTTGGACGGATGACCACATGAGCCACGTCGCCATTGGCAAACGAATACATATACTCGATAAAGACACCTGCGTCAGACAGCAGTTTGAGTACTTTGGCAAGGGAACCACTTGTGTTAGGGCATACGAAACCTATCACGTCCGTGATCTTCACTGCGAAATGGGCTGCCTTCAACACTTGGTAAGCCTTGTCAGGGTCACTGACAATACAACGGAGGATACCGAAATCAGAGTTATCGGCAATACTCATGGCAGAGAGGTTTACACCTGCCTCACCCAGTACGTCAGTCACTTCCGTGAGACGTCCGGACTTGTTTTCCAAGAAAACGGATAATTGTTTTGCTAACATATTCTTTGATTTTTCGTTATTTTATTTCTTCGTTATTTAGTAATGACGCTAAAACGATCTCACGACTTATAGTTTTCGATTATCAATGACGCGCTTAGCCTTGCCTGTAGAACGCTCGATACCCTTCGGCTCCACCAGCTTAATCTTGAAACCAAGACCTATGACACTGCGCAGTTCTGCCTCCAGTTTCTTCTGCAAGCCGACCATCGTCGCCATATCGTCTGTGAAGAACTCCTCTTTCACCTCCACCTTAAGCTCACTGGTATCTGTGTTGTTCACACGATCAACGGTAAGCAGGAAGTGCGGCTCGTACTCTTGCAAAGAAAGGATAACAGCCTCAATCTGTGATGGGAAGACGTTCACACCGCGGATAATCAACATATCATCGCAGCGTCCCAAGATACGGTCCATACGTACCAAGGTACGACCACAGGAGCATTTGTCATAATGCAAGGCGGTGAGGTCATGGGTGCGATAACGGAGCAATGGCATACCCTCTTTGGTCAGATGGGTAAACGTCAGCTCACCCAACTGTCCTTCTGGCATCGGTTCTCCTGTCTCTGGATTCAATATCTCTGGATAGAAATAGTCCTCATTCAGATGGGTTCCGTGCTGACACTCACACTCATAACCCACTCCAGGTCCGGCAATCTCACTCAGTCCGTAGATGTCATACGCCTTGATACCCAAGCTCTCCTCAAGTTTTCCACGCATCTCCTCTGTCCAAGGCTCCGCACCAAAGGCACCAACACGCAACTTAAACTCATCACGACTCCATTCACTCTCGCGTAATGCCTCGCCCAAGAACATCGCATAGGAAGGCGTACAACAAAGGACAGAGGCTCCGAAATCATGCATCAGTGTAATCTGTTTCTGCGTATTACCGGAAGACATTGGAATCACACTGGCACCGATGTTCGTTGCTCCATCATGGGCACCTAAACCTCCTGTGAACAGACCATAGCCATAAGATATCTGGAAGATATCATCCTTCGTGGCACCATAGGCAGTAAAAGCACGAGAGATAGACTCCGTCCACATGGCGATATCCTTGCGGGTATGCAGCACAACCACAGGTTTTCCTGTCGTACCAGAAGAGGCATGGATACGTACAATCTGACTCATCGGTACAGCGGCGAGCCCAAACGGATAGTTATCACGAAGATCAAGCTTATTGGTAAACGGTAACTTGACGATATCATCTATATCCTTGATATCGCCAGGTTCTAAACCCATCTCTTGAAATTTCTTACGATAGAATGGCGTATTATGATACACATATTCCGCCATCTTTCTCAGTCTGATGCTTTGGATCTCACGTAACTGTTCACGATCCATGCATTCTACACTCTCATTCCAAATCATTGTTTTCTTGTTGTTTATTGGTTTGTGTCTAAGTTTATAAGTTTTGTGTGATGCAAAGGTACGAAAAATTCGGTTAAGCGAAGACAAAAAAGTATACTTTTTATGTTGAGCGTGAGAATTTTATTCAATAAGTGAGCAAAGAACAAAATAAATTCATTTATTTTTTCTATCGAACAGGAGTACAGGTGTTAAGCATCAGAGATACCATATCAAGCGAAAAACAAAAAAAGACCGCAAAACTTTTGTCTTGCGGTCTTCTTTTATGATGATTTAAATAATTACTTCAACTCAACAGTAGCACGACGGTTGAAGCTGATTGGAGACAGTGTGTTAACACCACCAGCTGCAGAAGTCTCGATGTTAGCGCGGTTTACACCCAGCTTAACGAGGCAGTCAGCAACAGCGTCAGCACGCTTCTGAGAGAGCTTCTGGTTGAGGTTAGCGTTACCAGTCTTGCTGTCAGCGTAACCAGTTACAACGATCTTAGCATCGTTAGCCTTAGCTGCCTCAGCAATAGCCTTCAGGTTCTGTACATCCTTCTGAGAAGCGATGTTAGCCTTACCGATGTTGAAGAATACTGATACAGGAGCAGAAACGATCTCCTTAACAGTTGCAGGCTTGGTGTCGATAGCGTTTGTAGCAGTCGGGCACTTGTGGTTCTTGATCTGAGCCTTCAGACGATCGTTCTCTGCGTTAGCGTCAGCAAGCTGAGCGTTCAGAGCGTCGATCTGAGCCTGAGAGAGAGCCTTGATAGCGTCTACGTCAGGAGTCTTGTTGAAGGTAGCCTTACCGAGGTTGTAAGTCACACCGACTTCAACGTTCAGGTTGCGGTCGTGGTTAGCAATGATACCCTTGAGGCTGCGTGAATTGTACTGTTTTGCACCAGGGAGCAGGTGTGTACGACCATCAGACTTAGACATGAAGAAATTGTAGTTTACATCAAGGTTGATGGCAAACTTGTTGTTAATCTTGAACTCGTTCAAGATACCAATGCCCCATACTGGAGAGTAAACGTTACGAGACATGTTACGGTTAATACCAACACTTGCATAAGGAATCAGATCCCACAGACGGTTCTCATTGTAACCAAGAATCATGTTGCTCAGATTGAACAGAACCTGCTCGTTCAAAGTCCAATACTTGTTAGCATTGGTCTTCTTGTCTGTAGAAACAATAGAGCGACCCCAGATACCATTGAACTTTGTACGAAGTCCGAGACCTGGAGTAAACCACTTACCAATAGCAACAGAGAAACCGAGATTGTTACGGAAACCTTTGAAAGGACTCTTAGCGTAGTTGTTATGAACCTCCTGGTTACCCCAGAATGCTGTTCCAACAACGTTTGCCTGAACAAACCAGTTGCTCCAGAAAGAGTTAGTTGCTACGCTGTACTTTTCTGTAGGTACAGCATCCTGTGCCATTGAGGCAACAGAAACACCGGCAAAAGCCAGTACCATTAAAAACTTTTTCATACCTATACTAAATTAAGTAAAAATGTTAATATACTTTTATCAATTATTGTGCAAAAGTAAACATTTATTTTGAATCCGCAAACTTTTTTGGCAAAAAATTGCACTTTTTTGCGGAAAAACCTGTTTTATATCATCTTTTATCCGTTATTTATGCAATATACAAGACTTTTCAGCCCAGTAATTGTTCTATCTCACGTTGGGGCAAAATACACAGGATTGCCTTCCCGTTAGGGGTGTAATTAACATTAGAGCAGGCAAACAGTTCGTTGACGATATTTTCCATTTCCTCATTAGAGAGAACCTGCCCTTGAGGTATTGCCGCATGATATGCCATACTCAAAGCCAAAGACGCATGAATCTCGTCTAAACTTCCAGTTCCCTTACCAATGGCATCACTTACTATGTCTTTCACCAACTGCACATAATCAAGTCCGTCAATACCTGCAGGGACAGCATTCAGACCATAGCTATGATGTCCCAAGTCGCTCAAATCAAATCCCATCACATTCAACTCTGGCAGAATCTTCTCTAAGATGACTTCCTCTGAGGGAGAAAATTGTATGACTTCAGGAAACAGGACACGCTGGCTATCAGATGTCCGTGACTGCAATTGGGACAGATAGCGTTCATAGCGAATACGGATATCTGCACGATGCTGGTCGATAATCATCAAACCAGACTTCACTGCCGTCATGATGTACCGCCCCTTATATTGATAATGTACAGGAGACTTCTCTTCTATCAATGGTTGACTATCCTGTTGTTCCAGGTCACCTTCCTCAGAGACGGGCTGAAACATATCTGTCTCAGTAGGACGCTGATGCGGAAGACTATCATAAAGCTGTTCCCATCCATCAACAGTCTTGCGCACATGCTCAGCATGTTGTTTGAAAGGATTATATGAAGGATTATATGAAGGAGACGGCACCTCCGTTTTCTGTTGTGGGTCGAATGTAGGAATGTCCGATCGTCCTTCTGTATCGAAATCTATCTGGGGAATCTCGCAGAACTTACCAATAGCATCCTTGACTGCCGCCAACAGGATCTGCCAGATAGCCTGTTCATTTTCAAACTTGATCTCTGTCTTGGTCGGATGGATATTCACATCAATATCCGATGGTGCCACGTCGAAATAGATAAAATACGGAACCTGCATGCCAACAGGTATCAGTCGCTCAAAAGCCTGCATCACTGCCTTGTGGAAATAGGCGTGTTTCATAAAACGGCCGTTGACAAAGAAACAATTCTGCGCACCTTTCTTTCTTGCCGATTCAGGTTTCCCTACAAAACCAGTAATCTTGCACATAGCTGTCTCCACATCCACAGACAACAGATCTTGGTTGAAGCGCTTACCAAAAACATCAGCGATACGTTGACGAAGAGAACCACTCCGCAAGTTCATCAGCTCTTGTCCATTACTATGAAGAGAGAAATTTATCTCAGGATAGACAAGGACAATCCGTTCAAAAGCGGTCAAGATATTATTTAACTCCGTCGCATTCGACTTCAGGAACTTTCGACGTGCAGGGACATTAAAGAAGAGGTTCTCTACTTTGAAATTACTACCAACAGGACAACTCACAGGCTCCTGGGAATCCACCTTAGATGCAGAAAGTGTCAGAAGTGTACCCAATTCACTTTCAGCCATACGGGTACGTAACTCCACTTGCGACACAGCAACGATAGAAGGTAATGCTTCTCCGCGGAAGCCCATCGTGGTAAGAGCAAACAAATCATCAGCTTTACGAATCTTGGAAGTAGCGTGACGCTCAAAGGCAAGACGGGCATCTGTCTCAGACATTCCCTTTCCATCATCAATGACTTGTATGGAAGTCCTACCTGCGTCAACGACTATTACGCGGATAGTATGAGCACCGGCATCAACAGCATTCTCTACCAGTTCCTTCACGACAGAGGCTGGACGCTGGATGACCTCACCTGCTGCAATCTGGTTGGCAACGGAATCAGGGAGCAACTGTATCACATCACTCATAACGAACCTCCTTTCGTATTTAATTTCTGTTTAGGAGCCTCTCTGCGTTTTATCTCCTTCAACTCCTGACCAGCCTTTTTGGGCCGCCAATTAAAGATATCCTCCTTATTGCGCGGTCGGACATAGTCAAACCAAGCATATTGAGGTAGGAAATATTTGGATGGCGGTATCTGTGTCATTGGATAAAGTGTACCAACGGGTTTCTCCATCCATATCTTCTTCATTTTTCTATTCTCCAGAAACATCTTCAGTAAAGGAGCCTCTGTATAGTTCAAACCAATCAGGGAACTGTCAGATTCATCAACGGGGTAATAAACAATCAACACATTACCTTTTGCATCGGTCTCATATATCTCACCTTTCTCGAAGAAGGCAAACATCTCATTTGAGGACACTTGATTGAAATGTATGGTATCAGGCATCTGTTCTGTAGAAAAAGCCTGTCCCACCACATGAGCTCTGTCAATGGTAGAGTCTTTCATATATACACGAATCTCTTCACCAAACAACTGCTGTCTTCCATTCCATACAATAGGGTCTCTATACATGGTCATACAGGAATCTTGGGAGTTGTATACCAATGAGTCACAGACTGCCTGTACATCAATTCTGTACGCGCGTACCTTATTATACGCGTGTATCTTACGATAGACGGAATCAGTATTGATATTAAACGTAAAGAGTTTAAAAGTATCTGCATGCATATAGAGTGTGTCTTTCTGGGAATAGTCCATCGCCACTGCCCGTTTCGTTGCCATCGCATAACCTGTTGAGTCATTGTACTCACAATAGTCACCCGTCAACTTATTCTTATTGACAGAATCTACATAGACAACATTCCAATAGGCATGACTTGTACCTTTCTTACTGTCATGATAGACACTATCACCCACAATAGAACGTCCCTGGTCCTTCATGACAGAACGTCCAAATAACTCTGAAGTCTCCGTCTTCGTATTATAATAACCGTCTTCACTGTAAATATGACTGGTTCCAGAAGTGATGTTCGAAGGTCCTACTATATGGGCACGGGAAGTCTGAGTATCATAATACAACGAGTCTGTCGTCAGGTAAAAGTTCTTATCACGCAGACGGACATCGTAATAGAACATCGCCATCTTGGTATCCGTATGATATTCTCCCCAGTCACTCGTCAGCGTAGAGCCATTATCTACGAGTTTTCCTCCTTCAAAGAAATTACCGAAATTATACAATCGGTCATAGTCAAGACTATCTGTATACAAAGTAGACTGACGATGTTTCAGGACGACATTATAACGCGCCTGAGCTATCTGGGCATTACCATCATAATATGCATAGTCACTGAACAGCTTCAGCGTATCACCCTGTAGCATCTTTACATGTCCAAAAGCCTCGAAAGAGTTCGTTTCTTGAAAGAAGTTAGCACTGTCACAATAGAGATTAGCACCCATATGCCGGAAATGCACATTCCCTGTCAGGATCTGAGCATCTCCATTACGATACTGGTCGTATCGCAATTGATCTGAATGGACCAGATAAACACGTTTGTCTGTAGACCGCTTGCTTGGAGTGTTACGCTTGCGGGTGGGCTGCATAGCCCATACGAGACTTAACCCGAAAAGGCACAGCAGCAAGAACGCTACAGTACGAAGTCTCATTTAATCCAACCCTGATATTCAAACTGACAGTCTTTGTATCTGTCGTTTACATGGACATATGTTGACTTAATCTTGTTGACGACCCAATTATGCAGCACTTCCTCGCGACGCTTATTCAGCACTACATCCTTCATCACTTGGAAATCTTCTGTGATTGTTGCCTTATGACCCTCCATACGGCTCTTTAACTTGGCAATTGCACAGACAGTTCTTCCGCGCTCGTTAATCATCTCAAAAGGAGCAGAGATCTCCCCTACCTTCAATGTGTCAATGGCACGTGCCACTTCTGGAGGAAGGTCTTGTAACTGAAAGCGGGATGTTCTGCCACTTTGCGTTGCATTAGCCATCAAGCCTTTATTGTTACGCGTATCTTTATCATCAGAGAAGAGTGATACAGCATCCTCAAAAGTAAACGTTTCAATGGCACGTCCTTCCTTGTCCTTGTAAAAACTCCTTATCATCTCTGGCGGTACACCATCACGAATGGCTGTAGCGACAGTGTCCAAACGAGCCAAAGACTTATCTATTGCATCCTGACTCACCACGGGTTTGCGCAAGATATGACGGACATTCACTTTGTCTCCGCGTTTATCAATCAACTGTATGATATGGAATCCAAATTCCGACTCAACAATCTTCGATATCTTCTTGGGGTCTGTCAGGTTAAAAGCTACATTGGCAAAAGCAGGGTCAAGTGGTCCGCGTCCAGTATATCCTAACTCACCACCACGACGTGCCGTACCAGGATCTTCAGAGTACATACGGGCTAACGTCTGGAAAGAAGTCTCCCCCCTGTTTACACGGTCTGTATAATCACGTAACTCTTCTTTGACACGATTGATCTCCTCCTGTTCCACACGAGGAGTCAGTGTGAGGATCTGCACTTCCACCTCCGTAGGGACAAAAGGAATACTATCTTGTGGAAGGTCATTGAAATAACGACGCACTTCAGCTGGTGTCACACTGATATCCTTTACCAGATGACGCTGCATCTCCTGGATCATCTGACGGTCACGAAAAGATTCGCGGAGTTCGTTGCGTATCTGGGTCATACTCTTCTTCTGGTACTCTTCCAGTTTCTCACGAGAACCTATCACAGATATCATATACTCTATCTGTTGTTCGATACCAGCAGATATCTCTGCCTCTGTCACCTCAATACTGTCAATAGCAGCCTGATGCAGATAAAGTTTCTGTACCGCAATCTGTTCAGGAATGGCACAATCAGGGTCACCTTTCCAGCGAAGACCCTCCTGTTGAGCTTGAATGCGCATAGCCTCCACATCAGACTTCAGGATAGCCTCATCACCTACAACCCATATAACCTCATCAACGATACTCTGTACATTTGTACTATCACTGACTGTCCTTGCCTGCATCGGTAGCGTCATCCATAAAACGACTACAGGTATAATGTTTCGTATCTTCATTCTTAACGATGATTATTTACTGTCTTTAATACTTTTTTATTCACATTCACTGGATACTTTTTCCGTAAGTCGGCAACCCAGTGTTTATCCATTTCTTCCTGCAAGTCGGAAACCACAAACTCACGTACTTCCGTATAGTCTTTAGGTTTAAAACCCTTACGACGATACTTTTTCTTGTTCTTCTTGAAATAATAAGCCAACGCCTGGTCGTCCTCTGCGGCATGCTTCCCTACGGAATGCTTACTCAACTCATAGAGGAGAACACCTTCGTAATATTCTTTTTGCAAACCTTCAAAGGGGATAGGATTCTCTTCCATGGGTACCTCGAGTACTTTCTCAACCTTATCTCCGCTAATACGATTCGTACCAACTTGGGTTTGCCATTGCCGCTGTCCGATCTCAGAGGAAAGCTGCTCTTGTATCATTTCATAAGGTTCCAGTTGTTTACGATCGACTATTTTAAGAATATGATACCCTATTGTGGACTGGAAAGGACGACTTATCGCACCTTTCTGAAGACCGAAGGCAACATCTTCCACTTCTTTCAATAACTGACCATGACTATACCATCCCATCACACCATCCTCAAAGGCAGAGGATTCATCCTGTGAATATTGGCGCGCAAGCTGTCCGAAGTCAGCACCACCCTGCAGTTGCCGATAGATACCCTCCATCTTCTGCTCTACCTGTCGTTGCTCATCACGACGAGACTTTTGGGGGACACGGACAAATATCTGGGCAAGGCATACTAACCCCTCTGTCCCCGTTGCCCTCTTTCGTTTCTCGTAAACGGCAGAGACTACAGAAGGAGAGACATGACCTGTTCCTTGTAATGAGACTGACGGTATCGGCAACTCCGACAAACACTGTGCATACTCACCCTTAAAAGAGTTTGTCTCGTCAAGGTGAGCGTCAAGAGCTGCCTTCACTTTCAATTTATAGATAATATACAACTCCAGATAGTCCGCCACTGATTTCCTGTCGCCTCCCCTCTGTGTGTTGTTTTTCAGATATGACTGTTCAAACTCCGACCGCATTACTGGCATATCACCAACAGTAAACAGGATCGGATCATCATCTGCCAGGACCATTGTAGGAACCAGCAATAAGAAGATGAAGAACAGACGGATGCTCATCTTAATCGTTTGGACGTGAATAGTTAGGAGCCTCACTGGTAATCGTAATATCGTGCGGATGGCTCTCGTTTACACCAGCATTTGTGATGCGTGTGAACTTTGCGTCATGCAGTTTCTCTATCGTGGGAGCGCCACAATAACCCATACCTGAGCGTAAGCCGCCGACCATCTGATAGATAACCTCCTGAACAGTTCCTTTGTAAGGGACACGACCTGCAATACCTTCAGGTACAAGTTTCTTCACATCTTTCGTGTCTGCCTGGAAGTAGCGGTCCTTAGAGCCTTGCTCCATAGCTTCCAACGAACCCATACCACGATAGCTCTTGAACTTACGTCCATTGTAGATAATGGTGTCACCAGGACTCTCCTCTGTACCAGCAACCAGTGAACCGATCATCACACATGAGCCGCCGGCGGCAAGGGCCTTGACGATATCACCAGAGTAACGCAAGCCACCATCCGCAATCAAGGGAACACCTGTTCCTTGCAAAGCCTTATAGACATCATAGACGGCACTTAACTGAGGAACACCAACACCGGCTACGACACGTGTCGTACAGATAGAACCAGGTCCGATACCTACCTTTACAGCATCTGCACCATTCTCCACTAACATCCTGGCAGCCTCACCAGTAGCAATGTTACCCACCACAATATCAATAGTGGGAAATGAGGACTTAGCCTCACGCAGTTTTTCTATTACTCCTTTTGAATGGCCATGAGCCGTGTCAATGACAATAGCATCAGCACCAGCATTCACCAAAGCCTGCATACGATCCAGCGTATCAAAAGTGACACCCACACCTGCAGCCACACGCAGACGACCTTTCTCATCCTTACAAGCCATCGGCTTATCCTTGGCTTTCGTAATATCCTTATAGGTTATCAGTCCTATCAGATGATTCTCCTTATCTACCACAGGGAGTTTCTCTATCTTGTTCTCCTGCAGGATCTGAGCAGCTGCCGACAGGTCTGTCTGCTGATGTGTCGTCACCAGATTGTCTTTTGACATAATCTCATCAACGAGACGATCCAGACGGCGCTCAAAGCGAAGGTCACGATTTGTAACGATGCCCACCAGATGCTTCTCATCATCCACTACAGGAATACCACCAATATGATATTCTGCCATGATATCCATAGCCTGAGCGACTGTCGAGCCAAGAGGTATCGTGACAGGGTCATAGATCATACCATTCTCTGCACGTTTCACGATAGCGACCTCACGAGCCTGGTTCTCTATGGACATGTTCTTATGGATAACGCCGATACCACCCTCACGTGCTATGGCAATAGCCATCTGACTCTCCGTGACAGTATCCATAGCGGCTGTCACAAACGGAACATTCAACTGGATATTACGAGAGAACTTGGTTCGCAACTCTACTGTCTTCGGCAGTACTTCTGAATAAGCGGGAATCAACAGGACGTCGTCAAAAGTCAAACCGTCCATTACAATTTTGTCTGCAATAAATGATGACATAAAAATACTCCTTTAAATTTTATTGCGTGCAAAATTACTTATTTTTTTCGACATGACAAGCGTTTCATCGTATTATTAATACGATTTAACGAAGACACAACTACTTCATTTGCAATACGACTTGCCCCTGTGAGTCGACATTGAGCGTAGCTGACATCTTGCCTTGTTGGAAATGGCTGTTATCTGTTGTCATGAAACCATTGGTCTTGAGACTCTTTCTTACCTTCTCGACATCATCATTCGCTATAATAGTCAATGTGGTGAATGACTGTTTCTTACGGGAGAGTACTATCGTCGAATGATAATCATTGATGGACAGAGACGCACTCTGTTGTTTTGCAGTTAACTTTCCCATCACGTATTCATACTCTGTCAGCACTGTCTTTGCCGCAGACAATGACTTGTTCTTCAGCAACTTATAACCAAGTCCCACAATATCCGTATGACATTCTGCTGTCGCTAAGCCATTCTCGATGATACGAGGGAGGGACTCATTCTCCTTGTCTGCCATTTCCCCGTATGCCATCTGGTAAGCCTTTGCGTCATCAATGGTAAAGCCTATCGTATAACTGCTACCCATCATGGCTCGCTCATAATGGATGCACACACTCCCCAGACGGCTCACAATCATATAGGACTCTCCCCCGTCATCCATATAACCCTTTCCATAGACAGCCGTCAACTGCTTTTTCAATTGTTGGAAGCGTTCCTTGACATCAGCTTCCGTAGGATAGATAGTGGTCTCTTCCACATCCACCGCGAACACACGAGAAGTTTGTTCTGAGGTATACAGTGTTATGTGAGAAGGACTACCATACACCTCACCATCATAGACATACGACTTCGCCGTCTGCTTCCCTTCTGGTATCCGTTCCGTGAAGCCCTGCTCCGTAAGCTGTTTCCCAAAGCGTTCTGCCTTGATACCCAGAGGGATTCCCAAGAATCCATTCCGGTTATTGGAGTTATCTGTCAGTGTAGTGATATCGAGAAGGACGGTCTGGACATCATCATTAATACCATCCGACGACACCTTCTCTTTCTTCTCAGTCTTATGTTTCTTCTTGAATAGCTTCTTAAGGAACTGTCCTTCAGACGGCTGACACCATAACAAGGCAGCCACCAGTATCAAAACATATCTGCAGGATCTCATCAGTTAGCCATTTCAGAGATAAACTTGATACGAACCAGACGGATCTCATCCTCAGAGCACTCGTCGCCCAGTTCCTCTATTGCGGCATCCAGCGAGTCAGTGTCACTCTCAGAGAAATAGTCGTAGATATCATCGACATGATCCTCGTCCATCACTTCATCAAGGAAATAGTCTATATTCAACTTAGTACCGCTATAAACTATTGCCTCCACCTCATCCAGCAGTTCCTCGAACTCCAAGCCCTGTGCGTTGGCAATATCATCAAGCGCCACCTGGCGGTCGATGCCCTGGATGATCTTCACTTTCAGCATCGATTTCTTTGCCACCGTTCGTACTCGCAGGTCAGCCTGACGAGTAATCTCGTTTTCCTCACAATAGCGTTTGATGAGGTCTACGAATTCTTGGGCATAAGGCTGTTTCACCTTCCCCTCTCCCACACCCTGGATGTTCTTCAACTCCTCCAAGGTCACAGGGTAGTCTGTCGCCATCTGCTCCAATGACACATCCTGGAAGATCACATAAGGAGGACGGTTCATCTGCTTAGACACCTTCTTACGCAAGTCTTTCAGCATGGCGTTAAGCGTCGGATCTAATGCACTCGTTCCACCTTCCTGATCTGGAGAGGCTTCATAGTCGTCATTGAACTCCTTATCCTCCACGATCATAAAGGATTCCGGTTTCTTCAGGAATTTCTTTCCTGCCGACGTGATCTTCAGCAAACCGTAGTTCTCTACGTCCTTTTTCAAATACCCTGCTATCAGTGCCTGTCGTATCACTGGATTCCACATCTTATCATCCTCATCTTCACCAGCACCGAAGAGGTCATGTTCCTGATGCTTATGAGCCAGTATCTCCTCCGTTTCTCGTCCTGTGATGAAATCGATGATATAGTCTGAACGGAAATTCTCCTTGACGGCAATCACTGTATTCAGCACGATCACCAACAAGTCTTTTGCCTCTATCTTCGTCTTCGGATGCAGGCAGTTGTCACAGTTATGACAGTTATCCTGCTCATACACCTCGCCGAAATAATGCAACAGCATCTTACGGCGGCATACGGAAGTCTCCGCATAGGCTGCCGTCTCTTGCAACAACTGACGACCGATATCCTGTTCTGCCACAGGTTTTCCTTCCATGAACTTATCCAGTTTCTGTAAGTCTTTATTGGCATAGAACGTGATACACATACCCTCGCCGCCATCACGTCCGGCACGACCTGTCTCCTGATAATATCCTTCCAGTGATTTCGGGATATCGTAATGGATAACGAAGCGCACATCAGGTTTGTCGATACCCATTCCAAAAGCAATCGTTGCCACGATGACATCAATCTTCTCCATCAGGAAGTCATCCTGCGTCTGAGAACGAAGGGCAGAGTCCAGGCCTGCATGATATGCCTGTGCCTTAATATCGTTGGCACGCAGAATCTCCGCAAGCTCCTCTACCTTCTTACGGGAGAGACAGTAGATGATGCCACTCTTACCTGGATGTTGCTTGATGAACTTGATGATATCCTTGTCGACGTCTTTGGTCTTAGGGCGTACCTCATAATACAGATTCGGGCGATTGAAAGAACTCTTGAACTCATCCGCGTCCAAGATTCCGAGATTCTTCTTGATATCCGTACGCACCTTATCTGTAGCCGTAGCTGTCAGCGCGATAATAGGAGCATCCCCTATCTCATTGATGATAGGACGGATACGACGATACTCCGGACGGAAGTCATGTCCCCATTCTGAGATACAATGAGCCTCGTCTATCGCATAGAAAGAAATCTTCGTCTGCTTCAGGAACTCCACGTTATCCTCTTTCGTCAGTGACTCTGGAGCCACATAGAGCAGCTTCGTCTTACCAGCCTTGACATCCTCCTTGACCTGGTCGATGGCGGCTTTGTTCAGGGAGGAATTCAGGTAATGAGCCGTACCCTCCTCACTCATGGAACTGATGACATCCACCTGGTTCTTCATCAAAGCAATCAAGGGAGAGATAACAATAGCCGTTCCATCCATCAGCAGTGAAGGCAACTGATAGCAGAGCGACTTACCACCCCCTGTAGGCATCAGTACAAAGGTATTCTTGCCATCGAGCACGTTCTGCACGATAGCCTCCTGATCACCTTTGAACTTGTCAAAGCCGAAATATTTCTTCAGGGCATCTGTAAGATTCACTTTCTGTTTCGCCATAGGCATTTTCACTTTTCACTCTTCTCTTTTCACTGCAGATGTGACTTGTCAAGCTGCTGTTGCGCATAATCGACTGTCACCTCAAAGGATTTTGTTCGTTTCGAGGGCACTTCAAACATCGCATCCATCATGATACTCTCTACGATAGAGCGAAGTCCACGTGCACCTAATTTATATTCTACCGCCTTATCCACTATCAGTTTCAGGGCTTCCGGCGTAAAGGTCAGTTTGATACCATCCATCTCAAACAGTTTCTCGTACTGCTTGACGATAGAGTTCTTCGGCTCCACCAGGATACGCTCCAACGCAGCACGGTCCAATGGATTCAGATAGGTCAGCACAGGCAGGCGTCCGATAATCTCAGGAATCAGTCCGAACGACTTCAAGTCTTGTGGTGCGATATACTTCATCAAGTCCTCCTTGTCTATCTTACGGACGTTCTGCACAGAGTTGTATCCCACTACATGAGTGTTCAGACGCTGGGCAATCTTACGCTCTATCCCGTCAAAAGCACCTCCGCAGATAAAGAGGATATTATGAGTATCCACATGGATATACTCCTGATCGGGATGTTTGCGGCCACCCTGAGGAGGCACGTTGACTATCGTTCCCTCCAACAGCTTGAGCAGTCCTTGTTGAACGCCCTCACCACTTACATCACGGGTAATGCTGGGGTTGTCACTCTTACGCGCAATCTTGTCTATCTCGTCAATGAAGACGATGCCCCGCTGGGCTGCCTCCACCTTATAGTCTGCCACCTGCAACAGGCGAGAGAGAATACTCTCCACGTCTTCGCCGACATAACCTGCCTCCGTAAACACCGTCGCATCGACAATGGTAAACGGCACGTCGAGCAGTTTAGCGATGGTACGGGCGAGCAGCGTCTTTCCTGTTCCTGTAGAGCCCACCATGATGATGTTGCTCTTCTCTATCTCCACGCCATTCTCATCAACAGGCTGTTGCAGTCGCTTATAGTGGTTATAGACGGCTACGGAGAGGAAACGCTTTGCCTCTTCCTGTCCGATGACATACTGGTCGAGATAGTTCTTAATCTCCATGGGCTTGGGGACTTTCTTCAAGTCCGGGCCTTTCCCTTCTTTCTTCTTAGCATCAGGTCCATAGCCGTTTGCCTTGACTATCTCGTATGCTTGACAGGCACAAGCCTCACAGATATTACCGTTCAAACCGGTGATGAGCAACTTGACCTCCTTATCGGAACGTCCGCAGAAACTACATACTTTCTTCATTACTTCTTCACCAGCACCTGATCTATCATACCATACTCCTTCGCTTCCTCAGCCGTCATCCAGTAATTGCGGTCGGAATCGTTCCACACCTTGTCGTATGGTGTATGGGAGTGTTCGGAGATAATCGTATAGAGTTCCTTCTTGAACTTCATAATCTCTTTTGCCTCAATCTCGATATCCGAAGCCTGACCCTGCACACCGCCTAACGGTTGGTGAATCATCACACGGCTATGGGGCAATGCAGAACGCTTGCCTTCTGTTCCTGCAACCAACAGAACGGCAGCCATCGAAGCAGCCATACCCGTACAGATAGTAGCCACATCGGAGGAGATGAACTGCATGGTGTCATAGATACCCAGACCTGCCGTCACGCTGCCTCCAGGAGAGTTCAGGTAGATAGAGATATCCTTGCCGCTGTCCACAGAGTCGAGATAGAGCAGCTGTGCCTGCAGCGTATTCGCTGTATAGTCATCAATCTGTGTTCCCAGGAAGATGATGCGGTCCATCATCAAGCGGGAGAACACATCCATCTGGGTGACATTCAACTGGCGCTCTTCCAGGATATATGGATTCAAATACTGTGCCTGCGCACTCATCACCTCGTCGAGTACGAGACCGTTAATACCTAAATGCTTGGTAGCATATTTTCTGAAATCGTTGTTCATAATCTTTAGAATGTAGATACAAAATTACGAAAAAAAGTCGGAACACAAACATTTTACATTTTTACATTTTGCCTTCCTGTACCATCTTCTGGAAGTCCTCCAAGGTGATGTCTTTCTCGTTGAGTTTCACCACACCCTTCAGGGCGGCTGTCAACTTCACGTCGACAGCACGGTCAACGAGTCCGTCAACGTTCTCACGCTTCTTCAACATCTCTGCGGCATAGTTCTCCAGATACTCGTCGGGAACATTCGACATGCCATACTGTGCAAACTGTGCACGGGCAGCCTCTTTGGCAACAGACTTCAAGTCGTCTTCCTCGACCTTGATACCCTGTGCTTCCACGAGTTGCTCCTTGATCAGGTGCCAGCCCAGCTCCTTGATGCTTGCCTCGAAGTTCTTCTCCACGAAGTCAGCACCTTTGTCCTTGTTGTTGTTCAGCATCACACGCTTCAGGATAGCCTCTGGGAACTCCAGCTTGCCCACCTTCTTCTCCATGTGCTTGCGGACATCCTGCAGGAACTGATAGTCGGAATCAGCCTTGAACTGCTGGCTGATGATGTCTGCAATCTTCTGGCGGAACTCCTTCTCATCCTTCACAGTACCCTCGCCGAAGGTCTGGTCGAACAGCTGCTGGTTAATCTCTGCCTTCACGAAACGGCTGATCTCAGTAATCTGATAAGTGAAGTCACCCTCATGGTCCTTTACGTCTTCCTTCTGTATCTTCAACAGGGAAGATACCTCCACGTCACTCTCAGGGTAAGCCTTGCGGGGATTCCAAGTAATGATATCACCCAGTTTGGCACCGTCGAAGAGCTTCTTCTGGTCTTCCACCTTCATATACTGAGGCATCAGCACAGCGTCAGCGACAGTGATACCGCCCTCTTTCACGTTACCCTTCTCGTCCAGCTCACGGAGGTCACCCTTCAGCATGTCACGCTCTTTCTCGTCATACTGCTCCACCTTCTCATACTGTCCGGCTCGACTCTGGTACATCTCCACCTGCTGGTCAATGAGCTTGTCGTCAACAGTGATATTATAATAGTCAACCTTGTCCTTACCACTCAGGGCTGCCTTGAACTCAGGAGCCACGGCAATATCGAACTTAAACTCGAGGGGCTCTTCACTTTCGAAGTTCAACGGCTTCTGCTGGTCACTGGGCAATGGCTCGCCCAGCATCTGGATCTTGTTCTCACGCACATATCCGTAGAGCTTCTCACCCAGCATCTTGTTCACAACGTCTACCTTGACGGCAGCACCATACTGACGCTTTATCAGACTCATCGGAGTCTGTCCGGGACGGAATCCTGGAATGTTGGCACGCTTACGGTAGTCTTTCAAAGTCTTCTCGACTTCACCCTGATAATCGTCTTTCTCCAGCGTAATGGTCATCAAGCCATTAATCTTGTCAGGAGCTTCAAATGAAATATTCATCTCTTATTTTACCTTATTTATTTATAATATTCGTTTTGAGCGTGCAAAGGTAGTTATTTTTCCTAAAACCTCCAAATTTTTGATTTAAAAGTTTGGTGGCGTTCAGGAAACGGCTCCGTCGCCCTTTACTTATCAGAAGGACATCGCCTCTTTATTTCTTCAGGATGATATTAATCGTTGTCTGTACGTCATTGACATCTACCGTGCCGTCGCCGTCCACGTCACCTTTGATGCCGCGACCATCAATCTCCAGCTCGGCTTTTTCTGATGGGATACATCCCTCCTTCTTGGCATAGACGGTGACCTTGCAGGTTGCGGGCACACCAATGACAGCCCCGGTATTTTCTTCAGCAAAAGTGTAGCTCGATACGAACTCGACTCCTTCCGTCTCGCATTCGAACAACAGCTTGCCTTCCTTGCAGCTGATCGTCGGCGTGGCACATGGGGTAAAGTCTGTCAACTCCACTATCTCCTTGAAATCCTTCCAGTATTCTGCATCCTTGTAGGCATCTCCACTGCCTTGGGGGACATAGAGGGTCGCATTTCTCTTGTTTGAGAATGTCCAATAGTTAACAGCCAACGGTACTTCCAAATCCACAGCCACCGAAGTCAGGCTGTTGCACTCATCGAACGCTTGATTGCCAATGCTCTCCACACTTTTGGGAATCGTTATTGAGGTCAGGCTGTTGCAGTTAAAGAACGCAGACCCACCAATGCTCGTCACACTATTACCCATAGTGACAGAGGTCAGACCTGTGCAACCGTAGAACGCGTAATCTACTATAGTCGTCACGCTGTTGGGAATCACTATTGAAATCAGGCTGCTGCAAGAAGAGAACGCAGAACCACCGATGCTCGTCACGCCATCACCCATAGTGACGGAGGTCAGACTGCTGCAACCACTGAACGCCCATTCGCCGATGCTCGTCACGCCATTACCCATAGTGACGGAGGTCAGACTGCTGCATCCTTCGAACGCTTGCTTGTCGATGCTCGTCACACTGTTGGGAATGGTGACAGAGGTCAGATCAGTGTTATTCCAGAACGCCGCATTGCCGATGCTCGTCACAGTGTAAGTGGTACCGTCGTATATGAAAGACCCTGGGATTGCCACATCGTCACTGCATTCACGTCCATAGGTCAACGTCGCCTCCGTCCCTGAGAGTTGATAGGTAATATCGTCAATTGTGACTTCTTGGGCATAGCCCTTTGTTCCAATCATGCTCATCAGCACGATGAGTAGGAATGTTTGTTTAAACTGTTTCATAGTTATTACTTCTTCAGGATAATATTAATCGTTGTCTGTACGTCATTGACATCTACCACGCCGTCGCCGTCCACGTCGCCTTTGATGTCAGGAGCTTCGATCACCAGCTCGGCTTTATCAGAAGAAATACGTCCCTCCTTCTTGGCATAGACGGTGACCTTGCGGTTCATAGGCGGCACAACTTCGGCTCCAGTCTTGTCTTCGGCAAGAGTGATGTTGGACACGAACTCGACACCTTCCGTCTCACATTCGAATGAGAGCTTGCCATCCTTATAACTGATTGTCGGTGTGGCACATGGAGTAAAGTCAGCAAGTTCTATTATCTCTTTGAACTCCTTCCAGTATTCTGCACCCTTGTAGGCATCTCCACTGCCTTGGGGGACATAGAGGGTTGCATTGTCCCTGTTAGAGAAAGTCCAATCAACAATAGCCAATGGTGCTTCCAAATCCACTGCCACCAAAGTCAGGCTGTTACAAACATTGAACGCTTCATCGCCAATGCTCGTCACACTGTTGGGAATGGTTATCGAAGTCAGGCTGCTGCAACCACAGAACGCATTCTCTCCAATTGTCGTCACGCTATTACCAATAGTGACAGAGGTCAGAGCAGTACAATCCTTGAACGCATAACCGCTAATTGTCGTCACACTGTTGGGAATGGTTATCGAAGTCAGGCTGTTGCAACCACAGAACGCATAATCGCCAATGCTCGTTACGCTGTTGGGAATAGTTATTGAGGACAGGCTGCTGCATTCTTCGAACGCACCATCTCCAATTGTCATCACACCATCACCAATAGTGACTGAGGTCAGACCAGTACAGCCACTGAACGCAGAACTACCAATGCTCGTCACACTGTTGGGAATCGTTATCGAAGACAGATTGTTGCAACCATAGAACGCCTGGTTTCCAATGGTCGTCACACCATCACCAATGATGACGGAGGTCAGACCAGTACAGTCTCTGAACGCATAATCGCCAATGCTCGTCACGCTGTTGGGAATCGTTATTGAGGGCAGGCTGTTGCAACCATAGAACGCAAGATCTCCAATTGTCGTCACGCTATTACCAATAGTGACAGAGGTCAGAGCAGTACAATCCTTGAACGCATAACCGCTAATTGTCGTCACACCATCACCAATGATGACTGAGGTCAGACCAGTACAACGAATGAACGCAGAACTACCAATGCTCGTTACGCTGTTGGGAATAGTGACAGAGGTCAGACCTGTGCATTCATAGAACGCCCCATTGTCAATGCCCGTCACGGTGTAGATTGTACCTTCGTAAGTGACAGACCCTGAGATCTCCAGATCGCCACTGCATTCACCTCCATAGGCCAAAGACGCCTCCCTCCCTGAGAGTTGATAGCCAATATCGTCAATTGTGACGTATTCTTGCGCATAGCCCTTTGCTCCAACCATGCTCAACAGCACGATGAGCAGGAATGTTAGTTTAAAATGTTTCATTGTTATAGTTGTATTAAGTTTATGTTTCTTTTGGCAAAGGTACTGATTTTTCCTGATACCGCCAAATTTTAGGGCGTTAAAGATGCACCTCCTCATCCACAACGACAGGTACTTGGAAGAGTATCAAGGCTTCCTTATGGGGAATAGTGCCGTTCGAACAGGGAGAATGGCAGGCTCTTTCAGGGTGAAAGCAGCATTCTTGCTGGTGAAAGGGCGGTCGCTGCTGTTATTAGCAGCGGCCGCTGCTAATATCGACAGCGTACGCTACCAATGTCAGTAGCGCGCGCTGCTAACCTGTTTGTGAAGCCGTTTAGGTACTTCCGTTCGAGAAAACCCAAATAAAATTTGGTTTTCTTCTCACTTATTCGTACTTTGGCTTCGCCGAAAGTAGGCTGCATCTCGGAAATAAAAATAAACATTAATTTATTTTGTATTTCGCTCAATTTGCACTACCTTTGCAGGCTGAATTATATATAAATATATAAAAGATGAACGAAAAGATTCAAAAGACTCTTAAATCCGCTGAGACGGAGGACTGGCTCGACCTGCATGTGGTACGCCCGTTCTGCTATTGGTGGGCAGTGTTCTTTGCCAAATTTGACATACACCCTAACACCGTTACTATCTGGTCGATGGTTATCGGAGCCGCCAGCGCTTTCTTCTTTGCCTGCGGCAGTTTCTACTATGAGGGAGTTCAAGGACTTATCATGAACATCATTGCCATCCTGTTGTTGTGCCTTGCCGACATCTTCGACTGCACGGACGGACAGTTGGCGCGTATGACTGGAAAGAAGAGCCGTCTGGGACGTATCCTCGACGGAGTGGCAGGCTTCACATGGTTTATCCCTATCTACCACGCACTGGTGTTCCGCTTCTATTTCCACCACGACATTGAGTTCGGATGGCTGGGTATAGAGAATACCGAGCAGAACACTATCATCGCCACCATCATCGTCTATATCCTCGGCATCATCTCCGGCGTGGCAGGACTGGCTGGTCAGCAACGCTTAGCCGACTACTATATCCAGGTACACCTCTTCTTCCTGAAAGGCGAGAAGGGCTCTGAGTTGGATAACTCCAAGAAGCAGCAGGAGATCTACGACCAGATGACAAGTGACACTCCTTGGGTGGAGCGTTATTTCCAGAAGACCTATATCGACTACACGAAGAAGCAGGAGAAGAAGACACCTGAGTTCCAGAAGATGCTGAAGGCGATGCGTGAGCAATATGGCAGTCTCGACAATATCCCTGCGGACATCCGCGAGGACTTCCACAAGAGCTCACTGCCGCTGATTACGTGGAACGGACTGTTGACCTTCAACTTCCGCTCGGCGTGGCTGTTCCTGTTCTGTCTGCTGGATATCCCAGTGATGAACTTCGTATGGGAGATTGTCGGCATGGGACTGATTGCATGGTATGTCAACCATCGCCATGAGGCATTCTGCAAAAGAATAAAGTTGAAAGTTGAAAATTTATAGTTAAACGTTCATCGTTATTATGAAGTGGACGAAACAAAGGCTCAATAACCTGTTCTTCTTTTTGGGAGTAGCAGCATGCGTTGTCATGTTGCTGACATTCGATGTGAGTTTCGTCGAACTATGGGAGCATATCTGCCACGCAGGTTATTGGTTGATACCTATCATCGGTATCTGGATCTTCGTCTATGCCCTCAACGCCTTGTCGTGGAAGGCAACTATCGAGGGGAATATCGGTGGGAAGATGCCTGTGAGCTTCTGGCGCCTCTATCGCCTGACGATTACAGGCTATGCCCTGAACTATGCCACACCAGTGGGAGGTCTGGGCGGTGAACCTTATCGTATCATGGAACTCTCGAAGGATATCGACAGCCAGCATGCGACATCGAGTGTCATCCTCTATGCGATGATGCACTTCTTCGCCCATTTCTGGTTCTGGTTCATCAGCATCTTCATCTACCTGGCTTTGGTACTTGTGGGTGACATGCCTATGACAACAGCCATCGGGATCATCCTGAGTGTCATCGTCGTGTTTTGCCTTCTTGCCTTTTATTTATTCTCCAAGGGCTATCGTAACGGACTGGTGAAATATATATTAGGTGTGGTAGCGAAGATACCAGGACTGAAGAAATGGACACTGCGCTTCTGGGCACGTCATTCGAAGGCTATAGAGAATATCGACGAGCAGATAGCCTCCCTGCATCATCAGGATAAAGGGGCTTTCTATAAGAGTCTGCTGCTGGAATATTCGTCTCGTGTGGTACAGAGCCTGGAGGTGATGTTCATGCTATTGCTCTTTGGCGTTGACTGCGGAGGAGGGCTCGGAGGTTTGACACTCACGTTCCTGCACAGCATCCTGATTGTGGCATTCACCACGCTCTTTGCCAACCTCATCGGTTTCCTGCCGATGCAGTTAGGTGTCCAGGAGGGCGGCTTCGTACTCTCTATCGCCGCCTTGGGACTCTCTGCAGCATTAGGTATCTTCGTGAGTATCATCTGCCGCGTGAGAGAAATCATCTGGATTGCCATCGGGATGGCGTTGATGAAAGTCACGAGATAGCGAGAGCAGAGTCAAGCTTAAATGTAAAAATGTAAAAATTAAAAATATAATTATGAATTATCTCGACAGAAACGAATTTAATTTTGAGCCCAGCCAGAAAGTGGTGGAGGCTATCAAGAATTTCGATCCAAAGACATTGTGTTTCTACACCCGTATCTACGACCAGGGCAAGAAGAGCGTTATCTCTGTGCGCCTCAGCGAAATCTACGGTGTAGATGAGAGTCAGGTGCTTCTGACTTATGGTGGTGAGGATATGCTGAAGAATGCCATCCACTATTTCCTCTCTGTCAACAGCCAGACAGGTGCACCTAATACCAAGATTCTTATCCCTGAGTTCTCCTGGTGGTATTATAATCGCGTGGCAAGTGAGTGTGGTGGTACGTTTGAGATGTATCCCTTGCATGAGAAAGAGGACACCTTTGCCTACGACATTGACGAGGTCATCGAATACACCAACCGCATACATCCCCGTATGCTGCTGCTCGCCTCTCCTAACAATCCCACAGGTAACGGTCTGACTCCTGAGGAGATCGGGCGTATCATGGAGAACATCCCTTCTGACACGATGGTACTCATCGACGAGGCATACGCCAGTTTCATCAGCACTGATACTGCTTATATCGCTCCGCTGGTGAACAAAAACAGCAACCTGATTATCTCTCGTACACTGTCAAAGTTCTACGGACTGCCTGGTCTGCGCGTAGGCTTCGGCTTCATCGGCAAAGGTCATGACCAGTTCGAGAGCTATATCAACAAATACTTAGGCTACAACCGCTTCTCTGAGGCTGTTGCCCTTGCTGCCCTCGACAGTGACGACCACTATCGCAAGGTGGCTGACGATATGGAATGGGGACGCCAGTTGTATAAGAAGGAACTGGGCAACCTGCCTGGCTTTAAGGTATATAAGTCTGTGGCAAACTTCATCCTCATCAAGTATCCGTTGGAGATCAAGGATGCCCTGATGGAGGCTTTGAAAGTCCAGGACTACAAGATTAAGTTCATGAGTGACAAGGGCTTGGAGTCTTGCCTGCGCATCACCTTAGGTCGTAAGGAGCAGACACAGACAGTGGTTGACACCATCCTGAACGTCCTAAAGAAGTCATAATTCTCAATTTAATTGAATATGATAGGAGTTATTCTTGCCGCAGGTATGGCAAAGCGTCTTCGCCCACTGACAGATACAAAACCGAAGTGTCTGTTAGAGGTGGGTGGTCGCACACTCTTAGAGCGTACTGTCCGTGCCATGCAACAGGCAGGCATCTCGGAATTCGTAGTAGTCACAGGCTATCGTGCAGAGCAGATAAGAGAGTTTCTCTCCTCCCTTCTCCCTCCTCCCTCCCCCACCTTCCACTTCCTTCACAATGCCGACTACGAGCATAATAACAATATCTACTCGTTGTGGATGGCTGGCGAATATGTTCGTGGCAAGGAGTTCCTGTTGATGGATAGCGATATCCTCTGCGACCCTGCCGCTGTGGCACGTATCGCCCATGAGCCAGAGTCTGCCCTTGCATTGAATCGTCATGAGTGTGGCGAAGAGGAAATCAAAGTGATTGTGGATGCCGACGGACATATCACGGAAATCAGTAAGGTATGCAGCATCCAAGATGCTATCGGTGAGTCTGTGGGTATTGAGAAGATGACTGCCGATTATAGCACGGCACTCTATAAGGAACTCGACCAGATGATTCTGAAGGAAGGACTTATCGATGTGTTCTATGAGCGTTGCTTCGAACGGCTCATTCCACAGGGGCATACCTTTAAGGTCGTTGATACCACTGGCTATTTCTCCTATGAGTTGGATACGCCAGAAGATTTCCAACGCGCACAAGAGTTAATGCCAAAAGAGTTACTATAAAAAGGAAATCAGCCAATTGGCTGATTTCCTTTTTATGATATGTTGTCTTCTTCCTCTTCCTTTCGTTTCTTCTCCTCCGCCATCCGTTGGAAGTCTTTCTTCTGCAAGACGAAGTTGGAGCCGAGGTATTTCTCCCTCACGATAGGATTGACGGCAAGCTCGTCAGGACTACCTTGGAACAAGATACGTCCCTCAAACAACAGGTAGGCACGGTCTGTGATATTCAGTGTCTCATGTACGTTATGGTCAGTAATCAGAATACCGATATTACGATACTTCAACTGCCATACGATCTGCTGGATATCCTCTACGGCAATAGGGTCGACACCGGCAAACGGCTCGTCCAGCATAATGAACTTCGGCTCGATGGCAAGACAACGCGCAATCTCTGTACGGCGACGCTCTCCTCCAGAGAGCTGGTCACCCTTGTTCTTACGCACCTTACCTAAGCGGAACTCCTTAATCAGACTCTCCAGCTTCTCCAACTGATAGTCACGAGGCTTACCTGTCATCTCCAATACGGAGAGGATATTATCCTCCACAGACATCTTGCGGAACACAGAGTTCTCCTGTGCCAGATAGCCGATACCAGCACGGGCACGACGATATACTGGATAGTCTGTCACCTCCTCCTCACCCAGATAGACGTGGCCGCCATTAGGAACAACCAGACCTGTCGTCATATAGAAAGAGGTGGTCTTACCAGCACCGTTAGGTCCTAACAGTCCTACTATCTCACCTTGTCGCACATTGAAACTCACGTCATTGACCACCGTACGCTTGCCGTAAATCTTCACAAGCCCTTCGGTGCGGAGTACCAATTGCTCTTCCTGTCTATTTACTGTCTCGTCCATAACGAGTGCAAAGATACGCATAAGTGAGAAGAAAACCAAAAGAATTTTGAGTTTTCTCGAACGTGAGTATCTTCGACGAAGTCAATGATAGTGCAAACCGAGCAAAGAACAAAATAAATTCATTTATTTTTTCTTTCGAGGTGCAGCCTATCTTCGACGAAGGTCAATGATACGCATAAGTGAGAAGAAAACCAAAAGAATTTTGAGTTTTCTCGAACGTGAGTATCTTCGACGAAGGTCAAAGATAGTGCAAGATCAGAAGAACTTCACAATCTCATCCAGATTCCTCCTGTCTGGGCGCTTCGGCTCCTCTGCCCTATAGCCAAGAGCGATGACAGCCATAACAGTCTCATTCCCTGGAATGGCGAAAAGCTCTCTCAACTTATCGGCATCACGCATACCCATGATGAGGGTATCGAAGCCCATAGCCCTGGCTTTCAGTATCAGATAGCAGTTGCTCAGACCATTGTCGTAAGCTCCCCAGCCGTCACCGACCTCATTAGTCTGATTACCCTGGAAGAAGCCGGACTTACCACGCTCATAGGTAGAGACGATGAGCACTGGTGCATTCTTGATACGCTCTTTGTTACCACCAACCATATCCTGTACGGCTGCCAGTTTCTCGTTACTGATGGCAACATAGTATTTCGTCGGTTGCTGGTTAGCCCATGACGGGGCATCCTGCGCTGCCTTGATCAGTTCACGGACCTCTGCCTCAGAGATCTTCTTCGAGGCATCATAGTTGCGGACACTTCTTCTGGAGGTGAACACTTCATCGAATGATGGTGATGTGGTGGCGACGGATTCTACCTTCTGATAGCAGCCCGTCAGTGTTAATAGTGCAAAGAGTGCACCAACAGCAAATATCTTTTTCATTGCGTTATTATTTGATTGTGTGAATAATCGGTGAGTTAAAGGACTGGGAGGATATGCTTCCATACGAGGTTAAGCTCACCCTGCAAGTCCTGGACATCGGAAGTGATGGCTATCACGGCATTCTTGTCTGGAACGACGATGATATACTGTCCTCTGTCTTCAAGTAGTTGGTTTTTATTGGAATGCTATAACCTCTATCTCCACGAGTGCCCCCTTGGGCAAAGTCTTCACCGCGACAGCAGAACGGGCAGGATATGGCTCTGTAAAGAACGACGCATAGACGGCATTCATATCTGCGAAATCATTCATGTCTGCCATGAACACTGTCGTCTTCACGACATTACCCATAGTCAACCCTGCCTCTTCTAATATCGCCTTTACGTTAAGCAGCGACTGACGGGTCTGTTCCTTGATACCGCCCTCCACAAGAAAACCCGTAGACGGATCGATGGGTATCTGTCCGGAGGTATATACGAGGTTTCCTACTTGTATAGCCTGACTATACGGACCGATGGCTGCAGGTGCCTGCTGGGTACTGATCACTTTTTTCATCGTAAAATTATAAAGTAATGTAATTATGCCTGCAAAAATAATCATATTTCAGCAATAATCACTATTTTTGCAATGAAATTATTTCAATTCGTTATCCATATTCAAGAACTTCATCAGATAAGATATGAATAAGACTATTTTAATTACAGGCGCAACAAGCGGTATCGGACTGGCATGCGCAAGGAAATTCGCAGAGAATGGTGACAAAGTGATCCTGACAGGAAGAAATGAACAGCGGTTGGCAGAGATTCGTAAGACGCTCACAGACAAGGGGGCTCAAGTGCTGACCCTGGCCTTCGACGTGAGAGACAGCGAAAAAGCGAAGGAATATATCGACGGACTGCCTGCTGAGTGGAAGGAGATTGACGTACTGGTGAACAATGCAGGTCTGGCACTTGGGGTGGATCGAGAATACGAAGGTGACATAGAGGAGTGGAGTACTATGATTGATACGAACATCAAAGGACTGCTGACCATGACACGCCTCATCGTTCCCGGCATGGTAGAGCGTAATCGCGGTCATATTATCAATATCGGTTCCGTGGCTGGTGATGCCGCATACGCTGGCGGCAGCGTGTACTGTGCCACGAAGGCTGCCGTAAAAGCTCTCTCCGACGGACTGCGTATCGACGTGATTGACACATCCATTCGCGTAACGAACCTGAAACCTGGTCTCGTAGAGACAAACTTCAGCAATATCCGCTTCCGTGGCGATAAGGAACGGGCAAAGAAACTCTATACAGGCATCAACCCCCTAACAGGTGATGACATCGCCGACGTAGCCGTCTATGCTGCCAACGCACCAGAGCATGTACAGATTGCAGAGGTGCTGATACTTGCTACTCATCAGGCGAG
Organism: uncultured Prevotellaceae bacterium; assembly: GCA_902769805.1. Classification (GTDB taxonomy): domain Bacteria; phylum Bacteroidota; class Bacteroidia; order Bacteroidales; family Bacteroidaceae; genus Prevotella. Next base: position 39,881 of record CACXQL010000030.1, read on the forward strand.
CGCCAATATGATTGTGAGGAAATAATATGACTACATATTATAGGTATGGGCACTTGCCCCTTGTGCCGCAGGGAGATAATTGACACCCCACCAACACATCTGCAGAAGGACAAAAGAGATGATGATCATCCAGAGAGCAACACGCTCCTTGTGATGAGGGTAACGGCGGTAATGGATATAGACGAGATAGGAGAGCCAGGTGATGGCTGCCCATGTCTCTTTCGGATCCCATGACCAGTAATGTCCCCACGCTTCCTTGGCCCAGAAGGCACCAAACATCATACCGAAGGTCATGAAGATAAGACCGACATAGACAAGGTTGTCGATATTGTCTAACGACTGATGACTTTTTGCTTTTAGCAATGTCCACAATGCCATGACAAAAGCAACACCCATCAGGGAGTAGCAGACGATATACACGAGGATATGTGGGAAAAACCATGGACTCTGCAAGGCTGGCACAAGATGTGTGGAACGGACGATCGGTATCAGATAGCTGACGACACACAGTGCCACAACGAAGAGGGCACCTATTGGCAGTAGCCGCTTCATGCGCCAATGTGTATAAACGACCAACAACAGCACTCCTGCCAGCATCATAAAGAAACCGGCATAGACCAGCGGCAGCCATGGGTCACTGACGAGTTCAAGTATCGATATCTGGCTCTTGGCACCCATATCAGTATCATAACCATACTGGTATATCTTCCATCCGTCAACCTCGTATGGTTTGTTGACATCGACAACGGCTTCGATACTCTCACCCGCCTTGGTCTGGATATGTATCTCCGAAGCGAAGCGCTTAGGTTTCCCATCTTCGTAGGTCTCCATGATAAACTTCTTCAGCCCGATGATAATCGGCATTTCCTTAATGGCTCCATCTGCATCAAAGGCACGCCATTCTGACTCTCCGACGGTAGTTATCATCTTGACACGCTGCATATCGGCATTACCAAGGGTTGACGTAGATAAAGCAAGGAACAGACCGCAGTGAGCCAACAGGAAAGCGATATTCCGTATGTTAGCATGACGTAGCAATATCCTGAAACGCTTCAAGGAAATAACACCCAGGATGAGCGTGACATAGACATAGATAAGCACGAAGGGCCAGAACGTCAGCATATGACTGAACCATGTCCCATCGGACTGCTGTCTTGTCAATCCCATGATGATAGTGAGAACCGCTGCATATACCATCGCCGGAACAGCTGCCTGGTAGGTACCAATAAACTGGAAGGCATGTACTTTCGCTCGTAACCGATACACCAAGGCTATCAAGACAAAGAAGCTTCCAAGCACAATGCCATTGACAGGCCATGCGAAAGACTCCCACACGACAGATCCTATACTTAGTTCAAGAACCAGACCGATAATGACAATAGCGCCTCCTATCAGGAAGCCTTCTTTCATCGTCCAACCTTTTTTCTTTTCTTGTGCGTCCATATCCATCTATGATAATATCCCTGCAAAGGTACTAAATTAATTTGTCTTTCTCAATCCTTGGTCTCCCGAATGAAACAATACAGATAATTATTTAAGTATAATTCACTAAAAAACTGCTCCCTAAAAGAAAAGGGAGGTTGTGTCTCACGACAAACCACCCCGACAAACTTATATAATAATACACGTACGCGCGGAATGCGCTAGAGCCAAAAAGAAACACAAAGCTTGTCCTTCTTGATTATTGTCCATAAAATAATACTTTCACCATATGTCCTTACATCGAGGGCATTTAGCATTCTTACCGAAAAAGGCAGGTCTTCAGACTTTCCTCCACTCCCAGACGCCTTCTCACCCAAATGGGCAATGGCTCATGTCTGGAAGCCTAAATGGAGTTCACTGCTGCGGGACAGTCGGAGATTCTCACTCACATTCCCTTTTAATCGCGACTAAGCGAACCTTCATGGGCGATTCATCATGGAATCACGATGCAAAGATAGGACTTTTTCTGCAAATGAAAGCAAAAATAAGGAATTTATTTTGTTCAACCCTTGCTTTTTTGTACCTTTGCAGCAATTATGATAAAGATACTGCATAAAGCACTGACAACATTCGGAAAATTCATCATGCTGATGGGGCGCACGTTCAAGCGTCCCGAGCGGTTGCGGATGTTTGCCAAAGAATATATCAAGGAGATGGCACAGTTAGGCGTCAACTCCATCGGTATCGTACTGTTGATATCATTCTTTATCGGTGCCGTGATCTGTATCCAGATGAAACTGAACATCCAGAGTCCTTGGATGCCCCGTTGGGTAAGTGGCTATACGACGCGTGAGATTATGCTGTTGGAGTTCTCCAGCAGTATCATGTGTCTGATATTAGCAGGTAAGGTCGGCTCGAATATTGCATCGGAGATCGGTACGATGCGAGTGACACAGCAGATAGACGCTCTCGACATCATGGGAGTGAACTCTGCCAATTACCTGATACTACCAAAGATTACTGCCATGCTGACTATCATGCCTATCCTCGTGATATTCTCGTCAGCCATGGGTATCATCGGTGCCTACGGTACGGCATATATCGGACATATCATTGTTCCTGACGACCTGACCTTAGGACTGCAACATGCATTCCAACCGTGGTTTGTGTGGATGAGTATCATCAAAAGCCTGTTCTTCGCCTTTATCATCTCTGCCGTCCCAGCATATTTCGGCTATACGGTAGAGGGAGGTTCCGTCAATGTGGGTAAGGCATCCACGGATGCTGTAGTCACCTCGAGTGTATTGATTCTCTGTAGTGATGTATTCTTAACACAGTTGTTGTCATGATTGAGGTAAAGAATCTTTGTAAGAGCTTTGACGGCATTGAGGTGCTAAAGGACATCAGTACGGTGTTTGAGAACGGTAAGACCAATTTGATTATCGGACAGAGTGGTAGCGGTAAGACGGTACTGATGAAGAACCTTGTGGGACTGTTTGAACCTACCAGTGGAGAGATCCTCTATGATGGACGTGATTTCGTCTCCATGTCGAAATACGATAAGATTCTGATGCGCCGGGAGATGGGTATGATATTCCAGAGTGCTGCCCTCTTCGACTCAATGACAGTATTGGAGAATGTGATGTTCCCGTTGGATATGTTTGCACCCATGACTCTCCGTGATCGTACTAAGCGTGCCATGGAATGTCTTGACCGTGTAAACTTAGTCGGGGCAGAGGATAAATACCCTGGCGAGATATCGGGTGGTATGCAGAAACGTGTGGCTATTGCTCGTGCCATTGCACTCAATCCCAAGTATCTCTTCTGCGACGAGCCGAACAGCGGTCTTGACCCCAAGACTTCCTTAGTTATCGACGACCTGTTGCACAGCATCACACAAGAGTTTAATATGACGACTATCATCAATACCCATGACATGAACTCTGTGACGACAATCGGTGAGAACATCATCTTTATCTATGAAGGTCATAAGGAATGGCAAGGGGTATCGGCAGACATCATGGGCTCTACCAATAAGAAGTTGACAGACTTTATCTTTGCCAGTGACTTGCTGAAAGAGATGCGCGAGGTCGTCAACGCATCTTCCACGTCCCATTCCGCTGCACCATCGGGACAATAACCTCCTCTTTGACGGAATCTTTGAAATGAAGTAACAGAAAGGCATGCATCAGTTGTTGCGTGTCGTCATACCGTACATTGGAAAGAGTCACATTGGCAACACCTTTATGTGTCTGTTCCAGTTGCTGCTTATACTGCTTGACAGCTACCAGCAACTGAACACGATAGTATTGAGGCAGGGAGTCTGCATCAGCCTTTCCACCAATAAAAGCCTCATAGTCATTAGCCAACAAGCGGTCATAGTATTCCTTTGCCGCCCGTCCTGCCAGTTCTTCTTGAGTCTGTTCCTTCTGCTGAGTGCAAGCACACAACGTCAGGAATAATATCCCTACAAGGAAACTACGTATCATTTCTGTCTTACGAAAACGTTAATCGGCGTTCCTGTCAAAGTCCAGTTCTCTCGCAACTTATTCTCCAAGAAACGCTTATAAGGCTCCTTTACATACTGTGGAAGGTTGGCATAGAAGATAAAGGTGGGAATCTGGGTATCAGGAACCTGTGACACATACTTGATCTTGATATACTTTCCCTTGATGGAGGGCGGTGGTGTTGCCTCTATCAACGGCAGCATCACCTCGTTGAGCTTCGATGTTCCTATCTTGATAGTGCGATTCAGATAGACCTGTTTGGCTGTCTCCAACACCTTGAAGATACGTTGCTTAGTGACAGCAGAAGCGAAGATAATAGGGAAATCTACAAATGGAGCCATACGCTCACGGATGGCATTCTCGAAGGTTTTGATGGCAATCTGCGACTTGTCTTCCACTAAGTCCCATTTGTTGACCACGACCACCAGCGACTTATTATTCTTCTGTATCAACTGAAAGATATTCATATCCTGTGCTTCAATGCCACGCGTGGCATCAATCATCAAGATACAGACATCAGAGTTCTCTATGGCACGGATAGAACGCATCACACTATAGAACTCTAAATCCTCTGTCACTTTGTTCTTACGACGGATACCTGCCGTGTCAACGAGATAGAAATCAAAACCGAACTTGTCGTATTTCGTATAGATGGAGTCACGCGTCGTACCAGCAATCTCTGTCACGATATTACGGTCTTCGCCGATAAAGGCATTAATGATGCTCGACTTACCAGCGTTAGGACGACCGACAACGGCAAAACGGGGAGTGCCGTCCTCAAGGTCATCGACCTCGTCAGTCTTCAGTTCCGACACGATGAAATCAAGCAAGTCACCTGTTCCACTGCCTGTCGCAGCACTGACACAATAGGGGTCACCGAGTCCGAGCTTATAAAACTCATACTGTCCATAGAGATCCTTTCCGTCATCCGCCTTGTTGGCAACAAGGATAACAGGGAGTTTGGAGCGACGCAATATCTGCGCGACATCCATATCCAGGTCTGTCAGACCATTCTTGATATCTACCAGGAAGAGTACTAAGTCTGCCTCCTCTGTGGCAACTACAACTTGTTTACGGATTTCCTCTTCAAAGATATCGTCACTGTTAACGACCCATCCGCCAGTGTCTACTACAGAGAACTCACGACCATTCCATTCACACTTTCCGTACTGACGGTCACGCGTGGTACCTGCCTCGTCGCTTACAATAGCACGACGAGAGTTAGTCAGTCTGTTAAATAAGGTGGACTTGCCGACATTCGGGCGTCCTACGATCGCTACTAAGTTTCCCATAATGTCCGTTTATTCGTCGTATTGCTGCATCAACTCAAAATGAAATTTCTTGCCCTTTCCATTAGTAAAGGTCCCTTCATAGCCATCACCACGCAACTCACGCTGACCGTCAAACGTACCAGTATGATAACCTTTGGGAGAGAACTCCTTAAGTACCAGATGCATCGAGCCTTTAGCATTAATCGCTGCATATTCCACCAGCGTCAGAGTGAAATGAGTCTTCGGGCGTTCATTATAATAATAATAGCCTACCTCGGAATCCTCATTGCCATATTCCAGATTCACAAAGAGTGTAATGGCATAGGGACCAATCTTTCCTGTGAATTTCTCATACTTCATCTCTTGTTCTGTCTGTGCCATCGTCGACAAAGAGCCCAGCACCAACATTAAACAGCAAAATAATGTCTTACTTAACTTCATAACTTTATCCTCCTTATCTTTATTATTCTGGATTATAACCAAATGAGTCCAATTCTTTCTGTGACGAACGCCAATCCTTGTCAACTTTGACAAAGGTCTCCAGATAAATCGGCTTGTCGAAGAACTTCTCCAGAGCTTTACGGGCCTCTGTGCTTACCTTCTTTAAGGCAACACCTTGATGTCCGATGATGATTCCTTTCTGAGAATCACGCTCTACATAGATGACGGCATTAATACGGATGAGCTTAGGCTCTTCCTTGAAACGCTCCACACGCACCTCTACGGCATAAGGTATCTCCTTGTCGTAATAGAGAAGTATCTTTTCACGGATAATCTCAGACACGAAGAAACGGGCAGGCTTATCCGTCAACTGGTCCTTGTCAAAATAGGCAGGACTCTCTGGCAATAGTTCCTTGATGCGCTTCAACAATATATCCGTGCCGAATTTGTTCTTTGCAGAGATTGGTAATATCTCTGCATCAGGCAACAGTGTATGCCATTTGGCGACAATATCACCAAGAAGATTCTGAATATTCTGATTACTCTGATTATTCTGATTACTCTGAAGCTCATCAATCTTATTAATGAGCAAAATCACTGGAATTGTCATCTTCTGCACCTTCTCCAGAAAGTCCTTGTTCTTCTCAGGATTCTCCACGACATCCGTCACATAAAGCAAGACATCAGCATCCTGCAAGGCTGACTCCGAAAAAGCAAGCATCGACTCCTGCAACTTATAGTTGGGTTTCAGGACACCAGGAGTGTCACTGAACACTATCTGCATATCATCGGTATTCACAATACCCATGATACGATGCCGGGTGGTCTGAGCCTTAAACGTCGCAATCGAAATACGCTCACCAACCAACTGGTTCATGAGCGTACTTTTACCTACGTTGGGATTTCCAACTATGTTTACGAATCCTGCTTTATGCATTATTCTTCATTTTTCACTATTCATTTTTCACTCCCGTCATACGCCCATCGGTAGTAGAGTGCTCCATGAACAAAACCTGCACCGAAAGCTGTGAAAATCATATTATCACCTTTCTTCAGCAGATGCTCATTCTCCCATAGTGCAAGTGGGATAGTAGCTGCAGAGGTGTTTCCGAAATGCTCGATATTCACCATCACTTGTTCCATCGGAAGTTCCAGACGTTTTGCCACTGCCTCAATGATACGCATATTCGCCTGATGAGGAACCACCCACTGGATATTATCCTTGTTCAGTTTGTTACGTTCTGCTATCAAGGCACAGTCGTCACTCATATTCGTCACCGCATAACGGAACACGGTACGACCCTCCTGATAGAGGTAATGTAGACGGTGATCTACTGTGAAATGACTGGGAGGACATACTGATCCGCCTGCCTTCAGATGTAGGAAAGGGAGTCCCTTGCCATCGGCACGGAAATAAGAGTCTCTTAATCCAAGACCCTCTTCTTCTGTACCTTCTACCAAGACTGCAGCGGCACCGTCACCGAATAACGGACAGGTAGCACGGTCTTTATAGTCGACAACAGATGACATCTTATCGGCCCCAATCACAATGATCCTCTTGTAGCGACCACTTTCTATCATCGTAGCGGCAACATCGAGCGTATAGATGAATCCACAACAAGCTGCCCAGAAATCGAAAGCAAAGGCATTCTTCAGTCCAAGCTTACCTAATACGATACTTGCTGTAGACGGGAACTTATAATCAGCCGTTGAGGTCGTGACGATGACTGCATCAATGGTATCAGGATCCACACCCGTTCTCTGCATCAGTTGCTTAGCTGCCTTACGCGCCATATAACTGGTGCCGAGACCTTCCTCTGTTAGAATGTGACGCTCTTTAATACCAACACGAGTCATAATCCACTCGTCATTGGTGTCTACCATGCGAGACAACTCCTCATTATTAAGGATATAGTCAGGCACGTAGCCACCAATACCGGTGATTATCGCATTAATTTTACCCATTATTCTGCTGCTTCGTCCATTACAATGGCAATCTTGCCACGATAGTAGCCGCATGTGGGACATACTGTATGATATACATGATATGCGCCACAGTTAGGGCATACTGCTAACGTGGGGGCTACTGCCTTGTCATGTGTACGACGCTTAGCGGTACGGGTGTTTGATTGTCTTCTTTTAGGATGTGCCATAATTCTATAAACTTTAAACTTTTAACTTTAAACTTTTAACTTCTTAAGTGCTTCCCACCGTGAGTCTATGCTTTCCGCCTCCTCTTCACCGCTTCGGACGGTACCACTCAACTCTTCGAGTTTCTGTGTCATCGCACTATTGCATTTTCCAGGTGCATGAACGTGCTTGATGGGTATGGCGAGTGCTATAAACTCGTAGATGAGCCATGCCGTGTCGAGTATTCCTTCATTCTCGTCAACAATCACGACATCATCGTCTTCGGTATTGGTTTCTGTCCCTAACTTTGCCAACAGACGGTTATCCGTATTAATTGGCTGCCCCATGTCATCTAAACAAAGATCGCAAGGAACAATCACCGTGCCCTCAGTATGGAACAGGAGTTCATAAAAACCGGTCATCTTGCGTATAGACACCGACACGTGCAACGCTCCACGATTCACTTCCGAGGTGTTCAGAGTCTTAAAGAAATCGTCATCCAGGTCAAATTCCAGACATTGCTCGTCTGTCTTCATCCCCTTCAAATCAATATTAAAAGTCTCCAAACTGCACATAATCACACTTTTGGTCTGCAAAGTTACGAAATTATTATGAAATATATATTACGAATTACATTTTTTTTGCTTTTCCATTGAAAATCAGCCACTAACAAATGCTAAGATTGCACACACCCAAGTGCAAGTGTGCAATCTTAACAGGGCATTTCAATACGGAAGGTAGTTCCCTTACCTATTTCTGATGACTTGACAAAGATACGACCTCGATGGTATTCCTCTACTATCCGCTTGGCTAACGAGAGTCCTAATCCCCACCCTCGCTTCTTCGTCGTGAAACCTGGGGTAAAGACATTTTTGATGTCTTTTTTCTTGATACCCTTACCAGTATCCTGTACCTCTACGATTACTACCTTTTCCTCTTTCATTAAAGTCAAAGTGATGGTGCCTGCACCTTCCATTGCATCCACGGCGTTCTTACAGAGGTTTTCAATCACCCATTCAAACAAAGACGCATTCATTTTGACAATAACATCCTCACCTGGCATCTGACTCAGGATCTGCACCTTCTGAGAAGTACGGCGATTCATATACTCGATGACATGTCGTAACACCTCATTCATGGAAGATTCCACAGGTTCTGGAACAGATCCTATCTTAGAGAAACGCTCTGCGATTCGCTCCAGACGTTTCACATCCTTATCCATTTCCGGCAATAGTTCATCATCTGGATAACTTTCCTTCAGCATCTCCGTCCAGGCCATCAGACTGGATATCGGAGTCCCTAACTGATGGGCAGTCTCTTTCGACAGTCCAACCCATACTTTATTCTGTTCAGCCCTTTTGGAGGAAAGCAGGGCAAAGATAGCAATAACAACAAAAATAAGTACGATTCCCAACTGGACATAGGGCCAGGCAGCAAGACGCTTCAACATGACAGAATCATCGTAGCACACTAACTGATAATCAGCAGAATCACCTATCTGGATTTTAATATACCTGTCAGCATCTTTCATTCGTTTTCCCATACGTTCCACAAAAGCTGCCGTATCTGTTGCATTCTTTGCCTTGATATCTATATTACGGTAATCCGCAACATGTCCTTCCTTGTCCAACACGATGACAGGTATGGTGTTGTTGCCTTCCATCACACTTAACACCAATGAGAGATCCGTATGTTCGTCTGCCTCGTTCAAAGAATGTAATGCCTGTGCCCAGACTTCCATTTTCCCTCTTTCTTCTTTGGATAAGTCACTTACCAGGAAATGAGACACCAATAAAGAGGCGACGGCTATCAGTATAGCTGCCACAACCAATATAATCTTGACTTGTCGGATCCTGTCAGTCCATTGCATACAGTAATAATAACGTAAAAAGACCTGTATTATTACATATCAATATACAAAGAAGCCCTGCTATCATGTGATAACAGGGCTTCTGCCATGAAAAGTGGCGGCCTCCTACTCTCCCGCATTGCATTGCAGTACCATCGGCGCAG
>CACXQL010000031.1 GCA_902769805.1 uncultured Prevotellaceae bacterium
ATCTCTCCTACTATTGAAGCACACAGATATTCCAAGCACCAGCCAGCCACGACGGCATAGAAACCTAAGATAATGATAGAGGTGAGGATTCCCAAATAGCCCACGAACTTCCAAGGTATTATAATACCTCGCTTAGGGCGGTCTTCTGACAACATATCATACGACTTTGCTGCATTCGACTGTCCATGACGACCGACGATAAACTCACTGACCATCCCGGGGATGCCTAACACAAGAATACAGACAATATAAATCAGGATAAAGGCTGCACCACCGTTCTCTCCTACCGTATAGGGGAAACGCCATACGTTGCCCAAGCCGACTGCAGAGCCCGCTGTAGCCAGCACAATACCTATCTTACTTCCAAAACTGCCCCTGTCCTTCATTTCAATAACCCGAATTGATGTAAGAATATCAATAATATTGCCAACGGACAGACGTACTTTACCAAGAAGAGGAAGATATGAAACATACGGATATATCCCCTACTCTGCAATGACCCGTTATTCGTAAATTCTCTTCTCACAATATGATGCGGCACGAACCAACCGATGAAGATACAAGTCAGGAAACCGACTATCGGCAGGAATATCTGCCCCGTGATGAAGTCAAACCAATCGAAGAGCGACCTGCCGAAAAGCTGAAGACCATCAACGGCTCCCATCGACAAGGAGCAGAAAGCTCCGATAATAGATGTAAGGATGGTAACAACCAATGCCGCTTTCTTACGACTCACCTTCATTTCCTCATGGATAAACGCCGTGCTTACCTCATGGAGCGACATCAGGGAGGTCAGTGCTGCCAACGACAGTAACACGAAGAAGAGCAACGAGATACAGTAGCCTACCATCGGGAAGGAGGCAAATGCCTGCTGAAACACATTCGGCAACGTGATGAAGATGAGCGACGGACCGCTATCCGGATTAACCCCTACCGAGAAGGCAGCAGGGAAAATCATCAGTCCGGCAAGAATAGCCACCATACAGTCTATCAACGCTATCTGTGATGCCGACCTCGTCAGGTTGGTATAACCAGAGAAATAACTCGCATAAGTACACAGACACCCCATGGCGATACTCAGTGAATAGAAACTCTGTCCCAATGCCCCTAAGAACACCTCCGCATTCAGTTTCGACCAGTCAGGCTTAAACAGGAACTCAATACCCTTATCGGCATCAGGCAGCATACAAGAAGCACCCACGATGATGAGTAACAATATAAATAAGGTAGGCATCATCAACTTTGACGCGCGTTCTATACCATTACGCACTCCATGTTCTATAATCAGATAGGTGAGTCCTAAGATGATAACCGTCCACAACACCGGCTTAACGGGGTCTGTCGACAATTCCGTGAAATAGGCTCTGAAATACTCCGGGTCACCGTGCAGATGTCCTATCAGTGAAGCGACGACATACTGCAGGCACCATCCGCTGACCACCGCATAATAGCCTGTAATCAAGAAACCTGTCAGCACCCCCATATAGCCAATCAAAGCCCATGGCGTACCACCAGCCAGTTTACGGTAGGCACGTGCCGTATTCGCCTGTCCATGACGCCCCACGATAAACTCGCTAATCATACAGGGAATACCCAACACTACCACACAACCAATATATATCATGATGAAAACGGCACCGCCGTTCTCACCAGTCATATAGGGGAAACGCCAGACATTTCCCAAACCGACAGCAGAACCTGCCGTAGCAAGAATAACGCCTAACTTACTCCCGAAATTAGCTCTCTCTCCCATAATATCTTTCTTTCCGTTTGCAAAAGTATAAAATAATTCTTACTTTTGCACCAAAATTCAAGGCAATAATGCAGAAGCTCAAACAATTTATAAGAAAATACCCTCTGTCAGTCACCTGTATCATACTGGTCTGGATACTCTCTTTCCTCCCCTTTTTCCCAGAGACTCCTCTTGACGGCATCCAGTTTATCGACAAATGGACGCACTTCATCATGTATGGCGGCACCTGTACTGTCATCTGGTGTGAATATCTCCGTAAGCACACCGTATTAGACAAGAAGAAACTCTTCCTGTTTGCATGGCTTGGCCCTATCGTGATGAGCGGTGTTATTGAAATCTTACAGGAACACTGCACCACCACCCGTAGCGGAGAGTGGCTCGACTTTGCCTCCAACTCCACGGGGGTGACTATTGCCGTCGGTATAGGACTGCTAATCTATTTCGTCAAACTTCTCAATAAAGACACGCGTCACGATACCCTGCGCTGAGACGAAGTAAATACGGGGAATGATCGACGAGGCAAAAAGCTCATAGATACGCCTGTCGTTCTGTGCCGAATAAGGTATCTGTAATCCATTGTCTTTCCAATAGACAGCCACAGCATCTTCATCTTCTGCCCGACTGATGGCAACCATCTGGAAACCCTCATCGGCTTTATGCTTCAAATAATATTGATTCAGTTTCGGTAAGTCCCGTTGACAGTCAGGACACGTTGTATTGAAGAACACGATGACCGTCTCCCCCGTCAGATGACTGGTCGAGAACATAATGCGCTCACCGTCCTTCACCATCTCCACAGAGAATGACGGTACGCGGTCACCCACGTTCACGCGCTCCGTCACTTCATGATCATCCTCAATACTGCTACACCCCATCAGCAGGAGGCACAGCAACATACCGACGAATGACTTGTATCTCAAACTATTCATCTTACTTCATCACTTAACGACAATCTTCACCGTCTGCTGGTCACCGGCGACGTTCTCTGCCTTGATGACATAGACACCGGCACTCAGTGTAAAATGAGTGGACATACCACAGTCACCAGTCTGATACATCGTCGTACCGTTGAGGGACAAGGCACGGATCCTGCTGATTTCCTCAGAGGAGTTCACCGTCACTTCATTGCCGCGGACGCTGACAAAGATACCCTGCCGGACATCATCTGCCTTCTTGACATCCAAAGCCTCTGCCATGAGGAAGTAACGACCATAGTCATTCGGCTGGACGGTGAACGTGTCACCGTCACCGACAGCCGTCGACTCCTTCGTCACCGCGTCAATCACATAGAGAGGTCCCTCTATGGCATCCGTTCCCTTAATCGTCATGGTCACCGCCTCATCAGAAGAGGCACAGGCGACACCGAACGGCACGATATCCAATGCCGGACGCTTGTCAATACTCAGAGCACGACCGTTTGCCATCGTGAATACCGTCGGTACGTCGGCGAGATTCGAGTCAAAGAGCGTCATCGCATCCTCCGCTTGGTCATACTTCACAGAAGCCTGTTCACAGATATCCACACTTGCAGCAGAGCCGCCACTCCTGTTCTCCGCACTCAATGTAATAGTAAACAAGCGGGCTCCATTATTGCCAGGACCGTTTTCCGGAACATAGTTTGTAGGTGGCGTATAGTTTCCGTCCGTGATAGCCCATCGGTTAAATATGATATTCTCCGGTTTGTCACTTTCCTTACATTTCACAATGAATGCCTGCATTGGTCTGATAATGCCTGCGGCAGTCGTCGCATTCACAGCTTGTAGAACACCAGCCTCATAGGTGTAGTACACAGGATCCAGTTTGGGATTGTAGGAATAATATGTACCATTATCTTCATATCCAAAGAACTTACCCATATCAATAGAAGCCATGAAAGGATTACCTACAAGGTAATAATTATTACCATCCTCGTCCGTACCTTGTGCTTGCAGATTAGTTAATGGTATCGTCCATTGCTCCTGATCACCCGACTCATAGTCAAACACGAATCTTCCCGCATTCGCTTTACCGACAGTCTGACTGGCAACTGCCCCCGAGGCAGGTTGATGACCATCCCACTGATAATAGTCATACTGTGTATCAGCCTTAGGCAAGCGTATTAGCGCATTGTCCGTCTGGCTCTTCTTGTGGGCACGGATGGCAAAGCCTGAGTAATTATTATAAGGTACCTGTACATCATTGAAAGTATGACTCCACTCTGCCACGCTCGATGTCACAGAACCGAAGCGAAGCTTGGCGGAATAGTCTGTCTTCCTGATATCATCAGTCTTTGTGTACACTTTCGTGTTTTGCAATCCCCAGGCACGCTGGTAGACGGGGTATTTCGCACGACTATAGTCTGTCGTGTTAAACGTAATCGGCTGGAATGCCTCCGTTACCTGACGACCTTTAACTGATGTGCCAGCGGACACATCAGTCATTGATGTCGGTACATACATATCACCGGCATAAGTATTCTTTAAAGGCGTGCTCATCAGATACCACTTACCTGGTTCCATCTCTTTCTCCACCCAAGCCTTCTCGTAAGTGAGTCGCTGCTGCAGGCGCAACTCTGCCCCTGGTTTGAAGTATATCTCCTTACAGATGTTTCCGTAGAATTTCTCCACGTCGAAGCACTTATCAACAGGTGTGAACGAACCTCCATCAAACGGGTTCCATCCCCACGAGCCACCGGAGTTCGACATCGTCTGATGACCGAAGCAGCCCTCGCCGCCGTTAGCATGAGTGCCATAGCGCACCAGCATGTCATAACGGATGAACTTGTCGTCGAGATAGGCAGAAGAACCTACAGAAGGACTGGTATCCGATGCAAGGTCATTGGTAGGACTAATCAAATCACCACCCGTTTGCGGCGTACCAGCCACCTTGCCGCCGTAGTTCTCGTTAATCATACTTGGCGAGTGGTTGTTACCCAACAACGTAACGTAGGTGAACTTCATTGGCACGAAACCGGGACTGGTCGTCAGAAGTGAGTTGATCTCCTCATTGTTCTTATATCCATTCGGATGACCAGCCGTTGCATGGTTATCTGCCGTCGGAGCGGTTGTCACCTCTCCCTTGTACAGTTCCGTACGTCCTGAACGTTTCCAGTTTTTATCGTCATACCAGTTGCCACTGAACAATCCACTTGTTCCTATTTCCTTGGCATCCCATGTGACGAACTCCGGCACCACCTTGAACACGATAAACAGATCACCGAGACAAGGATTCGAAGGATCATCGTCTTCATCCATATAAGAGGTAGATGCCTCATAATAGTACCCCTCGTGGAAATCAACAGCGCAATCACTGAAGTCGAGTGGCACATACATACGGCTGGTGTTGACATATGCATTGTTCTCTCCGTCAGGATCAAAGATGTCAGCCACCTTTGTACCCTCAGCCACCGTTGGGTCATTGGTCGCAGACACTGTCAGCGCTGTATAAGAGAACGATAGTCCAGTACCTCCAAAATACAATTTCCTACCATTCAGCACATTTCCCTTGTTCTGGTACCTCGACACAGGAATATGGAGCTTATAGCCCTCCGTCTTCATCTTATTCAACTGCTCTATACCAACACGGACCACGCGCTTATCATAACCCGTCGGATAAGTCACGTCGCCGAAGCCTATCTCCATCACCGGTGCACCCGCATTACCTTGCACGTCGAAAACGAACTCTAAGGGCGAGCAGATGTAACGTTCGCCCTCCACCTCGCGGTTCACCGGGATGGCGGCAAACTTCTTCTCCCCTTCCTCCGAAGCAAAGAAGTGATGGTAGAACTGAGTGGTGGCCAACAAGGTTAACTTACCAGCATTGGTACCCATATATTCAACAATCAGGTTATGCATCGCTTCAGTATATATCTCATCATACTCTGTTGGGAGGTCACCGTCTGTATATTTATAATCAGGATACTTCTGGCGGAAGTGCTCCAATGCTTTCTCTAAATAAAGGTCACCACTCTTGATTGCCTTGAAATCAGCCTTCGATCCCTGGTAGAAGTCGAACGTGACATTCGTATAGGAAACATATCCGTCTTCAACAGGATATTGTACCGTAATATCGAAAGTCTTTTCAGCATCATTAACACCACAGCCCAATGGTATCGTACCATCGGATTTCTCACCGCCCGACTCTAAGTCAATACGGAGCACTTTCGGCATGATATAGTTACTATAGGTGGAGCAGACGCTGCCCGAATATGGATTACCCCAGCCGTTGAAACCAACAACCTCCGTAGCACCCATTGTATAGAACGACACGAAATAGGTACTGTTCACCTCCAGGGGGAAGAAGCGGTCGTCGAACTGATAGTAGACGATGCCGTCTGTGCCTTTATAGTAGCCCTTCGTCTTGCCCTCCGGCAACTGTCCTACTGGCAGTGCTGCCTCTTCGTAGGTGGTCTCCACCTCCACTGTGGAATAGCGGATGTTGCTATCATAGTCACCACCAGAATAGACACCAGGACCATACACCTCTTCCTCTGCAATGTCATGCAACGGCTCATCCATGTTGTCGTGCTTCTTGAAGAGACGGTAGAACACCTTTTTCGTGCCCGTATTCTTACCTAATGAACTTAATAGTTTGTCGGCAGGAGCCACCACCTTCACCTCAACGCCGGAACCTTCGTCGCAGGGAGAGCCAAGTTGCTTCACCTGCACGATGGCAGACTGCGTGAAGAACGAGATCTGGTCTACGCAGTAGTCGGCACCGTTGGTATTATCGCAGTAGTTATCGACCTCCACATAGAAGTGCTGCTGGGTGCCGTTAAGATAGCTTTCCATCTCGGCTGGGATTGTGGTATAGCCATATACCTGATACCACTGGCCCTCACTGATACCACCAACCTCTTCACTGATGTCACCAGTCACGAACGATACAACAGGTACACGCTGACCATTATCCTCAACACTAACACGGAAACGCAACTGTGGCTTCGTGGCACCATTAGTGATATCAGCCACATAGGCGGTATAGTACAAACGGGCATTGGCACACAAGGCAGCATCGAACTCTAACTGTGCAATGGTTCGTGCCTCATCGGCAGCATCCACATACAGGAAAGCACCATAGTCCTCGGTATCACTGAAGGCTTTTCCACTGGCACGTTCGTGGGTGATATCGAAGAGGGTCGTGGTGTCCCACCACTGGCAGAGGATGCTCTGGTTGTCACGATTCTCATCCTGTGAGATACCTTCGATATTCATCGTCTTCAGCAGCGTGTAGTCGCCGTGCAGGGGCGATACGCCGTAGACGCCCCATCCCGCATACTTGTTGGTGGCGCAAAGGCCGTAAAGCTGTGGATAGCAGAAGCCGTACTGCGCATCGGGCCACACAATAGGAATCTTGGCGTAGTTCTCAAAAGAGTTCTCGGGCTTCTTCTTTCCGATGAGGAAGAAGTCGTTGAAGTCGAGCGTATTGGCGTGGTTGTACTCCGCGTTCATATAGCCCGTGGTGCGGTCCTCGGGTTCGTTTCCTAAGCTCATAGGCTTGGCATCGATAATCTCCAGCTCGCCCCAGATGATAGGCAGTTCCTTGCCCTCCCCGGCGGCTGTATTGCCCACGGTAGCTATCATCGTCACACGGTCATCTACGCTGATAGTGGGCGGTGTGGTGCCCTCGCCCGACAGCTTCACCCAAGTGCCAGTGTTCAGGTCGGATAGCGTGTAGTTGGCCTGACGCTGACCACTGCGTTCACCCATATTGATTTTCAGCTTCCACCAGGTGTTGGTAGCGTCCTTATAGTAGGCATACCACTGCATGTAGTCAGCTGCCACAATGTTATCGGAAGCGTCATAGACATAATAGTGGTTCAGGTCGCGTATCTTCGTGCGCAGCGAGAACTTACCCGTACCGTTGTCTGTTGACACAACGATGCGTCCGCTATACTCTAAAATAGACGGCAATTCTGTCGCGCTCTTGGTCTGCAACTTCGTCTCCACAACACTAAGGCTTTCAGCCTTCGCCTTCGTCTTTGCTGCCAAGATGGAGGCTGGCAGGATATGGAACAGATAGCGCTCGGAGATGGTGGGCTCGTGTACGAGGTAGGTGAACGAGTCGTCCATACCGTCAAGATAGCGCGACACGTCACAGGCAATCAGTATCTCGTCACTCGCTGTCAAATTGGTGAAGCCATCAGGCGCCTTGAACATCACACCCACATTGCTGCTGCAAGGGTGATCACCGAAAGCAAGAGCCACATGTCCCCAGTCACGCTCCACCAATTTGGTACCAGTACCCTTCGCTGTCAACGATAACGACTTCTGGTCTGTAGTGAAGTCATACCACCGGAAGTAGGCGCGAGGCTCTGTGTCATTACCGGCTTCACTGTAGTACTGCAGGGGCAGCATCAGCTCCTCCTCATCTCCGTCGTTGAGGTTCAGGTAGTAATAGTAATCAACTGTATGCACGTTCTGGCGGATGTCCTTGTCGGTGCTCTCCTTGTAGGTGTTCGTCTGGTAGTTCCAGGTGTACTGGGTAGTGACTGTCGTTCCGCTCACGTCGATATAGTCGCGCTCATTAGCCATGTCCGTCAGACCTTGCTCAGCCACATAGCGGTAGCCCTCACCCTGGTAGTGTACGAACGGATAGGTCTCAGGATCAAGGTCGGTGATGGTGCGCAGGTCATAGACATACTTCACCTGCATCTCCTCTGGGTCAGCTGTCCAAGGCTCATTCCAAGTGTCGGTCTTGGTAGTAACCACGCACACTACGCGTACATTTTTATAATCAGTAACGGATGAAGGCAGCGTGATAGTCGGATTATAGGCAGTGCCGTCGCCCTTGTCCGCAAACTGACTTGAATCAAAACCATAGCGGTAATAGCCTGTTGTGCCACCTAAATTTGTATAAGGCTGCGTCGACGTCAGACTCTCCATAGCAATGGGGTTGCCTGTATTCTTGTCCTCTAAGTACCAGCGCACATACAGATTGGCTGCTAAGTTAGTACGTCCCTCGTTACAGTCGACGGCGATCTCCTGCCAGTTACCTAACAGATGAGGTGTACACTGGAGAGAGGTCTCATCGTAGAGCACCGTCTTGTACTTCGTCTTCACGTCGTACTTGAAGTGGAAGGCATACTCAAAGTCGTAGTCCGGCTCCGAGGTGCCAGGCAGGGCAGTCGAGAGTGCCACATGCACCTGATACTTGTCGAACGTGCCTGCCTCGGCTGTCAGCGTGGCATCACTCAGCGAGATGCCGCTCTCATCGGATATATAGTAGCCGAAGTTCACGTTCTTGTCGCCCTCGGTGGTGTAGGCGGTCATACCCGTCACCGTCAGTATGCCAGTAGGGTCTATCCTCGTGCCGTCGGGTGTCGTCAGCCATACACGGGCGTACTTGGCAGCAGGACATCCTGTCAGGGCATTGCCCAGGGGCACTGTCTCAGAGGTGCTGAGATTATCCACCACTTTGGTCTCGCTGCCTGTATTACCCGTTTCTTTCAGCTCGCCCAGATAGCTCTTGAACATCGTGATGGTGTACTTCACGTTAGGCATAGCCGCATCGTCATTCTCAGCCGCCACCTCACAGATGATCTTATAGTTCTTGACGGCCTCGAAATCGACACCAGCCGGAGCATAGATGGCAGGCTTACCCCAGTTGCTGTTCCATTTGCCGGCGGTGATAGCATGCTCACCCTTCAACATGGCAACATTGCTCTCTGCGGCGAAAGGAGTACCCAAGTCGATAGACCATGTACCAGTCTGACGACTGTTACCAATCACCAGCGGCTGCTTTTCGCCAGACTCATTCTCGACGTACCACTTGATGCACTGCCCCAACGACAGTTCCTCAAACGAGGTATCCCATTCTGCATTTACATCCGTTGTCGAAGCGTCAGCCTTCATCTCCTGACGGCGCCACTCCATTGTGGGGGAATAGGTCTTGGTTGTCGGAGCCGGATAAGTAAAGTTATAGCTGTAATTCAGTTCCCAGTCAGGCTCGCGGGTCAGGGGTTTGTCGCCGTTATCTGGCATCATCTCCGTCATAGCCGTAGAGAACACGCCCACCACCTTATATAATTTATAGGCATTCGGCGTCTTCAGCTGCACGCTGATCTTACTCTTGTCAAGAGCCTCAATTGGACTGCCACCCAAGTAGATATAGTAGCCCTCCTCAGCATTGTTGCATGCCGTCGCATCGGCACCGTCATATTTCACGATGAGCTTCCCTTCAGGATTCACCAGGTGACCATTAGCGTCTGCCAGATAGAAACGGGCATACTTCACGTCTGTACTACTCAGCTTACTATGCGCAAGTGCACCAGTTGTCAAGTCGATGTCCACCGATGCAGCATCACGGGCAACTTCCTGTGTCATTCCATCCGTAACACCTGTAGCGCTCAACTCACCAGTAAAGGCATTCGGATCGATAATGACAGTGGTATATTTCAGTTTATAGGCAGGCTCTGCACCAGTCGATGTGTCGTACTCGTCACTAAACTCAAAGACTACCTTATAACCCACATAGTCTATCGTCTTCTTGTTTGATAAATTATTGTAAGGAACATAAAGCTGGGATATCTTGGCAATCTGAGCATCCCACCCATTGGCGCCCTCTATGGCATCACTGGTACGTGCATCACCATCAGTAAAGTATTTCAGGTCATTACCGTCCAGAGTCCAGTCCTGGATACTATAATCCTTCATGTCAAAGCGCCAGGTACTCTGTGATGCCCCACTATTACCAAGATTATCAATAGCCACCTTCTCACCGCCCGGATTCAGCACATACCATTTGGCATACAGGTATTTGGAGAAATCAGAAACAGAAGAACCGAGTTTACTGAGGACATCTGCTTGGAAGTCAAGGGCAAAATGGTCCTGACCGTCTCCGTCAGCACCTAATATGCGGTTACGGATGTCTTTCTGGAAACTAAAAACCTTTTTCTTGTCCCACGCAGGCTCCTGCGTACCAGAAAGCTCTTCTTCGGATGATACAATCACCACATTATATTTCAGCATCTCGTCGGCAGAAAGACCTGTTATACTCAGCTTCGTCGGGTCAATACCACCAGACTCAGAGAGATACCAGCCGTACTTCTCGTTGCCCGTAGCACACTGGGTAATGGGATCACCATCATAGGTAATTGTCAGGTTGGCACTCTCAGCATTCGCGTTCCCATATTTCGATACATAGATACGGGCATACTTTGCTCCCGATACCAAGGCATCAGAAACATCCAGCTCACTGCCGGCAGCCTCATAGTCTATAATAGGTATCATCGTCTTGTCCGCTGCAATGTCCGTCTCGTTGACTAACTCATAAGGAGGCAGACCGTCGGCGTTGAATACATACGTATACTTTATTTTAAGATTTGCTGGCTCAGCAGTTATTGAACCTGATTGATGCCAGTCTGGATGTTCTGCATATGTTAGTCCATCATTATCATCTGTTATATAGCATTCTAAGGTATATCCCTCATAGTCGGCAAAGGTCTTACTTGAATGAACTCTGAATTGAGGTTTTAATACTTTTGCCTTGAAATCTGCGTCTTGATACAAAAAGTTGTATGTATAGAACCAGAACATGTTACCATTTACAGAACCCCAGGGAGCATTATCATGGATCTGTTCTGATGTTATATGCCAATCGTTTGCTCCCATAGTATATACATTAGACGCGATTGAAGTCACTATATTATCTGTATTATCTTTGATACACCATCTGACATAAATATGCTGGTAGATATTATCCACGGTATAAACCGAAGAGCCCTTCAATTCGTTCAAGTCACTGACGATTTGGGACAAATCCTCTGTCATATCGATTGTAGTACTGTTAACATTATTCGCAAGATACTTTGTGTATGTCTTTGCACCTGGAATTAATGTTCCATTAAAAGTCTGTCCCCAGGCACTATTCCCTACTGCCAGCAGGGTGAGAGCAAGAAAAATGGTTGCCCGGCAAGTGAGTCTTGCCGAGATATATAGAAGAGTATTAAGTTTTGACTTCATCAGTGTCATTGAGTTCATCAAATCTACAGACTGTTTCATCATTCTATGTCGTTTTATGTTTACTCAAAGTCATGCGAAGGGCGCACACGGGGTGCACCAAGCATACGGCTATACATCATCTGGTCTTTATCGAGAATCATATAGAGCCGGTATATCATCTGTCGCGGAGCAGTCATCCCCTCCTTATAGAGATAGATGGAGAACTCATGATAGACCTTCTTGTCGGCTGCCAGTGGTGCCCCGGGATCAGCGATATAGCCGAAGATAAACGGTGCATAGTCTGTACCGCCTTTAGGGTCCCACTGGGGGGCAGTAGTATTCGGATACCATACGGGGATGCCTCCCACCTCGTCGCCGTCAACCGGGGGGTCGGTGCTGTAGCCGCTGCGGTAGAACGAGCCGTCGTCTGTTGCCTCTGTGGTCTTGGCGGCATCTGTCCAAGAGCCCCATGAGCTGGCGAAGCTGTTGTCTACCAAGCCCCATTTGGTAGTGCTGTAATCAGGAGTCGTAGCCGTGAACGGCACGACATCGCCCGTGCTGACCTTCGTCACCTGCGGCAGCAGGTGGAAGTGTCCGTAGTCATGGAAGTTGATGGTATAGATGCCATCCTCCTCCTTCACGCTGGCAGGAAAGAGTCCGATGGCAGGGAAGTCATAGGGGATGATGTCAAGTTTATAGTCATCCAGCACGATAGGGATGATACGGTAGTCGTTACGTGCGATATAGTCCCACTTGTTATCGTCTGCAGTCGTGCTGCCCTTATCGTCGATGAGTGCATAGCGCTCCTCCGTCTCACCATTCAGTTTGATCTTCAGGAAGTAGTGACTGAACATACTTGCAGGTGTGGCGCTCTCATTGACATAGAAGGCAATCGTCACAGGTGTTCCGCCATCTGTCTTGTTAGCTGTCGCACTGACTACCGTCGTCAGTGGAGTCAACGCCACGTCACCTGTTGCCGGAGTACCGTTGAGGTTTGGTTGGATATCACCATGCACAGGGTTCATCGTGTTGGCACTGCTTGCTGTCGTATAGTGAGGCAGCAGCTTCAGGTTATTCGCAGTGTTGGAGGTCACGTCAGTCAGTGTGATGCCCGTAACGGTCACGTCGCTGCCTGTATCGTTATAGAACTGCAACTCGATCTTCGCCAGCATACGAATGACGATGAGGTCGAGCGTGGTGCTGCCAGTAATGGTTGCTGACTGCACATTACTCATGGGAATGCCATAAGATCCGAAGCCATTATCGTCCGAACTGGTCAACGCCGCGAACTGGTTTCCATTGACGGTCACGTTCTTATTTGCATTGACAGTGCCACTGACCGCCGTTGCCTCGTAGACCTCGTCATTGACCGACATGTCAGGCATCGTGACAGTGATACCCAGTGTCGCGGCAATAGTAGCCACCGACATGTTGGCGAAAGAATAGAAGTGATGCGTACCCGCAGGAAGTTCCACGATAGGGTCTATCTCACGCTCCGTTCCTGTCGGCTTACAGGCAATGACTTTCTCCACGGCATCGGCATCTGTTGTAATGACGACGGTCCAGATATTCATCATCTCATCATCAGTGGCATGGGTGTCCTCCCACGCCCGCATACCTGTGGCAGAGCCGGCAGGTGCTATATGCAGTTGAACGGCGACCTTTTCGTCTGATGGAGGAACAGGTCCTTCTGTGCTGCTGTCATCCGATGAGCAACTGACGGTCGTCAGTGCCAGCACCAACAAGCAAGTATATAGTAATTTTTTTGTCATAGCCCTTTCTTTACATATATATCGTAGAGTGAGTGAACACATCCCACTTCTTCACCTTAATATTGATCTCCATATTCCGCTTCTCGTCAATGTGGTTGATACATACACGATAGATGTTGTTGCGCACGATACCGTACTTCATCGCCGTAGCGCCGCCCATGGCATCAGTAGTTCCAAACGGTATGGTACTGGGGTTGATATCATAGGTCTCAGCATCGCCCTGATGGCTTAGGTAGCCCAGATAGACGTAACGCGTCCCTTCACCTGTACCATTGACATAGTAATAGCCGATGACGGCAACACCTGTGGCATGATAGTAGAGTTTCGACGTAGGCAACAGGCAGTTCTCCATGGGGTAGCATACCGCCACGTTCTCCTTACCATCAATGGTCGAACTGACACTTGCAACTCCATGCATCGAGGCAATGGAGTGGTAATAGGGATTATAGGTGGTATTCTCTATGGTGGAAGCACCTATCAGGCTGTAGACACTCTCTAACGAACTGGTCAGTGACGGGTTTGATGCCTCAACTTTGTCATCGGTTTTCGGGTCGATGACATAAGTCGTCGTTGTCTCATCGGCAAGATACCTGGTAGTAGCGTCATCGGCAATATCCATCCTCAATCGCTTCAGCAGGTATTCCGTGCCGTAGGTGGCATCACCGTTTGTCAGGTTGAAGGGAACAATACCCGTTACCACGAACTTGTCGGAGCTACCCGTTACGTCGTATTCATAACCAGGAATCGTATATGCCGCATTCTCTGCACTTGTCTTATAGCCGTTGGAGTTCTTCGACCAGAAATCAATACGCGCCGCCATACGCTCAATGACGACAGGCTGTGCTGTCAAGTCGTAACACATGTCATTGCCGGGTGTATAGGCGCTACCGTCAAGGTTCGTGACCGTAACACTACCGAAATTGATAGTATTATCCTCTTCGGAGGACATGATGAATTGGTTGCAGGCAGCGGCAGACATAGTGGGGTCGCCTTGGCAGACCTTACTGAGTGTTACGTTACGGATATCGTTGAGTTTACTCGTGCCCTCAGTCAGGGAATTAGCCACTTCAGGAGCGTTGGCAATAACGATGGCATGATAAGTTGCCGATAAATCGAGATGATGCCTGCCAATCGACTGAAGCCCCGTCGTATAGGTAATCTCATAAGGACTGGTGCCTGTCGCTCTCTCTGCCACCGTGAAGTAACGTACGAATTCGAGTGTCGGGTTGGATGATGTGTTGATGCCTGATGCATCCCTGTAAAGGATGACGGTAACACCTGAGACGGTATTCTCGCGCTCTACTCCTGCCTCGCGCCCGTCACCATCCTCTCCGCCTGCCGGTGTCGGTGCACGCATCCCGCTTTCACCATTACTGACAGAGATCGCAAAATTGACATAGCAATTACCAACATTCGGCATGCCGGCAACCTCCTTGTCGTCACTGCAAGCAGTGAAGGTGACGACAAAGGTCATTGCGATAAGTAGCTGTAGCAACCTGCGAGGCATCATACTATTATATATTTATATACCTATTATTATCTTATTTGAGTTTCACGTTCTGGATACGCTTAGCCCACGAGAGGACGTTGATACGCACCTCGGCATACTGCCATACGTCGTTCTTGATAAAGAAATCCAAGTAGTAGTCGTAAGAGCGGTCAAGGTATTCCTGACGGGAGTAGGCATAGAGGTCATAGGCATTACGTCCCTGTGCCAGGAAGTCTGTCAGGTTTATCGCCGCAACCTCGTTACCCGTCTTCTTGTTACGGATAATCAACAGGGCGTTCTTGTCTGCCTCCTCATACCATATCAGGCGGTTGAAGGTCAGTCCGGCATGTGCGGTCACCTCCGATACCTTCCCTTTCTTATCACGCACGTCCGTGTTCCACTTATGGAAGGGAGTGTACACCAGGTCCTCGTCTTTCAGAAGATCATTATTATAGCCGAGGATACCATTATTATCGACGATGAAGTAGTCGAAGTCGTTGGTGTCCATGTCTGCCTTCTTGTCCTCGTCGAGGTTATGCAGTGAGACGGTCAGCATCTTAGTGTCACGCACCATGGAGATCTTTGTCACGGTCTTGCCGTTGTTTCTCACCTCGACAGGCAGGTTACCCGTCATGCCGTGCCACAGGGTATCCATAGGAGCCACGTTGCTCACCATGCTGTTGGCAGGCGGAACGCCAGCCTTGCGGTCGAGTGTCACCTTCAGTTTCTCGCAGTTGTCACCCGTGGACAGCTCCGTACGACGGTATTTCGGTCCTGGTGTGGCGAGCGTCGCCTCATAGCTCTTCTGGTTAGCTAATGCGATGAAGCGATACTTGCCGTTTGGTAAGTCGAGAATCTGCATGGCGTGAACGTACTCGCCGTCCAGCATCATACCCATGGAAGGAATGTCATTGCTTTCGTAACTGCGTACATAGCGTCCGTCGCTGTCGAATACATACAGCGTCACACCACCGACGTGGTCGCCGAACATATCGGCACGCTGCAGGTTATAGTCGTACTTGAAGGTGACGAAGAGTCCACAGTTGGTCAGGTCTTCGTCCTCTTTCATCATCTCGCAACTGGAAAGCATTGCGATAGATACAAGTGCTAAAAACAGTCTATTCAGTTTCATATTACTTTATTCGTCAGCGATGTTATTGTTTCTTTGTTTGAAAGAGCGACCGCCCCGCCTTGGAGGCGGTCACTCTATATATAGGAATCAGTAGTTTTTACTTCAGCGTCCAGTTCTGAACACGCTTAGCCCAAGAGAGGATGTTGATACGAGCCTTGATATAGAGCTCGTCCAGATCATCATCAGGAGTGTCATCACCTGGCAACTCAGGAACAGTAGAGCTACCTATCTTCACAATCTCACCAAGGTTAATATCATACCAGTTGTTACGTACCATACCGTAGCGGCCGAGGTAGTTCGGAATCTGACGGCTATCATCTGCGTCTGGATAGATGGCAGCAACATTTCCTGTAGCAGGTTTATAACCATCCTTCCATTCGCTGGAGTTCCATGGAGTCAGGTCGTCGCCGAAGTGCTTAACACGGATCACATAATAGGTGTCACCGCCCTTGAAGTACTCAACCTTGGCAAGCTGGGTGTTCAGTGTTGTAATCATAGCAGCACCACCAGGAACATCATTCTTTACAGAAACGGCAGCAGATTTATTTGGTGTAAAGGCATCCTTAGCAATAGTAATATCGCTTACTGTGACAACTCCTGCATTCGTAGAATTGAAAGTAACTGTAAGACCAGCACCTGTGAGAGCTGTTGAACTGTTAGCGGCCCAATATGTAGCAAAAGCAGACTGATCCATCAAGTCTGTCTTAACAAGATCATTCACGTTATCAGGTGTATAGAGGGTCTTGCGGTCTGCTCCGATAGTATAGAAGTCGGCACCCGACAGGTTTACCTTCACAACGACACGGGTGGTGTTCTGGTGAGTCTGGTGTGCCACATCGAAAGTATTCTCATGGCAGTACTGAGGATTCTCGTCACCTACAGTGGTAACGAAGGTGGGAGCGGTAGTTGTTGTCTTGCCTCCAGCTACAGTAGTGTACTCTGGATCCTCAGCCCAGTAAGTACGATAGAGGTTAGCGGTGCCATACAGCTTATCCACGGCGTTTCCACCAATGAAGCGATAAGGATCAACGGTAACAGAAGCACTGCGAGTCTTCAGGTTCCATGTGAAGGTTTCAGGCACCTTACGAACGATGTATGAATTGTTCTCCGTGTTATCAAGAGCCCAACCTCCGAATGTGAAAGTAGCTGTTGTTCCACCCTTCATCTTCAGAGAGGTAGTGAGACCGTTATTCACTGTCACCTTGGCGACGCCACGCTCCACATAGATATCGGTAGCGGCTGTTCCACTCTGAGCGGCAGCCTCTGTCTCGTAGATAAACTCAGACTTCACAGGAGCCAGGATCTGAAGCGCAGGTGCTGCGGTAGGATCGGTGACGCCACCAACTTTCGTGCTCAGCACGGCGTTGGTCATGAAGAACTTTTCATCAGCGGTAATCATCGCCTTGCTTGTAGCTACCTGAAGGTCGGCAATCGTAATATTTGACTGGTCTGCACCACCGTTGATTTTCACGGCAGTATTGGTAGTACCAGCCTCGATGATGCCAGTTCCATTGATGACGGCAAGAGCATAGAGGTTGCCCGTAGGAGCATTGTCCAACTTAGCCACATACTCCTTGACAGCTGTGATCTGATTAGGATCATCAGAAGCTGATGGTGTACCATACTCTGTCGGATTGATTACCTGCTTCAAGGTAGCTGCGCTCTCAGAAGTACCATCGAAGATCAACAGAAGTACACTGCTTACATCATACTCTTTGGTCAGGCCGTCACTTAAATTGGTAGACTCATTCCAGTCACGCATAGAACCTACCACCTGAGTAGGAAGGTTAAGGTTAACCTTGAAATAGCCATTGTTTCCTGTCAGCACAGGATTAGGCTCACCACCTCCCACTGCATCCTTGTCGGACGAGCAGGCAGCGAATAGCATTCCTGCTATTGCCAATACTAAAAAACTAAGTTTCTTCATAATGATAAGTTTTTTAATGAATGAATTATGTTATGATCTCGTTATTTCTTCTGTTCCTGCAGTACCTGCAGAACACCTCTGTTCACCTTGACATCCATGCCGGCAGCCTCCGCGCGGCGGAGGGCATACTCAGCCTCCAGCCACTCTTTCTTCTTCATGTAGAGGATGGCGCGCGCATTCTCCGCCTCGGCACTGGTGCCTGCATGCTCCAGGAGGGTCTCCGCCTTCAGCAGGTCGTTCTGGCGGAGGGCTACATTCGCCAGGTTGATGGCAGCCTCCGGGCTGTCCGGATAGATATTGGCAGCGGTCTGCATCACCTTGTTATATTCGTCACCACCCTTCGGGAAGGTCTGTGCCACATCCCACAGCTCACGCAGGGAGAGCTGGTAAGGCTTCGTCTTGTAAACCTCCTTTGCCTCTTCCAAGGTGAACTCCTTGTACTGGAACGTAATCTCGTAGTCGGAGCGGCGCAGGTGCGGATAGACATTCTTCAGCAGGTACTGGTACTCTGCGGGATATCTCTGCTTGATCTTCTTCTCCTTCGGATCGGGTTCCAGCGTGAAATCGTCAATGATATTGAGAATCGCGTCACGGTGCGGCAGCGTCACCGTCGACAGCTGCTCCACCGCCTCACGCAGTCCTACCCAGTTCTCCGGCGTAGCCTCTGCAGGAGCAAAGACATCAGCAGGAAGGTTGTAAGTCCGGCGCACATAGTCGGTCAGCGACTTCGCACGGTTGTTGGCAAGCATCTCGTTATGCTTGTAAGGGCTCTCCGGCGATGCCCATCCGTGAATCTTGATCTGCCGGATGGAGATATTCTTGTCAGCATTCATCACGTCAAGGGTATCGGTAATCTTACGAAGCTCACGATAGTTGTCCATATAGTCGGGCTTCATCTCCCAGCGGTCCACCACGAAAGTGATGAAGGCAGTGCCATGCAGGTTACGGATCTTCTTCTCAGGAGCAGGAACGACATCCACGAAATGGAACTGAGGGATGAACTCAACAGCTGCCGTCTCGGGGAACAAAGGACCTAAGTACGCCTGCTCTGACTTCAACGTGTCACCACAGCCGCAGAGGTCACACTCCAGCCATACCTCGGCACCCTGATGCCAGGGGGCCTTGTCGATGGCATCCATATAGCTGTAACGCTGTCTGCCGCCATCCTTATCACGGCGCACCGTCACGCAGTTGTCGGCATACAGGGGGTCGATGCCGTCACGTTCGAAGATGACATTCTGAACACGTCCCATCACTAACAATGACTTAAAACGCTGTTTCTGACTACCGTCCCTTGTACGGAGGATGGGAGTGAAGGCACGGTAGCGCGCTGACTTCACCTTCAGGGAGTCGAGGATGAAGTCCATGTTAACCACCGTCTTGTTATTCAACTCTGTCACTTGATAGTTGGTAACGGCAATCTGTGTGTCCTGCTTTTTCTTCGTACCTGTCAGCTTGATAGGTGCCTGTGCCATCGCAACGGTAAAGGCGAGAAGAGATATGCTGAGTAAGATATTACGTTTCATCTTGATTGGGTTTTTATGATTATTATTATCTAGGCTCTCTAGATATTCTAGACTCTCTAGATTCTCTAGAACAAATAAAGTATCGAAAGCACTGCCTTCGTCGGACCGACATACCATGTGTCACCGTCATTGATCTGCCTGCCGCACTCACCACAGGCGAAGCCCTTGTACTTGGCATAGACGACACCTGCGCCGATGGATGCCTCAAAGTTCCAGTGACGGGAGAGCACCCACTGGTAACCGTAAGACACGCCACCACCGATATACCAGCCTTCATAACGATGGTCACGAAGACCCTTGTACATGCCGAAGGGCAACTTGACATTGGCTGCGTTGAACTCACCGCCTAAGCCGTGGATTCCTATAAAGGAACCCTGGAAACGGTGACAGAACCAATAACGATACTCAGGAGCCAGCATCCAGTGCTTAAAGAACTTCTTGCCACTGTCTGTATTAAACTCCCAGGGGTTCAGCGCATAGTACAACTGCATAGAGTGCTTCTTACCCACACCCAGCTCCACGCCGATGTTGGGAGTCGTCGTCGCATCATACAGAAGATTGGTCTTCACTGCCAGTTGCTGTGCAGAAGCGTTCTCAATACCGCCTGCCATGCCGAGTAACACAACAAGCGTCAATGCTTTCAGTCTAAAGCTCATTTTCTTTATCTGATTAATACTTAATTATTCTTTAATTATCAGTAATATTATACGGTGTTTTACCGTTAAATGTAATACAAAGATAGACAAAAATGATGAATTAAACACTTTTTATCTTAAAAAAGTGATAAATATTAACCGACTTTAACATAGCATACGTTCTCATAGCATTAAATCATGATAAACTTGTTTCTGAGTTTGGCGGCGGTTATCGTATAGATAGGCGGCACCTATCCCATAGATAGCCCCGAGCAAACGGGTCGATAGGCGGCGGCTATCGCATAGAAAGGCGGCGGCTATCTATAGGATAGGTGCCGCCTTTCTATCCTTATTTCTTCTTCTTGCCTATCACGACATGGGTATCTCCCGTCACCTCGGCATTATTTCCACCACCATAGACGTTGCCCGTGATGTTGGCACCCTTGACTTTCTGGTAGTAAGTCGTGCCTTCTTCTGCAGTGCCTGTTGCCTCAGTGTATTCATATGGACTAGCTTCCGTTCCTTCACCGCTACGAGTGTAATAGTCAGTCACGTCATCTCCTGTAGCAACAGAGACAATCTCCTCATACTCTGACGTACCGACATTGACATTGGTATTACCTGTCACCTCAGCAGCATTACCACCACCAAAGACGTTGCCTATCGCTCCAATCTCGCCCTTCTTATGGGCAGGAAGTGTCACGGTATGCTCGGTTGGTTTACCTTCATCGAGCGTTATCGTTTTACCTTTGAAACCATTGGCATCGTAA
>CACXQL010000032.1 GCA_902769805.1 uncultured Prevotellaceae bacterium
TACGAAGATACGTCGTATCCAAACAGCACTGAGGGAGGCTTCTCAGTTCTATATCCAGTTACACAAGATGGGCTATAACGTCGACTTTGTAGACTGCGGCGGTGGCTTGGGTGTCGATTATGACGGTACTCGTTCTCCATCCAGTGAGAGCTCTGTCAACTACTCCATCCAGGAGTATGTCAACGACTGTATCTATACCTTTGTGGATGCCGCCAACAAGAATGAACTGCCTCATCCTAATATCATTACAGAAAGCGGACGCTCTTTGGCGGCTCATCATTCTGTATTAGTCATCGATGTCCTGGAAACGGCTTCCCTACCAGAGATGCCAGAGGAGTTTGAACCTGACGAGAACAGTCATCAGTTAGTAAAGGACCTCTATGAGATATGGGATAATCTGTCTCCTCGTAATGTTTTGGAAGACTGGCATGATGCTGAACAGATCCGTGAGGAGGTTCTTGACCTTTTCGCTCATGGTATTGTGGATTTGAAGACACGTGCGGAGATAGAGGCAATGTATTGGAGTGTATGCCATGAGATCAATGCCTTGGCAAAGAATCTCAAGCATATCCCGGAAGAGTTGATGAACATCGATAAGTTGTTGGCAGATAAGTATTTCTGCAACTTCTCGTTGTTCCAGAGCCTCAGCGACTCCTGGGCAATTGACCAGATGTTCCCCATTGTACCCTTGCAGCATTCACTGCCTGTCCATCCTCTGAAGAAGAACGAGCCTTATTACCTTGGCGTCTTCCTTGTGGGAGCCTATCAGGAAATCTTAGGTGACATGCATAACCTCTTTGGTGATACTACCGCTGTACATATCTCTGTGAAGGACAAAGGCTATCATATCGACCAGATTATCGATGGTGAGACTGTGGCTGAGGTTCTGGAATATGTGCAGTATGCTCCGAAGAAACTCGTGCGCCAACTGGAGATATGGGTGGCGAAGAGTGTGAAACAAGGAAAGATATCTTTAGAAGAAGGCAAAGAGTTCCTTAGCAACTACCGCTCAGGGCTCTACGGCTATACTTATCTGGAATAATACCTTAAACTTAAAACCAAAATGAATATGTACAAGAACATCTCAAGACTTTCCATCATCCTGATGGCTGTTGTCTTGGTAGGCATGAGTTCCTGCAAGACACAACAAACCTTAACGTATGGGGATGCCGTTGACTGGACAAAGGCACGTTACGGAAAACTGATTAATAAGTATATCAAGGATGCAGGCAACAAACTCGATCCTGACGAGATGCGCCTGTTGTTCACACCTATCGGCTATGACGGAGGTTCCAACACAGTCTATTATCGTGATGCCGAGCGACTGTTAGTGGACACGGTCTATTCCGTAATGCTTCAGAAGGCTGTCGCAGAGGGCAAGACCAGTATCGTCATCTTTACAGGTCCCTCTGCCAGCGGAAAGAGTACGGCAGCCAAGACCATGGACTTCTCGAATACAGGACTGGTGTATGACGCAGCCTTCAATACTTATAAGAAACTCGCTACTGCCATTAGGAAAGCTGAGAGAGCTGGTATGAAAGACATCAAGGTGATTGCCGTTTACAATACCGTTCGTAACTGTTTCAAGAACTCGGTAGACAGAGGTAAGACCAGTAAGCGTTTTATCCATATCCCCTATATGATAGAGTCATATAGTAACAACATCAATAAGATGCAGCAACTGAAGGACAATTTCCCAGAGGTAGAGTTCATCTGCTTTGACAAGAGTGATAATGTCAATGCCAAGCGTGTCAGTTTGGATGAGGCTTGCAAATGGAACTTCAACGTCAGCCAAGATGATATCCAATACCTCTTTAATATCATGCTCGATGAGATTAACAAAAAAGAGCTCACGCCACATCAGCTTGCCTATGTAGCAGGAGATATCTTATCCATCAAAGGACTGTCAGATTCCAATAAGGCCTTGGCTCAAGAGATTGACAGAAGAATACGTGAGATGTCAAAATGATGAAAGAGAAACTGACAATAGTAAAGGTGGGTGGAGCTGTAGTTGAAGACGAACTACAGCTCTCTCAATTGCTGAAGGACTTCAGTGCCATTGAGGGACGTAAGGTTCTCGTTCATGGTGGAGGTCGCAAGGCAACGAAGATGGCAGAGCGTCTGGGTTTTGAGACGAAGATGGTAAATGGTCGGCGTATCACGGATGCTACTATGCTGGAGGTTGTCACGATGGTCTATGGAGGACTGGTCAACAAAAACTTGGTGGCACAATTACAGGCCAATGGTGTTAACGCCCTCGGACTCACTGGTGCTGATGCCAATGCGATTCTCTCACACAAGCGTCCTTTGAAAGACGGTATTGACTATGGTTTTGTAGGTGATGTCGATGCTGGCAACGGGGAGATGCTCAGTAAGTTGATAGAAGCAGGTATTACCCCTGTGATGGCTCCTTTGACACACGACGGCAAAGGACATATCCTCAATACCAATGCGGATACCATCGCCAGTGAGACGGCAAAAGCCCTTGCCAGCATCTATGATGTCACGCTGATTTTCTCTTTTGAGAAGAAAGGGGTACTCAGCAATCCTGATGACAATGACAGTGTGATTCCTGTCATTACTAAGGAAGACTTTGAACGCTATAAGGCAGACGGTACTATTTCCGGTGGTATGCTGCCAAAGATAGAGAATGCCCTGAGAGCTGTTGAGGCTGGTGTCTCACGAGTCATCATCACCCTTGCTACTGCTATTGACGGCAAACATGGTACAGTGATTGAATGAAATGATTAGTTTCCATCATGACATCCTACCGCTGAAAGACAAACTTTTCAGACTTGCCCTCCGCATCACACTCAATCCTGCGGAGGCAGAGGATGTAGTACAGGAAACGATGATCAAGATATGGAACCGACGTAATAGTTGGGATACCATAGATAATATCGAATAAGACGCGACTGATGGGCAACCACGCACTCTCGTTGGATACGGAGACAGAACCGCCTGACTATAGCCATCATTCGAATCCAGAGGAACAAGTGATGCAGCGGGATCGTATACAACTGGTGCGGCAACTCATCGACCAGTTGCCTGAGAAACAACGTAGCTGTATGCAACTGAGAGATATCGAGGGAAAGAGTTATAAAGATATCGCCACTATCCTTAACATCACGGAAGAACAAGTGAAAATCAATATCTTCCGAGCGCGTCAGACCATCCGGGAACAGTTCAAGAAAGCAGATACTTAAAATTTTTTCATTTATTCTGTAACTTTTCTTTTAATCATTCGTCTTTTATTATAGAGGACATAAATACCTCAAGTGAAATAATGGATTATAAGTACATCGAACAACTCTTGGAACGCTACTGGGCAGCAGAGACCTCCCTTGAAGAAGAGGATATCCTGCGCGCTTTCTTCAGCCAGAAGGAGATACCTGCTGAACTGGAGCAGTATCGTGCCCTCTTTGTCTATGAGGCAACAGAGAAAGAGAGTCAGATGTTAGGTGACGATTTTGACGGGCGTATCCTCGCCATGACAGAAGAGGAGCCGCATGCTGTCAAGGCTCGTGAGATTCCCTTTAAGGTACGTCTCATGCCACTCTTCAAAGCTGCCGCTATCGTTGCCATTATTCTCACTATAGGTGGTGCATTACAGCGTCCTTGGGATGCCAGTTGGAACGACTCTGTCGAGGTCGCATCCTACACGCTCCCTGTGGACTCTGCGGATGTCACTCCTATCCAGGCAGAGAATATCACGGACAGTCCCGTTGATACTGCCAAGGTCATACCTGTCGAGGTTGCCAAGGATTAAAAGGAATTTTCTATGCTTTCTCTATAATAATATCATGTTTAGTTAAAACAATCAATGAAACTGTGAAGTTTCTGTTCTCTCAAATTTTTCATAACATACTAACGAAGGTGGGCTGCCAGTCATTGCTTGACGAGCAGCCCACGAACTATTTTATAAAAAAAGACAAAAAGATTTGGATTGTAACTAAATAATAGTTACATTTGCAGCCAAAAAGATGAACTTACGATATGGGAACAAAGGAAAAGTTGCGTGAAAGGTTTCTGAAAATGCCTTCAGACTTTACGTTTGACGAGATGCAACATCTGTTAGAGGGCTATGGCTATGAACGTTACAACAAAGGCAAGACTTCTGGATCTCGACTGATTTTTAAGAATGGTGATAAGCGACCTATCATGTTACACAAACCACATCCGGGCAATATAGTTAAAGAATATGCCATGAAACAGGTAATGGAAGATTTACGCGAAGCAGGATTTATAAAATAATAGGAGGAATGATTATGAATACGATGACGTACAAAGGCTATATAGGATCAGTGTCCTATAGCGAAAAAGACCAAGTGTTCTTTGGAAAGATAGAAGGTATCAATGGTCTTGTGAACTTTGAAGGCGAGAGCGTCAAAGAATTAACGGCTGCATTCCACGAAGCAGTGGACGACTATTTGGCCTATTGCAAGGAAGAAGGCATAGAGCCTGATAAGAGTTATACAGGTGTTCTGAATGTCAGGCTTACTCCTGCTATTCATCGTCAGATAGCCAAGCTTGCACTTAAAGCAGGACTTACTATCAATGCGTACATCAAAGATGCATTGGAAGAAAAGGTAGAGGCATCTTTGGCGGTGTAATCTTATAATTATCTCCCGATATTCTTTGTGAGTATTTGGATTTTGTATCTTTACGATTTTATATCCAACCCTTTAAATGCTGAAATAACTTAGGAGTGCCCAAGCACTCCTTTTTTGTTTCCCCAATTCTTTTGTTTTTCAAAGTAATCGTATCTTTAACATGCTTGATACCTTTAGGTGTAAGAATTCCTTAGACCTTAGTCTTTAGACTTTTGACAAAGTAATATGCTAATTTCCTTTCGAAACATTTGCAACTTTAAGAATTTATTTCTATCTTTGCAGTGTTCTCACGCCGAAGTCACTCCAGAGTGGCGGTTGGTAGAGGGCAGACATAATGATAAAAGCGTTTGCTGACGCTTGGTTTTGATCGTTGAAACTTCGAACACTTCAATGTCACATCACGAACCAATGCAACGGTAGATGCTCATGGGTATGTAATATCAAGTCCATGTGCCTTATTATTTATATAAGGTGGATTAGCATATATACATACGGCGTGGGGTCTTCGTTGCTCGTTTCGATGTGACGGGTAAGTTCGAAGACCTCAACGATGGAACGGGTAACGGTAAGGGTTCCACGTTTTTGGTGCAATGACGTCACGTTGCTGCATGTTTTCCAACAATAACGTCTGGGAAGGGACTGAAGGACAGGACTTTAGTAACAATGCAATGAAACATTTTTACGTAAAACTAATGATGTTAACTGTGCTCATGAGCATGGTTGGCATAAGAATCTTTGCCCATGACTATGCAGTGGAAAATACCGACGGCAAAACCATTTATTATAATAATATAGGTGGTTCGAATGTCTCCGTCACTTTCAAAGGATATGGAGGAGAGTATTTTTATTCAGGAAATATCGTGATACCAGAATCAATTATTGTGGGAGGAAATACCTATAACGTGACGAGTATCGGCAGGGAAGCGTTCTATGAATGCAGTGGTCTGACCTCCGTGACCATCCCCAACAGTGTGACGAGCATTGGGTATGGCGCTTTCAAAAGTTGCACAGGTCTGACTTTTATAGAGATTCCGAATAGCGTGACGACCATTGGCGAGGAGGCGTTTTGGTATTGCCCGGGATTGATATCCATAGAGATTCCAAACAGTGTGACAAGTATCGGCAGGGAAGCGTTCAGAGGTTGCAGCGGTCTGACCACTATAACGATTCCTAATAGCGTAACAACCATTGGTTATGATGCATTCGTTGGTACTGCATGGTATAACAATCAGCCCAATGGACTGGTGTATGCAGGAAAGGTAGCATACAAATATAAAGGAACTATGCCAGCCAACACAAGTCTTACGATAGAGGATGGTACATTGGGAATTGCATGTCAGGCGTTCGAGAATTGCAGCGGTCTGACTTCTATAGAGATTCCGAATAGCGTAACGACCATTTGTTGGGATGCGTTCTATGGTACTACATGGTATAACAATCAACCCAATGGATTGGTATATGCAGGAAAGGTAGCATATCAATACAAAGGAACGATGCCAGCCAATACGAATATTACCATAGAGGATGGTACATTGGGAATTGCCGATATTGCGTTTTATAATTGCACAGGTCTGACTTCTATAGAGATTCCTAATAGTGTGACGAACATTGGCGAAAATGCGTTCGATGGTTGCAGTGGTCTGACCTCAATAGAGATTCCCAACAGCGTGACGAGTATCGGCCATGATGCGTTCTATCACTGCAGCGGCCTCACCTCAATAATATTTGATAATTGTAGGCCAACATTAAGCGATGATGTTTTTTGTTTGTGCAGTAATCTGACAGACATCTATTACCCAGCATACGCCTATGACTATTTTACATCGAATGCACAAACAAGCGTTTATACCCTTCACCCACAAATCAAGATTGATCGTGAGTGGACGACTTATTGTGCATCAGCATCGTTTGACGTGCCTGAGGGTATTGACGCATACGTTGTGAACAGTTATGACGCTGGCGTGGTGACGTTGCAGAAGGTGACAACCATCAATGCAGGGCAGGGACTGCTGTTGAAACCTGCTGAGGTGGGAACATTTTACAATACAACAGTATGTGCATCGGCTCCTGACCCCTATGAGAGCAATATGCTGAAAGGCGTAACAACAGCAACAGCGATTGGTGCTACCAGTGGTGAGTATACTAATTTCATCTTTACCAAGGTAAATGGTGAGTTGGGATTCTATCCTACCAATGCAGGAACGATACCTGCTTATAAGGCATATCTACAGATTCCTACTGCTTCCTTGCCAAGTGGTGCTCCTTCCCGTCTGTCCATTGCGATAGATGATGAAACGACAAGTGTGGAGCGAGTAAAGACTAATACAGGAAAAGATTCAAATTGGTATACGCTCAGTGGTGTGCAGGCTAAGCAGCCGACAAAGAGTGGCGTTTATATTCATCAAGGTAAGAAGGTAATCATTAAATAAGAGAACAACAATGAAAAAGAAATATATGAAACCTGTTGTACAGACGATAGTCTTGCAACAAAGCGTGATGCTGCTTGCCGGTTCCGACACATTTAATGTGCACGATGATACGTCAGTCAATCCAGAAGATACATGGTAAAACTTTAATCGGTGCTTCTCCAAAAGAGGCACCGATTTTTGTAATTGAACGTTACAAACTGGGTGAATGTAACGTTCAAACACATCGTTTGTAAGCCACAAACACCTCAAAAACACGTTGTTTTTAAATTAAGAAAATTTTGAAATTTCGCAAAAATACCCCCATCGGAGATACTGAAAAACTTTTTTCATCACTTTTTTCTTGTCCTTTTCGAAAAGGACAATTGAGGTTTGGAGGTACCCTCCAATTTGAACAAAGTTCGAAATAAAGAAAAGAGGTTGTAGGAGAAGCTCCTACTAAAGATAGAAGGCATAGTTATGTTTTGGGGCTCCACTTCAATTTGTTTTGCATTAATTTGGTAGATTGTGATTTTTGTCGTACCTTCGCAGGCAAAATAAACGTTTAGAAGAAAAGATGGCATTAAAATGTGGTATTGTGGGACTTCCCAACGTGGGTAAGTCCACTTTGTTTAACTGTCTGTCGAGTGCCAAGGCACAGGCAGCCAATTTCCCTTTCTGTACGATAGAACCCAACGTGGGTGTTATTACCGTTCCTGACGAGCGACTCACAAAACTCGCAGAGATTGTACATCCTGGACGTATCGTACCTGCGACCTGTGAGATAGTGGATATCGCCGGACTCGTGAAGGGTGCCTCAAAGGGTGAGGGCTTAGGAAACAAGTTCTTGGGAAATATCCGTGAGACAGATGCCATCATCCATGTACTGCGTTGTTTTGAGGATGATAATATCACGCATGTCGATGGTACTATAGACCCTATCCGCGATAAGGAGATCATCGATACGGAGTTGCAGTTGAAAGACTTGGAGACTATTGAGAGTCGTCTTGCCAAGACCGAGAAGGCGGCTGCCGCAGGCAATAAGGAGGCAAAGGTGGAGGTGACGGTGCTGAAAGCCTATAAGGAGGTACTCGACCAAGGCAAGAATGCTCGCATCGTGGAATTTGAGAGTAAGGACGAACAAGACTGTGCCCGCAATCTCTTCCTGTTGACAGCCAAACCTGTGCTGTATGTATGTAATGTCAGCGAGTCGGATGCGAAGTCAGGTAATGCTTTCACACAGAAGGTAGAGGCATTAGCCAAAGAGGAAGGTGCTGAGGCAATGATTATTGCTGCCAAGACAGAAGAGGATATCGCTGAGTTGGAGAGTTACGAGGATAAACTGATGTTCCTGGAGGAGTTAGGCTTGGAAGAGAGTGGCGTTAACCG
Organism: uncultured Prevotellaceae bacterium; assembly: GCA_902769805.1. GTDB lineage: Bacteria > Bacteroidota > Bacteroidia > Bacteroidales > Bacteroidaceae > Prevotella. The sequence continues at coordinate 8,408 of CACXQL010000032.1, forward strand.
CCTCATCAAGAAGGCCTATTCGTTATTGAACCTTGAGACCTTCATCACCGCTGGTGAGATGGAGGTGAAGGCTTGGACGTATCATAAAGGTTGGAAGGCTCCTCAGTGTGCTGGTGTTATCCATACTGATTTCGAAAAAGGTTTTATCCGTGCAGAGGTCATCAAGTACGACGACTATATCCAGTATGGCTCTGAGGCTGCTGTACGCGAGGCAGGCAAGATGGGTATTGAGGGTAAGGACTATGTAGTGCAGGATGGTGATATCATGCACTTTAGGTTTAATGTGTGATGGGGTTAATGGGCTGAATGGGAGATATGGGTAGTATACTGTATATCACTTGGAATCCGAGTATCGGAATAGGTCCTTTTCGCTGGTATGGACTCTGTTGGCTGATTGGTTTTGCATTGGCTTACTTTCTGGTACGCCGACTCTATCGCGAACAGAAGATCAAGGACGAGTTATTTGAGCCCCTTTTCCTTTATTGTTTCTTTGGTATCCTTATAGGAGCCCGTTTAGGACATTGTATCTTCTATGAGGCAGACTATTTCCTGACCAGTGGTAAAGGTATCCTTGAGATGTTCCTGCCTATCCGCTTCCTGGCAGATGGTGGATGGAAATTCACAGGCTATGAAGGACTCGCCTCGCATGGTGGTACCTTGGGTTTGATCATTGCCCTCTGGCTCTATGTCAGGAAGACTAAACTAAGTATCTGGACTGTACTCGATAATATTGCTATTGCCACAGGCTCGATGGCATGCTGTATCCGCCTGGGTAACCTCATGAACTCAGAGATTATCGGCAAGGTAACAGATGTTCCTTGGGCGTTTATCTTTGAACGTGTCGATATGATGCCTCGTCATCCAGGACAACTCTATGAGGCGATTGCTTATGCTGTCCTCTTTGGTATCATGTGGTGGCTGCATAAGAAGATGCCCCAAAGGATTGGTACTGGCTGGTATTTCGGCTTCTGCCTCACTTATATCTTCACTTTCCGTTTCTTTATCGAATACACAAAGGAACTTCAGGAAGCCTTTGAAGCCACCCTTCCACTTGACATGGGACAGATACTCTCCATCCCCTTCATCCTCTTAGGAGTGTATTGTATGATACGGGCTTATAAAAAACAAGCTATTTAAACTTCATTACTTATCGTCTATCTTAGTGGCGTTGACAGATGAGAGGGAGGTGGTGGCATCGTCCTTTGTCTTTCCCTGATGTACCTCCACGTTCTCGAACTTCCAGGAGTCCATGTGTTCACCTGTGTTGGGGTCTTTGGTCTCGTAGATGATGGTGTAGGTATACTTGTCAGACAGTCCCATGAAGGCATAGTCGCTCTGGTGGTAGGACATATCGTCAACTGCCACTGGGTCTTTTTCTTCCTCGCCCGTTATGTAGTATCTGATGGTGGTCATGACGGCATCGGTATATTCACTCTTGATGGAGATGAGTCCCCAGCTATCACGGTGAGGAGGCTGCAGTTCCCATGCATAGTTCTCAACGATGCAAGGGGTGTAAGTGTAGGTATCGCCGCTCTCGTTAGGGATGATGGGATGCCATACCCACCAGTAGAACCGATAATCTATACGGCTGTTCAGCAGAATCTGGAACTTGGTGTCTTTGTTGTCATCCACGCCAGCTTGTCCTCTGGGAACGAACCATACCCATGCCTGGCGTACGGTCCACTGCGTACGGCAGTTCTTGGGGAAATACTTGTCATCATCTTCATCATCTGTGGGGGTGACACCCTTGGAGTCGTACATATAGCTTACTTCCCTGTTGGGGCTGGAACTGTCCAGCGTGTATGTGATGATATCCATGCAGTAGCTCACCGTACTGTTCACCGTATGGCTGAACGAGAGGCCCAAGGAGCCTGTGGGTGCGCCAGAGGCAAAGCCTGCCGATGCAGAGCCGCCCACCGTATTGCTCGTACCTTCAGAATACTGACGGGAATCGTTTTCGTTCTCGGGCAGTGGCGTCAGATTGTAGTCGATGCCTGGAATGTCGTTGCCGTCCATGTCCACCAGTTTGATGTGTGTGCTCATTTTGTGGAACCAATAGCCCTTCAAATGCATCTCGTCACCAAAAATGCCGACTTGCTGAGAATAAGGTTTCCACATATTCTGGTTATAAGGTGTGATTTCGGCAGTCACTACGTAGTAATCGCCTGACTTTTCCTCATGGCACGACTGCTTGTAGAGCGGATAGACGCGGAGTCCATAATCAACACTGCTGGCCGCTTTAAGATCGTACTTATTGCCTTCAAGAATGTAGGAATTGTCCAGCGACATCGGGAAGTTGTATTTCATATTCAGACCCTCGTCCTCGATGTTGGCTACGAGTTCGTCGTAGTCGTAAGGCTGGTTGTTCTGGGCGGCTTCCTCGCGCAGTTTTCTGTTCTTCTTGAAGGTCTCCACTTCATTCAGCCAATATACCAGAGGGATGATACGTCTCTCATAAAACTCCACCTTTTCCTCAGTGGTATTTAGGTCATAAGGAATACCGCCGTCCAACATCACGTAGTGTTGTCCCCATTTCTGGGTGGCATAGAACAGGATGGGAGCCGTATTTTTCGGCACCACTCCACCAGCAAGGTTGATGATATTGTCCATTGTGCCTCCATTGCCTGGCATCGCCACGATGGTGGTGGTGCCTTTCAGGAGTTGGGCGCTGAACTTTTCGACATCACTGGCTTTGCAGAAGCATATATCAGCATCCCCGTTAGCTGTCATATTAGGGAAACGGTTTTTCAGCGCTGTCTGTAACTCTTCAGGCAGGCTACTTATATCACCGAATTCCACTGCTGCTGTACACTGGACAGGGTCAATAGGTTCCACGCTGGGATCCACCGTCGGACCTTCAGGTGCAGGCGGCGTAGGTTCTACTCCGTCATCATCGGAACATGATGAGAATACAAAACTGATGCAGCATGCCAATAGCATTGTCAACATCCATAGTGACTTCTGTTTCATAACTATAATTATTAAAGTATCAAATATACTCCATCAGCACGTCCCATACAGCGATGATATGACAGATGCTGCCGATGAGGACGAAGAAGTGGAAAACTGAATGCATATATTTCTTCTTGTGGAAGGTATAGAAGACTGCACCTGTGATGTAGGCGACACCTTCAGCGATGAGCCATACGACAGCAGCAGTGGAGACGACATCCAACAGAGGCTTGAAGGCTACCAATACACTCAACCCCATGCCGATAAAACAAAACGTCTCAATGTTCGAATGCTCTTTCAGTTTGATAAAACTGATGATCGTACCCACAACGGCACATGCCCAAACGAAGATAAAGAGTACCCAGCCCCAATTGAGTGAAAAGTGAAAAGTGAATAATGAATAATTTGCTGCCGCGTTTCGCAGGGCAACGAGTGTCAAAGGTGAATACGAGCCTGCGATATGCCAATAGATGGCAGCATGATCCCACTTACGCAACCTCTCCTTCCATTTCGAACGACGAGGCAGGGTGTGATAGATTGTAGAGGCAATATAACTGCCTAACATCCCGAAGAGATACAGACACACACCTAATCGTGCCCAAGGGTTGTCGCCCTTGAATGCCATCACCAGGAACATAATGCCAAAAGCCACGCCCATCACGATGCCGCCGGCATGGCTCCATGCGTTCCATAGCTCTTCCTTATGTGTGTATCTGATAGCCATTGATACGTGCAAAGATACAATGAAGTGAGCAAAAAACCAAGAGAATCTTATGTTTTTTCGAAAGGCTACGGGTAGGCGAACAAAATTCGGGAATGCATGAGTACCTTAGACCATAGGTCACAATTGCTGTAATTGATGGCGCTCTTGTTGGGAAACAGGCATCATAACAGGGGTGAGAGTGCCGTCGTAACAGGGAGAAAGGTAGGCACTTTCAAGGTGAAAGAAGCCTTCTGACAGGTATAGCAGCGGGCGGTGCTGTTATTAGCAGCGGCCGCTGCTAATAACGACAGCGGGCGCTAACAAAGTCGGCAGCGTTCGCTGCCGACCTGTTTATACTCGTTATCTCTTGTGTCTCAATGAGAGGAATAACTTTTAGCGTCTTTTTGTTTTTTGTGTAATAATTTGTATCTTTGCATCCATGATTAACGAGGTGACACGACAGTTTATAAAGGTACATCGTGAAGAGGATGTGCGGAAATTGGCTCTGGGCAGTCATGCCGAAGGAGTAGACTTGCCGTTGGCGTTGCAACAGATAGCTGGGTGGCAGACGGCACGGAAGAAACTTCCCTCATGGGCTGCCGTTGACGGCATCATCTATCCGCCCCATCTGAATATGGAACAGTGTTCTTCGGAACAGACGGCGAGGTATAAGGGAAGCCTCACCCCTAACCCCTCTCCTTCTGAGAGGGGAACGTTTGTGGACTTGACTGGCGGCTTCGGCATTGACTTCTATTTTATAGCCAAAGGACTAAGGACTGAGGGCAAAGAGTTGAGGGCTGTCTATGTAGAGCATAACCCTGAACTTTGTGAGATAGCACGATATAATTTCCAAGTGTTAGGTTTGGAGGCAGAGGTGATAAATGGTGAGGCAGAGGATTATCTGAAAAAGATGAGTCATGCTGACATCATCTATCTCGACCCTGCACGAAGGGACGCATATGGCAGTCGAACGTATGATATCAAGGACTGTACACCCAATGTTATCGAACTCATGCCCTTGTTGCTGGAAAAGGCAGATACCATCATCCTGAAACTCTCACCCATGCTCGACTGGCGTAAGGCTGTGGAGGACCTTGGTCATGTTGCCGAGGTGCATATTGTCAGCGTCGACAATGAATGTAAAGAGTTGTTGTTAGTCGTCAAACAACAGCCTTGCACCGCTTTCAAAGTTATCTGTGTCAACAACGATGACATCTTTGAGTTCGCGCCTTCAGTACATTCGGCCGCTAACCATGAACCGCTAACCATGAACTATCTTTACGAGCCGAATGCCAGTATCATGAAGGCTGGATGCTTCAAGGATATCGAAGAAGTCTTTGACGTTTGTCAGTTGTCAAACAACTCTCATCTGTTCGTGTCTGAGAAAGAAATCAAAAAGTTCCCTGGCAGGCTTTTCCATATTGAGACAGTGACCTCTATGAACAAACAGGAACTCAAAATTGCGTTACAAGGAATCGAAAGAGCCAATATCGCTGTACGTAATTTCCCTATGACCGTTGAGGCGTTGCGTAAGAAACTCAGACTGAAGGATGGCGGAGAGGTGTTTATCTTCGCAACGACATTGTCAGATAACTCCCATAAGCTATTCATTTGCCGTAAAATAGGTTAAATATTTGGGGCTTTTCTTGTTTTTTTGTATCTTTGCATAATAATTATTGCAAGTAATAACCATGTTATCAGTAGAGATCAGGAAAGTCACCGACAAGAAAAGCCTGGAAGCCTTCATCCAGTTTCACTACGACTTATATCGGAACAACCCTTACGATGCCCCTAACCTCCATGCCGACGAGGTACATACGCTGAGTAAGGACAAGAATGCTGCCTTCGAGTTCTGTGAGGCAGAGTATTTCCTTGCCTATCGTGATAATAAGGTGGTGGGACGTATTGCCGGCATTATCAACCATCGCGCCAATGACCGTTGGGATCGTAAGAGTGTGCGTTTCGGATGGATTGACTTCGTTGATGACTATGCTGTATCGAAGACTTTGTTTGATGCCGTAGAACAATGGGGCAAAGAGAAAGGCATGACAGAGATGGTGGGCCCGTTAGGTTTCACGGATATGGATCCGGAGGGTATGCTCATCGAAGGCTTCGACCAGTTGGGTACGATGGCGACCATCTATAACTATGACTATTATCCCAAGCACATGGAGATTCTGGGCGGCTGGGAGAAAGACAATGACTATGTAGAGTTCAAGCTCATCGTCCCCAAAGGAGATATGCCAGAGAAGTACAAGAAGATTGCCGAGATGGTGATGAAGCGCTATAACCTCCATCCGATACACCCCAAACGCAGTCAGGTCTTCGGCAAGGAACAGATTGGACGGAAGGTACTGGATGTCGTCAACAAGACCTTTGGCAACCTCTATGGCTACTCACAGATGACGGAGGCGCAGATAGACGAGTATCTGAAGATGTATTTCCCTCTGCTCGACATGAACCTGCTGTGCCTGATAGAAGACTGGAACACGCCCGATCATGACGTGATAGGTGTGGGCATCAGTATCTCTTCGATGACACGAGCCTTGCAGAAATGTAAGAACGGACGACTGTTCCCCTTCGGATGGTGGCATTGTCTGCGCGCCCTGAAATTCCATAAGGCAGAGTGTGTAGACCTGATGCTGGTAGGTATCCTTCCCGAGTATCAACAGAAAGGTGCTAACGCCCTCCTCTTCTACGACCTCATCCCTTGGTACCAGAAATATGGTTTCAAGTGGGGTGAGACGAATGTAGAGATGGAAACTAATGAGAAGGTGCAAAGCCAATGGCAGTATCTGGAGCATGTACAGCACAAGCGTCGGCGTTGTTTTAAGAAAAGTATTTAAACAGATATGAGCGAAGAGAAGAACAGCATCGAAGAACAAGTACAGTATGGTGACGATAATATCCGTCACCTGTCAGACGTAGACCATATCCGTACGCGTCCTGGTATGTATGTGGGAAGGCTCGACGACGGGTCGCATGCTGATGACGGCATCTACGTGCTGCTAAAGGAAACCATTGATAACTCTATCGACGAGTTCCGCATGAATGCGGGCAAGCGCATCGAAATAGATATTGAAGACAACTTACGCGTTTCTGTACGTGACTATGGACGCGGCATTCCACAGGGAAAGATCGTTGAGGCAGTGAGCCAACTGAATACAGGTGGTAAGTACGACTCAAAGGCTTTCAAGAAGTCGGTGGGTATGAATGGCGTGGGTATCAAGGCCGTCAACTTCCTTAGCTCACACTTCGAGGCTCACAGCTATCGTGACGGACAGGTACGTAAGGTGGTGTTTGAGAAAGGTATCTTGCAGAGCGATGTCACTGAACCAACACAGGACGAGACAGGAACGTATATCTTCTTCGAACCAGACGAAACGCTGTTCAAGGGCTATTCCTTCCATAACGACATCGTGGAGACCATGCTGCGCAACTATACCTACCTGAACTCCGGACTTGCCATCATGTATAACGGGCGGCGCATCCTCTCACGCAATGGACTGGAAGACCTTCTGAAAGACCGCATGACCAATGACCCTCTCTATCCTATCATCCACCTCCAGGGCGAGGATATCGAGATAGCCTTCACCCATGCCAACCAGTATGGTGAGGAGTATTACTCTTTTGTCAATGGACAGCATACCATTCAGGGAGGCACACACCAGAGTGCCTTTAAAGAGCATATAGCCAAGACCATCAAGGAGTATTTCGGGAAATACGAACCTGGCGACATCCGTGCAGGTCTCGTTGCCGCCATTGCCATCAATGTAGAGGAACCTGTCTTCGAGAGCCAGACGAAGATTAAACTCGGTTCTACACAGATGGCTCCTGATGGTGAGAGCATCAACAAGTATGTTGGTGACTTTATCAAGCAACAGGTCGATAACTTCCTGCATATCCATCAGGATGTGGCAGAGGTCATCGAGAATAAGATCAAGGAGAGTGAACGGGAGCGCAAGGCGATGGCTGGTGTGACTAAGTTGGCGCGTGAGCGTGCCAAGAAGGCTAACCTGCACAACCGTAAACTGCGCGACTGTCGTATCCATTTCAGTGATGTGAAGAACGACCGTAAGGAGGAGTCGTGTATCTTCATCACGGAGGGCGACTCTGCCAGCGGAAGTATCACCAAGAGCCGTGACGTGAACACACAGGCGGTATTCTCGTTGAGAGGAAAACCTCTGAACTCTTTCGGACTCACCAAGAAGGTGGTCTATGAGAATGAGGAGTTTAACTTACTACAGGCAGCATTGGATATCGAAGAAGGTCTTGATACCCTCAGATATAATAAGGTGATAGTGGCAACGGATGCCGATGTCGATGGCATGCATATCCGTCTGCTCATCATTACATTCTTCCTGCAATTCTTCCCGGAATTGATTAAGAAAGGACATGTCTATGTGTTGCAGACACCATTGTTCCGTGTCCGTAATCGTCGCACTAAGATACGGAAGAAGGAGATGCGGGAGGATGGTAAGAAAGGCGACTTTGTCACCCGTTATTGTTATAGTGAGGAGGAACGTCTGGAGGCGATACAAGCATTAGGTCCTGATCCGGAGATCACCCGCTTTAAAGGACTGGGAGAGATCAGCCCGGAGGAGTTCGCAGGCTTTATAGGTCCCGACATCCGTTTGGAGCAAGTCACCCTCCAAAAAACCGACCAGGTACAGAAACTCCTGGAGTATTACATGGGAAAGAACACGATGGAGCGTCAGAACTTCATCATTGACAACCTCGTCATTGAGGAAGATCGCCCCGAGGAGGAAGAATACGAATAAGTGTATAGAGAGTTGGTCACTACCAGATATTATATTCCCCTTTCTGCCCAGTCTCCCCTATCCAAATTTCGATATCCGATAGCTTCGGCGATATGCTGCGTTTGTACTTTCTCACTTCCTGCGAGATCGGCAATGGTACGGGCAACTTTCAGAATGCGGCTATAAGCACGGGCAGAGAGTTTCAGACGTTCCATCGCCATGCGGAGCATATCGAGACTTTGAGCGTCAGGCTCTGCAAACTCATGGAGCATACGCTCTGTCATCATAGCATTGCAATGGATTCCCTTATAGGGTTTGAAACGCTCTTCTTGTATCTTTCGGGCTCTGATCACTCTTTCGCGAATCATCTCACTGGGTTCACCAGGCTGCATCTGGCTGAGCTGGGCAAAGGGTACGGCCTGTATCTCACAGTGTATGTCGATACGGTCGAGCAATGGACCAGAGATCTTATTCATATATCGTTGTATCTGTCCAGGTGTACAAGCACAAGAGTGTGTCGGGTCGCCATAGTAGCCACAAGGGCAGGGGTTCATAGAGGCGACAAACATAAAGGAGCAAGGATACTGAACACTGTATTTCGCACGACTGATGGTAATATGGCGATCCTCCAACGGTTGGCGCATCACTTCCAATACTGAACGACTGAACTCAGGTAACTCATCGAGAAACAATACTCCGTTATGTGCCAGTGAGATCTCACCAGGCTGGGGATTCTGTCCGCCACCCACTAAGGCTACCTGTGAGATGGTATGATGAGGCGCACGGAAGGGACGCTGTGATATCAGGCTCGTGTCACGTGACAGCTTACCTGCCACACTATGTATCTGTGTCGTCTCCAGGCTCTCACTCAGTGACAAAGGAGGAAGAATACTCGGCAACCGTTTTGCCATCATTGACTTTCCCGATCCTGGAGGCCCAATCATAATCAGGTTGTGACCACCTGCCGCTGCCACTTCCAAGGCACGCTTGACACTCTCTTGTCCGCGGACATCTGCGAAGTCCAGTTCAAAATGGCTTTGTTGTTCATAGAATTCATGACGGGTATCAAGAATCATGGGCGACACATCATTTGAGCCATTGAGAAACTGTATGACTTCCATCAGTGTCTCCATACCATAAACCTCTACTTGATTCACTACTGCCGCCTCTCGAATATTCTGTTTGGGAACAATCAGTCCCTTGAACTTCTCAGCACGTGCCTTGATGGCAATAGGGAGGGCTCCCCGTATAGGTTGCAACTTGCCATCCAAACCCAGTTCTCCTACCATCATGTATTCTGACAGACGGTCTGCCTCCACCTTTCCATTTGCCGCCAGGATACCCATGGCAAGAGGCAGGTCATAACCGCTGCCCTCTTTCTTGATGTCGGCAGGGGAGAGGTTGATGGTAATGTCCATGACAGGCATCTTAAAACCATTGTTCTGTAATGCGGCTTTGATACGGTCATAACTCTCTTTGACCGCCGTATCGGCAAGCCCTGTCAGATGGAACTGAACACCACGTGACATACTCACTTCCACCTTGACGGTATTCACCTCCAGACCATTGACTGCTGCGCAGAAAGTGTTTACAAGCATAACATATTCCAGATTCTATGAATGATAATGAATAGTTGACCCCTATTCAACTGCAAAGATACAAACTTTCTTTGATAAGGCAAAGTTTCTTCCTTTATATTTTCATTTAATACGAAAAGGAGGTGAAAGTAAAAAGGACTTAATGCTGTCACAGCACCAAGTCCCCTTGCAAACTTCAATAACTCAAACAACCAAATAAAGTGGGATGTCTGATATTGTCAGTGGCTGACAATTCATTATCGAATGAACAATAATTCTCTGTATTTCGGCAACGGCCAGAGGCTGTCGTCGACAATGAGTTCGAGTTTATCAATCTCATAGCGAATCGTGTCAAGATAAGGCTCTACCTTATCGTGGTAGGCGATGGCTTTCTCATGCTCGTCCTCTATCTTATTGGCTTTCTTGCGAGCCTCCACAAGTTCCTCGACACCTTTCTCGATAGCTGAGGTGCGCTCAGAGATTTCCTGAATAATCTTCTTGTTACGAGCAGAAAGCTTATCGGCGGTATCAATAGGGAATACCACCGACATGTGGTTCAGGTTGGTAAGCAACTCACTCTGGTAACGTGTAGCAACAGGGATGATATGGTTCATTGACAGGTCGCCAAGGACACGGGCCTCAATCTGAATCTTTTTCGTATAGGTTTCCCATTTCACCTCATTGCGGGCTTCGAGTTCCTTCTTTGTCATCACACCCAGACTCTCGAACATGTCAATGCTCTCCTTGTCGAGATAACGCTCGAAGATCTTCGGACAAGACTTCTCAACATCCAGACCACGCTTCTCTGCCTCTACAACCCACTCGTCAGAGTAGCCGTTACCATCGAAACGGATAGGTTTACAGGTCTTGATATCCTCACGCAACACGTCGATGATAGCGTGGAATTTAGCTGTATGACCTGTGCCAGCGAGTTTCTTCTCGAACTCTGGAATCCTTGCGTCAACACGCTTCTTGAATGAGACGAGGGCTTCAGCGACGGCACTGTTCAGGGCAATCATTGCACTGGCGCAGTTAGCCTCAGAACCGACAGCACGGAACTCAAAACGGTTACCTGTGAAGGCAAAAGGTGATGTGCGGTTACGATCGGTATTGTCGATGAGCAGTTCAGGAATCTCAGGGATATCCATCTTCAGACCCTGCTTGCCAGTCATAGCCAACAGATCGTCCTTGTCGGCCTTCTCGATATGGTCGAGGAGTTCGCTGACCTGTTTGCCGAGGAAAGAAGAAACGATGGCAGGAGGTGCCTCGTTGGCTCCCAGACGATGGGCATTGGTAGCAGACATGATAGAAGCCTTCAGCAGTCCGTTATGCTTATAGACACCCATCAGGGTCTCGACGATAAACGTGGCGAAGCGCAAGTTTGCTTCTGGAGTCTTGCCTGGAGCGTGTAACAGGATGCCGTTATCTGTTGACAAACTCCAGTTGTTATGCTTACCAGAGCCGTTGATGCCTGCAAAGGGCTTTTCGTGCAGCAATACACGGAAACCATGTTTGCGCGCCACCTTCTTCATAACAGACATCAGCAGCATGTTATGGTCGACGGCAAGGTTGGTCTCTTCGAAAATCGGTGCCAACTCGAACTGGTTGGGGGCAACCTCGTTATGACGTGTCTTACAAGGGATGCCGAGTGCCAGTGCCTCGAACTCCAAGTCCTTCATAAAGGCCTGTACGCGCTCGGGGATAGATCCGAAGTAGTGGTCATCCATCTGCTGGTTCTTGGCACTGTCGTGTCCCATCAGTGTACGACCTGTCAGCAGCAGGTCAGGACGGGCAGCATAGAGTCCCTCGTCCACCAAGAAATACTCCTGTTCCCAACCCAGGTTAGAGGTCACCTTCTTCACGCTGGGGTCGAAATAGTGGCACACATCCGTGGCAGCGACATTCACTGCATGAAGGGCGCGCAACAGCGGAGCCTTGTAGTCGAGAGCCTCACCGCTATAAGAGATGAAGACAGTGGGGATACACAGCGTGTCGTCGATGATGAAGACAGGGGAAGTAGGATCCCAGGCTGAGTAGCCGCGTGCCTCGAAGGTGCTGCGGATACCACCAGAAGGGAATGATGAGGCGTCAGGCTCCTGCTGGACGAGCAGTTTTCCTGTGAATTCCTCTACCATACCGCCTTTTCCGTCGTGCTCGATGAACGAGTCGTGCTTCTCGGCAGTACCCTCTGTCAGTGGCTGGAACCAGTGGGTGTAGTGGGTCACACCCTCTTCTGTAGCCCACTGCTTCATACCAGCAGCCACTACATCGGCAACGGCTCTGTCGAGGCGTGCGCCATTATCCATCACGTCAATCATCTTCTCGTACACGTCCTTAGGCAGGTACTTGTACATTTTCTCACGATTGAAGACCTTCTTACCGAAATACTTAGCGGGTCTCTCTTCTGGTGCTTTCACGTCGAGGGCCTTTTTCTTAAAAGCCTCACCGACAACCTGAAATCTTAATGCTTCCATAATTGTTTGTGTTTAATGTTATTGAATATGTTTGTTTATTGTTTATATTGCTTTGAGGGTGAAGCCCAGTACAAAGTAGCCCTTCTGTGTACGTGGGTTTCCGACAAGTTGTGCAAAGAGAGGGATGGAGAAGGAATCAGTGATTTTGATATCCTTCGAAGCCTTCAGCGCGATGTTCGTCACTGAGAATCCACTCGTCCATTCGTTATAGAAAGAGGTGGCGTAAGGGATGATACCCACTGTTGCCGACCAATCAACGGTAGCCAGTTTGAAAGGCACATTCGCCTCGAAATAACTACTATAGGCGCGCTTGCCGTTCTTGTTGAGGCCATCGTTACCTGCGAAGTTGGTATACCACTGCAGGGAGACGAGACCGAAGTCATAGCCGATATTTGCCTCAAAGACGTGGTTGGTACCATGTGCATCATACTTGAAATAACGATTCTCTGGGTCGAGACCAACATTGAACCAATAGTCAGTGATACCGATATTGAAACCACCAGTGGTGTAGGAGAGGGTAAGGTCCAACTCCTTCGTGTCGTTAGAATTACTGAGTCCAACGCTACCCCAGGCTGTCAGTGACAGTCCCTTGTAACTCACTCCGAGGGTCGGCTGTATCGATACATCACCACAGTCCTGTCCACGCCAGATATAACTACTGACGAGATCACCACTAATCGTTGCCTCTACTTTATCTTGAGCAAGGGCAGTCATACCCATGACCAGACCCATTGCGAATAAAACAATCTTTTTCATACCTTTTCAATCTTTAAATTTCACTTTTCAATTGTTAATTATTAATTATCCATTGTCAACTGTCAATTAGTTATAGCATGCCTCTCCATGTTCGTAGATGTCGAGACCTTCCTCTTCTATACGTTTGTCAACACGTAAACCATGCAGTTTCTTGATGCCATAGAACAGGACGAAACCACAGGCGGCTGCCCAGAGGTCGATGACCAAAACGCCAAAGCACTCAGCACCGAAGAATCCCCAGCCATGACCATAGAAGGCTCCGTTGGTAGTAGACAGCAGACCTGTCATCAGGGTGCCGAGGATACCACAGACACCATGTACAGAGGAAGCACCTACAGGGTCGTCGATGTGCAGTTTATGGTCGATGAACTCAATGGCGAAGACGAGGACCAGTCCACAGACGAAACCGATGATAACTGCTCCAGCAGGCGATACAAGGTCGCAACCAGCCGTGATACCTACAAGACCTGCCAACACACCGTTCAATGTCAGAGAGAGGGAGGGCTTGCCATACTTCAGATAGGTGAGGAACATCGTAGCCACACCACCTGCTGCTGCAGCGAGGTTCGTGGTCAGGAACACATGCGAGATAGCGATGCGGTTGACCTCACCAGAAGCTGCCAACTGTGAACCAGGGTTGAAACCAAACCATCCTAACCAGAGGATGAAGACACCCAAAGCCGCCATGGTCAGGTTATGACCAGGAATAGCGCGACTCTTGCCGTCCTTCGCATATTTACCGATACGGGGACCGAGTGCCAAAGCACCTATCAGAGCCAGTACACCACCTACGCTATGCACGATAGCAGAACCTGCAAAGTCGTGGAAGACATCACCAAAGGTAGACATCATGAAGCTGTCGGCAGCATCATTGCAGAGCCAGCCACCTCCCCATGTCCAGTGACCTTCGATGGGATAGATGAACAGCGAGATGACTGCACTATAAATCAGGTACATCGAGAACTTGGTACGCTCTGCCATAGCACCACTGACGATGGTGGCAGAGGTGGCACAGAAGACAGTCTCGAAAATCAAGAAGCCCTCAACAGGCAGATCACCTTTATAGAAACTCAGGTCACCCCAGTTAGGTGCACCAATAAATCCTGCGCCCTCGCTGCCGAACATAAAGCCGAAGCCGAGGAAGAAGAACAACAGTGAGCCGAACATGAAGTCGACGAAGTTCTTCATCAAGATGTTCGCCGTGTTCTTACTGCGCGTAAAACCTGCCTCACACAGCGCAAAGCCAGGCTGCATCCAGAAAACTAACATGGCTGCCAATAGCATCCATACAGTATCGAGTGATAATCCAATTTCGTTCATAATCATTTTGTGTTTGTGTTGTTACCCTTATTTCTTATCTCTTAATACGGTGTCGCCGTGTTCACCCGTGCGAATGCTCCATGTGTCAATCATATCACTCACGAAGATACGGCCGTCACCAACCTCACCCGTGTGTGCCACCTGCAGGATGACCTTCACCGTTGGCTCTACGAACTGATCGCGACAAACAATGGTCAGTGCCACACGCTCAATCACGTCAGTTGAATACTGGACGCCACGATAAATCCTTTCCTGTCGGCTCTGTCCTATGCCGTGAACGTTATGGTACTCGAACCAGTCGATGTCCGAATTTAGCAAGGCCTCTTTGACCTCTTCGAACTTCGTCTTCCTGATAATTGCTTCAATTTTTTTCATAACTTTGTCCTTTTACCTTATTAATACTAAGCCCATCTTTTGGACCATTATCTGTCAATTGACGATGACAAGTGAAGTGCAAGGCGAACGCAGAGCCGAGCCCGCTCGAGCTATGCTGAGCCGCAGCCTTTACTCGCAGTGCATCTCCAAATGCACTGCAAAGTTACGACAAAAAAGAAAGGAAGCCATTAACTTCCTTTCATTTTGTTTGTTAAAACTAACAATAACTGACACTTTGTAAACTTTTAGAAATGATTATCTATCATTTTGCTTTCTCATTTTTTACTCCATGCTTCGATCCGGTTCAATGCCTCTTCCGTCTTTTCATGACTATTGAAGGCTGTAAAGCGGACATATCCTTCGCCAGAAGGTCCAAAACCGACACCTGGTGTGCAGACCACATTAGCACCATAGAGCAGAGCTTCGAAAAACTGCCAAGAACCCATTCCGTCAGGTGTCCGCATCCAGATATATGGAGCATTCTCGCCACCATATACCTCATAGCCGAGGACACGTAGACGATTCAGCATCCGCTGGGCGTTGTCCATGTAATAATCAATAGTGGCTTGTATCTGTTTTTTCCCCTCGGGCGTATAAATCGCTTCCGCAGCCCGTTGGGAGATATAACTCGTACCATTGAATTTCGTACACTGGCGGCGCAACCACAACTGGTTTAATGGAATACGCTCGTCCTCGAAGGTAGAGACACTGACATCCTTTGGAACAATGGTATATCCACAACGCACACCTGTAAAGCCTGCCGTCTTCGAGAATGAGTGGAACTCAACAGCACATTTTCTTGCCCCACGAATCTCATAGATGGAATGTGGTATCTCCGGGTCACGGATATATGCCTGATAGGCAGCATCATAAAGAATCAGTGCATCGTTCTTCAATGCGTAGTTCACCCACTTCCGCAACTCCTGTTTTGTTATCACTGTTCCTGTGGGATTGTTGGGATAACATAGATAGATTACATCTACAGGACGACCCTTTGGGAGTTCGGGCATAAAGCCATTTTCAGCGGTAGTCGGCATATAGCGTACGTTAGTCCAACGACCATCACGATAGTTACCACAACGACCAATCATCACATTCGAGTCAATATAAACAGGATAGATAGGATCCGTCACGCCGACGAAGTTATCCCAGTGTAATAGCTCCTGAAAATTACCTGTGTCTGACTTTGCCCCGTCATTAATAAATACTTCATCGATGTCGAGGTGGATACCACGAGGCAGGAAATCGTTCTTCAGAATGGCTTCACGCAGGAAGTCATAACCCTGTTCTGGACCATAGCCGTGGAATCCTTCTGCTGTCGCCATCTCGTCGGCAGCCTTATGCATTGCCTCCACAACGGCAGGAGCCAATGGTTGGGTCACATCACCGATACCTAATGAGATGACATCGGCTTTGGGGTGCATTACCTTGAAGGCATTCACCTTCTTGGCAATGTCAGCGAACAGATAGTTGTTCTGCAGGTTCAGGAAATGAATATTTACTAATGCCATACGTATTTCAGTTCAAAATTCATAATTCATAGTTCGGCCTCGCCATCAAAAACGAAGGCAGCAGGACCTGTCATATAGACGTGATTGTCTGACTCTCGCCACTCGATCGTCAAGGTACCACCATCCATGATGATGTTGCTCTTACGTCCAGCCTTACCTGTCCGTGCAGCAGCGACTGCTGTGGCACAAGCTCCTGTTCCGCAAGCCTGAGTGATGCCGCTACCACGCTCCCAGACGCGAGTACGGATACTACCGTCTTCCTCTACATGTGCAAATTCGATGTTACAACGCTGTGGAAAGGCAGGATGCCGTTCGAGGATATGCCCTTTCTCACTCACCTGATCGACATCATCTGTGAAGATAACGTAGTGAGGGTTACCCATTGAGACAAACACACCCTTGTCAAAATCACGACTGCTCACAAACAGGCTCTCGTCTTCAAAGATTGGCTCTAACATATCAACGGAAACACTGGTCACTTTATTGTTTTCTATGTGAAGCCTCAGCGTTTTCACACCCGAGAGTGTCAAAAGACGAATCTCTGTCTTATCGGTTAGTCCTCGCTCATAGAGATATTTGCCAATACACCTCGATGCATTGCCGCACATCATGGCCTCACTGCCATCCGCATTGAAGATACGCATGGAGAAATCTGCCTCTGGAACAGAGCTGCGGTCTATCAGCACCAGCCCATCAGAACCGATACCCTTATGACGATTGCTCCATTTCTTGGCGACATCGGCAGGATGAGGGATGTCGTAAAGCATGGTATTGACATAGATATAATCATTGCCGCAACCGTGCATCTTGGTGAATGGTATCTTGCTCATCTTGTAAGATAATCGTTTACTTTTCGGGCTGTCTGACGACCACTGGCCATCGCGCGGACAACGAGGGAGGCTCCATTGGCCGCATCACCACAGACAAAGACATTTTCCGGATAGTCAGGATGCTCAGGCTTCAGGAAACCCATCGCAAGAAGTACGAGTTCTGCCTTGATAATCTCAGGTTTTCCTTTCTCGACCATGATAGGACGACCACCTTCTGGGTTGGGTTCCCAGTCTATCTCTTGAACTTTTACCCCTGTCAGCTTTCCATTCTCACCCAGGAACTCCAGTGTGTTGATGTTCCAGCGACGAGTACATCCTTCCTCGTGCGACGAGGTCGTCTTGAGGGTGCGTGGCCAATTAGGCCAAGGATTCTGCGGATCTTCAGGACCTTCAACAGGCTTTGGCATGATTTCAATCTGAGTGACACTCTTACAACCCTGACGATGGGCGGTGCCAATACAGTCAGAACCAGTGTCGCCGCCACCGATAACCAATACATCTTTTCCTTTGGCGGTGATACGCTCATCTTTATTAAACTCCATACCAGCCAATACCCGATTTTGCTGAGAAAGCAGGTCGAGGGCGAAGTGAACACCTTTCAGCTCGCGTCCAGGGGCTTTGAGGTCACGGGCAGTAGGAGTGCCCGTAGCGATGACAATCGCATTATAATCGGAGTAGTCAGAGTAATCAGAGAATTCACAGTTATATCGGAACTCAATACCCTCTTGCTCCATCAGGTGGAGTCTTCTGTCAATAATAGCCTTGTTGAGTTTGAAGTTGGGAATACCATAACGCAGGAGCCCACCAGCAGCTTCGTTTTTCTCGAAGACAGTGACACTGTAACCCATCAGATTCAGATCGTTGGCAGTAACAAGTCCTGCAGGACCAGCACCGATGACAGCCACCTTCTTACCATTGCGTAGGATGTCTGTATGTGGCTGGATATAACCCTCTCGGAAAGCAGCCTCAACGATAGCGGCTTCATCTTCGCGATTGGTCGTAGGCTCATGATTGAATCGGTTTAGTACACAGGCTTTCTCGCAGAGTGCAGGACAGATACGACCAGTGAACTCTGGGAAGGGATTGGTACTACTAAGCAGCTGGTAAGCCAACTCCCAGTCGCCCTTATATAAGGCATCATTCCATTCAGGTGCCTTGTTGCCTAACGGACAAGCCCAGTGACAGAAGGGTACGCCACAATCCATACAACGTGAAGCCTGTAGCTTGCGTTCGCGAGTGTTGAGCGTTTGCTCTACCTCACCAAAGTCGTGGATTCTATCGTGAATCGGACGGTAGCCCGCCTCTTGGCGGTGTATCTCTAAAAATGCTTTCGGATTTCCCATGTTTCTACATTATTACATTTTCTCATTTTTACATTTTTCTAGTAGTCCCGCTGAATGTCTGCAATCTTCTCGTGCAGTCGTGCCATTTTCTCCTCTTCCAGTACGCGTTTGTACTCGATGGGAACCACCTGAATAAAGTCCTCGATGTATCGATGCCAATCATCGAGCATACGACCTGCAAGGGCAGAACCAGTATGGAGATAGTGCTGACGGATGAGTTCAAGTAGTTCCTTACGTGAGACACTGTCCTCGACCAATGAGAGTTCCACCATATCCATGTTACAGAAGTAGTCGAAGGTGTGGTCGGGGTCATAGACATAAGCTACACCACCACTCATTCCTGCAGCAAAGTTACGACCCGTCTTACCAAGGACGACCACGCGACCCCCTGTCATATACTCGCAGCAGTGATCACCAGCTCCCTCGATAACAGCGATGGCTCCGGAGTTACGTACACCAAAGCGCTCCCCCACCTTACCATTGATATACAACTCACCAGAAGTGGCACCATAGAGTCCCGTATTCCCTGCAATGATATTATCCTCCGCATGGAAGTCATCGCTACGACGGGCTGGGGGCAGGATACTGATACGTCCACCACTAAGTCCTTTGCCGAAGTAGTCGTTACATTCACCCTCGAGTTTGAGGTTGATGCCTTTCACTGCAAACGCTCCAAAAGATTGACCGGCAGAACCTTTGAACCTGATATTGATAGTACCGTCTGGCAGACCTGCCTCACCGTATTTCTTGGCAATGACACCAGAAAGCATCGTACCCACTGCACGGTCGGTATTCTTGATTCCATAGTCGAGCGTAATCTCTTCACCCTCGTTAATGGCATTCTGTGCAACCTTGATGATTTCCTCATCAGTAACATCGGTTACCTTCGTAAACTCTCCCCGATCCCAATAAAGGGGTTTGTCAGTCTCAGGCTTATGCAACAGACGGTGAAAGTCGATGGTCTGCCATTTCCCGACAGCAGCACCATCTGGTATACGTACGTCGATGAGTTCTGTGTGACCAATAATCTCTTTCAGGCTATGCACACCTATCTCAGACAGATATTCTCTTACCTGTTCTGCGAGGAAGGTGAAGAAGTTCACGACATATTCTGCACGACCCTCGAAATGTTTACGTAACTCTGGATTCTGCGTAGCGACACCCATTGGACAGGTGTTGGTATTGCACTTACGCATCATAACACAACCTAAGACTATCAGAGGCAGTGTACCAAATGAGAATTCGTCAGCACCCAGCATCGCCATGATAATAACATCCTTGGCTGTTTTCAACTGTCCGTCTGTCTGCAAGCGAACCTGATTTCTCAGACCATTCATCACCAGCGTCTGCTGGGTTTCAGCGAGTCCGATTTCAGGACTGATACCTGCGAAACGCATACTTGATGCAGGACTTGCACCTGTACCACCTTCAGCACCACTAATCACGATGAGGTCGGCCTTCGCCTTTGCCACACCAGCAGCAATCGTTCCTACACCGCTTTCTGCTACGAGTTTTACGCTGACAGCAGCTGTGGGGTTGATGTTCTTGAGGTCGAAGATGAGTTGTGCCAGATCTTCTATGCTATAGATGTCATGATGCGGTGGAGGTGAGATGAGTGAGATACCTGGAATGGCATTACGTGTCTTGGCGATGATATCGTTGACTTTAAAACCAGGCAACTGACCACCCTCGCCAGGTTTTGCGCCTTGGGCTACCTTGATTTGTATCTCCTCGGCATTTACCAGATATTCAGCTGTCACACCAAAGCGCCCGCTGGCAATCTGTTTAGTCTTACTGCTCAGACTCACACCATCTACTTCTGTATGGTAGCGTACGTTGTCCTCACCACCCTCGCCTGTATTGCTTCGTGTACCGAGCTTGTTCATCGCCAAAGCCAAAGCTTCATGAGCCTCGATACTCAAAGCACCAAAACTCATGGCACCCGTGACAAAGTGTTTTACAATACTCTCCACGCTCTCCACTTCGTCAAGAGGTGTAGGTGTAGCAGCTTTCTTCCATCCGAAGAAGTCGCGGATAAAGATGGGCGTTTCCTTCTCATCCACCTGTGATGACCACTCCTTGAATTTCTTATAACTGCCTAATCGAGTGGCGAGTTGCAAGTTAGCAATTGTCTCAGGATTCCAGGCGTGCTTGATACCATCCTTGCGCCACGAGAACTGTCCGTTGTTGGGAAGTAACGAATTTGCCACTGCCATTCCTTCATTATGCATACGAATAGCATCTCTCGCAATCTCCTTCAGTCCAATACCACCGATAGTACTCGTCTCAGTGCCAAAGTACCTGCGTAGCAAGTCTTCGCTCAGTCCGATACTCTCGAAAATTTTAGCACCGCGATAACTACGGATGGTTGAGATACCCATCTTCGACATAATCTTCTTCAGACCTTTGTCGACTGCCTTGATATAGTTTTTCTCAGCAGTAGCATATTCCTCCTGAATCTTTCCTTTCTTTACCAAATCATCAAGGATAGCGAACGTCATATAGGGACATAGTGCACTGGCACCATAACCTAACAGTAGTGCCGCATGCATTGTCTCGCGAATCTCACCACTTTCCACTATCAAAGCTGTCTGCACACGCTTGCCCACACTAATCAGATAATGGTGAACGGCTGAGACTGCTAATAAAGAAGGTATTGCAGCATGTTGCTCGTCGATATCGCGGTCGCTTAGGATAATGTAGTTCACACCTTCATCTACGCTTATCTCTGCCTCGTGACAAAGGTCGTCGAGAGCCATTCTTAAACCTTCCTCACCTTGTTTGATGTCAAAAAGCATGGCGAGCTTTTTGGTTTTGAAGCCCTTATACCTGATATTACATAATATATCGAGTTGTGTGTTGGTCAATACAGGCTGTGGCAGACGCACCATCTTACAGTTACTTGCATCAGGTGTCAGAATGTTCGTACCCACAGCACCGATATATTCAGTTAAGCTCATGACCAGTTCTTCACGGATAGGATCAATGGCGGGGTTTGTTACCTGCGCGAATTGCTGACGGAAATAGTTAAAGAAAACCTGTGGGCGGTCACTCACTACTGCCAATGGAGTATCGTTACCCATTGCAGCCACAGGTTCTTGTCCTGCTGTCGCCATAGGGATGACGGTCTTATCGATATCTTCCTGTCCGAAACCGAAGTTTATGAGTTTTTTCTCTAAATCACTCACGCCATTATCTACATGACGACCACTCTTTAACTTCTCTAATTGTACACGGTTCTCACTGAGCCACTCACGATAGGGATGTGCCTTTGCCAACTGTTCTTTTATCTCGCCGTCGTAATAGATTTTACCTTCCTGAGTGTCAATAAGCAGGATCTTGCCAGGTTGCAAACGTCCCTTGCTTACTACATCACCTGGTTCAAAATCCATTACTCCAACTTCAGAGGCGACAACCATCATGCCCTGTTTTGTAATCGTATAACGACTGGGACGTAGTCCGTTCCTGTCAAGCATACCACCTGCATAGCGCCCGTCACTAAACAGCAGAGCAGCAGGACCATCCCATGGTTCCATCAGGATAGAATGGTACTCATAGAACGCCTTCAGGTCTTCGCTGATAGGATTCTTGTCGTTAAAGCTCTCTGGCACCAGTATCGCCATAGCCTGTGGTAACGAGAGTCCGCTCATCAACAAGAACTCAAAGACGTTGTCGAGGCTGGCACTATCGCTCATACCCTCCTGCACTATCGGTCGTAAGTCCTTGATATCGCCAAGTGCCTCACTGTTCAACACACTCTCACGTGCTTTCATCCATCCGCGATTGCCGCGAATGGTGTTGATCTCGCCGTTGTGAGCCAACAAGCGGAAGGGCTGGGCCAATGACCACGTGGGGAATGTGTTTGTGCTGAAACGTGAGTGCACCAGCGCCAGTCCGCTTGTAAAATAGAGGTTTGACAAGTCTGGGAAGTATCTACGGAGTTGTCCGCTCGTCAACATACCCTTATATATGATATTCTTGTTCGACAATGAGCAGATATAGAAATCCTTATGATCAATGCGATTCTCGATTCTCTTACGTACCTTATATAATATACGCTCAAACACGGGCACATTGGCTTCAGTTACACCCGTCACGAAAATCTGCTTGATGTCAGGTTCTACCTCGCGAGCCGCCACTCCCAGCACTTCCGGGTTTGTGGGTACTGCTCTTAAATGCATCAACTGAAGTCCTTCGCGTTCTACCTCTTCGATGATTACGCTTAGGATCTCTTGCTGTGCCTTTTGCTCTTTGGGAAGGAACACTATACCTGTTCCATAGCGGCCTTTCTCTGGTACAGGAATGCCTTGCAACAGAATAAACTCATGGGGTATCTGTACCATGATACCAGCGCCGTCGCCTGTCTTATCACGTGTCTCAGCACCACGGTGCTCCATATTCTCTAACACCTTCAGTGCATTGTCCACCAGTTCGTGACTCTTACCACCATGTATATTCACCACCATCCCTACACCGCAGGCATCGTGCTCATAGTCTGGTTGATATAGTCCTTGAAGATTGCAATTTGTCATATTATCCTTACTTTTACTTACGTTTCGTATGTTTGTGAGTGCAAAGGTAAGTCAAATTGCTCTTAAAGACAAGAATATTCTTACTTTTTTATATTTTAAACTCTCATTATCTGACAATTTGTAATTAAACAGTAGATTTTAACTTCAAAATAGAGGCAAAATGAAAGAGAATACCATTGTATTCTTTACAATATGTCACTTCTTCTGTTTTTTAACAATCAAAATGATAAAGTTTTAAATGCTTCTGCATCAAAATGCATTACCTTTGCCCCACAAAAGCAACGAATGAATTATTCACTATATATAATAATATAATAAGGTATGAAGATTAAGAAAAGATGGATAATCTTGATGGCGGCTATGACATTGATAGCCGTTGCAGGTTTAGCAGTAGGAGAACCCACATTCGAGTGCGACTGGTCTGTGATATCCGCAGCCGATGTAGCATGGCTCATAACAGCCACCATTTTCGTTTTGATGATGACACCCGGTCTGTCATTCTTCTATGGTGGTATGGTGGGAGCAAAGAACGTCATCTCTACAATGCTACAATCGTTTATTGCCATGGGACTGATATCGGTGCTGTGGGTTGTGGTAGGTTTCTCGTTGTGTTTTGGTGACGACATTGGCGGAGTGATAGGTAATCCGTTGACGTTCCTAATGTTTCATGGTGTAGGTGGTGAGGTCTATACGACACCTGCAGGAAATATATTGGGTGGAGCGACGATACCATTGGCACTCTTCGCCCTGTTCCAGATGAAGTTCGCCATCATCACACCATCACTGATAACAGGATCGTTCGCTGAGCGTGTCAGGTTCTCGGCATATATGTTCTTCATGATGTTCTTCTTTTTCATCATCTACTGTCCACTGGCACATATGACATGGCATCCTGAGGGATTATTCATGAAATGGGGTGTCATCGACTTCGCTGGCGGTATCGTTGTACATGCCTCCTCAGGTGTGGCGGCATTGGCAGGAGCCATCTTCTTAGGACGGCGCAAAGCAGAGACACGTAAGAGTGAGCCAGCCAACATCCCCTTCGTGCTGTTAGGTGCAGCGATGTTGTGGTTAGGATGGTTCGGTTTCAACGCAGGTTCGTCACTCCACGCCGACGGACAGGCTGTCAAAGCGTTCCTGAACACAAACACCGCCTCTGCAACAGCGATGATGACATGGATATTCTTCGATTGTCTGCGTGGTCGCAAGCCGTCGGCTATGGGTGCCGCTGTGGGCTGCGTAGTCGGTCTGGTTGCCATCACACCGTCAGCAGGCTATGTTACCGTAGGACAGAGTATCTTTATTGCCTTCGTCATCACGCTCATCTGTAACATTGCCGTCTATTGGCGTTCACATTCCAATATCGACGATGCACTTGATGTATTCCCCACACATGGTACTGGCGGTATCTTTGGTACCATCTTGACGGGTATCTTCATTCGGGAAGGGCTCATCGCCGGCACATGGGATGGCTTCGTGATTTTCCTTTACCATCTGCTGGCGATCGTCATCGTGTTCGTCTATACTTTCGCCATGAGTTGGGTGGGTTATAAACTCATCGACAGCCTCATTCCTATGCGTGTCTCCGCCTTCAGCGAAAAAGTGGGACTCGACTTCTCGCAGCATGACGAGCACTACGGACTGGCACACATCGGTGAAAGAGAGTTAGCTGAGTATGAGGAGCATATCCGGGAAAAGAACAAATAAGAAGATAGATCATAAGCAAACTCCAAAACAACCAAAAGATATTATATGAACACAAAGTACATCTTCGTTACAGGCGGTGTGGTTTCCTCTCTTGGCAAGGGAATCATCTCCGCCAGTATCGGTAAACTGCTACAGGCTCGAGGTTACAAGGTCACTATCCAGAAGTTCGATCCCTACATCAATATTGACCCTGGGACGTTGAATCCCTACGAACATGGTGAGTGCTACGTGACAGTGGACGGCATGGAGACCGACCTTGACTTAGGACACTATGAGCGGTTTACGGGTATCCATACTACGTGCAATAACTCTATCACGACAGGACGTATCTATAAGACTGTTATCGACCGCGAGCGACATGGTGACTACCTGGGTAAGACTATTCAGGTAGTGCCACATATCACGGACGAGATCAAAAGGCGGATGCTGCGTTTAAGTGAGAAGGGAACAGTGAATAGTGATAAAAAAGCTGCCGACGAAGAAGATTTGGACTTTGTTATCACGGAGGTGGGTGGTACCATCGGTGACATTGAGAGTGCACCGTTCATGGAAGCCATCCGACAGTTACGCTGGCAATTGGGGCGTAATGCCGTCTGTGTTCATCTCACCTATGTGCCCTACCTGAAAGCGGCAGACGAGTTGAAGACGAAACCCACCCAGCACTCTGTGAAAGAACTACAGGGAATGGGTATTCAACCTGATATCCTCGTCCTCAGAACCGAACGTCACCTTGACGACCACATACGCATGAAAGTGGCATCATTCTGTAATGTCGATCTGGAGTGCGTGGTACAGAGTGAGGATATGCCCTCTATCTATGAGGTGCCTGTGAGTATGCAGCATCAAGGACTCGATGCGGTTATCCTGCGCAAGATAGGCATCCCTGTCGGTGAGACACCATCCATGAAGTCCTGGCATGACTTTCTTGACAAACAGCGTAATGCCACCCGCGAGATTCATGTGGCACTGGTAGGAAAGTATGACCTGCAGGATGCTTATAAGAGTATCCGTGAGAGCCTCAACCTGGCTGGCATCTATAACGATGTGAAGGTGAGGCTGCATTTTATCAATAGCGAGGAGATTACCACCCTGAATGTCAAAGAGAAGCTGCAGGATATGGCAGGCATTGTTATCTGTCCGGGCTTTGGTCTGCGTGGTATAGAAGGAAAGATTATTGCTGCGGAATATAGTCGCACCCATGACGTGCCTACCTTTGGCATCTGTCTGGGTATGCAGATGATGGTCATCGAGTTCGCTCGCAATGTCTTAGGCTACAAGGATGCCAACAGTGCAGAGATGGACGCACAGACATCTCATAACGTGATAGACATCATGGAGGAACAGAAGAGTGTCACACAGATGGGTGGCACGATGCGACTGGGAGCCTATGATTGTGAACTTGTTGAGGGTAGCCGTGCCTGTGAGGCCTATGGTAAGGATACGCTGATAAAGGAACGTCATCGCCATCGCTATGAGTTCAACAATACCTATAAGGCGGAATATGAGGCGCAGGGCATGAAGTGTGTGGGTATCAACCCTGCCTCTAACCTTGTGGAGATTGTTGAGATCCCCGATAAGCGTTGGTATATCGGTACGCAGTTCCATCCGGAATACTCCTCGACGGTACTGCATCCGCATCCCCTGTTTATGTCATTTATCAAGGCTTGCATCTGATATGGAACAGCTGAAACATGAGTGTGGGGTGGCGATGATCCGCCTGTTGAAACCGATGGACTATTACGAAAAGCGTTATGGTACATGGTCCTATGGCTTTAATAAGCTCTATCTGATGATGGAGAAACAGCACAACAGAGGACAGGAGGGTGCCGGCATTGCATCAGTAAGTCTGAATAAAGAGCCAGGCACAGAGTATATGTTCCGCGAGAAAGCAGAAGGCAAGGGTGCCATCACGGAGATTTTCTCGCGAGTGACACAAGAGATGGCTGGCGAGCTCTATATGGGTCATCTGCGTTATTCCACCACAGGCAAGAGCGGTCTGACATTTGTGCATCCTTTCCTGCGCCGTAATAACTGGAGGGCGAAGAATCTCTGTCTGTGTGGTAACTTCAACATGACGAATATTGACGAGGTCTTTGAGTTCCTGACCGCACAGGGTCAGTCTCCTCGTATCTATGGGGACTCGTATATCACACTCGAACTGATGGGGCACCGTCTGGACCGTGAAGTGGAGAGACAGTATGCCATTGCGAAAGGACAGGGACTGAAAGGTACGGATATCACTGACTATATCGACAACCATGTGGAGATGGCGAATGTGCTGCGCACGACGATGCAGCACTATGATGGCGGCTATGTGATGTGTGGTTTGACAGGCAGTGGTGAGATGTTCGCAGTACGCGACCCCTGGGGTATCCGCCCTGCGTTCTACTATCGTGATGACGAGATCATCGCGTTAGCCAGCGAACGACCTGTCTTGCAGACAACCTTTGACTTGCAGGCAGAGGATATCTGCGAGCTCCAACCTGGTCAGGCACTGATAGTACACAAGGACGGGAAGAGTCAGCTGGAACAAATCATGCCTGCCCAACAACTGAGTGCATGCAGTTTTGAGCGTATCTATTTCAGTAGAGGCTCCGACAGCGACATCTATCAGGAGCGCAAGCGCCTGGGTGAACAACTGACACCTGCCATCCTGAAAGCTATTGATGACGATGTCGCCAACACTGTATTTTCATATATCCCTAACACTGCCGAGGTCGCTTACTATGGAATGACGGACGGCTTCCGCAAACTGCATGGTGAGGTGCGTACGGAAAAAGTGGTATGGAAAGACATTAAGTTACGCACCTTCATTGCAGACAACTCTGAGCGCAACGACCTTGCCGCCCATGTCTATGACATCAGTTATGGGTCGCTGCGCCCTTACAAGGACAATCTCGTCATCATTGACGACAGTATCGTGCGTGGTACGACCTTGCGTGAGAGTATCTTCAAGATCCTTGACAGACTGCATCCTAAGAAGATTGTGATGGTGTCAAGCTCACCACAGATCCGCTATCCAGACTATTATGGTATTGATATGCCGCGACTGGAGGAGTTCTGCGCCTTTCGCGCCACAATGGCATTAATAGAGGAACGAGGATTATGGCAATTGGTCAATGACACGTATCTGGCATGTAAAAGAAATCTTGAGAAAGAGAACTGTGTCCGCGCCATTTATGAGCCCTTCACTGTTGAGGAAATCAATCATAAGATTGTGGAGATGCTCCGTCCTGAAGGCATGCAGGCACCCATCGAACTGGTGTTCCAGAGCATCGGAGGACTGCACAAGGCTTGTCCTAACCATCCTGGCGACTGGTACTTCACAGGCCATTATCCAACGCCTGGTGGTACACGACTCTGTAATCAGGCCTTCGTGAACTATATTGATGACAAACTGAAACAACAATAAAACGGAAAGACTATGTGTGGAATAGTAGCTATACTGAATGTCAAGGAACAGACGCATGAACTGCGTGAGAAAGCATTGAAGATGAGTCAGAAGATCCGTCATCGCGGACCAGACTGGAGTGGTATCTTTTGTGGAGGCTCTGCCATCCTCGCTCATGAGCGACTGAGTATTGTCGACCCAGAGAGTGGTGGACAGCCGTTGTTCTCGCCAGACAAGAAACAGGTGCTGGCAGTGAATGGCGAAATCTATAATCATCAGGAGACACGTCGCCGCTTCGCAGGACAGTATGAGTTCCAGACGGGTAGTGACTGCGAGGTGATACTGGCATTGTATCGGGAAAAGGGCATCCGTTTCCTTGAGGACCTGAGCGGCATCTTCGCCTTCGTACTCTATGACGAGGAGCGTAATGAGTTCCTCATTGCCCGTGACCCCATTGGTGTCATCCCTCTTTATATTGGCTATGATACTGATGGTACTGTATATGTGGCTTCTGAATTGAAAGCCCTTGAGGGACAGTGTGAGCACTATGAGCCTTTCCTGCCTGGTCATTATTATTGGAGTAAGGAACCTGGCATGAAGCGTTATTACCAGCGTGACTGGTTCGACTATGACGCAGTGAAGGATCAACCAGCCAGCGTGGAGGCTATCCACAACGCACTGGAGGATGCTGTGAGACGACAGCTGATGTCCGACGTACCTTATGGGGTGCTGTTGTCTGGAGGGTTGGATTCTTCCGTCATCTCTGCCATTGCCGAGAAATACAGCGAGATGCGTATAGAAGACAACGGTAAGACAAAGGCATACTGGCCCCGTCTGCACTCCTTTGCCGTAGGACTGAAGGGCGCTCCTGATCTCGCCAAGGCGAAACTCGTTGCCGATTATATCGGCACTGTGCATCATGAAATCAACTATACCATCCAGGAGGGACTCGATGCCATCCGCGATGTCATCTACTTCATCGAGACCTATGATGTCACAACTGTACGCGCCTCTACACCGATGTACCTGCTGGCGCGTGTCATCAAATCAATGGGTATCAAGATGGTGCTCTCTGGGGAAGGTGCCGATGAGATCTTCGGTGGCTATCTCTATTTCCATAAAGCACCTGATGCCAGGGCTTTCCATGAGGAGACAGTGCGCAAACTGAGTAAGTTGTATATGTACGACTGCCTGCGTGCAAATAAGAGCCTATCGGCATGGGGTGTCGAAGGTCGTGTACCCTTCCTTGACAAAGAGTTCCTGGATGTCGCCATGCGTACCAACCCGGAGGCAAAGATGTGTCCAGAGACGACAATGGAAAAGAGAATTGTCCGCGAGGCTTTTGCCGATATGTTACCTGCTGAGGTTGCCTGGCGACAGAAAGAACAGTTCAGCGATGGTGTGGGTTATTCATGGATTGACACGCTCAAGCAGATGACAGCGGAGGCTGTCACTGACGAGCAGATGGCACATGCTGCCGAGCGTTTCCCCATCAATCCGCCCCAAAACAAAGAGGAATACTATTATCGCTCTATCTTTGCCGAGCATTTCCCCAGCGACTCTGCCGCTCGCAGCGTTCCCAGTGAGGCGTCTGTTGCTTGCTCTACCGCTATCGCCCTCGAATGGGATGCCGCTTTCAAGGGCATGAACGATCCCTCAGGCCGTGCCGTCAAAGGCGTGCATGAGCAGGCATACTAATTTTTGAATCCTGCAAGATAATTGTAATATATCATCATCCTGCCATTTTATACTAATGCCTTCTATCACTTGTTCCAATATCTGTTTAGGGGGTATTCCAGTATCTCCTATGGGGGTATAGGAGGCTTTAGCAACAAGCGTAGAAGGCATTAGCGTAAGTGATAGAAGGCATTGGGAGGAACGAGGAAGGAGGAACGATATTAAAATGAAAAACACAAAAACAATCTTAGTTCAAAAACAACGTGTTTTCGAGTTTGCCGCCACCTGTCTACTTGATAGGTGCCGCCTTTCGACCCGTTTGTGGCTGTTACACACCTGTAGCATCTCACACCTCAGCCTTCATACATCTTACATCTTCCTTATTCTTCCACATAGCTGCTATACACATGGTCATCTCCTTTTATGCCAAACACATAAAGGGGATGATGGGGCATGTTATCGACATTCGACATCAGAAATGCAATGGTCTTAGCGTCATTGATAATCTTGTCAGCAGACGGGTCACCGTCTTCATCCGCCAACTCCTTGTTGAAACACACAACACCTTCTGCATCCATATAGTTGGAGCCTTGATGACTGGCATTACATTCGGCAGTATATTCAAAAACGAACATGCCATCGACATATTTCCCCAAAGGGATAACACGTACTACTTGGTAGTCTCCCAAGTCTTTCAAAGGGCGTAGCTGGACATCCGCACAGTACTTCTTCATAACGAAGACCGTTTTTTCATAATATTGTGCCTTATACCATTCTCCCTGTTCCTGCCAGACAGGAAGAACCTGGGCATCAACAGGCAGTTCACCTGAACGCAACTTTCCCTTCCGCCATGTCAAAAGGGAAGACTCTTCACTATCGTCCCATGCCAGACGAGCACTTTGTGCAGAGGGCTTCTGATGAAGCTGGACACCTTTCTCCAGTTGTACATATTTCTTGAAAGGGGCTGGCTTCACAGCGAAAGGCTCCTGAGCCATTCCCTTCAGGGCAACGGCAGCGAAAACAGCAACAATAAAAGCAAATTTCTTTATCATATTATGAATATATTTATTATTGGGCTTACAAATTCTCTCTGATTCATTTTCGCCCTATACACAACTCCACAACTGATGTCTGTTCTTCATCACCGCAAAGATAAATATTTTATTCCAATCTACAAAATGATTGGACATTAAAGTGGATCATTCAGTCATCAACGAAGTCGCTTGCCAGAGCAAGAACCGCATTCCCCGTTTTTCTCGACTTCATCTACTTTCAGCCTCCCTGCCCTAGCACTCGCTCTATTTTATTTTCCACCCTGTAAGGTGGAGTGTAGATGCTGCATCTTTTTTACAAGCATACTAATGAATAATTGATTTTACAATTATCTGTTGCAAAGATAATAATATTTTTAAATAAATGATTATCTTTGCATCGATTTTATAAAGAGATGGGACTGGTTCGATTTCTGAAAGACTGGACATTACCTGTGGCGATTGCCACGGGAACAATTTGTTATCTGACATTCTACTACACGCCACAGTTGGATGAGTTGGGTGACATGCTCAGTCCTGTGTTTGACGTGCTCTTCCCGATTTCTGTCTTCCTCACCCTCTTCGTAACCTTCTGCAAGGTGGACTTCCATGAGATGCGCCCACATCGTTGGCATATCGGAGTATTGGTGGCACAACTGCTGATGGTAGCAGCAATAGTGATGATTTGTCTGTCTTTAGAAGACCGTCCTGATTCAAAACTGGTATGGGAAGCGATGCTGACCTGTGTGATAGGTCCGTCGGCAGCAGCGGCTCCTGTGGTGGCGGGAAAATTAGGAGGAAATATCTCTACGATGACAACCTATACGCTGATATCATCATTTGTCTCTGCGCTGATGATACCACTGGTATTCCCTATGTTAGAGCAGATAGTACATGTCGATTTCCTTGACGCGTTCCTTATCATTCTGGAGAAGGTGTCGATGGTGCTGCTGTTGCCTTTGGTATTAGGATGGCTGATGCAGCATTATGTAAAAAATATCTGTGCGAGAATAGCAGCGATGCCGAACCTGAGTTTCTATTGTTGGGCTTTCTCACTCTCTATTACAACGGGTATCACTGTGAAGAATATCGTGCATAGTCATGCATCACCATTGTTGTTGATGATGATTGCAGTATTAACATTCGTGCTTTGTTTTGTACAATTCTTTATCGGTCGTAGCATCGGTTGTCGGTTAGGTGAGGAGATTAATAGCGGTCAGGCACTCTTCCAGAAGAATACGGCACTGAGTATCTGGGTAGCCTATATGTATCTGAACCCCGTCGCCTCCATCGGTGCCGGATGTTATGTATTATGGCAGAATATCATCAACTCGATAGAGTTATGGAGTTATGGAGTCAAGAAGTCAAGGAGTTAAGGACCCGATGGATATTAAGGTGATTGCCTTTGACGCAGATGACACCTTATGGGACTGCCAGTCATGGTTTGACGAGGTAGAGAAAAGATGCTGTGAACTGCTTCGCCCATGGGCTACCGCACGAGAAGTCAGCGAAGGACTTTTTGCCACTGAACACCAGAACCTGCCTTTGACAGGCTACGGCACCAAGGCATTTACTCTTTCCCTGATAGAGAACGCCGTCCGTATCAGCAAGGGGGAGTTGACAGGCGACAAGGTGATGCAGCTGATAGACATGGGGAAGGAACTGTTGCGCTTTCCTACGACACCGCTTCCAGAAGTAAAAGAAACGTTAGAAGCACTCTCACAAACCCGTCGTTATCGTCTGGTGGTATTCACCAAAGGAGAACTGATGGATCAGGAGGATAAGCTGAGACGTTCAGGGCTGGAGGGGTATTTCTCACATATGGAGACTGTTTCTAACAAGACAGAAAGGGAATACCGCCAACTCTGCGAGAATCTTGATGTAGCCCCAGAACAGACACTAATGGTAGGTAACTCTTTCCGTAGTGACATTGTCCCAGCCTTGGAGGCAGGAGCTTGGGCAATACATATCCCCTACCATGTAGTATGGGCTTTAGAGAAGTCAGAAGAGTATCCACATCAGCGACTAAAAAAAGTCCAGCATTTCTCGGAAATACTGGACTTCGTGCCGCGAGCGGGACTCGAACCCGCACAGCCATTACTGGCCAAGGGATTTTAAGTCCCTCGTGTCTACCATTCCACCATCGCGGCAAACCGGGTGCAAAGGTAATAATAATAATTGAAAACTGACAATTGAAAATTGAAAATTTTTAATTATTCAACTATTTTACTCTGAAAAGACGGTCGTTGTTCCCTGTGGTCCTGCAGTATGAGCATTACGATAACGCTCTAAGCCCTTGTCATCTTTCTCACCATTGAGAATCAGTCCTCCACTATTCATATCGTATTGTTTTTGACACTTCGAACAAGTGGCAATACCCTTGGAATCCATGATGACACGATAGTTAGGATTCGACCTGTTATTCTCTTTACGGACACAATTCGGACACTGGATATCATAAGCCGCGAAACCACTAAAATGAGAGAAGCCAACGATAATACCACCATTCAATCCCAAACGGAGATTCCTCTGCTGCTCCTCTGCCGTTTCACGTTGTTCAGAAGAGAGTCCTTGGTTGTTTTCAAAGACGAGATACTTGGTTCCTCCCTGGACACGCTCCGTTATCTTGCAGAAAGTACCAGTAATATCAGGATTCGTCGCTGTCGCCAAGGTCTGATCCAGATGGATGCTGTTATCATAGACGAAACGACAGGGCCATGTCGTAAACTCCTGCTCTGCTGAACAGGAAGACAGGAGGACACATGCAGTTAGCGTTAAGAGTTTAGCGATGAGGGATTTCATTTTAGCAGATTCTTTTCAGCATGGATAACACGTTCGAAACCGAAGCCGTCCATGACCTGTTGCATGAGAACGGAGATACGGTCATTACAGAGATTGCCGATAGAGCCTTCATGAGTATGGTGGATATTCTTATTAGGCTTGAAGGTACCTGCTTCGATATCCAGTCCCACTTTCTTATAGGCATCACGGAAAGGCATTCCTTCTGCAGCGAGGCGGTTCACTTCCTCAACGGAGAACATCGGGTCGTACATCGGGTTGTCAAGAATATCGTCGCGTACCTCTATCTTATTAATGATATAGGCAGCCATCTGCAAACAGTCTTTCAGTTCGTCAAAGGCTGGCAAAAAGACTTCTTTGATGATCTGCAAATCACGGAAATAACCTACAGGGAGGTTGTTCATGATGAGCGTCACCTGTTGAGGCAGTGCCTGTAACTTATTGCATTTCGCACGAATCAGTTCGAAGACATCAGGATTCTTCTTATGAGGCATGATACTTGAACCTGTAGTACACTCCTTCGGTAACTTCACAAAGGAGAAATTCTGCGAGTTAAACAGGCAGGCATCGAATGCCATCTTTGCCAATGTACCAGCGATGGTAGCAATAGCAAAACCTACGTTACGCTCCATCTTGCCACGTCCCATCTGAGCATATACCACATTATAGTCCATGGAGTCAAAACCCAACAAGTCCGTCGTCATCTGACGTTTCAAAGGGAACGAAGAGCCATAGCCTGCAGCACTGCCAAGGGGATTGCGGTTAGTCATCTTATAGGCAGCCTGCAAGAACAGCATGTCATCGGCAAGAGACTCGGCATAGGCACCAAACCACAAGCCAAAAGAGGAAGGCATCGCCACCTGTAAGTGAGTATAGCCAGGCATCAACACTTGCTTATATTGTTCGCTCTTGGCTATCAACTCATCGAAGAGCACTTTCACACTGTCAGCTATCTCCATCAGTTCATGACGGGTGAAGAGCTTCAAGTCAACTAATACCTGGTCATTACGAGAGCGACCCGAGTGAATCTTCTTACCCATGTCACCCAGTTTACGAGTGAGCATCAGTTCTACCTGTGAATGGACATCCTCGACACCTTCTTCTATCTTGAACTCACCCCGCTCACAAACAGCATGGATATTCTTTAACTCCGCCAGCAACTGCTTCAACTCATCCGCCTCTAATAGTCCGATAGCCTCCAGCATCGTGATATGTGCCATAGAGCCCAAGACATCATAAGGGGCGAGATAGAGGTCCATCTCTCTGTCGCGACCAACAGTGAAACGCTCTATCTCCGCATTCACCTCAAAGTTTTTCTCCCAAAGTTTATTCATTGTTATTTTTGAATTATAGGAACGATAGTGACTATAGGAACGATAGATTATACATACGGCACTTGTGCCAACGCATCAGCAATCTTCTCCACACCATCCTGCAAAGGACCACTAACCATACCTTTCAGCATAAAGGGGATATCTGCCTTCACTGTCACACGCATCTTACTCGTTGTCTCTGTGACAGGTAACACCTGTATCCACAGGTTGAAGGGCATGGGTGACTGTTCTGTCTCGAACTTCACGCACTTTCCTTCCTCACGCTCAATGATACGGAGTTTGAGAAGTCCCACAGGATCTACCTTCACTTGTACAGTATCCTCGTCGAAGGCGAAGTCCGACAACTTATCTTCTGGGACACGGTCGCGCACCTTATCGAGGTTACGCAAGTCACTAATATTACGATACACATCCTCTACAGGATAGGGAATGGGCTTTACGCTACTTTCAAATTTTGTCATAATCGGATGGGGTTAATAGGGTTGAGAGTTTAAATGCCCCACTTGCTTGGGTCTTTACGCCATTCTTTTAACACTTCAATATCATCGGCTTTGATATAACCTGTCTCAGCAGCCTGTTCCAAAACGGCAGCATAGTCGCTCAAAGTGATGAGTCGTACATTAGCAGTCTTAAAGGCCTCCTCAGCAATAGGGAAACCATAAGTGAACGAGGCGACCATACCAATCACCTCTACACCATATTGGCGCAAAGCCTCCACAGCCTTCAAGCTACTGCCTCCTGTAGAGATTAAGTCTTCTACCACGATGACCTTTGCACCTTTCTTCAGTTCACCCTCAACCTGATTTCCCATACCGTGGTCTTTGGGTTTCGGACGAACATAAGCGTAAGGCAGTCCCAGTTCATCTGCCACCAATGCACCTTGTGCGATAGCACCTGTTGCCACACCAGCCACAGCCTCTGCTTCTGGGAAGTTCTCTTGAATAAGATGGCATAGTTCTAACTTCACAAACGAGCGTACTTCCGAGAACCCCAACGTCTTGCGGTTATCAGTATAGATAGGTGACTTCCAGCCTGAAGCCCATGTAAAAGGCTCGTTAGGCTGTAACTTGATGGCTTTGATATCCATCAGTTTCTGAGCGAAAAGTTTCTTGATTTCCATAATCATATATTTGTTTGGGGTACAAAGATAGTGCAAAATTTAGATTAAGCGAAGAAAATGAGAATGTATTTTCATTTTTGAGCGTGAGAAATTGAGAGATTATGATTTCGTAAAGCCAAGAGTAAGGACGCTGATGCGGATGCCTGGGATGTCCTTGAGGGTATTGGCACAGGCAATAAGGGTAGCTCCTGTGGTACATACATCATCGACAAGGAGGATATGCTTGTCTTCTAAGCCTTTCGCATCACGCAGTTCAAACATCTCTGCTACGTTCTCCTGACGCTGATGGCGCATGAGGGAGGTCTGACTCTGGTGGAAATGTTTGCGTTTCAAGGCACAATTCATGACTGGAATGTTGGTTATTTCATGGATGCCACGAGCTATCATCTCACTCTGGTTATAGCCTCGCTGACGTTTTCTCTTGGAAGAGAGAGGCACTGGAATGATAACATCCACTCCTGCGAAGTAGTCTGCCATCTGCATCTCCTCTGCCATCATCCTTCCTATATCCTCTCCAATATCAGGACGGTCTGCATATTTCAGGTCGTAGATTAACTGAGCTGCCTCAGCATGTGGTTCATAGAAGAAGAGAGCAGCAGCTCGACTGATGGGAGCAAGTCCCCAGAAGAGTTGCGCCATGGGGTTGTCATAAGGTGTAAACTGATAGGTCGTACGAGGCAGATGAAGGTAACACGACGAACAGACAGCGCGCTCAGTAATACTCAGTCGTTCCCCACAAATCACGCACTGTCGAGGTGAGATAAGGTCAAGGATTCTAGTCCAAAAACTCGTCTTCATCTGTTACGTTGATACATTGTCTGATGATATCCATTGTAAAGCCACGACTCATAGCGAACTTCATGAGCTTGCCATTCAGTTCATAGTCACTGTTCGCCTTTACCGACTTGCGCTTCTGTTGCAGCAAGGGGCGAAGGACTGCAATATATTCCTCGTCATCTACCTCATCCAAGACACGTTGACGGATACCTTCATCAATATGTTTTGCCCATAAAGCCTGTTCCACTTTCCTTCTACCCCATTTGTTATAGCGCACCTTGTCCTTGATAAAGGCACGGGCATAACGCTCGTCATCCACATACCTTTCCGTCACAAGCCGCTGCATCACACGAGCCTGCGCCTCCTCCGGGAGTTCCCAACGACGCATCTTCTCCTGCATCTCATATTGGCAATGTTCTGCTTGAGCACAGAGGGCAGCCAGTCGCAAATAGGTTTCTTGTTCAGTAATCTGTTTCATCGGCGTGCTCTGATAAATCGTTGTTTGCCATATTGGTCGTTCTTGATTTCGAGGTCTTGGTACGACATCGCACTTAATAATTCGCGAAGAGGTTCTGCATAAAGGGGATTGATTTCGAAATAGAGCCAGCCATCAGACTTCAATGCTTTGTTTCCGTATTCCGCAATAGCGCGATAGAACAGCAACGGGTCGTCATCGGGCACGAACAAGGCAGTATGCGGCTCATAGTCGAGGACGTTCTGTTCCATTGCTTCGCGTTCCTTATTACATATATAAGGTGGATTACTTATGATGATATCAAATTGAAAATTGAAAATTGAAAATTGAGAATTGAAAGTTGAAAGTTGAGAATTCAACATATCAACTTGCTCAAAAGACACATGAACATGATGGTTTTTCGCATTCCTACAAGCTACTTCCAACGCTTTCTCCGAGATATCCCATGCTGTTACTTTTGCTTTAGGGCACTTGGCTGCCAACGTGATGGCAATACAACCGCTGCCTGTTCCAATATCAAGGATGTTGGCTGTTGTTTCTTTTAGAACTATCCACCTTACCAACTCTTCTGTTTCTGGTCTGGGAATCAATACTCCTGGCTCCACATCAAACCATTCTCCCATGAACTCCGCTTTCCCCAGAATATATTGTATTGGTTCGTGTCGCTCTAGTCGTTGGGCGATTTCCTCTAACTCGTCCTGAGGAACATCTGCATCTTTCCCCATCATAACATCACTCCAACTCAGTCCATAGCGCACCTCATACACCATACGGGCAATCGCTTTTGCTTCACCCTCACCATAGACCTGCGCTAATCTACGCCACAATGCCTGATAATTCATCTTTGCAAAGGTAATAAATAATTGATAATTGACCATTGATATTTCAAAATATTTCCTTACCTTTGCAAATATGAACGACGAGAAATACATGCGCCGCTGTATTCAGTTGGCAGAGAATGGGATACAAGGGGCACGACCTAATCCGATGGTTGGAGCCGTGATAGTGGTAGACGACCGTATTATCGGCGAAGGGTATCATGTGCGCTGTGGTGAAGGACATGCAGAAGTGAATGCCTTTGCCTCTGTCAAAGATGAGTCTTTGTTGAAAGATGCTACCATCTATGTCTCCTTAGAGCCTTGTGCACATTATGGCAAAACGCCCCCTTGCGCCGATTTGATTATCAAGAAAGGCGTGAAGCGTGTGGTGGTAGGGTGTATCGATCCCTTTGCAGAAGTGAAAGGACGAGGCATCGAGAGGATTCGCAAGGCTGGTATTGAAGTGGAGGTTGGCGTATTGGAAAAGGAGTGTCAGTGGTTGAATCGTCGTTTTTTCACTTATCATTCCAAGCATCGCCCATACATTATCTTAAAATGGGCTCAGACAGCCAACGGCTTCATCGACAATCACTTCAAGCCATTGATGATTTCCAACGAACAGACTCAGATGCTTTCCCATCAACTCCGAGCTGAGGAGGATGCCATCCTTGTGGGACATACCACCTTCGATCGCGACCATCCCTCACTGAATGTTCGTCACTGGCATGGACCTAATCCTAAACGAATCGTATTGACACACGACCGTCCCTTGCCTCAACTGATGGACGACCTCTATCAACATGGCATCCAGTCGCTCATTGTCGAAGGTGGTTGTCAGACACACGAGAGTTTCATCCAAGCAGGACTCTGGGACGAGATACGCATGGAAGTCGCCCCCATCACTGTCTCTGACGGCACTCGCGCCCCCCAACTTCCCTCTGATATTCGCCTCTTAAGCAAAAAGGAATATGGGGAGAATACCATGACAATCTTTAGTAAGAAGTCACAATAGGGGTTGAAGTATACTCATACCAAGCATTTGAATAAATGCTAAAATTACTTCTTTCTGCCGAAGTCTGCTGGAACTTCGCCCCATTGCTGGGTCTCCCACTTTACGATAGGATTACGCCAAACGTGCGTATTCAACCATCGCTCAGCACGGAGGATAATCTGAAAGAGTTCTTCTGTCTCTAGGGTACGTTCCAACTTCGTCTTACATTTCCGTTTGTTTACCCAGAGAATGGCGTTATAAGAGTCGCTATAGATGGTCTTGTCATACAATCCTTGTTGTTGCATCAAGGCAAGAGCATGGACGATAGCAAGAAACTCTCCGATATTATTAGTACCCTTCATCGGACCGAAATGGAACACACGAGCCCCTGTAGCAAGATCTATTGCCTGGTATTCCATCGGACCAGGATTACCACTACAAGCAGCATCCACAGCCCATGCATCTGCCCTCACTTCCATTGGAAGTGGCAAAACAGTA
>CACXQL010000033.1 GCA_902769805.1 uncultured Prevotellaceae bacterium
TGCATCTTTTGCGGCACAAACAGTAGCCAGCAGTACAGTGTTGTTCATGCGGAGCATCACACTGCCATCGGCCTGCTTTGCCACTTTCCCGGTTTCAATGGTGATGGTTCTCCCATCAGGCAATTGAATACTTTTCGTAATTACGTTCATCTTGTAAAAAACATCTAAAAAATAAATAAATACTGCGTCTTTGCGCAAAATTGTCGACAAAGGTACACATTATTCAATAAGAAAACGAATTATCATCTATTATTTTTCTTTTTTTATGAAATTAGTCGTACCTTTGCATCCATAAAATAATAAGAAAGAAAACAAAAATTAAATGAGTTGAGACTTAAATTCTTCTTTTTTTTGTGTTTATCCCTGTTGACTATTATAGGAGCACAGGCAGAGAGTGTTACGTTCAACGTATGCTCCTGGGATGCAAAGAACAAGAGTGTGACGATTACACAGTTAACCCATGACTGTACCCCGATAGAAGGGCAGCACTGGGATTGGATGCCGCTCGGTGAAAATGGTAAGGAGACCTGATATGTGGTCAAGGGCTCCGACGTGTCGCGTAAGGTGCTCGTCATCTTTGGCACGGTGCATCTGGTGTTGCCAGACGGTAGTAAACTGACGTGTAACCACATTAAGTTGGAGGCTCGGAACAATGC
Organism: uncultured Prevotellaceae bacterium; assembly: GCA_902769805.1. Lineage (GTDB taxonomy): Bacteria > Bacteroidota > Bacteroidia > Bacteroidales > Bacteroidaceae > Prevotella. The sequence continues at coordinate 657 of CACXQL010000033.1, forward strand.
TATCCTCCATGTCCATGGTCAGAGTTCCTTTCCTGGTAAGCTGAATGTCATAAACTACAGTCCGGACGGAACGCGTGAATATAAGGATGCAGCAGCCATCGGCAGTGGTGGAGGAGAGGTAAACGGTTCCGGCAGCCTCTACGTACATAGTGCCGATATTCTGGCGGAGCAGGAAAGTGGAAAAGAGGGCTTATTCTCAAAGGGAAGCAATGGCTCTGCCATAGGTGGTGGCAAGAGAAGCGGTATCGACCCAAATCACCAGGTGGTGGTCTATGATGGTGGCGATGTCCATATCTACGGTGGCGATGTCAAAGCCTGTCACCCTGAAGGCTGACGACAGGAAGAAGCTCTTCCTGGGAGCTAACAATAAACTGTACTATCCCAATGACGATGTGACAATCAACAGTTTCCACGCTTACTTGGAGTTGAGCAACGACTACAATAGCAGGCGACCCGGATGCTGGCAGCAATGGTGTCCGCTCCATCGTATTGGACTTCGGTGAAGGCGAAACGACAAGCATTGAAGTATTGAAGAACGGAAGAAAAGAAGAATTGAAGTTGGATGGTGTTTGGTACGACCTCAGCGGTCGCAAGGTCGCTGACTCCTCTCGTTCCTCGCTCCTCCAAGAAAAGTATCTACATCGTGAATGGTAAGAAGGTCGTAGTAAAATAACCAAATTGCCCAATCGAGAAATAAATTGTAAATAGTTAATAGTCAAATTGTAAATTATGAAAAAATATATACAAAGCCCCAGACGGAGGTATTTGACATCCAAATGACCCAACAATTGCTGGCAGGTAGTGATATCATCACAAACATTACTACTGGTGGTGACAGCGGTAATATCGGTATCGACTTTGGCGGTGGTGGCAGTGGTCCTGGACACTCCCGCGAATTCGATGACTTTGACGATTTGTTTTAGGATATAACCCTAAACAAAACAAATGAATAGGCCCTACCTGCAAAAGGTAGGGCCTATTCTATTTTTCAAATCTAGATAAACAATTATTATGCGTCGATATTCGCATAGGTGGCATTTCTCTCAATGAACTCACGGCGTGGTTCTACGTCATCGCCCATGAGCATGGAGAAGATCTCGTCAGCCTCGGCAGCATTCTCGATAGTGACCTGTTTCAACAGACGGTTCTCTGGATTCATGGTGGTTTCCCACAACTGCTCGGGGTTCATCTCACCAAGACCTTTGTAACGCTGGGTGTGGAAACCGCTGTTGTTTTCGTCGCCTGCCACGTATTTGTCGATGAACGCCTGTCGTTGCTGTTCTGTATAGCAGTACTCGGAGTTTTTCTTATAGGTACACTTGTAAAGGGGTGGAGTAGCAATATACAGGTGCCCCCCCTGGATGACCTGGGGCATGAAGCGGTAGAAGAGGGTCATAATCAGAGTATCGATATGCGATCCATCGACATCGGCATCGGTCATGATGATGATTTTGTTGTAGCGTAACTTATCGATATTCGCCTCACGGTCGCCCTCACCTTCAACACCGAAACGTACGCCAATCGACTGTATGATGTTCATCACAGACTCAGACTCGAAGACGCGATGCCACTGTACCTTCTCTACATTCAGAATCTTACCGCGTAATGGTAGGATAGCCTGGAAGTGACGGTCACGACCTGATTTGGCAGAGCCACCAGCGGAATCACCCTCTACGAGGAATATCTCGCAGACATTCGGGTCCTTCTCTGAGCAGTCGGCGAGTTTACCAGGTAGACCACCACCCGTCATCGGGTTCTTACGCTGCACACTCTCACGTGCCTTACGGGCAGCGATACGGGCAGTGGCAGCAAGGACAACCTTGTCACAAATCATCTTAGCTTCTTTTGGATGCTCTTCCAGATAGTTGGCAAGAGCCTCTCCTACAGCCTGCTGGACGGCTCCAGCGACCTCAGAGTTACCGAGCTTGGTCTTGGTCTGTCCCTCAAACTGCGGTTCAGCGACCTTGATGCTGATGACGGCAGTCAGTCCTTCGCGGAAGTCCTCTGGGGCTATCTCTATCTTCGCTTTCTCAATCTGCTTTGATATCTGTGGGTCTGTATCGGCATATTTCTTCAGTGTACGCGTAAGAGCTGCACGGAATCCTGCCAAATGCGTACCTCCCTCTATCGTATTGATGTTATTGACATAGGAGTGGATATTCTCTGTATAGTCAGTGTTGTACATGACAGCAACCTCTATGGGGATACCCTGCTTCTCGGTCTTCAGATAGATGACATCGTCTACCAAATGGGTACGATGACGATCCACGTAGCGCACGAACTCCTTTAATCCGTCCTTGGCATGGAACACCTCTTCCTTCTTGTTGCCATCCTCGTCAGGACGCATGTCACGCAGGGTGATAGTGATACCCGCATTCAGGTATGCCAGTTCACGCATGCGCTTGGCAATAGTGTCGTATTTATATTCCGTGGTGGTGAAGATGGAGGCATCTGGCCAAAACTGTTGGCGAGTACCTGTCTTGTCGGTGTCGCCGACAATCTTCACGTCATACAATGGTTTTCCTTTCTCGTACTCCTGCTGGTAGATATGTCCGTTACGGAATACCTGTGACATCATATGGGTGGAGAGGGCATTGACACATGATACACCTACGCCATGCAGACCACCGCTGACCTTGTAGGACCCCTTATCGAACTTACCGCCGGCATGGAGGACGGTCATAACGACCTCCAGTGCTGACTTGTGCATCTTCTCATGCTCGTCCACGGGGATGCCTCGTCCGTTATCTAACACCGTGATGGAATTATCTTCGTTGATTGTAACCTCAATATGGGTGCAGTACCCCGCCATCGCCTCATCGATGGAGTTGTCAACGGTCTCGTTCACCAAGTGGTGTAGACCCTTTTCACTGATGTCACCGATATACATTGCCGGACGCTTACGTACGGCCTCCAGTCCCTCGAGTACTTGAATATTACTCGCGGAATAATTGTTTTCTTTGTTCAGTTCTTCTGCCATTGTATCAAATAGTCCTTATTAGGTTGCAAAGGTACAAAATTAGCGCGACTTAAACGAAAAAAATATGTGTAAAAATATTAATATTTTTAGGACTAGTTGAATACAGCCGAAAAAGAAAGGCTGCATCCAAAAAGATGCAGCCTTTTTGAATATGCTTGGTGAATGTTTATCCCAGCTGATTGATGTGTTGTGCAAGGCTTGACTTCAGGTTAGCAGCCTTGTTCTTGTGGATAATGTTGGTCTTTGCCAGCTTGTCCAGCATCTTCTGTACTTTAGGGTAAAGAGCAACTGCCTCTTCCTTGTTAGTCATAGCGCGCAGCTTACGGACAGCGTTACGCATAGTCTTTGCATAATAGTGGTTGTGCTCTGCCCTTGTCTTGGTCTGACGAATTCTCTTCAGAGATGATTTGTGATTTGCCATTTTCTTTTAATTTTGATGATTAATATAAAGCTTATGGGTCTTACGTCCTATAGACAGCCCTGGGCGGGTTTTGAAACCCTCCGCCACCGTTTCCCTTGCGAGTAGCACATGGCTGTGCAGATGACGGATTTAAAGTAGTCCCTAGGAGAGTCGAACTCCTCTTTAGAGAATGAAAATCTCTCGTCCTAGCCGATAGACGAAGGGACCAAGGATACATTTTTGCGGCTGCAAAGGTACTGTATTTTTTTTGTCCCACAAAATTTTCTTTCGTAAAAATGCACTTTTTTCGTCTTTTTTGTGTAATTTCGCCCTCGTGTTACAGAAAACGGAGGCGGTTGTATTACGCTCATTTAAATATGGGGAGTCCAAAATCATTGTGGATATGTTCACAAGAGATTTGGGTAGAATGTCTTTTATTGTTTCGGTGCCAAAGACAGCAAAAGGACGCTTGAAGAAGCAGTTTTTCCAACCGATGACGTTATTGGAGATAGAGTGTGAGGTACGCCAGCGAGTGCAGTTGCAGAAGATGGCAGATGCCCGTCTGTCGGTTCCGCTGATGTCGATACCTTCTTCACCGGAGAAACTCGCCATTATATTGTTTGTGGCAGAGTTTCTCTATCACAGTCTGCGCTCAGAACAGCGTGACGAGCCGTTATTCGACTATATCATAGACTCCATACAGTGGTTGGATGCGGCTACGGAGGGGTATGCGAATTTTCATTTAACCTTTCTTATGCGATTGTCCCGATTCTTGGGTTTCTATCCGAATTTAGTGGATAATAGTCAGTCTGATGCAGACAGTTATTTTGATATGCGTGAAGGACGTTTCTGTGCTTTAGCCCCGATGCATAATGATTTTCTGCAACCAGAAGAGGCGCGGCTCATCCGTTTGATGATGCGTATGGACTATCCTACCATGCACCTTTTCAAGTTGTCGAGGACAGACCGCCATAGGATTACGGATGTGTTGTTGCAATACTATCAACAACATCTGCCAGACTTTCCCGAATTGAAAAGTCTGGCAGTGCTCCAACAGTTATGGTAGTTAGTACTCCTTAGGAGAAAACAATAGTTCCCTGGATAGGCTCTTGAGGCACCTCATTCTGTTGCTGTGGATCCTCTCCACTTGCCTGGCTGTAGATGCTGTCCAGGATTTCACGTGTACGCTTGTATGTTGGTGTCTGCTCCACAGCAGAGATGACATCGTCATTGTCGAGGTCATCAGGACGGAACAGATAGATATTCGGACGGCGCTTGTATCGCTTGGCAGCTCCTTCACCACCATAATAGCGGTTACGTCGGTCTTGTTTCTGAGCAGCCTTCTCTTGTTCCTCCGCAATACGGTTGAGGTCATCCTGACTATGTTTCTTTAGGTGTCCGTTCATTCCGTCGACATTTTCGATGCCGAAACCTGTGGCAAGGATGGTGACCTTGACTTTCTTACCTAGGTCCGGATCCGTGGCAAGTCCCCATTTGATCTCGAAATCACCGAACTTCGCCATGAACTCGTTGACATCGTTCATCTCTTCCATCATCAAGGAATCTTTACCGTCCTTGCTGCCTGCAAATGAGATACTGAGCAGGATCTTCTTGGAGTTGAAGACATCGTTGTCGTTAAGCAACGGAGAGTTCAGGGCATCATCGATGGCCTTCTTCACGCGACCCTCGCCCTCACCATAACCAGTGGACATAATGGCAACACCACCATCCTTCAAGACAGTCTTCACATCGTTGAAGTCGAGGTTGATGAGTCCGTGAACTGTGATAATCTCCGCAATCGACTTAGCGGCAACAGAGAGTGTGTCATCAGCTCTGCCGAAGGCATCGAGAACTGACAGCTCAGGATAAATCTCACGTAAGCGCTCATTATTAATAACCAACAAGGCATCTACGTGTTTTGCCATCTCTTCTACACCATCCAATGCCTGGTCTATCTTACGGTCACCTTCGAAGCGGAAGGGAATGGTCACGATACCTACTGTCAGGATACCCATCTCCTTTGATATACGAGCAATAACAGGAGCAGCTCCCGTTCCTGTGCCACCACCCATACCAGCAGTGATGAAAGCCATACGTGTACCGTCGCTCAGCATCGCCTTGATATCCTCGATACTCTCCTCAGCAGCAGCACGAGCTTTCTCTGGTTTGTTACCAGCACCAAGACCTTCCTTGCCCAGTTGCAGATGAACAGGGACGGGGGAGTCGTTGAGTGCTTGATTATCAGTATTGCAAAGTACGAATGTCACATCGTGAATACCTTCACGATACATATGGTTGACGGCATTACCGCCACCTCCGCCGACACCAATGACCTTGATGATGCTATTCTCTCTTTCGGGCTCTCCGAAATCCAATAATATATTGTCTGCCATAATCTTTATTTATTAGTCTTCTTCCTTGATAATATCCTCACCAAACTTTTTTAGTCCCTTGAGAGCCTTGTGCCAGAAACTGTTCTCCCTGCGTCGCTCTGCCTCTTTACGAGCTTCTTCCTCGGCTTTCTCACGGGCAATACGCTCTTCTTCCTCTCGTTTCAGACGAGCCTCTTCCTCCGCACGGCGAATCTCCTCTGCTGTGCGGACGACACCAGCAGGGGTTTCAGTTGCTGTACGCGCCTTACGATCAACAAGAGGATCTTGTGAAGGCTGTTTAGTTGCGAAAAGGTCACCGTTCGGATCCAGTTCCTGTCCTGCGCAATTGATGTCACCCTTGGCGAGAAGTCCAAGGACTGTATTCATCTGTCCGTCCTTGGCGTTCATCTCTGGGAGATTGGAAACAATGGTCTGTGTCACGAACTTAGAGGTACGAATTTTCTCGACACGAGTATAGTTAACGAAAGCCTTCTCGATGTCTTTCATGTTTGCACCTCCACCAGTCAGGATGATACCGCCTAGCAGTTTGTCGTAATATTCCTCTGGAACTTGGCACCATACATTGGCGATAATCTCTTCTAATCGTCCCTCGACAATCTCGATGAACTTCCGGCTTTCCACCTGACGGTCAGTATCGATGGAGTATTTCAGGTTATTGTCAATATCGTTATTGTCAGTCAGGGCTTCAGCATATTTCAGTTTCATACGCTCTGCATCCGTCTCTTCCATCTGCAGCGAGGCAATATCCTTAGTGATATTATTGCCGCCAAGTGGGATGACAGCCAGATGGCGTAGCACATTCTTGAAGTAAACACTGACAGTTGTCGTGTCAGCACCTAAATCAACCAAGACGCAACCAGAACGCTTCTCCGTTTCCGTCAGTACACTGTCGGCAAGGGCTAGTGGAGCGAGATACATCTCTGCCACATTGATTCCTGCTGCCTCAAAACAGAGGTTGAGGTTCTTGTAGAATGATTTCCGCTGTAGGATATTCAGGAAGTTGCCTTCAATATGGCTGCACTGGATTCCTACAGGATCCAGTTGGTATTGTGAGTCAACTTTATATTCCTGAACGGCAGCATCAAGAATCTCCTGGTCAGGATATTTCATGTTGCGGTTGGCGTCCATCAGTTCAATAACCATATCCTGTGTGATGACAGTACCCTCCGGAAACTCCTTGGATATCACATTGCGAATAGAGCGTATCGACTGACCACCTACACCTACATACACTTGTGTGATAGATGTCTTAAGTTGTTTCTCCAGTTTGTTGACAATAGTAGTCAGACACTGGGCTGTCTTGTCGATGTTGTACACATAACCCTTGCGGATGAACGAAGACGACTCCTCCTTCACTACGGCAAGCACTTGGATGCTGCCGTCAAGGTTCTTCTTTCCCGCGATACCGGTCATCTTGGATGACCCCAGTTCGATAGCAACGATAAAATCTTTTGGCATCTTGATATATATTTATTTTATTTTCTCTTCTTACAAATAATCTGGTTAGAAAACTCCATACTGATATATGAGTATTTGTTCCACCCAGCCTCACTTAGACCATAACGGTAGAATTTCTCCAGACGGTCAAGTTTTTGCTGGATATTCGACGGATATCCTAAATAGACGACATGGTTTCCGATACGTGGAATCATCTCCATACTACCGTCGGCAAGGACATTGAGCTGTTCTATCTGACTGTGCCAGAAAGGATTGTGGATAATGAAACTACCGACACGGGACAGGACCTTCTGTGCGTATTTACGATTGACAATACCTGTTACCACCACCAAGTCGCTGGTGTATCGTGTGTTGGGCATGATAACACCCTGAGAGTCGATGTAATAGTCATCCCCGTTTTCTGCCTTTACACGAGCCACTGGCAGGCGCTGAGTGAGGTTGATACGGATATGTCCTCCTTGTGTCTTGTAACACTCGGCAGTCTCTACAAAAGGATTCTGTTTCAGTGTCTCCTCTATTTTACGGACATCAACCTGTTTCATGGGCTGTCCTTGAGGAAAGATCTTGGCATTCCGCAACTGTTCTTTGATTTCCAAGTCTCCCAGGAAGCCATCAACAACCCCGTCTTCGATAATGATATCTACCTGTGTGCATACTGCTTTCTGGTCATCTGGCTGATTGAAAGCCGTGACGGCAAGAAGCAGATATACGGCAAGGGCGATATCTGTCAGGATGATGACGGGTTTCTTCCAGTTGAATGTCATGCTCGGTCTTGAAGTATTTTAGTAATCTGTGGTACCTGATTGTCTAAGTCGCCGGCTCCCAATACGATGAGGACATCAAAGTCACGGCTCTTGACAAAGTCTAACACCTCGTCTTTGTGGATGATTTGTTTTTCCACCCCTGGGCGCAGGTTGTTATAAATGAGTTCAGATGTCACTCCCTCTATCGGTTGCTCACGTGCAGGATATATTTCCGTGAGGATGACCTCATCCAGTTGACTTAATGCCTCTGCGAAGTCTTGATAGAAATCGCGGGTCCGAGTATAGAGGTGTGGCTGGAAGATAGCAGTAATCTTCCTGTTCTTATACAGTTCCCTTATACTTTTGGCACTCTGGTATATTTCCTTAGGATGGTGGGCATAGTCACTGAGGAACACCATCTTGTCATTTTTGATCTTGAAGTCAAAACGTCGGTCCACACCTCCGTAGGTCTTCATACCATAACGGAGCTCTTCTGCCGTGCAGCCAACAAGTTGTGCCATTGCCATAGCCGCCACTCCATTCTCTATATTGATAGGAACTGGTTGTCCCAATTTGATGTTTGGAACAGATTCAATGGGAGAGATGAAGTCGAAGGTAATCTCACCATTCTCAATGCTGATATTCTCCGCATGGAAGTCGCCTTCATTTAACGCATAGTCATAGCGTGTGACCCCTTCTTGCAGGTGTTCTTTCATCTCTAAGTCTCGGTGGATAATCAAGGTACCGCCAGGTTGTATCAGTTCAGTGTAATGGCGGAAACTCTCGAGATACGCTTCCTTGGTTCCGTAGATATCCAGATGGTCGGGGTCGGTAGACGTGATGACAGTCATCCAGGGACGTAGCCAATGGAAAGAACGGTCAAACTCATCTGCCTCAATTACCACATAATCTGAATCTGATAGGATATAATTAGTGCCATAGTTCTTGGAGATACCTCCAAGGAAAGCATTACAATCCAGATGACTCTGATGCATGATATGGGCGCACATCGTAGAAGTCGTGGTCTTACCATGTGTGCCTGCCACGCAGAGTCCTTTGTGCTGACGCGTCAGCGTGCCTAACACCTGTGCGCGTTTCTGTATCTCAAAACCGTTTTTGCGGAAATACTGGAGTTCCTGATGCTCTTCAGGAATGGCAGGTGTATAGATAATCAAGCAGGATGCAGGATTCTTGCATGCATGGGGTATCTCATCCACATTCTCTTCATAATGGATGAGCATGCCCTCCTTTTCCAGTTGGCGTGTCAGGTCGCTTGGTGTCTTGTCATAGCCAGCAACGACCTGTCCTTTGCTGATGAAGTAGCGTGCGATGGCACTCATCCCGATACCACCCGCACCTACGAAATATACTGCTTTTATATCTTTGAAATCCATAACGGTAGCATATAATTACTTTTCACTTAACCTGATAACCTCTCGTGCTATAATTTCTGCCGAGTCCGGCAAGGCAAGTTTTAATATGTTCTCTTTCAGGGAAGCCAGCTTTGCTGCATCCTGTACGGTATCTATGGCAAGTGGAAGCAGCAGCTTGGGCGCCTCATTGTCTTTTACATAAAGGGCAGCCTTCACATTGACCAGTGCCATAGCATTCTTTGTCTGATGGTCTTCTGCGACATTCGGGCTTGGTACCAGGATGACAGGCTTGCCAATCAAGCAGAATTCTGAGATACTGCTGGCTCCTGCACGACTGATAACGAGGTCGGCAGCCTTATAGGCAACACCCATATCACTGATGAAATCGGTGACTTTGAGGTTGGATATTTGAGTCTTGAGAGCAGACAGCTGTTCCTGGATGCCTGTGTAGTAATACTTGCCAGTCTGCCATATAAACTGAACATCACTCTGGCATATCTGGTTGATATGCTGAAGGACGCTCTCGTTGATGGTTCTGGCTCCTAAGCTACCACCTACCAGGAGGATGACCTTCTTGTTAGGGTCGAAGCCGAAAGAGCGTACGGCATCATCGCGTGAGATAGTTGTCTCTAACAGAGACTGGCGTACTGGATTTCCTGTCTTGATAATCTTATCTGCAGGGAAGAAACGCTCCATACCGTCATAGGCAACACAAATTTTCTCAGCTTTCTTGGCAAGGAGCTTGTTGGTGACACCTGCATAGGAGTTCTGTTCTTGTATCAGACAAGGGATTCCCATAGCAGCTGCCTTATTAAGCGTGGGGCCACTGGCATAGCCGCCGACGCCTACAGCGACTTGTGGATTGAAGTTCTTGATGATGCTTTTCGCCATTCGCTGACTTTTCCATATCTTGTATAGTACCTTAACGTTCTTCAGCAAGTTCTTACGGTCGAATCCGCAGATAGGCAGTCCTATGATCTCATAGCCGGCAGCAGGTACACGCTGCATCTCCATACGTCCTAAAGCCCCAACAAAAAGTATCTGTGCTTCAGGGCGAAGAGCCTTTACGGCATTGGCAATGGAGATAGCCGGGAAGATGTGTCCACCCGTGCCGCCACCACTGATAATAACCCTTAGATCGTTATTCATATACCTTATATATATATAGTACCTTGCAAAATTACGAATTATATTTCTTTTCGGCGAATGTTATTCAATATTTTTTGCTTCAGCAGGCTCTTTCTTCATTTTAGCGGAGCGACTGATACTGAGCATGGTTCCCACATAGGCACAGTTGATAATCGTCGATGTGCCGCCTTTGGAGATCAAAGGCAGTGGCTGTCCTGTCACAGGAGCTAGTCCTACTGCAACCATCATATTGAATGCAGCTTGGACAACGAGCAGCAGGGCGATTCCCATGACAAGGAAGGCAGGGAAGTTGTTTTCGCAACGTCCTGCGATACGTGCTGCGCGATAGAGTAGTATGATATACAGTAACACCACAAAACCAGCCCCGAGGATGCCTAACTCTTCAATCACGATGGCATAGATGAAATCGGAGAATGCTTGCGACAGGAAGTCACGTTCAGTCGATTTTCCAGGACCTTTTCCGATTACACCACTCGAGACAATGGCAATATTGGCATGTGCCACCTGGGCATCTTTGTCAAGGTCATAGTCTTTGGGTGCCACATCATCTTCTCCGAATTTCAGGATACGTCCCTTCCAAGTGTCAGCACGGTGTAACAACTTCTCTATCTTGCTCTTTTTCTTAGGTTGCTCATCGTGCACCTGTTCAGTCTTGGCAACTTCCTCTTCCCCTGTTGTATCATGACCTACCAGCATTACCATAGATACGGCAAAAACTACCAGGAAGGCACAGATGCCTACCAGTTTCCCTAATTGTCTCATGGGAACGAGTCCGATGAACATCATCATGATGACAACAACAAACAGTAATGCGGCAGTGGACAGATTCTCAAGACCAATCAGGAAACAGGTGGGCAATGTAATCCACAGGATCCATTTAAAGGCTTTCCTGTCTGCTCCGTTTTCCCGTTGCATGGCACTGAGTATCTGTGCTGTGGCAAGAACAATGGTTCCCTTCGCTATCTCAGAGGGCTGGAAGGTAATGCCGAAGATGGGGATGACACGGTTGGCTCCGTTGATAGACTGTCCGAAGGCAAGAACCCATATCAGTGTGACAGCACTGATAAACAACAGGAACGGGGTCATAAGCTTAAAGAACCGACAGGGAATATTCAGCGTGATGATGGCAACGACCACGCCAAAGATGATGGTTCCTGTATGGTACACGATAGGACCGATGTAGTTATGACTCTTATAGGTCAGGTTGCTGGAGGCAGAGAACACTTCTACAACACTGATCATACAGAGGAAGAAAAACACCATCCAGATGACCTTGTCTCCTTTGAATATATTACCAATCTTTTTGTTCATATCCTATAGATTCCTTGCCAGTTCCTTGAATTGCTCTCCGCGGTCCTCCATATTCTTGAAGAGATCGAAGGAGGCGCAGCACGGACTCAGCAGTACTGTCATACCTGGCTCTGCCATTTCATAACATGCCTCCATACATTCTTTCATTGAATGGGTATCACGGACAGGGATACCAAGATGATCGAAGTTATCATGCAGTTTCTGGTTGTCGGCACCGAGGTAGACTAACCCTGCACATTTCTCCTTGACTAAAGGCTTGATAGGGTCATAGTCGTTACCTTTGTCCTTACCACCGATAATCAGAATCGTCTTGGTCTTCATGCTCTCCAATGCATACCAACAGGCATCGACATTAGTTGCCTTGGAGTCGTTGATATATTGGACGCCACGGACAGTGCACACTTTCTCCAGACGATGCTCCACACCAGGGAAGTCACTCAGCGACTGACGGATGACATCCTTCTTGATACCTGCGATATTGGCAGCAATACCTGCTGCCAGGGAGTTGTAGATATTGTGCTTACCTGTGAGACTGAGAGACTCCTGTTCCATATTGAAGGGCTCAGGTTGTTCTATCTTGTATTGTCCTTCCTCTATATAACCGATACTGCCTTTCTCCTTCAGTTCAGAGAAGGGGTATTGAATAGAGAGGATATGATATTTCTCCAGTTCTTTCTTAATAATAGGATCGTCGTTCCAATAAATGAAGGCATCCTGTGGTGTCTGATTCTGAATGATACGCATCTTAGCGTCCACATAGTTCTGCATCTTGAAATCATAACGATCCAGATGGTCTGGTGTGATATTCAGCAGAACAGCAATGTTGGCACGGAAATCATACATGTTATCTAACTGGAAGGAACTCAGTTCGATGATATAGTACTCATGTGGGTCCTCTGCCACCTGCAGGGCAAGGGAATTCCCGATATTTCCAGCCAATCCGGCATCATACCCTGCTTTCTTGAATATATGGTAGATGAGACTTGTCGTCGTTGTCTTTCCATTAGAACCTGTGATGCAAATCATCTTGGAGTCCGTGTATCGGCCGGCGAACTCTATCTCACTGATGATAGGAATATTTTTCTCCTTGATTTTGATAATCATCGGTGCTGTGTCTGGGATACCTGGACTCTTGATAACCTCGTCGGCATTCAGAATCTTCTCTTCTGTATGTTGACTTTCCTCCCACTCAATATGGTGGTTGTCCATGAGTTTCTTGTATTTCTCATTGATTTTCGAGAGGTCACTGACAAATACCTCAAAACCCTCTTTCTGGGCGAGGACAGCGGCACCTGCGCCACTCTCACCAGCTCCTAATATGACGATTCTTTTCATCTTACCTTCAATGTTATAATCGTTAATGCTACTAATATAATCGTGGTAATCCAGAAACGGATGGTAATCTTCGACTCATGGAAAGGACGATGTGGCCATCCTTTTAGGAGATACGTACTCGTTGGATCGAGTTGAGAGTCCAAGCGACGGAAGGTGTCGTGGATAGGTGTGGCGCGGAAGACTCTCACGCGCTTTCCTTTGCGCTTCTGTATTTTAAACCACTGCGTCTGGATGATAACACTCAGACTCTCGATAAAGAAGATGCCACAAAGGACGGGTAACAGCAACTCCTTGTGGATGATGATGGCGCAGACACCGATAATACCGCCAATCGTCAGGGATCCCGTGTCTCCCATGAAGACCTGTGCAGGGTAGGCGTTATACCAGAGAAAGCCTATCATGGCTCCGACGAAGGCACTGAGGAAAACTACCAGTTCCTGTGAGCCTGGGATATACATGATGTCGAAGTAGGCAGCATAGACGATATGACTGCTCACATAAGAGAAAATAATCAATGCAACACCGATGATGGCGGAATTTCCCGAGCACATGCCATCCATACCGTCATTGAGGTTGGCTCCGTTGCTGACAGCAGTGACGACAAAGATGGTCATCAGGACAAAGAGAATCCATCCTGCTGCTACCTTGTATTTCCCGCAGAACGACATCACGTCTGAATAGTTCAGGTTATGGTTCTTGATAAACGGAATGGTAGTCTGTAACGATTTAACCGCCTCCGTCTTATGTTTGACCACTATCTCCTGTTTGTTCTGCTGAGGCTCTGAGATGTTTTCACGAATGACAGCATCAGGACTCAGCCAGAGCACTAGTCCGACGATGAAACCGATGGATACCTGTCCAATGATTTTATAGATTCCCTTCAGTCCGTCTTTATTCTTCCTGAAAATCTTGATATAGTCGTCCATGAAGCCAAGGAAACCAAGCCATACAGTGGTGACAATCATCAGGATAAGATAGATGTTACGCATACGACCTAACAGTAATACAGGAACCAGGATAGAAACGATGATGATGATACCTCCCATGGTGGGGACACCTTTCTTCTCTACGCCAAACGGGTCAATGTTGACATCGCGTGCCGTCTCGGAGATGTTGCGTCGTTTCATCCATTTGATAAATCGCTCTCCGAACCATGCTGAGATTATGAGTGACAGGATGAGTGCCAGCAGTGCGCGGAAGGAGATATACGACCAGATATGTGCACCTGGGATATTGAATTGCTCTAAGAATCTGAAAAGGTAGTATAGCATAATTATTCTGATTATTCTGAATTACTCCGAGAAAATCTCTCTCACTACTTCACGGTCGTCAAAATGGTGTTTGACACCCTTGATTTCCTGATAGTCCTCATGCCCCTTGCCAGCGATGAGGATGACATCACCCTTCTGTGCCATCATACATGCAGTACGGATGGCTTCCTTACGATCGGTGATACTGATGGTTTTCTTCATCTGTTGGACATTGAGTCCTGCCAGCATGTCGTTGATGATGTCCTGAGGTTCCTCGAAACGGGGGTTGTCGCTGGTGATGATGACACGGTCGCTCTGTTTGGCAGCCTCCTGAGCCATCAGCGGACGCTTGCCTTTATCTCTGTTCCCGCCAGCACCACAGACGGTAATGACTTGTCCACCTTTACCGTCTAATACCTCATGGATGGCATTGAGTACATTCTCCAAAGCATCGGGCGTGTGTGCATAGTCGACAATCGCCGTGACTCCCTCTTTGGAGCGGATCGGTTCCAAACGTCCTGCTACACTCTTGAGTGTACTCAGTACGACGAGGATATCCTCAGGTTTCTTACCTAACATGATGGCAGCCCCATAGACTGCCAACAGGTTGCTGACATTGAATTTCCCGATAAACTGTACGCCGACTTCACGTCCGTCAATCTCCAGGTACATACCCTCGAAATGGCACTCGATGATGCGGGCACGGAAATCTGCCATTGTACGTGTAGAGTAGGTCTTGACTTTTGCCTTACAGTTCTGTACCATGACACTGCCGTTCTTGTCATCGGCATTGGTGATAGCGAAAGCATCTTTGGAAAGACCGTCGAAGAACGCCTTCTTGGCATCACGATAGTTCTCAAAGGTCTTATGGTAGTCTAGGTGGTCGCGAGTCAGATTCGTGAACAAACCACCAGTAAATTTCAGTCCCCCGATGCGCTGCTGGGCAATAGCATGACTGGAGCATTCCATGAACGCGTATTCGCAGCCAGCCTCCACCATCTGGTGAAGCAGTCGGTTGAGTTCGATTGGGTCGGGAGTGGTATGGTCGGCAGGGATTGCCTCGTCCTCGATATAGTTGCAGACTGTAGAGAGCAGTCCGCACTTATGTCCGAATTTGCGGAACATATTATATAATAAGGTGGCGATGGTAGTCTTACCGTTCGTTCCTGTCACACCCACCAGTCTCAGCTTCTTGGAAGGCTCTCCGAAGAACACAGTAGCCACAGGTCCTACGGCATTCTCCGTAGAGGTGACTTGTATATAAGTGACTCCTTTCGCCTTCTCCTCAGGCATATCCTCACACAAGACGGCTACTGCACCCAACTCCAGTGCTTTTGGAATAAACTTATGTCCGTCCGTCTGGGTCCCTTTCATGGCTACAAACAGGTGCCCTTTCTCTATTTTGCGTGAGTCGATGTTGACACCAGTGATGTCAACATCCTCCGCACCGATGATGCATAGCGGTTTTACGTTTTTAAGGAGTTCACTTAGTCTCATATCTATAGCTGTTTATTCTAATATTAATATACACTCGCTGCCTTTTACGACCTGCTTCCCTGCAGGATAGCTTTGCTTCTTCACCTTACCCCGTCCGTGCAGTTTGACTTTCAGGCCCTGGCTCTCCAGGAGAAATACGGCATCTTTTGCTCCCATGTCTGTTACATCTGGAGCAATATTCTTGTTGACCTCCATCTTCCGCAGAGCCACCTGTGTGTTCTGTCGTTCAGCCTTTCCCCAGATGGGATTACCTTTGGCATAGGAACCGCTCCATTCCTGGTTGGTCTTGATACCCAGGTGTCGGAGTACGTAGTTGGCATCAAAGATGTTTCCGTCTTTGACATCGGGAATACTGATGGAGGCAGTGTCGTGGGCATCCTTGACACTCAGTCTCAGGTTACGCGCCATGACACCCTCTGCGATATGGTGGAAGACGACACCGCTCATGCCGCCACCTGAAGCGGGAAGTCCTGTCTTCTTCAGGCAGACGATACAGGTGTAGCGTGGATTGTCGGCAGGGAAGAAACCTGCAAATGACAACCAGTATTTGACAACACCCGTCTTATAGCCACCGCCTTCTGCAATCTGTGCCGTACCTGTCTTTCCTGCCACTTTGAACATCCTTGAGCCAGCCTTTCTTCCAAGGCCCTGGCTGACGACGTGCTCCAGAATGGTCTGCATGGTCTTGATGGTCTGTGGCTTGGCAATACGCCGCTCCATGACTTTCTCGGGGGGTATCTCTGTGATGACCTTGCCATCCTTCATGATACTCTTGACGAAACGGGGACGCATCATGATGCCGTCATTGGCAATGGCATTATAGAAGGTGACCGTTGAAATGGGCGGAATCTGCGTCTCATAGCCGATAGACATCCAGGGTAGTGCCGTACTGCTCCAGTTGGTCCAGTGCCCGTATTTGTCTTTCTGCGGCATACGGATATGGGGACGTGCATAACCCTTGATGGGGAGTTTGAGGTCTGCTGCGATACCTGTACGATAGAGACCCTCAATGTATTTCTCCGGATGCCTGCCGTATTTCTCGTCGATGATACGGCTGACACCGATATTGGAGCTCACCTCCAGAATTCGGGGGAGGGAGATGTTGCCGTAGCCGCCACGTCGCCAGTTATGGTCTTTCATCTCCCTGCCGTGCATGGGCCACACACCGCAACCTGTCTCCACACGGTAGGTGGTGTCAACGACACCGTCATCAAGGGCGACGAGGATAGAGGCGGTCTTGAATACCGAGCCAGGCTCGCGTAAGTCGGAGACAGCATTGTTCTTGATCTCACGGTATTCGCCATCCGCGCAACGAGTCATGTTCACAATCGCTTTGATATCTCCCGTCTTCACTTCCATCAGGATGGCGACACCGAGGTCACCGCCAATCAGTTTCAATTCGTCGATGACAGCACGCTCGGCAAGGTCTTGCATATTCACGTCAATGGTGGTGACGATGTCATAGCCGTCGATAGGCAGGGTGACGGGGATGTTCATGTATTTGTTCAGGATCTTACGGCGGTTGGTCAGACCTGGTGTGCCTCGAAGGATGGAGTCGTAGGCGAGTTCAAGTCCTTGTCGCGCACTGTCTTTAGCACCGAACATGGAACCGATCGTACGCACCGCCAAAGAACCGAAGGGTCGACGGCGTGCATTATATTCTTCTTCATGGAAGCCGCTCTTGTATTTCGACATGCGGAAAAGAGGCAGTTGCTTGACTTCTGTATAGGTATTATAGTCGATGCGGTAAGGCCAGATAGGCCAGTGCTTGGCACCGACAGAACCGTTTTTGTTGACATGCTTCCGTCCTTCTTCGAGATGCTTCCTGAACTCTTCGGCAGATTGCTGGGGGAATATCTCATGGAGTCCCATGCAGATGGAGTCTATTTTCTCCTCCCAGATAGAGTCTTTCTCCTTGCCGCCAGCCTGGAAGTCCATGTATATCTTATATTCTGGGATG
>CACXQL010000034.1 GCA_902769805.1 uncultured Prevotellaceae bacterium
TGTACAATAGGGCCAAGGCGCATGTCTTCAGAGCTAAACTACTATATGCGAACACTAAATGCACATATAATTATCACCCAAATTGACGCAGAACCAGAAAATCGCAAAAACATCTACTCTCCTAACTCAATGTGACGCTATATATAGGTATATTTGTGGGGGGGCAGATAGAGGAAACAGTATCTTTATTTAATCTTTCTCTATCCTATTCAGTAGTTCCGATGCCATAATGTCGTGCAGCAGCGTAAAGGCAAACCATTTCTTTCCCAAATCCTTGAGAGAAGCCCCAATATGGTACACTTCATCATCAATCAATACGAATCTATCGTGTGACTTATTGAATGTCTTGATTTCTATTGGAGCGTATTGGACATTATGGCGATTAAGGTCTAACAATAACTGATGACTGATGTTTTGTGTGTAAATCGTTGCCGTTACATTGTCTACTCGCTTGTCCAACAATGAAAGCACTGTGTCATCGACATAGTTGTCAATCAGTACGACAGACTTTTTTGCTTTCCTGACTAAATCCGAAGCAAAGCGGTAGGCATCGAATATCTGCCCATCGTAAAAGATACCCTCAACTGGTGGCAAGGAAGTGCGGACGAAGAAATCAACTTTGTTTTTCAACTCTTGTATCTCAATATCTTGTTTAACCACATGCTGTTCGAGGGATGCAATACGCGTATTAACAACATAACCACGTAACAGATAGTCTTTCAACACCTTGTTAGCCCATTGACGGAACATTGTGCCACGTTTTGACTTAACACGATAGCCAACAGATATGATAACATCAAGATTATAGGCTATATATTCATACTCTTGATCACCGTCAGAACCCATATGTGCATATTTTGCACATGTGATATCTCGTTCCAATTCTCCTTCCTTATATATATTGCGTATATGGCGACTTATTACAGTTCTGTCTTTATCAAACAACTCTGCCATTTGCTGCTGCGTCAGCCAAACGGTCTCATCACCCATCCGCACTTCCAGCCGAATAGTCTCATCCGGTTGGTACATCACAATCTCACCTGTTGATTTTTGTATCTCGTTCATAATTATAGCTGAATAGTTGACAACTATTTCTGTATGCAAAGGTACAAATTAGCGAGGAAAGTACAAAATATAAGAGGAACTTTTTATATTTACTTTCGAGCGAGAGTACCTTCAAGGCTCCAAATGCGGTATGTAAAGCTTTAAAGCACGGATAAAAATGGGAGCTGTGAGGTTTCAGCTACAGCCGAAAGGTCTTGCACCTATAGGTGAAAGATCTTGCAGCTGCAGGTGAAAGGTCTTTCACCTATAGCTGAAAGATGGAAAGGATGCTTCTTACTCCGCGAAAGTGCCGTTCTAACGCCCCGAAAGGAGGCACCTTTATCCCCGAAAACCCTATGCAAACGACACAAAAGGAGGCACCTTTCGGATATATGCCATCAGGAATATCATTACCAAAAAAGAAGGATTGCCTATGCAATCCTTCTTTCATCATCTTGTTCTTATTCTATCAGTCGAGATTCAGGCTCTTCTTGATAGCTTCAATCTTGTCGTTGGCAGCTTTCATGCAGCGCTCATAGCAGCCGGCACACTTGAAGGTTGGATCCTTCACTTCCGTATAGAACTTAATCTTCGGCTCGGTACCAGAAGGACGGACAGAGACTTTCGTTCCGTCTTCGCAGAACCACTGGAGCACGTTGGAAGTGTCGGGCATGTCAAGTTTGGTGATATTACCCTGAGCATCCTTAGCCTCCAAGGTCTTGTAGTCTTTCCAAAGCACAATCTTTGAGCCACCCAATTCCTTTGGCGGATTCTCGCGGAAGTCGGTCATCATCTGCTTGATCTCATCCTGACCAGTCTTACCTGGACGTACCACATTAATGGTAAATTCACGAGAGAAGCCATACTCTGCATAGATATCCATCAAAACATCATACAGTGTCTTGCCCTGATCCTTCGCCCAGGCTGCAATCTCACAGATAAGACAGATAGAGGCAGGAGCATCCTTGTCACGCACCTTATCGAAAGGCAAGAACCCGAAACTCTCCTCACCGCCACCGATATATTTCTGCTTACCCTCGGAGATCTTGATCTCGCGGGCTATCCACTTGAAGCCTGTATAGCAGTCGCGAATCTCCACATTGTTCTTCTTGGCAATCTCAGCAATCACTTCAGTGGTAACGATGGTCTTCACCATGAACTCATTACCCTTCATCAGACCGAGTTTCTTGCGGTTGGTAATGATATACCAGGCGAAAATCATTGCAGTCTGGTTACCATTGATAATCTCCCACTCGCCCTTTGGATTACGAACAACGATGGCGAGACGGTCTGCATCGGGGTCGGTAGCCACTACGAGGTCGGCATTCAGGCGCGTACCAAGTTTCATGCCTAACGTCATTGCCTCGGCATTCTCTGGATTCGGAGAGATGACTGTGGGGAAGTTGCCGTCAACGACCATTTGCTCGGGAACGACATGGATATTCTGGAAGCCCCAAGAGCGGAGTGACATCGGGACGATATGGCGACCAGTACCATGCATGGCAGAATATACGATGTTCAAGTCTTTCTGCCGCAAGATGACATCCTGATCAATCATTGCTTCCTTGATGGCTGCGATATAGTCCCAGTCCATCTCACCACCGATAATCTCAATGAGTTCCTTGTTACCCTCAAACTTTACGTCCTCTATCTTCACCTTGTTCACCTCATCGATGATACCCACATCATGAGGAGCCAACACCTGTGCGCCATCATCCCAATAAGCCTTGTAGCCGTTATACTCACGGGGATTATGAGATGCTGTCACATTCACACCAGCCTGTGCACCCAACTGACGGATGGCAAAAGAGATCTCTGGTGTAGGACGGAGGCTCTCGAAAAGATAAACCTTAATGCCATTAGCCGAGAAGATATCAGCAACAGTCTCAGCAAACATACGTCCGTTGTTACGACAGTCATGACCTACCACAACAGAACGCGGCTTCCCTGCGAAAGCCTTGTTGATATAATTGGCAAAACCCTGTGTCGCCATGCCGACAATATACTTGTTCATACGATTCGTACCAGCACCCATGATGCCACGCAGACCACCTGTACCAAACTCCAGGTTCTGATAGAAAGCGTCTACCAAAGCGGTCTTGTCGGGATTATCCAACATTGCCTGTACTTCCTTTCGTGTCTCCTCATCAAAGGCAGGAGAGAGCCATTCTTTCGCCCGTGCCTCGCACTGAGCAATCAGTTCGTTATTTTCCATAATACGTTGTTATATTAGTTTGTTTTAGATTTACATACAATATTAGAATACAAAGATAAGAAAAAAAACGAAAACAAACATCTTTGAAGTGTTTATTTTCGTTTTTTTAGCATTACAACGTCTTCATCACCTTGTCTATCTCCTCAAACTGCTTCCCCATATTCAAGTTCAGATAGATTCTGTAGAGTGCCGGAGCCCATTTGCGTTTCTCATCAGGAGCCAGTTGCCGATACTTCTCCATACGAGGAAGTGCCTCCATATACAACTGGTGTATCTGACTGCGGTATTGTCTCGGATTATCACGCTTGTCCAGTTCCAGCACCTGATTCAGCTTCGCCGTTGCTATATTGAAATAAGGTTCGGCAAGAGTGTCATTCTTGCTTATCAACTGCTCACTCAACTTCACACATTCGTCATAACGCTCCAGGTTCAACAGAGCCACAGACTTTGCCAGCAGGAAGAGCTCTGTGTCAGGGTTTACCTTCAATGCCTGTTCCGCATATGCCAATGCTGAGTCAGGCTGGTTCTTTCCCTGGTAATAGTCAACCAGCCGCGGAAAGAAATATGGGAACTCCGGATAGGCGGCAAAACCCTGTTGCAGCATCTTGAGATAATCCGCCTCGTCATCTTGCCAATGATACGCCTCACAGGCATACTGCATCGCATATTTTGCCCTTTCCTTATCTTTCACCGCCTCTTTGCAATAACGGAGGGTGCGTGAGGCATCCTGCATCTTATAGCCTGCGAAGGTCGCCCAATAGGCAGTCTCCGGCATACGAGTATCTTTCTTGCTATAGTCATAGCCTGTAAACAACGGCCACTGCCCTGCCTCCAGATAGGTCTCAAAGAAATCAAATGCTGTGGCATAGTCATTCTTGCGGAGGTAATACGTGCCTCCATAATAGAGGTTAGGACGCAAATGATCCAACAGTTCTGCATGGTCCTCGCGATAGTTCAGCTTCACCCTACCCTTCTCATCGGGCTGTGCATCCAGTGTGTCCAGCGTAGCACCGATGGCATATAGCTTTCGGGTGATATTGAAGAAAGCCGCGGTATCATATTTCTGTTTCAGATACAGTTTCTCATTGGCTACCTCATATTGCTTGGTGACAATCTGAAACCATGTCTGGTATATCTTATCATTCTTCCGATTCTCTGGGTCCTTACTCAGCAAGTCTGTCATCAACATCTCCGCTTTGTCCAAGTTCTTCCCGCTCTTGATATATGTACGTGCCAGACTAAGCTCTTTCTTCTGAGCCATCACCGTCGTTGCCAACAGACAACACCCGGAAATCACAAGCCATCTACAGAAAGCCATCTTCTATTACCTTATTTATATATATACCCTTAATGCCACTGATTAATACAATGACGCTGCAAAAGTACAAAATAAAATCCAATCTACAAAGCCTTATACCATTATTGTGCCTCCTTCGGTGTCAGCCTTCTAACCCAATAGGGCGAAGACACAATACACTGATACAAAAAAGAAGGTCTGACATCAGACCTTCTTTATATCATCACTATTAACAGGATATCTATCAATGGGTGTCTGCCTCAGCAGCCTTTGTCCTGGCATCATCCTCGCCATACAGTCCGTAATATGCCTGATAGCGGTTGTAACCCCAGTTAGCCTGAGCCTTGTTCGGGTCGAGCTCTTTGGCCTTATCGAATGCCTGGATGGCATCCTCATAGAGGCTCTTACGCTTAGCAGCATCCTCTGTAGCACCAGCCTGTGCACTCAGACAACTTCCAAGATAAGTCTGTACCACTGCATTTTCGGGATTAGCCGCAGCAGCCTTACGGAACCAATTCACAGCTTCCTCAGCATTATTTTCGGCAACAGCCATCATACCCTTATTGGCAAGAGCAGTCCAACTGTTGGGATACTTGGCAAGGTGATTGTCAAGGAGACTGGTCTGCGCTGCCTTATCCTTCATTCCGTCATACATACCAAAGAGGGCATCGAGAACTACGTCGTTCTCAGGATCCTGCTCATAGAGCCCCTTCAAGGTCTCAACGAACTGCAAGGAGTCTGCCTTGGTCTTCATGCTTGTGCGATGCATATAGAGCTTGAAGTTCAAAGCCTCTTTCTTCTGCTCGGGGTCCTGCATGGCGATATCGAAGTATCTGTTGGCACGCTCAATATCCTTTGCCTCATATGCATAGCGACCTGCGAAATATGCCACCTGTCCGATATATTCCTTCTCGGGCTCATGGTTCTGCTCTGCAAAGAGAGGATCGGTAGCAGAATCCAGGAATGCACTCCAGAATTTCAGTGCGACACCATTACCATGCGACCTTGCAAGATCCTGTCCGAGGTTAACCAGATGGAAGCGTACAGGCCAGATACGCTCGGCATTCTTCTTGTTGAACTGAGGCTTTACCTTACCTTTGGCATTGGGCAGCTGGTCGTACTTATTACACTCGATGGCTGCATTGATAGCGTAGCAGATAGCATTACCCAGTCCCAGCGTGTCATAGGCTTCCTCCTTACCAGTACCCAACTGTACATTAGCCTGGTTCTGAGCTATCGTACCTGTCTCCTTAGAGACTTTATCCATCGCCAGGTCAACCAGTTTATTGTAAGCGACTGCTTTTTCCTCATCATTGGCAAGCTGAGCTGTCTTCATCAACTGAGCGGCCTCTGCATAAGACTTCGCTTTCTTGATAGCCTTCAAAGCGTCACTGTCACCGGCAAAAGCGGTAGCACTTGCCACCAGCATCATTGCCATCATCATTACTTTTTTCATAAGCTTCTAATATTGGTTAAACTATAATTATTCTTGGTTCTCGGAGTTCTCGGAGTTCTCGGAGCTCTCGGAGTATTCCACATCCTCTTCCTGACTGCTTGTCACCTTGCAGACAGAGGCGATGGTATCGTTCTTCTTCGTCAGGTTGATCAAGCGCACACCCTGGGTTGCACGTCCCATGACACGGACATCAGCCACCTTCAGGCGAATGAGGATACCACTCTTATTGATAATCATCAAGTCATTCTCGTCAGTCACCACCTTGATAGCCACCAGACGACCCGTCTTCTCTGTGACGGCAAGGGTCTTCACACCCTTCGTGCCACGAGCAGTCTTTCGATAATCCTCTATCTCAGAACGCTTACCATAGCCATTCTCTGAAACAACCATGATGGTCTCTGTCTGTGGATCATTCACACATACCATGCCTACAACCTCATCATCACCACCGTCAATACGCATACCGATGACACCTGTAGACACACGACCCATGGCACGTACCTGGTCTTCGTGGAAACGGACGGCACGACCGTTACGGTTGGCAAGCAGCAACTCGTTCTTACCATTGGTCAGACGAACACCTACCACTTTATCGCCCTCATTGATATTGATGGCTATCACACCATTGGCACGCGGACGGCTGTATGCTTCCAGACAGGTCTTCTTGATAATACCATTCTTGGTAGCGAAGACCACATAATGGCTATTCAGGAACTCCGTATCATTGAAGTTCTTGATACGCAATACAGCATTGATAGCATCATCAGGCTCGATATTCAGCATGTTCTGGATAGCACGTCCCTTCGAGTTCTTGTCGCCCTCCGGAATCTCATAGCACTTCTGCCAGTAGCAGCGTCCCTTCTGGGTGAAGAAGAGTAGTGTATTGTGCATCGTGGCGGGATAAATATACTCTGTGAAGTCGTTGTCACGATGGCGCGCTGCCTTCGCTCCTACTCCACCACGTCCCTGCTCATGGAACTCATCGAGCTTAGTACGTTTGATATAACCCATGTGGGAAATGGTAATCACCACAGGATCATCGGGATAGAAGTCCTCAGCATTGAACTCATGGTCGAACGGAATAATCTCCGTGCGACGCTCATCACCGTATTTCTCTTTGACTTCTTGTAACTCTTCCTTCATCACCTGCTTACAACGCTCAGGATTATCCAGAATCTCCTGCAAGTCAGCAATAAGTTTCTGCAAGTCATCATACTCCTGATGCAACTGGTCAACACGCAGACCTGTCAACTGAGCCAGGCGCATATCTACAATTGCTTTTGACTGCAGCTCATCCAAATTGAAACGCTCCTCCAGGTTATGCTGGGCATCACTCGGGGTCTTACTATTTCTAATAATGTGTACGACCTCGTCGATATTATTCACAGCGATAATCAAACCCTCCAAGATATGAGCACGCTCCTGTGCTTTCTTCAAGTCGAACTTTGTACGGCGAATGGTTACATCATGACGATGCTCTACGAAATATTTCACGCATTCCTTGAGGTTCAGCAGGCGGGGACGTCCTTTCACCAAGGCAATACTATTCACCGAGAAAGAGCTCTGCAGGGCTGTCATTTTAAACAGCTTGTTAAGAAGTACGTTGGCATTGCAGTCACGCTTGCAGTCTACTACAATACGCATACCCTGACGACCCGACTCATCATTAACATTGGCAACACCCTCAATCTTATGCTCGTTGGCAAGGTCTGCGATATACTTCACCAAGTCAGCCTTGTTGACACCGTATGGAATCTCGGTCACCACAATCTTGTCATGGGTCTCGCCACTCTCTATCTCTGCCTTGGCACGCATCACGATACGTCCACGACCGGTTTCATAGGCATCCTTCACACCCTGCAAGCCATAGATATAAGCTCCCGTGGGGAAGTCAGGACCTGGGATATATTTCATCAGTCCATCAGTGTCGATATCAGGATTGTCTATATAAGCGCAGCAACCATCAATCACCTCACCGAGGTTATGGGTCGGCATATTGGTAGCCATACCCACAGCAATACCGTTACCACCGTTCACCAACAGGTTAGGAATTTTTGTAGGCATCACTGTCGGTTCAACGAGCGAGTCATCAAAATTATTCATCATATCTACCGTATCCTTCTCCAAGTCGTCCATGATATGCTCACCCATCTTCGAGAGGCGGCACTCCGTATAACGCATGGCAGCAGGAGAGTCACCGTCCACGGAACCGAAGTTTCCCTGTCCGTCAACGAGTGTATAACGCAGGTTCCAGTCCTGTGCCATACGCACCAATGCTCCATAGACGGAGGAGTCGCCATGAGGGTGATACTTACCAAGTACCTCACCGACGACGCGCGCACACTTCTTATACGGCTGGGTCGATACGTTGTTGATGTTCATCATTCCATAGAGGATACGCCGATGTACGGGCTTGAAACCATCACGAACATCAGGAAGCGCACGTGCCACGATGACCGACATGGAGTAGTCGATGTACGAGGACTTCATCTCCTCCTCGATGTTGATTTTGATAATTCTGTCGTTGTCGATTGTTTGATCCATTATATTTTGTTTATTATTAATCGTTCGTTTTTATCCGGAAAATCACGTTTAAGGCACTTTTTAAGCCCGCTAACGCGTTTTGTCCTTTTTTCCAAGCCACAAAATTACTACTTTTTTCTGACATACAAAAACATTTAACGTAAATTATATTTGGCTTTTTGCTCGTTTTTTGGTAACTTTGCAACATAAACGATAAAACTATAAGTAATTAATTGGTATCATTATGAGAAAGAACCTATTTTCTATGGCTTTAATTGCCATGACGATGCTGGCACTGAGTGCCTGCTCAACAAAGAGTGAAGATGATGGAGTAAACAACTTCCGTATCAAACGCGGAACAAATGTGAGCCACTGGCTGTCACAGTCGGAGGAGCGTGGTGAGGCGCGCCTGAACCATATTCAAGAGGATGACTTTGCACGTCTGGATTCACTGGGCTTTGACTTCGTCCGACTGCCTATTGACGAGGTACAGTTCTGGGACGAGAACGGTAACAAGATTCCTGAGGCATGGGAACTGATGACCAATGCCATTAATTGGGCTGAGAAGCACCACCTGCGCACCATTGTCGACCTGCACATCATTCGCTCCCACTACTTCAATGCCGTGAACGAGGGCAATAAGGATGCCAATACATTATTCACATCGGAAAAGGCACAGCAGGAACTCATCAATATGTGGTACCAGTTGTCTGATGCCCTGAAAGGCTATAGTGTCGATTCTGTCGCCTATGAGTTTATGAACGAACCTGTTGCTGATGACCACGAGCAGTGGAACCAATTGATTGCCAAGGTTCACAAGGCACTGCGCGAGCGTGAACCAAGACGCACCTTAGTGATTGGTTCCAATCGTTGGCAGGGTCATGAGACTATGAAATTCCTGAAAGTACCAGAAGGCGACAAGAATATCATTCTCTCCTTCCATTATTATAATCCTATGATCCTGACACACTATGGTGCATGGTGGACACCTATTGGCAAATATACTGGTAAAGTGAACTATCCTGGCATACTCGTTTCGAAAGAAGACTACGAGGCTGCTCCCGACTCCATCAAAAAAGAACTGGAGCAGTATACACAAGTGGAATGGAATATCGACAAGATCCGTGAGCAGTTCAAGGATGCCATCGAAGCAGCCAAGAAATATGACTTGCAGTTGTTCTGCGGGGAATGGGGCGTCTATGAGCCTGTCGATCGTGAACTTGCCTACAAGTGGACAAAGGATATGCTGACTGTGTTTGACGAATTCAATATCGCATGGACCACATGGTGCTATGATGCAGATTTCGGTTTCTGGGACCAGAAAAAACATGAATTCAAAGACAAAGCGCTCGTAGACCTTCTCATGGAGAGCAAAGGACTGGAGAAAGAAAAAGAGCAAAAATAAAAATTAATCTAAGAGAAGGGGCTGGACAGGTATCAACCCCTTCTTTATCATTCATGATTGGCACGATGTTTGCAGAATAATTCATGTATGACAAGTCAATTTTCACCCAAGGTATCCGAGATTCTCGCCTTTTCCCGTGAGGAAGCGGCACGACTCGCCAGTCAGAGCGTGGGCCCTGAGCACCTGCTATTGGGTATCATGCGCATGAAAGACGGTCCTGTCAGTGACGTGTTTCACCGACTGGACATCAATCTCCAGTCTGTCAAGACAGAACTGGAGTCAAGAGTACGTGAGAATGAAATAGGGAAGCCCCTTAATACCAACGAACTGGTACTCAACGAAAAAGCCAGCAATATCTTGAAACTGGCTGTGCTGGAAGCTCGCATCCAGCGTACTACCCGCGTAGACGAACAGCATCTGCTGCTCGCTATACTGCATGATCAGGTAGAGAACGGAGCCAAACAAGTATTAGAGATGAACAACATGAATTACGAAGATACACTGACATTACTGCGTGTAAAGAACGGTATCGGACTGCCTGAAGAGGATTACGAAGAGGAAGAGACGAGCAATCAGCATTCCTCTGGCAACAAACAAGGCGGTACGACAACAGCAACACAGACCAAGCAAAAGTCAAAGACGCCCGTGCTTGACAATTTCTCGACCGATTTGACCCAACAGGCATTAGACGACAAACTCGATCCTGTTGTGGGACGTGAAAAAGAGATACAACGCGTGGTGGAGATTCTTGGCAGAAGAAAGAAAAATAATCCTATCCTGATTGGAGAACCCGGCGTAGGCAAAAGTGCCATCGTGGAAGGACTTGCCCAGATGATTGCCCGTCGGCAATGCTCACCTATGCTCTATGGAAAGCGATTGGTAACACTGGACATGACAGGTGTAGTTGCTGGCACCAAATACCGTGGACAGTTTGAGGAACGTCTCCGACAACTCATCAAGGAACTGGAACAGAATCCTGATGTGATTATATTCATCGACGAGATTCACACCCTTATCGGTGCTGGCTCGACACCAGGTTCCATGGATGCGGCAAACATTCTGAAGCCCGCATTGGCAAGAGGTACGATACAATGTATCGGTGCCACGACACTTGACGAATACCGCAATAGTATTGAGAAAGACGGTGCCTTGGAGCGACGCTTCCAGAAAGTACTTATCGAACCAACCAACTCAGAGGAGACTCTGCAAATATTACATAATATCAAGCATCGCTATGAGCAACATCATCACGTAAACTACACGGACGATGCACTAACGATGTGTGTCAAATTGACAGACCGTTATATCAGTGATCGTCAACAGCCTGACAAAGCTATAGACGCTATGGATGAAGTAGGCTCCCGTGTACATCTGCAACATGCCCAGGTGCCTCCTGAGATTGTTGCTTTGGAACAAGAACTCAATCAGGTGCTGGAAAAAAAGCAACAGGCTGTAAAGAACCAGAATTTCGAACTTGCAGCAGGATTCCGCGATCGTCAGACCATTATGGAAAGCCAACTCGCAGAACTGAACAAGAAATGGCAAGAGGGCGACATTGATGACCGTCAGATGGTAACGGAAAAAGAAGTACAGGACGTAGTGTCTATGATGACAGGTGTACCCGTCCAGCGTATGGCACAGGAAGAAGGTATCCGACTGAAAGGCATGGCAGATGAGTTGAAGAAGCATGTCATTGCACAAGACAAAGCCATTGAGAAGATGGTACGTGCCATCCAACGTAACCGCGTAGGACTTAAAGACCCCAACCATCCTATCGGTGCCTTTATGTTCCTCGGTCCTACTGGTGTCGGTAAAACATACCTTGCTAAAAAACTTGCAGAGTTCATGTTCGGCAGCAGTGATGCCCTCATTCGTGTGGATATGAGTGAATATACGGAGTCGTTTAATGTGTCAAGGCTGATAGGTGCGCCTCCGGGATATGTCGGTTATGAGGAAGGTGGACAGTTGACAGAACGTGTACGTCGTCACCCCTACTCCATCGTACTGCTCGACGAGATAGAGAAAGCACACGGTAACGTCTTCAACCTCTTGCTACAGGTATTGGACGAAGGACGACTGACTGATGGTAACGGGCGATTCGTGGACTTCCGTAATACTGTGATTATTATGACCTCTAATGCTGGAACCCGACAACTGAAGGACTTCGGACGCGGCGTGGGATTCACCAGTGGCGGCTCAGGCTCCCTGATGCTCAATGAACAGGACAAGGAGCATGCCCGCAGCATCGTGCAGAAAGCACTGTCGAAACAGTTCTCGCCAGAATTCCTTAACCGCCTGGACGAGATCATCACTTTCGACCAGCTTGACCTTGAAGCCATCAAGCAGATTATCGACGTGGAACTGCAAGGTCTCTATAAGCGTATCAGCGACCTTGGCTATACCATCAACCTGAGCGACGAGGCGAAACAGTTTGTCGCCGAGAAGGGATACGACGTACAGTTTGGTGCCCGCCCCTTGAAACGTGCCATCCAGACGTATATCGAGGACGGAATCTCGGAACTCATCGTCAATGGTGACCTCAAGAACGGAGATACTATATATATAAATAAGGTGGAAGGGAAAGACGAACTGTCGTTCACCCATTAACATTCCACACATATTCCCTAACAAACGCCAGCTTTTCCAGCTGGCGTTTGTTGTTTTCGCACACATAATAACCGTATATCATTGTCATTTTTACCTTGATTTTCATCAATTAGTGACAAAAAGAAACTTTTTTCGTTATTTTTTTGATAAAATGTTTGGTAATTCAAAATTTTGATGTAATTTTGCATCCGAAATAAACTAAGAGACAAATTTCAATAGTATAATAACCAAAAAAAGTAAAAAGATTATGAATGCAGCAAAAGTTGTAGAGGATCTTAAACAGAGATTTCCCAATGAGCCGGAGTACATCCAGGCAGTAAGCCAAGTTCTTCCTACTATCGAAGAAGAGTACAACAAGCACCCTGAGTTTGAGAAGGCAAACCTCATCGAGCGCCTTTGCATCCCCGATCGTGTTTATGAGTTCCGTATCACATGGGTAGACGACCAGGGTAAGGTACAGACCAACATGGGTTACCGTATCCAGCACAACAACGCTATCGGTCCGTACAAAGGAGGTCTCCGTTATCACAAGAGTGTGAACCTCGGTATTTTGAAGTTCCTCGCTTTCGAGCAGACTTTCAAGAACTCACTGACAACCCTGCCAATGGGTGGTGCCAAGGGAGGTTCAGACTTCTCTCCACGTGGTAAGAGCGACGCAGAGGTAATGCGTTTCTGTCAGGCATTCATGAATGAGTTATATCGCGTGATTGGTCCTGACGAGGACGTTCCTGCTGGTGATATCGGTGTTGGTGGTCGTGAGGTTGGTTATCTGTTTGGCCAATATAAGAAACTCACTCACCAGTTCCAGGGTGTGCTGACCGGTAAGGGAATCCCCTTCGGTGGTTCACTGATCCGTCCTGAGGCTACCGGTTACGGTTGTGTATACTTCCTGACCTCTATGCTTGCTACCCGCAATATCGATATCAAGGGTAAGAAGGTGCTGATCTCAGGTTCTGGTAACGTGGCACAGTATGCTACAGAGAAGTGCATCCAGCTCGGTGCTATTCCTATGACCCTCTCTGACTCTGACGGTTACATCTACGACCCAGACGGTATCACCGCTGAGAAGCTGGCGTACGTGAAGGAGTTGAAGAACATAGAGCGTGGACGTATCAAGGAGTATGCTGAGGAATATCCTAACGCAGTATATCACGCAGGTGAGCGTCCTTGGCACGAGAAGGCTGATATCGCACTGCCTTGCGCTACCCAGAACGAGATTAATGGTGAGCAGGCTCAGGCTCTTATCGACAATGGTGTCATCGCCGTTGCAGAGGGTGCTAACATGCCTTCACTGCCTGAAGCTATCAAAATCTTCCAGGATGCCAAGATCCTCTATGCTCCTGGTAAGGCTTCCAATGCCGGTGGTGTATCTGTATCTGGTCTGGAGATGTCACAGAACTCTGAGCGTCTGTCATGGACTGCCAAGGAGGTTGACGACTATCTGAAGCGTATCATGAACGATATTCACGAGAACTGCGTGAAGTACGGTACTCAGGCTGACGGTTACATCAACTACGTGAAGGGTGCCAACGTGGCAGGCTTCATGAAGGTTGCCAGTGCCATGATGAGTCAGGGTATTGTATAAACCTGCACAAACACAAAATATCCAAAAGAGGGGGCATGCCCCCTCTTTTTTATTCGTATAACTCCATCGTATTACGTTTCCTTATAATATTTGTATTGGCCCAGATTTGGAAGATATTGAAAAAAAAACGTATCTTTGTAACCATAAAGATGTTGAGATTTCAAATAATTAACGATAACAATATGAAAAGAATGGTTTTCTGCCTCATGGCAATGGTATGTACGCTGACCCTGTCGGCACAAAGTATTTATGATTTCAAGGTAAAGGATGATGCAGCCAAAGATGTATCACTCTCGGACTACAAAGGAAAAGTGTTGTTGATTGTCAACACTGCCACACGCTGCGGATTCACTCCGCAATATAAAGAGCTGGAGTCACTTTACGAGAAATATCGTTGTGATGGACTGGAAATTCTTGACTTCCCCTGCAATCAGTTCGGTGCCCAAGCTCCCGGTACCATTCAGGAGATTCACCAGTTCTGCACAGCCAACTTCGATATCCAGTTCCCACAGTTCGACAAGATTGACGTGAACGGAGAGAATGCACATCCGCTCTATACCTGGCTGAAAGAGCAGAAAGGTTTTGGCGGTTTTGACATCAACGACCCAAGAGGTAAGATGATGGACGGAATGCTCCGCAAACAGGATAGCGATTTCGACAAAAAAGCCGACATCAAGTGGAATTTCACTAAGTTTCTCATCAGCCGAGACGGAAAAGTGCTGAAGCGTTATGAGCCGACAGACAAGATCACTGATATTGAGGCAGATATTCAGATGGAGGTAAACCCTGTCCTAAGCACTATCATGGCACGCCGTTCCGTGCGGAAGTACCTTGACAAGCCCGTAGAACACGAAAAGCTGGAAGTAATTGTCCGTGCAGGTATTAATGCACCCAGTGGCATGAACCGCCAGCCATGGATTGTCCGTGTGGTCGAAGACCAGAAACTGATAACCGATATTACAGAGGTCTACAAACAAGAAAACGCTGAACAGGTGAAGCGTGACAAAGACTTCAAGAACATGTTTCGTAATGCACCTAACCTGATCTGTGTCTGCACACCAGCTAATGGCGGTGGTGAACTGGATGCCGGTCTGTTGGGTGAGAACATGATGCTGGCAGCACAGTCAATGGGACTCGGCACCTGTTGTCTGGGGGGACCTGTGCGTTTCCTGCTATCCAACGATAAAGCAAAGTTTTTCCTTGAACGCCTTGACATCCCTGCCGGCTACAAACTGAACTACATCATCGCCATCGGCTATCCTGACGAGCAACCTGCTGCCAAGCCCCGCGATGCCTCTAAGGTAAAGTATATCAAGTAATTAGGTCACAACATCCGTCATGGTTTTGACACCATGACATACACCTGCTGAGTTTGGCGGCACCTATCGCCTCGATAGGCGGCGGCAAACGGGTCTATACCCCAAAGCAAACGCATCGATAGGTGCCGCCTTTCTACCCGATAGGCGGCACCTATCTATTTCCCTAGAAATTCGCTAGGCGTAAGACCCGTTATTCGTTTAAAGAGACGAGTGAAATGATGGGGGAAATCAAAACCAAGTAGGCGCGAAGTCTCGCTGATGTTATGTCCCTGCATCAACAGACTTTTCGCTTGGTTTATGATGTAATTGTGGATGTAGCCGATGGCCGTGCCGCCCGTTGCCTTGTGGACGATGTCGCCAAAGTAACGGGGCGAATAAGCTAATTCGGAGGCGCACCAAGCGACGGTGGGCAGTCCCTCAGACAACTGGCGGTTCTCGCGGAAATACGTTTGCAACTTATCGTGAAAACGCTTTAACACATCATTTCTATCTGTATCTTTCTCAGACAGTTGTCGAAAATAGATACGGTTACAGTATTCGAGTATCAGTCGCAGATAACCCAATAGGATATTTCGGAGTGATGGTGAATCTTCATGTGTCTGTAGTTCTTGTCGCATCTGAGCTACCAACTGTGTGATACAGAGCCATTCGTCGGGCTCCATATGTAGAGAGTCGTCGAAGAAATAGGAGAAGAACTGATAGCGGTCTATCTGACGTTCCAGATCTGTTCCATGCAACAGTTCTGGCGACCATAGCAATACCCATCCACACAATGAGATACGTTCGTCATTGTCTTCCAATCCACCTATCTGTCCTGGTTCAACGGCAATGATAGAACCATCGCTCACCTGTAATTTCCTCATGCCATAAGAGAGATTAAAGGGGAACTGTCGCTGGATGAATAGTCCATATACACCATAGTTATTCAGGCTATGACGGAAAGGTGCCAACTCGTCATAATGGATGATGCTAACTAATGGATGCAATACAGGCGCATCAACAAACTTGGCGTAGTCGTTGGGGTTTTCAACCTTCAAAATCTTCCTCATAACGATTGCAAAGATACAAAAATAGTCTAATAATGGTATATATTTTGTGTTATTTTTGCATTTTCTGCGAAATTGGTATATAATCAGCCAATATATGTAATACCAATATCAAATAATGTGCGTACCTTTGCAGTCGAAAACTTTAAAACGATAAAATTATGTTAGGTAATTTCACATTCCACAATCCTACAAAACTGCATTTCGGTGAGGATTCTTTAAGCAAACTGAGTGAAGAACTGAAAAATTACGGCAAGAAGGTAATGCTCTGCTATGGTGGTGGTAGCATTAAGCGAAACGGCATCTATGACCAAGTGATAAATGAACTGAAAAAAGCCGGCTGCAACGTGGTAGAGATAGCTGGCGTGATGCCTAACCCTACTATAGAAAAGGTACTGGAGGGTGCCCATATGGCTCGCAAAGAGAATGTCGATTTCATTCTCGGCGTGGGTGGTGGCTCTACCGTTGACTATTGTAAGGCCGTAGCCGGAAGCGCTTGGTACGATGGCGACCCTTGGGAGTATTACTTCAAGAACTGGCAACCGATGACCTGTCGCTGGATTCCTGTGGGTTGTGTGCTCACGATGGCTGGCACAGGTTCTGAGATGGACAGCTGTTCGGTTATCTCCAGTCACTCGGAGAACCGCAAGTTGTTCTATAACTTCCGCAACCCTGATTTCTCCATCCTCAACCCTCGCTTCACGTTCACCGTTCCCAAGTATCAGATGGTGGCTGGTATCTACGACATCATGAGTCACATACTGGAGCAGTACCTCTCTGGCACCGACGACAACACCAGCGATTATATCGCCGAGGGACTGATGCGTTCACTTATCGTAAGCTCACGCAAGGCGAATGTCAACCCTGAGGATTATGAGGCTCGCTCGAACATCATGTGGACAGCCACTTGGGCACTCAATACGCTCATCGACCGCGCTAAGTCCACCGACTGGATGGTTCACATGCTGGGACAGTCAGTGGCCGCCTTTACCGATGCCACTCATGGTCACACACTTGCTGCCGTCAGCGGTGCCTACTACCGTCTGCTCATCAGTAAGTCACCCGATGCCGTACAGAAATTCAAGCGTCTGGCTATGAATGTATGGGGCGTTTCAGCCAAAGATAAGACCGACGAGCAGATTGCAATGGAAGGTCTTGAGACGATGGAACAGTGGATGCGCGAACTGGGACTGGCGATGAACATCACTGACTGCGGTGCTAAGCTCGAAATGATAGAGGGAATGGCTGATGCTTGCCCCATCTGTCAGGGTGGCTACTATATCCTGAACCGCGACGAGGTAGTACAGGTACTGAAAAATAGTTTATAGTTGAAAGTTGATAGTTGAAAGTTGTAGTTGAAAGTTGAAAACAAAAGCATTATTGCTGGTTCTTATGATAGCAGCAAACGGTTTCGCTCAGGGCGTGATGGATGTGCATAGTCACATCATCACTCCTGAGTTTGTGTCGGCTCTTGAAAATGAGGGACGACTGATGGACGAGGGATTTCCTCTGCCGAAGTACAATGTGGAGAATCATCTGAAGTGGATGGATGAAGCTGGTGTACAAACATCGGTACTGACTTTAGCGGCTCCACAACCTTCGTCGGCTCAAACGATAAGACAAACCAATGAGGCTGCCGCTCGCATCAAGAAGGAACACCCAGGCAGATTCCTATTCTGTGCAGCCCTGCCTTTACCCAATGTAGACGCTGCCATCAGCGAGGTCATCTATGCACTCGATACGTTGAAAGCCGATGGTATCAAGTTGGCAACAAATGTGGGGGGACAGTATCTTGGCGCACCAGAACTCGACACACTTTTTTCTGTTTTGAATGAACGAAAAGCAGTCATTATCCTACATCCGCATCGACCAGTGCCGGTGAATAAGCTGGTGATGCAGCAGACGCCATTGGCCATGCAGGAATATCTCTCAGAGACCACACGTGCCGTATCGAACATGATAAGTCGTAACGTGTTGGCTCGTTATAATAACATAAAGGTTGTCGTCCCCCATTGTGGTGCCTATCTCCCTTTGGCCATCCCTCGCATGAGGTCACTGACACCTGTGATGCAGACCAACAAGATGGTGGGTGAGATTGACTACGAAGCCAACCTCCGTGCATTGTATTATGACCTTGCAGGAGCACACTCTCCTGAAGTTATCCGTATGCTGCTTACTATCACCACGCCCGACCATCTCGCTCCGCAAGTGCTCACGCAGAGTCTGGCGAGGATGAAAGACTATCTCTCGAAAGAGCCTGATCTCGCACCATTCAAGGAAATGATTCTATGGAAGAATGCCAAGTGGTTGTTTGGGCAGTCGGGAGAAAAACCAACGGCAGCGATAGCAGCAGCCAATATGATTGTCCGCATTGCTGAGATTGAAGTCTATCCACAGTATCTGGAGGAATACTTAGCCTTTGCCAACGAGGTGGACCGCCTGAGTGTTGAGCGCGAGTCTGGCGTCATCTGCCTGTATCCCATGCAGAGAGCCGAGGACTCGTGCCAGATTCGCATCCTTGAGATCTATGCCTCCGAGGAAGCTTATCAGAGTCACCTGAAGACTGAACACTTCCAGAAGTACAAACAGGGTACACTCCACATGGTGAAAGACCTCAAGCTGCCCACCATGAAACCGCTCGATCCAGAGACAATGAAACTGATATTCAAAAAACAACGATAACGATGAAACAGACTCTATTGTTCATAGCAGCCTTGATGTTCTGCTGCTGTTCCTCAGACAACGAAGTGAAGGCAGAGGTGCCTGAAAATACAGGCAAGACGCTCGTGGTATATTACAGCTACACAGGCAACTGCCGCGAGATAGTAAACTCACTGACCGGTCAGATTGAGGCAGATGTCCTTGAAATTCAACCTACTGAAAAGGGACTAAAGTACGAGGCCAACAACTATGCTCTTGGTACGCAGCTGCTGAATGCCATCAAGAATAATCCAAACGATGTCAATAGTTATCCTGCCATTGACCCTGTTACGATATCGCTGGACGACTACCAGAACATCATCGTCGTTACACCATTGTGGTGGAGTCAGATGGCAGCCATCATGCAAACTTACCTGTTTCAGAGTGCTTCTCTGATGGCAGGAAAGCACGTCGGTCTAATCGTGTCGAGCCATTCGAGTGGCATCAGTGGTGTTGTAAGTGATGCCGAGAGGTTATTACCTAATGTCACGTGGATGGGCAATGCCTTGTGGATTAATACCAGCAACCACTCCAATCGTGCCTCACTGATTGAAGACTGGCTCAAAACACTGAATTTTGCGGAGCAAGCTACAGCCATCAAAAGCCTCACCCCTAACTCATCTTTTAAGGGCGATGGAAATATATACTCTATGAATGGTGTGAAGGTAAGCAATCCTTCAAAAGGTATTTATATCAAGAATGGTAAAAAAGTGATCTTATAATGCAAAGAATCGTTTTATTTTTAATCGCAATATTGACTATGTCTACAATGGATGCACAGACGCTGACAGAGCGTCAAAAGGGATTGGCGGCGTGTGCCTGCCTGATGGCACAGGGTGATATGAATCGATTGGAGCCTGCTGTGCGTATGGCTCTCGACAAGGGCGTAACCATCAACG
The DNA here is from genome assembly GCA_902769805.1 of uncultured Prevotellaceae bacterium. Lineage (GTDB taxonomy): Bacteria > Bacteroidota > Bacteroidia > Bacteroidales > Bacteroidaceae > Prevotella. The sequence goes on from CACXQL010000034.1 coordinate 20,097, forward strand.
AACTGAAGGAGGCTTTCTCGCAACTCTATGCCTACACGGGTTTCCCACGAAGCCTGAATGCATTGGGAGTGCTGAGTAAAGTATTGGAAAACAAGCAGCCTAACTGGCAAGAAGGGAAGCCTTGGAAGCGTCCTGCAGAATGGGACGATGCCAAGAAGACCTACGAACTGGGCACAAAGAACCAGACACAGCTCTCTGGAAAACCTTTCAACTACACCTTCTGCCCGCAGGACGACTATTACCTGAAGTCACACCTCTTCGGTGATATCTTCGCTGGCGACCAGCTCTCTGCTGCCGATCGTGAGATAGTTACCGTTGCTGCTCTGAGTGGTCTCGAGGGTGTTTCTCCACAACTCACCGCCCACAAGCAGGGTGCCGTGAATATGGGTAACTCTAAGCAATTGGTAGATGCACTCTCAACTTGGCTCTGCAACGAGGGCTACACCCTGAGCACCAAGTGGTCCAAGGGCGAACCTAACCCTTACGGAAAGTATTTCATCGGTCAGAGTTATCTGGCAGATGTTGGCGGTGGCGTGATGAACGTTACGTTTGAACCTGGATGTAGAAACAACTGGCACATTCACCACAAGCAAGTACAGGTGTTGATTTGCGTTGCAGGTCGTGGTTGGTATCAGGAATGGGGCAAGGCTCCCGTTGAGATGACTCCTGGTACCGTCATCGCCATCCCAGCCGAGGTAAAGCACTGGCACGGAGCGCAGAAGGACTCATGGTTCCAGCACCTGACGTATCATAAGGATGTGCAGGAGGGAGCATCGAACGAGTGGTGTGAACCTGTCGATGATACTACCTATAATTTATTAACGAAATAGTTCTTATGTCATATTTTTATATATCTTTGCAACATGAGAAAGTTATATATATCAGTAATACTTTTGAGTGGAATGCTCACAGCCTGCACACAGAAGAGTAACAACAATCAAAACAACGAAAGTATGAATACAACTTTGACATTGACGCAGGAGTGGGACAAGGTGTTTCCGCTGAGTGAAAAGGTGAACCACAAGAAGGTGACATTCGAGACACAATATGGATTGACACTTGCCGCTGACCTCTACACCCCGAAAGATGCCAAAGGTAAATTACCTGCTATCGCCGTCAGTGGTCCTTTCGGAGCCGTCAAGGAGCAGTCGAGCGGACTCTATGCGATGAAGATGGCTGAGCGTGGCTTTGTGACGCTGGCCTTCGACCCTTCTTATACGGGAGAAAGCAGCGGTGAACCGCGTCGCACGGCTTCACCAGACATCAATACAGAGGACTTTATGGCTGCCGTCGATTTCTTGTCGAAGCAGGATAATGTAGATGCTGAGAAGATTGGCATCATCGGCATCTGCGGTTGGGGATGCATCGCTCTGAATGCTGCCGCTGCAGATACACGCATCAAGGCTACCGTTGCCTCAACAATGTATGATATGACACGCGTCAGCGGTAACGACTACAACGATGCTTTCGACAACGAACAATGGCGCCACAGGAACCGTGAGAACCTTTCGAAGCAGCGTCTGGAAGACCCCAACGCGATGGCTGGTGGCGTACTGGACACCGTACCTCCACAGGCGCCACGCTTCGTGCACGACTACTTCGACTACTACAAGACAGAACGCGGCTATCACAAACGCTCAGGCAATTCTAACGACGGTTGGCGCATCATCGGTACACAGGCATACGCTAACAGCCGATTCCTCTACTACATCAACGAAATCCGCTCTGCCGTCCTTGTGATGCACGGTGCCGACGCCCACTCTCGCTACTTTGGCGAAGCTGCCTATCACTATATGGTGGATGGTAAGGCAGAGGGTTATAAGTTTGTTGGCGAACCCAACCCCAATCCAGAGAACAAGCAACTGCTCATCATTCCAGATGCCTCACATTGCGACCTCTACGATGGCGGTTATGAGGAAAAAGCTGGTCAGGGACAGCCTAAGAACATGATTCCCTGGGATACGCTGGCAGAGTTCTTTAAAAAGAATCTGAAATAAACAGATGTCCATTTTGCCTATAGAGATAAGACTAATAGAAGTAAAACCTAAAAAAAAGATAAGTCCCAAGGCGATTTGTTTTTGCTTTGGGATTTATTTCTTATATTTGCAAAAACAATTAAGTATGTATTGATAATATGAAACGCAGTCAGGAAATCATCCGCACCAGTTGGATAGGCATTGTAACTAATGTTCTGCTGGCAAGCTTCAAAGCTGTAGTAGGTGTGCTATCCAACTCTGTTGCCATTGTGATGGATGCTGTCAATAATCTCAGTGATGCCCTATCAAGTGTTATTACCATTATAGGCACCAAGCTCTCCCAACGCCCTGCCGACCGTAAGCATCCTTTCGGTTTCGGACGTATTGAGTATTTCAGTGCCATCATCATTGCCGTCATCGTGCTATCGGCAGGTATCACCTCGCTCAGCGAGTCTGTCAAAAATATCTTAGACCCGACAAAACCAGAATACACGACGTCGACACTCGTCGTTATCGTGGTAGCCATCGTAGTAAAACTAGTATTGGGACAATACGTCAAGCACAAGGGTGGGCAACTGAAGAGCGATGCTCTGATAGCCTCTGGCTCAGATGCCTTGTTTGATGCCATTATCACCCTTGCAACACTTATCTCTGCAGGTATCATGCTATTATGGAGCATATCGCTAGACGGTATTCTTGGTACTTTGATTTCCATCGTTATCATCAAGGCCGGTATTGAGATGCTCGCCTCACCGGTCAATGAACTGTTGGGCACCAGTATTCCTTCAGAACTTACCAAACAAATCATAAAAGAGGTTTCCGACTTCGAGGGTGTCCACGGTGTATTTGACCTGATACTCCATAATTACGGTCCTGACGTAAGGATTGGATCTCTACATATCAACGTTTATGACACCATGTCGGCACACGACATTCATAGGCTTACACGCAAGATAACGACATACATGTATGATAAGCATGGCATCATCATGACCGTTGGTGTCTATGCTATTGCCACAGGTGATAACCGCCGGGCAGAATTACAGTCTCAAGTGATACAGACCCTTGCAACTCATAAGGAAATCGTTCAGGTACATGGTTTTCTCTATTCGGAGAAAGACCAGATGCTTTCCGTCGATGTTGTTCCAGATATGTCCGTCCACGACACCACTACCCTTGTCAGTCAACTTACCAGTGAGATTCAATCATTAGCACCTGGGGTACAGGTTGTCATTGTGGTCGATCACAACTATAGCGAATAAGGGCATTTCATAATTACCAAGGGAAAGACTCTGGGTCATTAAGCTTGTTTGAACGTTTATTCTGATTCAAACTGCTTATAGCCTGCATATCCTCATCGGAAAGAGAGAAACTCATAATTCCAAGATTCTCTGCAAAATGGTTCGGTTTCGCACGGGGGATGGTAATCAGGTCACGCTGAACGATCCAACGTAACACAATCTGTGAGGCTGTCTTTTGGTATTTCTGAGCCAACGACTGCAACAGCGGATGCCCCACAATATCAATATCCCCCTGTCCGAAAGGTCCCCAAGCCTCCACTTGGATGCCTAACTTGTGATTATAGGCGATATTCTCTTCCTGAGTCATAAACGGATGCACCTCAATCTGGTTAATGACAGGACGGATTTCCGCATAAGCAAGCAGGTCGTCCAAATGATGGCGGTTGAAGTTGCTTACGCCGATGGAGCGAACCTTACCCTGACGTACATAGTCCTCCATTGCCAACCATGTATGTTTTATACAATCCTTCACCGGCCAGTGGATGAGTAACAGGTCAATATAGTCAGTCTTCAGTTTCGTGAGACTCCCGTCAATAGACCGTCGCACAGCATCGCACCCTTCACGCATGATGCCGGTTGCAACTTTTGTGGCGATGAAGATGTCCTGACGCGATACACCACTGTCTACAATACCCTGTCCCACCTCTGACTCGTTCTCATAGGCTTGAGCCGTATCAATATGACGGAAACCAGCCTCCAATGCCAAACGCACATTCTCCTGTGCCTTCTCTCCACGCAGTGTCCATGTGCCTACACCTAACTGTGGGATATCCAAACCGTTGTTTAGTCTCATACTTGCATTTCTTTTAATATTTCTCAAATTATTACGCAAAGATAATGATATTTCACTTATTATAATTATATTTGCAAAGATATTTAAGCGTTTTTAGAATACAACTAAACAAATACTATTATGAAAGTCCTGATTTTACAAGCCTCGCCACGTGCGAATGGCAACACTGCCTGGATGGCGGAAGAGTACAAGAAGGCTGCCGAGGCAGCAGGTCATGAGGTGACACTGGTGAATGTGTCGAAAAGAAAGATTGCGGGCTGTCTGGCTTGCGAGTACTGTCACAACAAAGGTAATGGTGCCTGCATCCAAAAGGACGACATGCAGGAGCTCTATCCACTGATGGCAGAGGCAGAAGCATTAGTGCTAGCCGCACCCATATACTATTTCACACTCTGTGCACAGATCCAGGCACCTATCCAGCGCATGTACTGTGTAAACAAGCCTGCCAAGGTGAAGAAGATGGCATTGCTTGTATCTTCATACTCACCCGGTGTATATGATGGGGCCACTGCTGAATTCCGAGACATCTGCAACTACTGGAGCACTGAGAGTATGGGTGTTGTCACCGCCAAGAATGACGAACAGAAGACAGAGGAGATCAAGCAGAAGGTTATTGCACTGGCAGGCAAGCTGTAAATAATCATTCCCTTGGATAAAATTCTACCCAAACAATATGAAGACTATTTTCACCATGATGGGCCTGGCACTAACACTGACCCTCTCGGCACAGACAAGGCAAGCGTATGAGAAAAGTGCATTAGAAGAGATTACTGCTGACAAGTTCCTCGCTGGTGGCAATGCTGTCGACTACGACCGTTTGCCTCGCAAGGCACTCACTCCAACCCCGAAAGACTATGAGCCCTACTACCTGAGTCATTATGGGAGACATGGTTCAAGGTGGTTACTGAGCGACCGTGACTATTCCAGTCCTATCAACACGCTGAAGGATGCTAAAAAAGCAGGTGTATTGACAGCAGAAGGTGAGAAGGCTCTTGCCAAAATAGAGGAGACACAAAAGACTAGCAAAGGGCACTTGGGCGACCTCTCCCCTGTCGGTGAGAAACAGCATCACGGCATCGGTAAGCGGATGGTACAGAATTTCCCTGAGATCTTCAAAACACCATATATTCATATCGATGCCCGCAGTACCACATCCGTACGTGCCATCCTCTCTATGATTGCCGAGTGTGAAGAGTTAGCACAGGCTAACGCTACAGCGACCTTTCATAACGAGGCTAACGATGCCATCATGAGTTATATGAACGCACCTAAGGACGGACTGCAACGTATGAACGAAGGCAAGGCACGTCCGATACAGAATGAATGGAGCGTCAAGATGAGAGACCCACGCCGACTGATGAAGGTGCTGTTCAATGATCAGGACTGGGTATATATAAACGTGATGCCTACACAGCTGATGGGACAGATTTACGATATCGCCACTAACCAGCAGAGCCATGATGGAGACACCACCCTATTGGATCTCTTTACCGCAGAGGAACTGTACAGACTGTGGAACGGCAACAACCTATATTGGTATCTAAACGCTGCAAATGCTCCCCAGACAGGTAATGTGATGCACTGGCAACAGGCAAACCTATTGAGGAACATCATCGAGACTGCAGACACCATCACCCAGAAACAAGCTACACTACGTTTCGGTCATGATACCGTCGTGCTACCTATCGTGGCATTGATGGAACTGGGAGGCATGGGGTGCTCCATTGACAATCTCGAAGAACTCGACACCTATTTCCGCAGTTACATGGTCATCCCGACAGCCTGTAATATCCAACTGGTATTCTATCGCCCGAAGAAAGGCAAGAGCGGTGACATCCTTGTGAAGGCACTGCTCAATGAGAACGAGGTGACGATGCCTGTTGAGACCAATATGTTCCCCTATTACAAATGGGATGATGTGAAAAACTTCTATGTGGAGAAGTTGAAGAAACAACCCAAGAACCCATTCCCTAATATGCCGCAACAGAGTCCGCAGATACCTGCCTTCATCCAACAGATGATGAACTCGTCGAACTAATATACAAAAGGAATCTCCGACAATTGCCGGAGATTCCTTTTTATGTATAACCTAAATTATTTCTTCAACTGCTCAAAGACAATGTCTGCCATACGCCCTACCCCTTTCTGGTTGGGATGAATACCATCCTCCTGTACCATATCAGCACTGTTCGAAAAAAGCGTATGCAGGTCGATAATCTCTAAACCAAAATTCTTGGCGACCTTCTGCTGGATGGGGATAATCTCGTTGGTGATTACAGCGTCGTTGATATCCCATGACGATTTAAAGGCAGGAATCGGTGTGCAGAGAATGATACGAGCCTTAGGAGATACTGCACGCAATTCTTTGATCATCTGTTCCAAATCCTGTTTGAACTCTTTACCATACTGCCAGTTCTGAGGTTTGGAGTCGTTGGTGCCTAACTTGATAACGACGATATCGGGCTTAAAGGCAAGGGCGTCCTTCCATGCCATTTCATTCATATAGGGGAAGTCGCCCTTATTAAGCAGTGTACGACTACTTACTCCAAAGTTCTTCACCCAGTAATCGCTGCCCAGTTTCTTCTGCAACAAGGCAGGATAGCCATACGCTGTTGCCATATCAATACCATGGCCATCGGTGATACTATTGCCAACACATGCCACACGGACAGCATCTGGCTTTGGTACCTGACGGTCATTCAACCAGTTCTTCAGGTCTTCCAACATCTGCTTGTGATACTTGAACCAAGGTCCGAAGCCGAAACCATGATCACCTGTGGGATAGACATACATCGCACAATCGTTACCAGCCATTCGCATGGCTTTGTAATATTCCAAACCATTGGTAACAAAAGGTACGAGACGGTCGTCACTGGCTGAAATGATGATGGCAGGAGGCGTGAGATGACGACGCACGGCATTCTGTGTCGAGAAGTCACGCACCAGTTCTGGATTCTTCTGTCCTTCTTCGCTGAGGAAATTAACACACGACCACTTATGTGATAGCCGCTCATCCATCGAGATGACAGGATAGAACAAAATGGAGAAGTCCGGACGCACATCAAAGTCCGCATGGGTAGAGATGACAGAGGACAGATGACCGCCTGCCGAGAAACCCATGATACCTACATCATGTGGATTGATACTCCATGCCTGAGCAGAGTCTCTTACGATACGGATACCCTTCTCCACATCACCGATGGGGATAGTACGATCACCATTGGGCAAACGATAGTTCACTACGAAATAGGCAATACCTTGTTGGTTGAGCCATTCTGAGGCAAGATAGCCTTCGTGCGTGTTCGACAGCATGGAGTAGCCGCCACCAGGAACACCTACAATAGCCTTGCCAGAATGAGTCTCTGGCAAGAAACATACCATCTGTGCCTTACCGTCTTCCGTCAGATCAATAGTAAATTTTCTGGCAGTCTGAGCCTGTACCATGAGCGAAAACAGGGACAGACCCAAAAACATCATCTTTTTCATACTTGTTTCTATTTTAGACTAATTCTTCTTATTCGCTGGATTTCCTTTTGTAAACAATTAAGCCTACTACAATCAACACGATAACAAATGCAATATTATACCATTCCATAATTAATTGATTTAAAGGTGAATACTTGTTTATTGTTCCACTAACTTACCTGCTGACATCCATGCCAAGATACCCCCATCGAGATTGATGACAGTATACCCTTCTTTAGCGAGTTTAACAGCAGCAGAGGCACTCCGTCTGCCACTACGGCAATAGACTGCCACTTTCTTGTCATGAGGTAATTGTTGACGAGCAGCTGTGAGAAAAGAGTCAGTCTTCATATCTATCAACATGGCGTTTGGGATATGCGCCTCATGATACTCGGAGAGTGTACGGACATCCAACAATGTGACACTGTCTTTTTGGGCAATAATCTGCTCAAACTCATCCACGCCAACGTTCTTGTAGGTGTTACTGTCCATCTTATTCTTCACTGCCCATGCTGCCACAACAACAACGACCAGAAATATGATTATATACATCTTTCTCATACTTTTTATTATTCATGACGTATTGCATATAAATATCCCATCAGAGCCATCTTACCACGCATTGTCTCACGAGGAGTGAACTCTCCGTTTACCCAGAAATAACGCTGGTTGAAATAAGACTCCTGACGAGGCCATCCACCATCTTTCCATGAAGGATAGCAGCGGTCGGTCAATAACCGGGCATCTCCACCATTATTTGGTGACCATGTCTCTGTTCCGTTAAAAGGTGTCTGTCCTGGATGCGTACCAGGAGCACCGTCATTACGTCCTGTAGAGTAGACATCCGTGATATGTCTTTCACCCAAGCCCGTCATCTCCACAATGTTTCCCGGATTACGACCTAAGCTCCAACCTGCCTCTATATACATGATATCCTCCAATTGTTGTCGAACATTCTTATCCGTAGCAATGTAATGAGCAAGCATCACCAACTGTAGGTTCTGGGATACCTGCCAGCGGTTATCGTTGGCAGCCCTGCGTGAAGGACGCTGTGATACATATTGTATATTATAAGATTCCGCATGTGCCTTGACACTGGATTGAAGATTCTGATAGAACTGGACATCATGTCGTTCATAAGGACAAGTCAGGTAGGCTGCAGCAGCCCATAATTGGTAATAGCCATCACCCCTGCCTCTCTTGAACAATGGGGTATGGTCATCCTTGATGACACTGCCCTCTATCATCATCTTCTCCCATTCTGTATCACCAGTCAGGTTATACAGATAGGCGGCAGCCATCTGGCGGAAGTCCCTGCCTCGCATAGAGATACTACCAATATCCTGCATATCATCCAACTGCTGGTTCTCCTGACGGCTGGCAAAACGGAAAGCCTTAACAGCTTCTTGCGTATAGTACTTCTTCAGACTCTCATTTCCTGAGATACGGAAAGCCTCAGCCATCATCGCACAGTTGGCGGCATTACCCCATGCTGCCATTGTCGTACAACCTGCCTGGAACATTACCGACCAGTCGGAACAAGGATTCGTCACACCTTGCGAATACGCCTCTCCATCACGGATACTAAGGAAGAAATCCACCTCATTACGTGCCTCATCCAATAAGTCTGGAATGGTATTGCCACTTTCCCTGATGCCCAGATTGTCTTCAGAAAGACGACCTCCTGACAGGATATACGGCAATAACATATCATAGATATTACTGATATGTGCCAGATGACGATCCCAGTCGAAAGCATCGGAATGTCCGCCTTTAGCACCGACTACCACAGGATTGCCTGGCAGACGGTGCTGCCAGAAGAGTGACTGGTCTGCAGGTTTGAAGTGAGGTTCATCCCATACATCCATACGGAGTTTTTTCCATTCAGGATGCCAGGGATGGAGGTCTGTCTTATAGATGGTAAAGCCCTTAGGATTCTCTCCTGCTATAAACTGTGGCTGACGGGGTACTGGGAACACATGAGCGGGGTCAATGGGTTCGCCCACTCGCATATAGTAGTAGCCCCTGACAGAGTAATGATAGGGTTCGTAATAGACATTCTCCGCAACGTCGAAGTCCATACTGCAACCTACATCCTCTACCACCAGACGATATCGTCCTGGTGCTGTTGTCTTGAAATCAACGTTCCAGACATCCGTTCCTATAAGACTCTTCTCACCAGCCTCTGTCTTATAGGCATCAAGAGGCTTCCAAAATGTCACAGCACCAACTTCTTCCTTTTGCTGAGTCTTCACATTATATAAGAACACCTTCTTTCCTTCCCATGCATGATAGTCGCGACTACCACCGTCGCCTAACCACAGATACAAGTCGGCAGCCATCTTTGTCTGTGAAGGATGATAGCCTAACAGGTTGACATGAACTGCCTCTGACTGGGTGTTCCACACGTCAAAGCGCACCACTGCCGTCGTTTGGTCGGCATTCAGTGAAGAGGGAATCGTAACCTGATAGGTACATCCCTGTTGCATGGACTTCGGGAGTTTCAGGAACAGCCAGTGGTCGAGTTCACTCGTCAGCGTATGATCCACATTCATCGGCTTCGACTTCCTCCAAACTGCCATAGGATGTTGTTTGGCAAACAATTTATCGTCCTTGGAGGTAATGGTCCACAATTCAACTTTCTGAGCATCTTCTGTATTCAGACGCTCACCAAAGACAAAGAGTGTATCATCACCTTCCTCGAAAGAGTGACCCAGATAGGCACTCTTTCCTGTTCCGTTGTCTCTGTAATGTACCTCACCATCCCTGAATTGAATCATCAGATAGTCTTTGTCTATCACTTTCAATCCTATCAGCTTAGTCGCAAAAAGAGGAACAGACATGCATAAGAGCATGAAGATAATAGTCTTTCTCATTATTTCGCCATTTGATAAATCTTCTCCATATCCTCTGCCTCCAGCACCTTGAAGCAGCCTGCAGTAACCTGATAGTCACGACTGCACTTACGCACCATTTCCTTGATTTCATCGTCTGTAATCTCACGACCAATCAGTTCATGGATATTAACAGGCATGCCGATAGCGTGATAGAAGCGTTCCATCGCCTCAATGCCACGCAGTGCAGTACCTTCTGGGTCTGTGAAGTCGTTGGGGACATCCATCACATTAACAGCAAAGCGTACAAAACGACTGATATCCTCCTTATAGACATAACGGGCCCAACTAGGCCAAATAGCGGCAAGACCCGCACCATGGGTTACATCGAACATACCACTCAACTCGTGTTCCAACTGATGCGTTGCCCAGTCATCACTGATACCGCACCCCGTCAGACCATTATGCATTAGGCTGCCACCCCACATAATCTGTGCACGATTTCGATAATCCGTAGGATTCTTCAAGACAGCAAACACACAATCTTTCATCGTACGCATCGTAGCTTCTGCTATTGCTGTCGTGATGTCCATATCACCATCATGGGTGAAATAACGCTCCATCGTATGCATCATCATATCTGTCACACCGGCAGCTGTCTGGTATGGAGGCAGCGTAAAGGTTCGTTCTGGATTCATGATGGCAAACTTCGGACGGGAGACATCATTGGAATATCCCAGTTTCACATCGCCGTCCTCATTTGTGATAACACTCGACTCACTCATCTCACTGCCTGCAGCAGGGATGGTCAGTACGGAAGCTATGGGCAGACAGGCTTTCGCATCAGCCTTCCCCAGATAGAAATCCCATACATCACCATCGTAGCACATACCGTAACCGATACACTTGGCAGAATCTATCACACTGCCCCCACCTATCGCAAGGATGAAGTCTATCTGTTGCTCTTTACAGAGCTCGATACCCTTACGGGCTAACGACAGACGAGGATTAGGCACGACACCACCTAACTCTACATGAGCCACTCCACCCTCATCGAGCAGACGGCATATCTTGTCTAGTAGTCCTGAGCGCTTGGCACTCTGACCTCCATAATGAACAAGGACGCGATGACCTCCATGCTTCTTTACTAATTCAGCAACCTGTTCTTCCGATTCTTTTCCGAACACCACTTCTGTTGGTGCATAATACTTAAAATCTTTCATAATACTTCTATTCTTTGTTTTGTGTTAGCAATATGTGAATTGCAAAATTACGAAATAAATTCCATATTACAATTGGTTATTGACATTTATTTCGTATTTTTGCAGATAGAATATGAAAAAGAGCATGACTATCATTGAGATTTCATCCCTCCGCCAACCAGGCGTAGAACTATTCAGTACACTGACGGAAGCCCAGTTACGCAACCGCATGGAACCTGAGAAAGGAATTTTCATTGTGGAGAGTCCCAAGGTCATCCGGGTGGCACTGGATGCTGGCTACCAACCTGTGGCACTGCTCTGTGAACACAGGCATATTGAGGGAGATGCCGCCGATATCATCAACCGTTGTGGAGATATTCCTGTCTATACAGGTGAGCGAGAATTGCTGGCGGAACTGACAGGCTATACTTTGACACGTGGGGTGCTGTGCGCCATGCGCCGCCCTACCCCGAAAAGCATCGAGGATGTCTGTCGCGATGCACGTCGCATCGTGGTGATTGATGGCGTTGTGGATACGACCAATATCGGAGCCATCTTCCGTTCTGCGGCAGCTTTGGGAATAGATGCCGTACTACTGACTCCCAACTCCTGCGACCCTCTGAACCGTCGTGCTGTCCGCGTCTCCATGGGGTCTGTGTTCTTAATACCCTGGACATGGATAGAAAGCGATCTCCAACAACTTCACAGCAATGGTTTCAAGACAGTCGCCATGGCACTCACAAACAATTCCATCCCCCTCGACTCCCCAATTCTGAAACAAGAAGAGCGACTTGCCATCATCATGGGAACAGAAGGAGACGGATTGCCAGTGGAGACAATCCGCCAAGCTGATTATGTCGTCCGCATCCCGATGGCACATGGTGTCGACTCCCTCAACGTGGCAGCCGCCTCTGCAGTCGCTTTCTGGGAATTAAGCAAATAATATAATATCAAAACTGAGCTTGAGCTTGGGGTTTTCAAGATTTCATCACCCCTTCGATATAAGCCATAATAACGTTTACAGCTTCATCCTCCGACAGATCATCCATTGAGATAACT
>CACXQL010000035.1 GCA_902769805.1 uncultured Prevotellaceae bacterium
GAGAATAAAACTGAGGCTTAATGGCATGTCGCCCGTACAATACAGGAAGATGCTTACTGCTTCGATTGTTTAACTGTCCAAACTTTGGGGTTCACTTCAAAACGGTGTTTTCTCTCTCCTTCCTCCTCTTTCCTCTCTCCTCTTTTCCTCCCTCAAACCGATAACCATCTATGTATGAATCATTTACAAAAACGCCCTACATTTCGATCATTTGCGTCCAGCAGCAAACAAAAACGAAAAGTGCCCCTAAATCTGAGGCACTTTGTCAGAATTATTCATAAAGTCGAGTCACTTTTGTCTTTTCGTGTAAATCCACAAGGCGATACCTAAGACGAGGAGAATGGCAAAGAGAATCAGCTTCTGTACTTTCTGGTTGGCCTCAAAGGACATGTAGAACCAAACGACATCAAGCAGGAAGATGACGATGCCACCACACAGACAGATGGCTCCTGCAGAGAGCTTATTACGAAGCGGTGCGCCCTCCTTCCCCTTGAATACAGCACGGAAGATACCTCCCGTGACAAAGGCAGCACTGACTGCACATCCTGCCAGAATCAGATACCATACCATCTGACGTCTCTCCCGTTCTTGTTTGCCCTGTTCAATACGAGCCATCAAATCCCTCTGCTTCTGGATCTGCGCTTTGGCACTGTCCGACATATAACTCAAATAGATGGAGTCCAAGTCGATATCCGACGACTGTGCCTGCACCACCACCCCTAAAGGCAACTGTAGTAACAAAAAGATGAGCAGAAGTGTTCTGTGCGATATAGACATACGCTATTTGAATTTCCAGTTTCTCCAGTCCTTGGCATCACTTGAAGCGGAAGCCTGCGGTGTCTGCATCTTACCATTGATGACAACACTCTGCTTCATCACCTCAGAAGTCACATAGTCGGCAAGGTCTCCAAAGGCGATATCACCTCTTGTATCTCTCAACTTCTTCAGCAGATAGTATGTGAACATACCATGTCCTTTCTCCTTATAGGGATAAGCCGTCTCATCACCCTGTGCGGCAGACAATACCACCATATTACCCTTGGGTTCGCTTTGTCTTGCCTTGATGGCGACACCACGTGCAGAAGCCAACATGTCTCCGTCACGATTGGTTCCACTGAAACAGGCATCGAGGAATACGACGACAGACTTGGCTTTCTTTGTAGTCAGTTCCTCATAGATCTTATCCAGGCTATAGCCTGTAGACACATCCGAGCCGTAACCGTCGACAGGAAGGAGATAGGACGTCTTGTTGCTCTCATCCGGGATGCCATGACCGGCATAATAGAAGATGACGTTGGCATCACCTTTATAAGCTTCTATCACCTGACTGATCCAGTTAAACTGACGCCGCATCTTGTTGAGGGTAGCGTCTGCCACATATCTTATATTACTCTCCGGTATGCCTAATGTCTTCTGACAATACTCAGCAAATACCTTGCCGTCATTCAGCGCATTAGGGACATTGGCAACCTCCATATAGTTCTCATTGGCGATGATAAGGGCAAAGGTATGCAGACGGGTCTGCTTACCAGCAGGGATATTGACATCTACGTCAGCTTTCTTCACTTGTGCCACTGGCTGACTGGCAGTCTGAGACTGAGGAACATTCACCGTGATGGGCTTTGCCTGTACTATCACAGGCCGTGGTGTGTCCACGTTGCCACTCCCCTGCGCTGCCTGACTGGAAGAGCCTGTGTTGGGATTCAACGCATAGTTCTCCTGATGCTGCAGACCCTCGTTATAGATGGGGATGATATCTGGGAGCAGGAGTTGTCCGCCTTTCTGACTATAGCGTTGCAGCCATTCTTTCTCACGGGAAGAATCCTGTGAGACGGCAATACCGTCTTTATAGAAGGCTGCGATATGACACATGGCATCGGGTAATCCTCGCTCTGCTGCTTTGCGATACATCTTAAAGGCATCCGCCTCACTCTTCTCCACCCCGATGCCGTGCTCATAGCAGACAGCCACATAGAACTGGGCAGCAAGGTCGTTGGTGGCAGCAGCCTTCCTTAACTCCTCAAAGCCATGTTGAACATATCCCAGCCGGATGTACTCCAAAGCCGTAGCGGTCTTCTTGTCAATATCCACAGCAAAAGAGTGGATACTGAAGAGAGAAAAGAGTATTATTAATAATGTACGCATAAACCTTAATCTTCCTGACCTGTCTTCATGATATCACTGGCATACGAGAGTTTGCCCCAGTCAGTAGCTGCTCCGTCAAAGTGGATAATCTGCTTATAGGTCGTTTCACTCAATGGAACGAACCATGTCGCACCAAAAGTAAAGAAGCCGCCGAGGAACCTTCCCAGGAAGTTTCCCTTCTTCTTTGCAATACGGGTAGGACTCAACTCAAACGTCCCCTTTTTGTAATTACCTTCCCAGTCGCACACGATGATAGGTGATCTGTCCTCGTCAAACTCAAACGGACTGTTCGCCCTCACATGTACTACAGCAGGCGAAGTCTCCTTGATACCAAATCCTTTCTTGTCCTTCTTCTTCAGATCCTGGGGCATCTCAATGTAGAATGGTGCGAAGATAACATCACTCACCCATGTAGACAAGGACACATTAGTCCATTCCTCTGACTTCTTGTTGAAGGAATAGGCTATTGAGGCACCAATGTTATTGATACTCTCATCCTCTGTCATGTGGCGGACGGCAGTACCCTTGTACTCTTTTTCTTTGGGGTCTGCCTCCAATGATTCTGATACAAGCTCCTCCACAACAGTCAACAGCCGCTTGTCATAGTCTGTGAAATCGTTCGAGGGTGACTCGGTGGTGGTGTACTTACCATAGATACGGGTAGACATCTGGACGATGAAAGTCTCATTCTGTTCTGAACCGATAGAAGGGGCAATAGAAATGTATTCGTCATCCTTCGTACTGACACCCTTCTTCGAAGCTTTCTTGTCACCCTGTTTCTTTGAGCCAGAGTCAAACAAAGGAGCAGACGCTCCATTATGGAAGGCAAAGCACTGAGCCAAGTCGATAAAGATGGTCTTCTTCGTCTTATTAGTAGCCCACAACTGCTCGTTATAGATCTCCAACTTGATATTTTCATCCTCATAGACACTGTTTGCCTGTGAATAGGCAAAAATCAAGGCGTTACGATAGTCGGTCTTAGTTCCACCGGCACTTGCATCCATTGCCACTATGCAAAGGGCTGCAAAAAGGAAAAATAGTTTCTTCATAAGATTTAGTATTAGTGAATATTCTTTGTTTTATTGTTTTTATCTCTTTATCTCTATGGGAATCCTGCGCAGGTTCATCTCCGTATCATGCTTGCGGCATTTGACGAGCCACTTCTGGAAGTCGTCATACGACAACTCACGGGGCAGGAGGTCGCTCGCGGAGTTGTCGGCTGCCTTGGCGAACGGATTGGGAGAGAATACAATATAGATGAGATTGTGCTCCGAGGAACGTTCACAGGTCATGATATACTCATCCACATAGGGACGCTCTTGGACAGGAGCACTCTTGATATGGAAGAACACATAACGGCGGTTCGCATCGACAGGATAGATCCCATCCTCCTGTGAACGGTAGGGCAAGAGACAGAACGCCTTGTTGTCCTCGTCGATGAGATAGACGGCGAGATAGCCCTTGACAGGAGAGAGGAACGACAGATAGAGGTTATCCCCACTCTTGAAGTCATCATCCTCGAACTTATCCTCTGTACCGTTACGGAGCACACGCGCCTGCAAGTCTATCTGTGCAGAGACGATCTCACGAGCCTTTCCCTTCACCTTACAATAGACCACCAGCGTGTTATCCTCATAGGAGATCGAGTATTCCGGCTTACCTGTTGTCTCCAGCCACTCGCCCTTCACCTCACTGTCGCCCAGGGTAAAGAAGTCCGTTGTCGTCTCCCCGTCCCTGTTATGGATACGTGTGGTATTGGTCTGCTGGACGATGGTTCCGAACTCATCGGCTATCGCCTGCGTCTTCGCACGTTCCAAGGCGATACGCTTTGCCTGCTCCGGGGTCACGTTCTCAGGAGCATAATAGGTATATTCGCCTTCCACCGTCTTGGTTTTCTGAGCCATCACAGGAAGGGAGAGTGCCAGGAGCAGAAGGACAAGTGCCTGTTTCATCATATTCTTTAATTTTGGATTATTCATTTTCAACTTCGCTTTCACGCTCGTCTTTCTTTTTCCTATTCACTAACTCTTCCATATAGCCGGCAGTAACGATACCTGAAGGCAAGGCAATGATGGCAATGCCGACGATAGAGGAGATCACGCTGATGATACGTCCGATGTCCGAGATGGGATAGATGTCTCCATAACCTACTGTCGTCAACGTACAGGCAGCCCAATAGAAGGCATCGAAGAAGCCGTTAAACAAGTATTCCCCTGTATCGGGATTGATCTGCTCCTCCGCATTGAACATGATAAGAGCGGTGATGAAGATATAGAACACTGCCAAGGAGAAGACTGTTATCAGGATAGTACCCTGTCTGCGTACGACAGACAGGATTATCTCCAATGGCTCAAAATACCTGATGACCTTGAAGATCCTTAGTATCTTCAATAGCCGTGATACACGGAACACCTTGAAGGTAGGACCTAAGAGGTTGAAGATTGGTAAGATAGACAGCAGGTCTATGATAGCCATCGGGGTAAACGGATAAACCACGAAGGCTGCCACCTTACTCCGCTTCGAATCAAAATCAGCCGTACACCAGCGAAGGATATAATCTACGATAAAGCAGATTCCTGAGATTAAATCGAAGTACCAGAAGATCGGGTACTGTGTTCTGAACATCAGGGGTAAGATACCTATAGCTATGGCTATCAGCATCACGATATCATAAATGCGAGACGTGATACTATCCTTGTTCCTTGGCGATACAAGACTGTGTATTCTGCTTCGTAGTGGCATCGTTTTCTGTCTTTAGTAATGCAAAGATAAAGAATATATATTGAAACACCAAAAGAAAAACAAAAAAACCGGGTCTTGCATCACACAAGACCCGGAAAAACTTTGTATCTAACTTAAGAAATATTCTTAGAAGAACAGGTAGCGGTTGTCAACTACGTTAGCTTTTGAGTAAAGCTCGTTCATATAACGGCTGGCAGCCTGCATAGCTCTCTGTTTCAACTGTGCCTGCATAGCCTTCTCATCCAGCTTGGCACCTTCACGCTGTTTCTTACTCAGCACCTTGAAAAGGAAGGCGCCACCATTACCCTTGACAGGGGTTGCACTGAACTGACCCACCTTGGCAGCTGCCACAGCACCGCTCAGGGCTGGCTCACTCGTTCCTGTAGCCTGTACAAAGACAGGAGCGGAGAAGGTGATCTGACGGACACTGTCAATCTGTGCACCTTTCTGCTTGGCGGCATCGAGACTGGTAACACCCTTCAGCATCTCAGCAGCCTTGGCAAACTTCTTATCGCGGATAATCTCCTGCTTCAACTGGTCCTGTACAGCATCGAGGGCACGATAGCCTGCAGGATGAACCTTCGTCAAGGCGATGACCATCAGATGATCGTTATTGCCACATTCATAGAGTGGAGAGACCTCACCCTCCTTGGCATCGAAGATCCACTTCATAGCCTCTCTCGTAGAACGGAGTCCTGCGACAGTGTGCTCAGAGTTAACCATGTCTTTACGCTCCAGCACCTTGAAACCGAACTTCTGTGCGTTCTTCTCCAGTCCCTCCAATGTCTTGTTCTCACTGACATACTGGCTGAACTTGTTATAGGCATTGGAATATGTTTCCTTTGAGAAATCAATCGTGTGCTTGATGACGGCAGCGTCATACTTGGTCACCATGGCCTTACGGGAGAGAACCTGAACGATGATATTACCACTGGTAAACTCAACATTCTTCACCTCGTTAGGAGCCGCTGTCGTAATGGCTGTGAGGTAAGCCTTGGAGTCAGCATCAATAGAAGGAGCATTCTCATACATAGAAGATGTCAGCCACTGCTTGTCACCTGTCTGGTTGTATTTCTTGGCAAGTACCTCAAAGTCGGCGCCACCCTTCAATGCCGTGGCGATACTGTCAGCAGTCTTACGGGCAGCCTCGACAGTGGCGGCACTCACCTGAATCTGACGATACTCAATAGAGTCAGGCATCTCTGACTTGCTGATGAGTTTGATGACATTCACCGTATTGTCGTAAACGGTCTCGAAAGGAGCACTGACCTGTCCTACCTGCATGGAATCCAGCTTTGCAGCGATATCTCGGTCGAAAGAACGCTTGGTAGCGGCAATACCTGAATAGGACACTTGTGACTGAGCCTTGCGCACAACTTCAGCAGGATCGGCACCATTCTCTAACTTCTGACGGGCATCGTTGATAGTCTTCATCAGGGCTGTACGGTCTGCTGCAGAAGCAACAACATGGAAGTCAACATACTTGATGTCGCGGCTCTCGATAATCTGCTTGAACATCTCTTTCTGCTCGTCATACTTCGCCTTCAGGTCGGCATCGCTCACCTGAACGTCAGCATCCTTGATAGCAGAGTAAGGAAGGGTGGCAAGCAGGATGTCGCTCTCCTGTGTCTGACCCTCGAAAGCCATCTTAGAAGAGATGGGGTTCGTAAGGAGACACTGACTCAAGAGTGACTGGTATTTCGTACCCAGTGTGTTGATGCGAAGCTGCTTCTCAATGAACTTCCAATAATCATAGATCTCCTTATACTGCTCCAGCACCTGAGCCTGCTGCGGCTGTGACTGCATCTTCTTATAGTCGTCCAGGAACTTGGTGAGCTGAGTGACATCGAAACGACCCGTCTGCTGATTGACGAAAGGTGTCTGCATCAGCATGGGATTCGTACCTGCCTTCAGGATATTCTGGAGCTCCTCATCCGTCACGGTAAGACCGAGTTTCTTTGCCTCAGCCTCCATGATGGTATTATTGACAAACTGCTGCCATACCTGATCCTTTACCTGATTCATCTCTTCCTCACTGAGGTTGTCACGACCCTGAGTCATCTTGATGACTGACTGGTATTCGTCGACCAGAGACTGAAACTCCTGTACGGAGATTTTCTTACCTAACACTTCGCCGACCTGCTGACGCTTCTCGTTGTTTGTGGCTTCACAAGAACGGAACATCTCCTCGGCAATGAATGCAAACAGGGCGAGACCGATCACTGTAGCGAGAACGGGACCCCAGCTTCTGATTTTTCCAATTGCTGCCATTTTATGCTTTAATTTTTATATTTTATTTCTTTATTTTCAAATTCAGCCGACAAAATTACAAAATTTATGGCAAACGGCGAAAGATAAAACGAAAAATTTAGTCTATTCCGTCACTTTTAGCCGTACCAACTCTATTTTTGTCATTGTATTCTTGATAATCTTGAACTCAAAACGTCCAATCTTGACAACTTCATTCAACTTCGGAAAACTCTGATACTCATGTAATATCAGTCCACCAACGGTCATATAGTCATCACTCTCTGGAAGACCAATGTCAAAGAGCTCATTGACTTTCTCTATCTCAAGACGGGCAGAGAGCATATACTCACCCTCCCCCAACTCCTTTGCGACATATTTTGTGTTGTCGTGCTCATCCTCGATGTCTCCGAAGATTTCCTCGACAATATCCTCCAAAGACACCAATCCACTGGTCCCACCGAATTCGTCAATCACCACCGCCAACGATTTCTTCTCCTGCAGGAATGTATGCATCAGTTTACTGGCTGCCATCGTCTCAGGAACGAAAGGCATCTCCCTGACAAGTTCGCTAATGGCTGTCGTCTTGGTGCTGCTGGCAATCTTGAAGAGGTCGGAAGAGTGGATATAACCGATAACATGGTCGATATCCTCACGATAAACCACCATCTTGGAGTGGCCACTCTCCACGAAACGGTTCAGCAACAGCTCCATCGTACAGTCTTCAATATCCACCGCCTCTATCTCCGTACGAGGTACCATACAGTCGCGTACCTTTGTCTCAGAGAAATCAAGGGCGTTATGGAAGATTTTCACCTCATCCTCTATATCATCCTCACTTTCCGCATTGTCGATACTCGACTGCACCAGATAGTCCAGGTCGACTTTCGAGAACTCTTTGTCCTGTGCCACCTTCGGTATCTTCACACCAAACAAACGTAACATGCCACGCGACAAAAGAGTTGCACAACGAGAGATGGGATATAATACCACATAACATGCCCATGCCGGCAAGGCGAAGAATGTCAGCATCCCATTAGGATTCGCCTTGAAGATGGTCTTCGGAAGGAACTCGCCTGTAAACAGTACGACAATGGTAGACAATAAAGTGTCTGCCGTCACACGGAATCCGTCACTCAAGCCATTGAAAAGAGTGGCATCGAAGATACGGGCGAAAAGGATACCATAGACGACCAATGCAATATTATTACCTACCAGCATCGTGCTCACAAAGGTGTTAGGATGTTGATAGAAATAGGCAATGATACGCTGTGGCCAGCCATTCTTCTCCCGTTCCATCTCAGCACGCAGACGGTTACTCGATACGAAAGCAATCTCCATTCCTGAGAAGAAGGCGGAGAAAACCATACTGATAATGAGTCCTATGATGAGCTGTGTCATTGTACTGTTCTTGTTGTTGCCTTATGTCTCGTAGCTGCCTGACGAACAGGTTTCTCCTGTTTGGCAGTATCGGCTAAGGCTTTGTTCTTATCCTTGTCCTTAGGCTGTTCTTCCTCCTCTGGCTCCAAGTCTGTCGACTGGAACGAGCCCGTACTATTAGTCACCACATAATGGCGCATCTGTTCGTCACTGCGGAAATAAGTTCCTTCCAGCTCACGCTCCGGAGTTACCACTTTAGAGTATTTATAGGAATAGAATTCGTGGTTGATGCCGTCCCAGAAGAGTTCCTCACTGCGGAACACCAGTCCGTTGTTATTACGGATACGTACCCTGCCACGCAGTTCCCATAATTTCTTCTGGTCGTAATACCATGCCGTATCCGCGAAGATATAACCTTCGATATGGAATTTCTCATCAAACTGCTCAAGGAAGACACCCCTCTCAAACGTCCATCGACTGGGTTGCTTGATGGTGTTCACATCCCATCGCTCTGTGATAATACGATATTTAATAACTCCTGAATCAGATATCAGCGTGTTGACACCATAGGTCGTCATCATCGACACAGAGTCTCGTTCATTGATAGCAGGTGCCGTATGCTCGCGAGGCTGTTCACACGCGACAAGCAGCACAAAGGCAAGAAAAAGGGAACAGGATATTATTCGACCTTCCATTTAGCAAACCAGCGTTCGTTGAAGGTCAGACCTATCGTCACACGGAACGTATTGTCCGTTATCAAGTTCTTTGCCGACTGGTTGACCCACTGGAAACTGACATTCAACGTAGAACGGTTGTTCCATGCATTCACCAAAGGAATGCCGAGTCCGGCACTCACCGTGATTTCCTTGGGACCGTCCTGCCCGTTTATTTTATAATAAGGTGTAGCATATGAGGCACCCACCTTATAATGAACACGCTTGAAGAAACCACGAGCCATCCGGTCGGGAATCCAGTCAGCACCAACCGTTACCTTATGACGGTCTTTATAGAAGCCACTCATCAGCTCATACTTACCTGTCTTCGGGTTCGTCATCGGATGGTCTACGGCACTCCATCGCTGCAAGAGATAGTCGGCACCGATTGTCAGGGAGTTTTTGTGATTAACGGTAAATCCTCCACCAATAGACGTCGGGAGGGCAAATGCATTGGTAATCTTTGTCGTATCACCAACACTCAAATTCATGTTACGAATTGTCATGACAGCATCGTCACCTAACTTATGTCCTAAACCGAAGGTAGCACCTACTGTCAACACGTCATACTTGGACAAGCGCTGCCGGTATTGGGCTCCTATGTCCAACTTATAGCTGCTGATATCCGTATTATATCCCTTATATAAGGAACTGGCATCATCCTCACTGCTGAATGCCAACACTGAACGCTCATAGCCACCCCATAGGTATGACATATTCGCACCTAAGGAGAAACCCTTGAATAACTCAAAGCCCAATCCAATATATACTTGATGGAGTCCTCCTGAGCCTTCATAGTCCGTCAGGGCACTGAGTGAGGAGTCCACGACTTTCTCCACCGTCGTGAAATCATAGCCGATATTCGTGTATGGAACGATTCCAAGACTGACACCAAACTTCGGTAAGACACGAAACAAGGCCGTGGCATACTCAAAATTCGCGGTCTTCGCATTGATTTTCGCATTGCCTTCCTTGAATTGGGTAAACTGTCCGGATACAGCTGCGTCGAAAATCATACTCAACGAGTCGACAGCAGAATAAGAAGCCGGGTTCTGCATGTTTACCTGATTGCCATTGCGTATGCCCTGAAACAGTCCACTCATACCACGGTTAAAACCTTGTGACTGGTCTGACAGGATGCCCAAGCCATACTGGCTATATGGTGATTTTGTACCACTCTGGGCTATCATCGGCAGAGTGCCGAGGCCCAGCAGAATGCTACTAAAAAGGAGTTTCTTCATTCTTTTTTGCTTTATCTTTCAAAATTCGACTGCAAAATTATTGAAAAAAAACGAAATAACCGAACGTTAAGTGGAAAATATAGGTTAATTTTGCATCGTGAAACATTTAAAAATCATTTATTACACCTGTAGCAGCCCAACAGGACTCCCTCCGGATGGACTCGGTAGAGATTAGTCTGCTGACCTGTCAACCACATGACGAGATATATAGTCTCTATGGTCATACGGCTATCCGATACCACGACTTACGCAAAGGCGGTATTGATGTCGCTTTCAACTACGGGGTCTTCGACTTCAAGAAGCCTCTCTTTGGACTCCGTTTCGTCTTCGGACTCACTGATTATGAGTTGGGAGCCTATCCCTACCGTTTCTTCCAAGAGGAATACCGTCGCCTTGGCAGTATGGTAACAGAGCAGGTGCTCAACCTGACAGACGAGGAAAAAGCAATACTGCAACTGGCTCTCGCCGAGAACATGGAAGATGAGAACCGTGTCTATCGCTATAACTATTTTTATAATAATTGTACTACAAAGGCACGGGATATCATCGAAAAGAGTATCAACGGTAAGATTGAATATGAGTCACGGGATGACTATGCACCCTCCTATCGTGAGATGGTTCATGAGATGACACGTGATAATCCCTGGTCACGTTTCGGCAACGACCTGTTACTCGGTATCCAGGCAGATAGCAAGACAAACATGCGTCAACAGGAGTTCCTACCTTATAACCTGATGTATGACTTTGACCATGCACAGATATACCTCTACGGACAATACCGTCCGTTGATAAAGGAACGCAGAATTGCAGTGCCTGCAGGTGTTCAGACAGTCAAGCAAGGATTCCCTCTCACACCTTTAGAGTGTATGATTATCCTATTGGGCATCGGACTGATTATCTTCCTCATTGAGTGGAAAAAACGAATTGCCTTTGTGGCTTGGGAAGTTCTGTTGATGCTCATCACAGGTATTATCGGCATCGTACTCTTCCTTATGCTGTTCTCACAGCATCCCACCGTGAGCCTGAACCTGCAGTTTATCCTGCTGAACCCACTGCCTTGGTTTTTCTTGTGGCAGGTCATCAAAGGGAAACGAACACGCTATTGGCACATCACTGCCGTGTTATGCATCCTGTTCCTGATAGGCGGTCTCTTCCAGTCATATGCTGAGGGAATCTGGAATTTGGCATTATGTTTGCTGTTACAGTCAATACTTCACATATTTTGTAAGCGTAATGAGAAATAGATACCTGTATATCACCCTCCTGTCTGTCTTAGGTTTCCATACCGAAACCTATGCGCAAGCGATTGCACAAGCCCCACGCTTAGTGGTCAGCATCACTATCGACCAGTTGCGCACAGACTATTTAGAGACCTATGCCCCACTCTATGGCGAGGAGGGATTGAGAAAACTGTTGACAGAAGGAAAGGTGTTTACGAACGGAGCATATAACTTCACACCCGTCGACCGTGCCTCTGCCATCGCATCACTCTATACAGGTACTGTTCCATACTACCATGGTATCACTGCCTACGAATGGTTAGACAAAGAAACGCTGAGGCCACAGAACTGCGTGAGAGACCAGAAAATAGGTTATTCACCGCAGTTCTTAGGTACCTCCACCCTCAGTGATGAGTTGAAAATGGCAACCAACGGTGTGGCAAAGGTCTTTGCCTTTGCTCCTACTCCCGATGCTGCCATCTTGTCGGCAGGTCATGCTGCAGACTGTGCCGCATGGATAGACAAAGGGAAATGGCATACGACGACCTACTACCGTCCGCTGAATCAGTGGATCAGCGGTTACTCCCGTCTCTATCAACCCGATGCAGATGTAAACAAGAGCGTGACGGATATCGCATTGAACTGCATCGAACAGGCTGGCATTGGTAATGACGAAAAGACTGATTTACTGAGTCTGACTTATGAGGCTGGAGCACAGATGGAGTCGTATATAGAATTGGATCGTACCATCGCCATGCTGTTGAACGGTATTGAACGACAGCTTACCAAAGACCGTGTACTGTTCGTCATCACGGGCACAACGAGTCGGGAGGAAGAGGAGGAAGGTAATCAGGAGCGTTACCGTATCCCGACAGGTACATTCTATATCAACCGTACCGCCAACCTTTTGAACATGTATTTGGGAGCTGTCTACGGTTCTGCCAAATATGTGGAATTCTGTCACAAGAACCAGATCTATTTCAATCACCAACTACTTCGTCAAAAGAACATTCAGATAGGTGAGATTTCCAGTCGTTCACAAGAGTTCTTATTACAGATATCTGGTGTTCGTAACGTATATACAGCCAATCAGTTACTGACAAGTGATAGTTATTTACTTGAAAGTATCCGTAATGGCTTCAACGTAGAGAAATGCGGTGATCTGATTATTGATATCGCACCAGGATGGAAACTCATCAACGAGGAAACATTAGAGAAATCAACCTCCCGTTCAGCACATGTCCCCTTCCCTATCATTATCTATGGAAGTGGAACAAAGGCAGAGCGTATTCAGACACCTGTCACAGTTGACCGTATAGCACCTGCCGTTGCACGTGCTATCCGTATCCGCGCTCCGAATGCCTGTTCATCAGAGCCACTTTTTTAAAGGTAATCTGCAAAAAAGTAAAAAGGCAAGTAAAAAGTACGGAAAATATTTCGTACCTTTGCACTCGTTTTATATTAATAAGGTAAAAACAAAAGAATAAGATATGAATTTTACAAAGCTATTAACATCATTATTCGGCAATAAGTCTACCCGTGACATGAAACTCATCCAACCACTGGTAGAGAAAGTGAAAGCCGTATATCCTGAGATTCAGCAACTCGACAACGACCAATTGCGCCAGCGTTCCAAGGCAATTCAGCAACAGGTGCAGGATTCGGCAAAGAAACAGAAAGAAGAGATAGATCGTCTGAAAGGCACTATTGAGGACACCCCCATCGACGAACGCGCAGAGATCTTCGCTCAGATAGATAAGTTGGAGAAGGAAGCCTTGGATATCTATGAGGATGCCTTGAACGAGGTGATGCCTGAGGTCTTCAGCATCGTCAAAGAGACGGCTCGCCGCTTTGCCGAGAATGAGGAGACCATTGTCACTGCTACCGACTTTGACCGTGAGTTGGCTGGTGACCCGAAAAAGGACTTCATCACGATTGATGGCGACAAAGCTATCTATCACAACCATTGGACTGCCGGCGGTAATGACCTGAAATGGGAGATGGTACACTATGACGTACAACTCTTCGGCGGTGTCGTACTGCATCAAGGTAAGATTGCCGAGATGGCAACGGGTGAAGGTAAGACACTGGTGGCAACCCTGCCTGTCTTCCTGAATGCACTGACAGGTAACGGTGTTCACGTCGTGACCGTCAACGACTACCTCGCCAAGCGTGACTCTGAGTGGATGGGACCGTTGTATGACCGTCAACGACTACCTCGCCAAGCGTGACTCTGAGTGGATGGGACCGTTGTATATGTTCCATGGACTCTCTGTCGATTGTATCGACAAGCACCAACCTAACTCCGAGGCTCGCCGTAAGGCTTATCAGTGTGACATTACCTTCGGTACCAATAATGAGTTCGGTTTCGACTACCTTCGTGACAATATGGCTATCTCGCCACAGGACCTCGTACAGCGCGCCCATAACTACGCCATCGTCGACGAGGTTGACTCTGTGTTGATTGACGATGCCCGTACCCCGTTGATTATCTCCGGTCCTGTTCCCAAAGGCGACGATCAGATGTTTGAGGAGTACCAGCCGTTAGTCGAGAAACTCGTCGGTGTACAGCGTCAGCTTGCCACTCAGTATCTCGCCGAGGCGAAACAGAAGATTGCAGAAGGACGTGAGAAGAACGATAAGAAAATGGAGGAGGAAGGTTTCCTGGCCCTCTTCCGTTCCCATCGTTCCCATAAGTGTCTACCTAAGAATAAACCCCTGATTAAATTCCTCTCGGAAGAGGGTATCAAATCGGGAATGCAGAACACCGAGAACATGTACATGGAGAACAACAACCGCCGTATGCCGGAGGCTGTGGAGCCCCTGTACTTCGTGGTTGATGAGAAGCTGAACTCCTGCGACCTCACAGATAAGGGTACGGCATGGCTTGCCAAACAGGTGAATGACGCCGAGCTCTTCGTGTTACCTGACATCACCAGTCAGCTCTCTGCCTTGGAGGCTGACACCTCTATCTCTGACGAGGAGCGTCTGAACAAGAAAGACGAGATGCTCAACCACTATGCCGTGCAGTCGGAGCGTGTGCATACCCTCCAGCAGTTGCTGAAGGCATATACCATGTTTAACAAAGACGATGAGTATGTTGTCATCGACGGTGAAGTGAAGATTGTCGATGAGCAGACGGGTCGTATCATGGAGGGCCGCCGATGGTCTGATGGCCTGCACCAGGCTGTCGAGGCGAAGGAGCATGTAAAGGTGGAGGCTGCTACACAGACCTTTGCCACTATCACCCTGCAGAACTATTTCCGAATGTACCACAAGCTTGCCGGTATGACGGGTACCGCCTCCACAGAGGCTGGTGAGTTCTGGGACATCTATAAGCTCGATGTGGTGGAGATACCTACCAACAAACCCGTCATCCGTGATGACATGGATGACCGCGTCTATAAGACTGCCCGTGAGAAATACCGTGCCGTCATCGAGGAGGTGGTTCGTCTGCGCAAGGCTGGACGCCCGACTCTGATTGGTACAACGTCTGTCGAGATATCCGAGCTATTGAGTCGTATGCTTGATATGTATGTCAATCCAGAGACTGGCAAGCGTGAGGGTATCCCCCATCAGGTGCTGAATGCCAAGTTACACCAGAAGGAGGCTGACATTGTAGCACTCGCCGGTCAGTCGACAAATGGACTCGGTGCCGTCACCATCGCCACCAACATGGCTGGTCGTGGTACCGATATTAAGCTTTCGCCCGAAGTGAAAGCCGCTGGCGGTCTTGCCATCATCGGTACAGAGCGTCATGAGTCTCGCCGCGTCGACCGTCAGTTGCGTGGTCGTGCCGGACGTCAGGGTGACCCGGGCAGTTCGCTGTTCTTCGTCTCTCTGGAAGACAAACTGATGCGTCTATTCGGTTCTGAGCGTATCGCTAACGTCATGGACCGTCTCGGCTTTAAGGAAGGCGAGATGATTGAGAGCCCAATGATCAGTCGTCAGATTGAGCGTGCCCAGAAGAAGGTCGAGGAGAATAACTTCGGTATCCGTAAGCGTCTGTTGGAGTATGACGATGTGATGAACAAACAGCGTACCGTCATCTATGAGAAACGCCGCCACGCCCTCATGGGTGAACGCATCGGTATGGATATCTCTAATATGATGTGGGACCGCGTGGTGAATATCATTGAGAACAACGACTACGAGGGTTGCAAGGAGGAGTTCCTGCATATCTTCGCAATGGAGGTACCCTTCACAGATGAACAGTTCTTCAACGAACAGCGCGAACAGCTGGAGGAGAATGCCTTCCAGCAGGTCATGGAGACCTTCAACCGTAAGACGGAGCACATCCGTGAGGTGGCTCAGCCTATCATCAAACAGGTCTATGAGAACCAAGGGCACATGTATGAGCGTATCATGGTACCCCTGACAGACGGTCGTAAGATGTATAACATCGCCTGTAACCTGAAGGAGGCTTACGATACTGAGAGTAAGTCTATCGTGAAGGAGTTCGAGAAACAGATGCTGCTGCATATCATCGACGAGTCGTGGAAGGAGAACCTCCGTGAACTCGACGAATTGCGCCACTCCGTACAGAATGCCAGTTACGAGCAGAAAGACCCGTTGCTGATCTTCAAGCTCGAGAGTGCGAAGGTATGGGACACTATGATCAACGAGATGAACAACCGCATCGTCTCTATCCTCATGCGTGGTGCTATTCCTGAGATGCAACAGGGTGATGTCCGCGAGGCGGCTCCCGAACAGCGTACCCAGCGCAACCAATACACCGAGAGCAAACAGAGTTTGTCACAAGAGCAGATGTCTGACCCGAATCAGGCTGCTGCCGCTGCCCATGATACTCGTGCCCAACAACCCCGCACCCCGATTATCAAGGAGAAACTGCCAGGCCGCAACGACCCTTGTCCTTGCGGCTCCGGCAAGAAGTTCAAGCATTGTCACGGTAAGGGCTTAGTATAATCAGATTACTCAGAATACTCAGATTACTCCGACTATGATTAAAATAGAAAACCTCAAAAAGCAGTTCGGCGACACCATTGCCTGCAACATCGACCAGTTCACTATCAACGACGGTGACATTCTCGGACTCGTCGGCAACAATGGAGCTGGTAAGACAACCCTCTTCCGCATGCTCCTCGACCTCTTGAAACCCGACGAAGGTTCAGTATGGATCGATGCTATCAATCCTGCCGAATCCGAGGCATGGAAGCAACAGGTCGGTGCCTATATCGATGAGGGCTTCCTCATCGACTTCCTTACCCCTGAGGAGTATTTCGCCTTCCTGGGTAAGATTTCCGGTATGACACAGACAGAGGTAGACGAGCGACTGAAGGACTTCGAGCAGTTTGCCGCTGGCGAGATCTTCGGACAGAAGAAACTCATCCGCAACCTCTCCGCAGGTAATAAACAGAAGGTAGGTATCATCTCTGCCCTCTTCCGTCGTCCTAAGACAGTCATCCTCGACGAGCCATTCAACTTCCTCGATCCGTCGAGCCAGTTGATACTGAAACATGTGCTGACGGACTATGCCCAAGAGACAGGTGCTACGCTGCTTATCTCCAGTCATAACCTGCAGCACACTGTCGACATCTCAACACGCATCGCCCTCTTGGAGCACGGTGTTGTTATCCGCGACCTTCCTAACAGCGAGGGCAGTGCCGCCGCTGAGCTTGACACCTATTTCGGAGGATAGTAGTATATATAGCAATGAAGAAAGGCAGCGTCATTCGCAAATGATGCTGCCTTTCTTCATCAATACTCTTCAAGTATTTCCTTAAGACGTTTTCTTTGTTGTTCCTTGCGATAACCTTTTCGCCATCTCTTGGGGATAAGGGCTTTCAGTACTTTCCCGAGATTCAGACTGGCACCCACATCAACCTTGGCAGCAGCGAGTTCCGCCTCCGTCTTATTAAGCTTTAAACTTTTTATCAGATCACTATGGTCGCGCTTCTTGCCGTGTCCGAATACGATTACCTCTTTCAGGTTGAGGAGCTTAGAGATCAGATAGACAGTGTCTCTCACCTCGTTGACGTTAATGATACGAGGTTCGTAGTTCACATGGGAGAAGACAAGGGTCTTACAGCTGTCGGCAATACTGAACATACCGAGGGAATCTGTCGTCGTTGTCCCTTCCGAGCTCACAACATTCGCACCGACGACGGGAACAAGTGTCTCCACATCGATTACTGAGAGCCGTCGCTGTGCCAACGTATCCATCGAGCACACCGTCAGGAACACCAACAGAAGCCAGGTTCGGGAATATTGTCTATTCATTATATGCTCATCGTTTGATTGCTGTAACTTGATGCAAAGTTATAACATAAATGATGAATAGCACAAGATATTAACTTACCTATACTTAATAATCGCTAATATTCCGAATCTTTAACCTCCATTGTCTGTCTTTAATAAAGACACCTATTTCTTCTTGGGTGTGAGACTGAAACGATAGGCAAGTGACAAAAGGACATAACGACGCATATTGTTCGTCCATGTCTCTGTGCGCCCTTGTGAGTTAACCCAGTATTGCCAGTTGGATACCTGTCCTAACAGATCGTAGGCTTTCAACTTAACCACCCATCGCCCTTCTTTCCACGACTTGGTGAGTGTGGCATCCCAATAGAGGCGGTTGTCATTCATCTCCGCATCGGCATAACCACGACGGGAGCGCATCTGTATGTCTGTGTCGATGATGAAGTTCCATGGTAACTTGTAATTGGCATTAAAGCCATAGCCGAAGTCATACATATTGGTTGGCAACTCACTTACCTCTATGCTACGGTGGAAATGTCGCCATGTCACATCGCCTTTGAGAGTAAAGGTAAACTTCTCTTTCTGGAAACGGATGTTAGGGGAAAAGGTGAGACTGGTATTAGTGACGCGGTTGCGCTGAGACTCCATGGTCTGTTGTTGTGATGCAACGGACTGGACGGAAGAGAGGTCAGTACTCTGTCCGACGCTGGCACTGAAGGCACTGGCAATATGCCAGAACTTCTTCTTTCCCAAGGCACGTCCGAAATTGATGTTTCCACTCATGTTCCAGTTGCCGTTGATATTCTCTGCCCACACAGTACGCACACCCGTCGAGGGGTCGTAGGTATAGGCATTAGCGATGGCATTATGTTGGATATTACCGTTGATACCGATGTTAAAGTGCTGGTCGATGCTATCCACCCGCGAGCGATAACTGGCATTAAACCACCAGTAGGTCTGCGCCTGCAAGTCTGGATTACCCTTACGGATATAGAGTGGATTATTGGTCTGTGTGATGTCTGCCAACATCCCGATATCAGGCAGTGTGACAGAGTTCTGCCCATAGGCATAGAATGACTTGCGGTTCTTGTCAAAATTGTAGTTGAAGTGGAAGTTCAGTTTCAGGAAGTTGTAGTTACGGTTCATCGTCGTATGCAGCACATCACTGTCATAGAACATGTGCTTACGACGGAACTGCTCCGTCAGTGATACATAATAATAGACGTATCCCTTGTTCTCCGGCAGTGACTTGCTATAGTTCACCGTCATACCTGCACTGTATTGATTCTCGCGATAGCCTTCCTCTGACGAGTTTGGTGCATCGAGGGCAAGCAGTAGTGAGTCTGCCGTGAGGGGCAGTGTTCCCATAGGATGCTGTCCGTCTACGTTCCATTGTGGTCCCAGCCAGTCCAGGCGGTAGAGGTGGGAGTCGTTATTATTGTGGTTATAGCCGATATACACATAAGGACCTATGGAGAAATGCTCCGTCAGTCGCAGTCGATAACCAATGGTGCCGTCAATGCCGAAGTTCTTATACGGGCTGTTACCATATTGGTTACGCTGGTCGGTAGTCCCTATATTATAATAGGTATATCGGTTCTGCGAGAATCTGTCATCATTCCATCTTCGTTGCAGGTTCATGCTGGCAGCCAGTTCCAGTTCGTCACCCCAAGGCAGTTTGATGTCGCAGTTGTTTTCCCAATTCAGTCGCAGGTTATTGCCTTTGGAACTACTGATGCTCCACGTATGGTTGATGCTGTCTTTCATCAACTGGTCGTTAGCGTTCAGCGACCAATTCGTCCCACTGTTGTTATCATGGTTATATTCAAAGCTAATCCACGAATAGAGATAGATTGGTTTACGGATGTAGAACGTGTTACGGGCAGACAGTTGGAAAGGGCGGTTATCACCCATTGAGTGTGACTGTCCGAAGGTACTCGCACCTGCCAGGAAGTTCTCGCTCTTGCTTTCGCTCTCACTATGGATATCCTGCCAGTTGATTTTGAATTCCACGTTATTAGTAATCCGCTCCTCAGGGGTATGTAGTGCCCACATACCACCGATGGTCTTGAGGTCACGGTCACCAGAAGCCAGAGTCCTGTCCTGTTCATTACCCTCTCGGTCATAGTCGATGTATTCATTGAGGTTGTTCATTCCCCCAAAGAGTACGGCACGACTCCTGTCTGTATAGCGAAGTCCGAAGCCTCGTGCCTTATAGCGTTTATCTGTGCCATAGCCTACTTCCATATTGACAGTGCCGCCTACACTATATTCCTTCTTCAACTGCACATCCATCGTGTATTCCTTCTCCTCCACGTCGCGTCCCAGAAACTGACTCTTGGGAGTCCGCTTGTCAAAGACCTGTACGTTCTTCACGGTATAGTATGGCAGGTTCTCCAGCATCATCTTATTCTTGCCTTTGAAGAAGTCGGCACCGTTGAGTGTCAGGTTCTCCACCTTCTTGCCGTTGACATATATCTCACCATTGTCTTTCAGTTCCACACCAGGCAGCTGTTTGATGAGACCGTCGAGCATCGAGCCTTCAGGGATATTGAAGGCATCGGCATTGAAGATGATGGTATCACCCTTATAGACCATCTTCACCTTCGTCGCCTTGACTACTACCTCCTCCAGTGAGCCACCGTCCTTATCGTAGTTGCTGCGTTGGATGCGACGCATACGGATGGCAGGTACCTCAAAGTCACGGTTACGTGCCACATATTTGATCTCGAAGTTCTTATATGCTGTCTCATAGTCAGGATGTGTCGCCTTGATGATATACTTGGCAGGTTTCGCTGGCACTTCCAGATAGTATTCCGATGACTTGAAAGTGCTGTAGCCGTTATCCACCTTGGCTGAGTCCACCAGCGAGGAGTCTGGACGCAGTACGACGACCTTCACATCAGGGACATACGACCTTGTGAACGAGTCTGAAAGATAGCCCCACAGATATATTTTCTTTTCTTTCTTTACTTTCTTTACTGTTGTTGTATCCTGTTGCTGCTCTTGAGCCCACACTGTCGTAGCAACAAGTGTAAGGAGAATGGTAACGAGTATGTGTCTCAGTTTCATATAGTTTACTATTTCAGTTGCTGTAACAAGCGAGCAAGGTCTTCAAGGTGGAACGGGTCAACCTTCATATCCAGCACATTGCCATTGCGGTCGATGAGTTTATAGGTAGGAAAGGCTTGGACATTCAGGAAGCGCTCGATGGCGCTCTGCTGTTCAACGGGCAGGTTATAGTGAGCTACGTTGGGACCACTGACATTATACTCCTTGATGACGTTCTCCCAGGAATCCTGTGGACTGCGGTTAGCCAGATAAAGGTACTGGATATCGAAATCTTTCAGTCGGGCATACTCCTCGGTGGAGTGGCTGAGAGCTTCCTTGCAAGGACCACACCACGTACCCCAGATATCGAGCAGCACGAACTTACCCTTGTAGGGTTCGACGAGTTTCTTCAGCATTGCCTCACCCTCTGAAATATGGGCGAGGGCATCGGACGACTTGAGTACCAACTTGTCGAACTCACGGTTCTCAAGAGCATGGTAGTAGTCGTTCTGCTTCTCTATCATCGCAAGACCAACGGGATCACCAATCATCGCCCTTACCGTATCCATCATAGAAGGAGGCAGCGATGTACGGTCATGTTCAAAATGTGACAAAACCCTACGGGTAAGCCAGAGATCTTTGATAAACGGTTCTGCACCTAACGAGTCGAGGGCAGCAAGGTGTGCTTTCAGTTCACTGGAAAGCATTCCTGCATTGATTATCTTAGAGGCTTCTGGTCTCTGGACGATCTTATCTACCTCCTTTATCAATCCAGCATTCAGCGAATCAACTTCATGGGATTTACGTATCTTCGCCTCATCGGTGGGTTCAGCCTCGATGATAGGTCGTACTTCGTCAATCCATTTAGCCCAACGAGTGAGCAATGCCAGTTCCTCATCATTCGTGGCAAACTCCTTGTAATGCTCCCTGAGACTGTATGAAATGACGGTATTGCGTGCCCTTACCGCATCATCAATATAGTCACGTAGGAATCCACTGAAATCACAGTGCAGTGTATAAGGTTTCTCTATCTTCTTCCAGAACATGTCGTAGGCATAGCGACGGGCATGGTCGGATAGTTGCATACCTATAGCACGGAAACGGGCCTGTCCGAAATCACGCGCCTGCTGCATCAACGTATTGCCTTTTCTAAACATATTGAAACGAGTAGAGAGTGTGGGATGCTGCTGGCAGAGTGCATCGATAGAGGCAAACTGTGCATGAAGGGAACTATCGACCGATGCGATATAGGGTTCAAAGAGTTCCTCTGCACCTTTGCCTGCGGTCTCTGGTCCCTCATAAAGACTTTTGGAATTCCAGTCCAACGGGAAGCGGAAGAGCTCGTTCTGCAGACGGCAGTCATCGCCCATAAAGAGACGGCGACCCTCCTTAAAGTCATAGAGCATGAAGTAAGTCTTGCCAGGTTCGAACATGGTACGGATGAAACAACGCTGCCAGTCGCAGAAGAATTCCGAACTGTTCAATACAGGAATCTTTACCGTGAAGCGTCCCAAGGAGTCCAAGTCAGTATAGACATCCTTTGGTTCATCAGTATAGAGGTCTTGATAACCGAATTTGAAGGTCTTCTGTTGCTTATAGTGCTCCGGCATATCCTTCAGCCAGCCCACTACTGTCACCGTATCCGTCTGGTAGCCATTATCCACAAAACCTGTCCGTGTATCTTTCGTAGGATAGTCGGGCAGGAAACGACTGGTTATCATCGAATACACAGCCTTGTTGTCCCCTATTTGTATTTGGCGCTGACCTTTCTTGTCCTTGCCAATGACGACTGTCAGTTGCTCGTTGCCATTGGTCATCACGATAGCTGCCTCGCCAGTCTTCTGGTTGATGTCACGCTGTTTGTAGTTCCAGAACTTACAGTCGTAGATAGCACAGTCCTCGAAGAAGGCTATCTTCCAGTCGCCCCGCTCGTCGCGCCAGTAAGAGGGGAACAACTGTTTCCAACGCTCTTCCACGGGTTTGATGCCCTTAATTTGGAAAGCACCTTGACCGTCACCCTCGATAAAGTCGAACGACGTGGTACCCTTTGGCAGCGGTGGAAAGTGGAACACCATCTCGCGAAGGTTGTCCTTGTTGGTCTGGACAAACTTGTTGAGTTCAATACCATCTGCAGAGACGATGGTGAAACGCTGCTCACCTACCTTCAGATAGGTATCGCCAGCAAACCGAAAGGAATACTCCGGATAGTCTGACCGCTGCTGGGCAGTGATATACACGACGGTCTCCGTGTCCTTCAATTCTACCTTCGTCACGTCAAGGACAAGGTTGAAGAATCCGTCACCATAACAAGTTCCAAACTCCGTGGTGGGCTGTTGCCACACTACCGTTTTCTCCTTTGCCGTTGCAGTCATGGCTACAAAGGCACAAAACAGGAAAATCATGGAGCGCATCACTGCGTTCCATGATTTCTCCACATGTCTGTGAATCAAATCAAAATCTGACATATAATAATCATTGATTAATCAGCAATATTTTCTTGTCTGTTTCTATTCTACTACTTTGCGAGGATAGTACTCGAACAGTCTCTGGTTGTCACGCAGTTCCTTGATATTGAGGTCTGCCTTTACTTCGCCACTCCAGTTGGCAAAATTTGCCTTGAAGGGTTCGCCTTCAGGAACGATATAGGTGATGGTTTCCAGATTAAGTGGTAACGGTTCAAAGGCAAGGACAAAAGCGAAGTAATCACCAGACATGCCTTGCACCCAGAAGAGTGTGTTATTGGGATAGTCTAATACGTCCTTGCACTTATACTGGTGACCCGACTTGTCCATGAGGATAGTATTACCGCCTCTTCCGAAATACTCCCTCCGCCAATTCATCTCTGTGGAAATGGCGACGTATGTTGTCTCAGGTGTCAGCCACATAGCCATCGTACCTTCCGGTATGGGTTTGATGAGATGGGCATCTGTGTACTCCGACCACGTGAAGAAGTTATCTTTGTCATAGTCTTTTGCTTCGACGATTTTGGTTGGATGATGGAATTCCGGAACTTTGTCGTAGTAGTTGGCGACGCCTTGATACTCAAGACCTGACGGCTGGCGGTTCAGTTTCACTCGTTCGCCTCTCAACTGCCAGTTGGGTACGCCATAGATGGAAATATCCTTTGTGGTCTCGGGCAGCGGGGGGAAGAATATCTTGAAGTCGAGCACCGTTCCTTCCTTGCCCTTGATGGTAAAGCGCTTGTAGTAGCAATCGGGTGCTGTACGTCGGGCTCTGTAACTGATGCCTGTCTCATTGTCCAATATACATCCCTCTTCATCGGTCAGCCAAAAGTTATCCACGATGTCTGCAGGCATAGGGAGATAGCAATGCAGCACCGTCTCACCATTCTCTTCAGTCAGTTTCCAAGGCATGGGCATGATCTGGACTTTTGTTGAATCATCCCTGAGAAAATCAGCAAACAATTTGTCGTTCAGGATGCCCGGGTCTTTGACGACAGGAACATTCTCTACCACCAGACCAGAAGGCTCAAACCAGTCGTCTTTTTCGGTTCGAGACCAAATGGTAATCGACTTCTTCGACTTTTTGTCGATGGCAACCGAAGGCTTCGCCACCCAGTAGCCACCGAGTTCTGCCTCTGCCAAGACTGTCACATCATTCTTTGTCTGTGCCTGCATCGAGAGACAGGCAATAGTAATGAGACTAATGGTTACGATACGCTTTTTCATATATCTTTTGTTTTTAAGTGAATACTATTTGCAAACATGAGCGCTTCGCGATACTCCTGATAACAGGCTGAAGATGTTTCTGTGCCGATGGGAGCGTTGGTGCCGTAGAGCAGGATCCTGCCGCTGATGCGCTCGGCAATCCAGCGGTATTGCAACTGTTTACGCTGATCCTTCAGTTCAAAGAAGAACTGTTGGCGTGAGAAGTTCAGGAAATAGCCTGGCATCTCATTATTATACCAGCACGCCACTTGCAACAGGCGACTGAAGACATCTATCTCCTTTGTGTCCGGAAAGACATAGACGGTACTTACCATATTACTGTCAACGGGCATGGAACATATCAGTTCCCCCTGTCTCACATTGTAATTGTCAGCCATCTTTGCGATAAACTCATCCACACGGGCGGGGTCCTGATAAGGCATCGTGTCCTTTATGGCCTCATAAGAGGCATGGTGGATATAAAGGTCTTCCTCCATAACAGGCTGCTGACTGATAGTATGTTGCACTGAAGGAGATGGCTTGTTGACTGCCTTTGTCGTATACAAATGCCTTGTACTCTCTTTCCCAGTGCTTGGGAGAACCTTTCCCAAGGCTTGGGAATCATGTTCCGGATGCTTGGTAACAGTCGTACCAGACTTTGGTAACAACTGAGCCTGTTCTGGTTGTGGAGAGTCGGCATAGAAAAACAGCGTCGTCCCAACACCTATTATTAATAATACAGACGCGGCAACAGAGAGCCACTGCCACATGCCGACCCTGCGGACGTTAGGCTGTCTGGCGACTTCCTCCATGTCTGGCAGACGCTCCATGATACGGTCCGTCAGTGCATCAGGGTCACTGATCACGGGCTGCCCGCCTTTCAGTCGTTCCAATATCTCGTCTATCTTATCCATATCCTAGTTCTTTCAGTCTTTTTCGTATCTTCTGCTTTGCCTCATAGAGGTTGCTTTTCACTTGGCGGGCATCCATTCCTGTGATATGCTCCACCTCCTCGGAAGAGAGTTCTTCCAGGTGACTCAGCGTGAATACCAGCTTCTGCTTGGGACTCAGTTGCGCCGCCATCAGTCTCACTATCGACACCCACTCGCTGTTCTCCAGTGTCCGCTGGTGGTCTGTGTCACCAGCTATGCGTCGCAGCACCCTCTCATCCCCAGACAACACCACTATGTGTGTCTTCCGTTTCAGCCTGTCCAGACAGAGCCGTGAGGCGATAGTGTAGAGCCATGTGGTGAATGTACGCTGTGTATCATAGTCCCTCATACTTAGCCATACTCGGATAAAGGTCTCTTGCACGATGTCTTTTGCCTCATCCTCATCACACAACATCTTCAGTGCCAGCGAGAACACCATCTGCTGATAGGTATTCACCACCCATCGGAAGGCATCCTTGTCACCTCCTTGACAACGGATGATGATGTCACTTTCTGCCTGTGTCATTATTGTTTCGCCTAATGATAATACGACTGGAAATGGTTGAGGTCAAATATAAAATGAATATTTTTCTGTATTTAACAGTCTTTTACGATGTTTTATCCTTCACCCTGTCTTTGTTATTTCGCGCTGCAAAGATATATAAAGTTCTACAAATCCACTATCGGGGGAATAGCAAAAGATTCTTGTGTGGCTGTTAAATGATATTAATGATGTCTGAATCATCAACAAAAAACG
Organism: uncultured Prevotellaceae bacterium; assembly: GCA_902769805.1. GTDB lineage: Bacteria > Bacteroidota > Bacteroidia > Bacteroidales > Bacteroidaceae > Prevotella. The sequence continues at coordinate 26,316 of CACXQL010000035.1, forward strand.
GGATGTATAGCGAGAACTGGCTATTCTTACACAGGATACTGTCAGGATTATTCAGAAAGAAAGCACGTCCTGCCAGTAGCTGGAAGGACGTGCTGATATCTATAATCTGTCTGTTACGAATCCCGCTTAGAACGAGTAGGTCAGCGAGCACTGTATCTGATGACGGTTGTCTTTCACCTCCACAGCGTTGCAGTGGTTGTTCAGTGTAACGGTCTGACCTGTCTCATCATCAATATACGCTGCGGAATAGTCTGGCATGAAGGGATAGAAGTTACCCTTGCGCATATTGTACTGGTAAGCGAGGTCGAGACGGAACTTGTCGAACGAGAAGCCCACACCTGCAGTGATACGATGGGTATCCTTCCAGTTGATGTAGTGTGTGGTGGATGCGTAATAGACACCTGGAGACTGCAATGTCTGGTCGCGCACGCCGTTCTCCTGATACATCGGAGACACATAGTTGTAACCCAGACGGACAGCTACATTCTTGTCGGGCTTGAACTCCGCACCTACCTTCAGGGTGGACACGCCCCTCAGCGTTCTCTCTGTATGACGCTTCATCACGTTGTCACTGGAGCTGTCATCGTAATAGACATCATTATACCAGTCATAGCGACGACCGTCGATGACACGCATGTCACAAGCGCCATAGTCGGCATACTCATAGCCAGCGCCTAAGGCGATGTTGCTACCGACGGTATGACCGAGGCTTACACCAAACTTCCAAGGGGTGTTGAAGCGGAAGTCTTCCTTGGCAGCAGAACGATCGACACTAGTGCCGATAGTGGTATAGTTCTCCGTCGTCAGACGATAGAATGTCGGAGTGGCAACAGACACGCCGATACGGAAGGGAGACTCCTCGACAGGACGGACTATCAGACCAGCCTTGATATTATAGCCGAAGCCTGTGATCTTATGATTATCGGTGATGAGAACATCCGAAATCTCGGTACTGTTGAGCACCTCGTAATACTCACTATAGTTCTTGTAGTTCACATTATGGATACCGATGGTCAGTCCAAGATACAGGCGGTTTTTGATATTACCGCTGATATTGAAGTCGAACTCACCGATATAGCCCGTATTGGCACGAGTGAAGTCATAAGACTCTCCTGCATAGTCATGGAGGACACCTTCCTCATCAAGCACCATGTTTCCCTCATAGAGATCGTCCAGCTGAGAATATGCCAGTCCGTTGTGATTGAAAAGACCGTTCATATCCTTGAATACTGTCTGACGATTCTGGGCAGAACCATTCAATGCATTAGCGGCAAAGAGCACATGATTGAAGTTACGGTTCTTATGGTAGTTAAAGGCGAAGTTCACATAACTCTCCTTACCTTGACGGGACGAATACACGATACCCACCTGATCAAAAGAGACATGCGTCTTACTACCGTCTTGGAAGCTCATCCCGTTTTCCTGGATATTGACACCCAGCGTGGCAGAGACCTGTCCCTTGCGGAAGAGTCCGATACCTGCAGGGTTACTGCCTATCGCGGAGATCTCTGCGCCCAGCGCATCCATCGCACCACCCATTCCGACATAACGGGCTGTACCGTTCAGGTCTTCTGTTGCCAGTGATGCTCCCACATAGGTATCCTGTGTTGCGGCATAGTCCTGTGCCTGCATCTGCATGCCAGTCATTGCCATTGCTGCGAATAAATATATCCTCTTCATATCTTTAAACTATAAACTTTAAACTCTAAACTTTAAACTATCTGCGTCCACCATAAGAGTGTCCGCCACCTACAGAGCGACCGCCACCAGAGAAACCGCCGCTACGACCGCCTCCGAAAGAACCGCCACCACCGCTACGACTGCCGCCGAAGGAAGTGGTATTACTATTCGTATTGGTACGAGCAGGAGTATAGGTACGTGTACCGCTGTTGCTGCGATAACCGCCTAAGCTGCCACTGTTGATACGGCGATTCGTACCTCTGCCTCTGGTATTGACCGCATACTTATGATGGGAGATTCCCGCACGGCTCCAAGAGCGTCCTGCATAATAGCCGTAGCCATAGTAACGAGGATAGTAATAGCCGCCCCAATAGCCGTAGCGATAACGCCAGGGATAATACCACGATGAGTAGTAGTAATAAGGAGGATACCAGGGGTCATACCAAGGGTCATACCAGGGATCATACCAGGGATCATACCAGCTATAATAGGTGCTGTAATACCATGGGGAAGTCCAACGACCATCACGGAAACCTGCCCAATAAGCCGCACTCGGGGTATAATCATCGAAACGGCTCATGCGACTGGTGTACTTATAGTCGCTCACATCACTATAGGCAGAGTCAGGATAGACACCTTTCTCCGCTGAGAAGTCGATGATATCATTGCCCGCAGAGTCTATCGGGGCGACACGGCTCCATACACGGCGGTTGTATTCGTCAGCGCTACGTGTACTGCCCACATAGTAAGTACTGGAAGGCATCCCATACTTCTCGGCTTCTTTAGCCACGTTCTCCTTCGTAGGTACGAAGTAAAGATCGTCGTCCTGTGCCATCATCGTGATAGGCATGGCTCCTAAAAGGACTGAGAGTAGAACTAACTTTTTCATTTTCTTTTCCATCATTTTATGGTTTCACGTTGCAAAATTACAACTAAATTCAGTGCAAAATTAGGGAAAAACCCTAAACTAAGATAGGTTTTTCCCTATTTTTTGTAATTTTGCAGTAAAAATAATGACATCACATGAAGTATTACGAAGTCAATTTCAAGGTTCAGCCACTCTCACAGGATGCCTGTGACATCCTTGCCGCACTCGCTGGTGAGGCAGGCTTTGAGACCTTTGAGGAAACAGATGAGGGACTGAAAGGGTATGTCCAGCAGGCTCTCTTCGACGCAGACGCGCTGGACCAGACATTACAGTTCTTTCCCATGGAAGGAACACATATATTATATAATGTGACGGAAGCGGAGGACAAGGACTGGAACGAACAATGGGAACAAGAGGGCTTTGAGCCTATCGTCATCGGAAACAACCAAATGATCATCCACGACGGACGACATCTTCCTGAACAGTCAACAGCAGAAATAGCCATAGAAATCGATGCGCACCTTGCTTTCGGAACAGGGACACATGAGACGACTCAGATGGTATGCACCACCCTTCTTGAAGCGTCCCTAAAAGACAAGAATATATTGGATGCCGGATGCGGAACAGGTATCTTGGGGATTGCTGCACTGAAACTTGGAGCAAAACACGTAACCGCCTATGACATAGACGAATGGAGTGCAGACAACACCCGACATAATGCAGTCATAAATCATGTCGATGAGCATATGACTGTCCTTTGTGGAGATGCCTCCCTACTCGACTCCACCAATGAGCGTTTCGACTATGTGCTGGCAAACATCAACCGTAATATCCTGTTGAATGACATGGAACGCTTCCGGAAGGTAATGACGAAGGGCGGTACACTTATCATGAGCGGTTTCTATACGGAAGATATCCCTCTCCTGGAGGACAAGGGGAAGGAACTGGGGCTCCATCTTATCCGTCAACGGGAAGACAACCATTGGAGCTGTATTATCATGCGCGAACATCTTAAATAACAATCCTCATATAAATTTTTCAAATTTCAGTTCTCTATTCTCAATTAATATTCGTACCTTTGTACCGTTTTACTCGAAATTATTAAACAAAAGACATATTATGCTTACACTTAAACTCATTACAGAGGAGACAGAACGCGTGATACGCGGATTGGAAAAGAAACACTTCCAAGGAGCCAAGGAGGCTATAGATGAAGTGCTTGCCGTTGACAAGAAACGCCGTGAGGCACAACAACAATTAGACGCTAACCTGAGCGAGGCAAAGAAACTTGCCGCACAGATCGGCGGACTGATGAAAGAAGGCAAGCGCGACGAGGCTGACGCTATCAAGGCGCAGGTCTCACAGATGAAGGAAACCAACAAACAACTGGAAGAGACGATGAACCAGTCACAGGAGGAGATGACACGCCTGCTCTGCCAGATTCCGAATATCCCTTACGACGAGGTTCCTGAGGGTAAAGCCGCTGAGGACAACCACGTGGTAAAGAGCAATCTGAAGGAATGTTCTGCCAGCGACACTGTAGGTAACTGGGACGTGAATCCTTCACTGGGTATTGCCAATCCCCTTCCCCACTGGGAACTTGCCAAGAAATACAATCTCATCGACTTCGACTTAGGCGTGAAGATTACAGGTGCTGGTTTCCCCGTCTATATCGGCAAGGGAGCAAGACTGCAACGCGCACTGATTAATTTCTTCTTGGACGAGGCTCGCAAGAGCGGATATACAGAGATCATGCCGCCAACGGTAGTCAATGCCGCCTCTGGATATGGTACAGGTCAGTTGCCTGACAAAGAAGGACAGATGTATCACTGTGAGGTAGATGACTTCTACCTCATCCCTACCGCCGAGGTTCCTGTAACGAATATCTATCGTGACGTGATTCTTGACGAGGCTCAGTTGCCTATCAAGAACTGCGCCTATACCGAGTGCTTCCGTCGTGAGGCTGGCTCATACGGTAAGGACGTTCGTGGACTGAACCGCCTGCATGAGTTCTCGAAGATTGAGATCGTGCGTATCGACAAACCGGAGCATTCCAAGGAAAGCCATAAGGAGATGCTGGAGCATGTGGAGGGACTGCTGAAGAAACTGGAACTCCCCTACCGCATCCTGTTGCTCTGTGGCGGCGACCAGTCTTTCACTTCTTCTATCTGCTATGACTTTGAGGTGTTCTCTGAGGCACAGAAGCGTTGGCTGGAGGTTTCGTCCGTCTCTAACTTCGACACCTATCAGGCTAACCGCCTGAAGTGCCGCTACCGTCGTGCTGATACGAAGAAGACAGAACTGTGCCATACCCTGAACGGCTCTGCCCTCGCTCTGCCTCGTATCGTGGCAGCCCTCTTAGAGAACAACCAGACGGAGAAGGGCATCAAGATTCCTGCAGCCCTCGTTCCCTATACTGGTTTCGAGATTATTGACTAAATAAAAGAGAAATATAAATAATTACTTAAAACCATTGAATTATGAACAAGAACGAAAAGTTTGTCATCACGATTAACCGTGAGTTAGGTAGTGGTGGTCGTACCATCGGCAGAATGTTAGCCGAGCAATTAGGTGTCTCATTCTATGACAAGGCGCTCATCAAAGAGCTGGAGAACAAGTTCCATTTAAATACCGAGGAGATTGAACGCCTGAAGGGCAGTAAGACCCAGTGGTGGCGTGAGGTCATCAATGCAGCCATGTATATGGGACAGAACATGAACGAGATGTGGTATTATCAGCGCATGACTGGAGAAGAGTTCCACCTGACGACTACTGATGACATGTTCAAGGTTGAAAAGGAAGTCCTCGAGAACCTCGCAAAGGAAGAGTCTTGCGTCATCGCTGGTCGCTCCGGATTCTATGTGTTTGCCAATCACCCCAACCACCTCAGCATCCTGATTCAGGCTCCACTGGAGCATCGTATCCAGCGTATCATGAACAAGCAGAAACTGAGCCACGAGGAAGCAGAGAAAGTCATTAAGAAGATTGACGGTATGCGTGAGACCTATGTGAAGAAATATACGGGTACCTCACGTTATGACACCCGCAATTACGATCTCGTCATCTCTATGGAAGGCAAGACTGAGCAGGAGGCAGTAGACCTGATTCTCCAATATATTGGATAATTATGAATAAGATTGTAAGGAAAGAACAAGAAGCCCCCCTGATTGCCCAAAGCCGCAAAGCGGGTAACTTCGTCATCGTCCGCGTGGACAAGAAAGGTGAGCGTATGCCACTGACTATTGCCGGTGCGGATATAGACAAAGGCACTATCACACTGGTCGTGCAGATGGTAGGACTGTCATCCAAGAAATTATGTGCCCTGAATGTCGGTGAGTATGTGGCTGATGTGGTAGGTCCACTGGGTAATCCTACGCATATAGAGAACTACGGCACTGTCGTATGTGCAGGCGGTGGACTCGGTGTAGCACCTATGTTACCCATCATTCAGGCACTGAAGGCTGCTGGTAACCGCGTCCTCTCCGTGATGGCTGGTCGCTCGAAAGACCTTATCATCCTCGAGGACAAGGTTCGTGAGAGTTCCGATGAGGTCATCATTATGACAGATGATGGTAGCTATGGTGAGAAAGGTGTAGTCACGGTGGGTATTGAGAAATTCATCCAACAAGAGCCGCATGTAGACAAGGTGTTTGCCATCGGTCCTCCCATCATGATGAAATTCTCGAATCTCACGGCACAGAAATACAATATCCCCTGTGAGGTCAGCCTCAACACCATCATGGTCGACGGTACAGGTATGTGTGGAGCATGCCGTTTGACGATCGGTGGCAAGACGAAGTTCGTCTGCATCGACGGTCCTGAGTTCGACGGTGCCTTGGTTGACTGGGACGAGATGTTCAAACGTATGGGAACCTTCAAGCGTGCTGAGCAAGAGGAACTGGAGCATTATGAGGAGCATCTGAGTTCTGATACTACAGATACTATAGGAACTACAGGTACTACAGGCACTATAGAAGCTACAGAAGCCACTGATGATCCTATCGAGGTGCTGACTGACCGCAGTGCTCCCTGGCGTGAGGAACTCCGCAAGAGCATGAAACCCAAAGAGCGTACTGCCATTGAGCGTGTCATCATGCCAGAGCTTGACCCTGTCTATCGTGCCACTACACGTACGGAGGAAGTAAACATCGGACTCACGAAGGAGATGGCAATGACAGAGGCTAAGCGTTGCCTTGACTGTGCGAAGCCTACCTGTGTCGAGGGTTGTCCTGTCAATATTAATATTCCTTCATTCATTAAGAATATCGAGCGTGGTGATTTCTTGGCTGCTGCTAAGGTCTTGAAGAACACTTCTGCCCTCCCTGCTGTCTGTGGACGTGTTTGTCCGCAGGAGAAACAGTGTGAGAGCAAGTGTATCCACCTGAAGATGAACGAGCCTGCCGTGGCTATCGGTTATCTGGAGCGCTTCGCCGCTGACTACGAGCGTGAGAGCGGTAATATCAGTCTGCCGGAGATTGCTCCTGCCAACGGTATTAAGATTGCCGTTGTTGGTTCAGGTCCTGCTGGACTGAGCTTCGCTGGCGATATGGTGAAGAAAGGATATGACGTATATGTTTTCGAGGCATTGCACGAGATCGGTGGTGTCTTGAAATATGGTATTCCTGAATTCCGTCTGCCTAACAAGATTGTGGATGTAGAGATTGAGAACCTTGCCAAGATGGGGGTTCATTTCCAAACCGATGTCATCGTAGGTAAAACCATCAGTGTGGAGACTCTTGAGCAGCAAGGATTCAAAGGTATCTTCGTAGGCTCTGGAGCAGGTTTGCCTAACTTCATGAATATCCCAGGTGAGAATGCCATCAATATCATGTCGTCGAACGAGTACCTGACACGTGTCAATCTGATGGATGCCGCCAATCCTACAACGGACACACCTATCAATTTCGGAAAGAATGTTCTCGTCGTCGGTGGTGGTAATACGGCTATGGACTCTTGTCGTACGGCAAAGAGACTGGGTGGAAATGTAACGCTCGTCTATCGTCGCTCTGAACAGGAGATGCCGGCACGTCTGGAAGAGGTGAAGCATGCTAAAGAGGAAGGTATCAATTTCCTGACATTGCATAATCCCATCGAGTATCTTGCCGACGAAAATGGTGCCGTCAAGGCTGCCGTCCTACAGGTCATGGAACTCGGAGAACCTGATGCGTCTGGTCGTCGTAGTCCTGTTCCCGTGGAAGGCAAGACTGTTACACTCGATGTTGACCAGGTCATCGTAGCCGTCGGTGTATCCCCCAACCCACTTGTTCCGAAGTCTATTGAAGGACTGGAACTGGGTCGTAAGAACACCATTGTAGTCAACGAGGGAATGCAGTCTGCTCGCGAAGAGATCTTCGCAGGCGGTGATATCGTCCGTGGAGGAGCTACTGTCATTCTCGCTATGGGTGACGGTCGCAGGGCTGCTGCCAATATGGATGAGTATCTGCAGAAGAAGTAGTCATGAACGGACTCTATACTATCATATTGCTCATACTAAGTAATGTGTTTATGACACTTGCTTGGTATGGGCATTTGAAATTATCTGAGACGGGTGTCAGCAGCAACTGGCCGCTCATTGGCGTCATTGTTTTCTCATGGATGATAGCCTTTTTCGAGTATTGTTGTCAAGTACCTGCCAACCGTCTGGGCTTTGATGGTAACGGCGGACCATTTACACTGGTACAACTGAAAGTCATTCAAGAGTGTATCTCCTTGGGAGTCTTTGCCGTCATTGCCAACATCATGTTCCAAGGGCAGAACCTGCACTGGAACCATATCCTCGCTTTCTTCCTGATTATCTGCGCTGTCTATCTTGTCTTCATGAAATAATCAAGATGATAGTTGAGAGAAGACTGCAACGACGATTCCGCAAAGCACTGAGAGACTATCACCTTATAGAGAACGGTGATAAGATTCTCGTAGGATTGTCTGGGGGGAAAGACTCGTTGTGCCTGTTGGAACTCCTTGCACGTCAGTCAAAGGTATATCAGCCGCATTTCACCATCGAGGCACTTCATGTCCGTATGGAGAATATCCAATATGAGACAGACACCACCTATCTGCAACGTTTCTGTGATACACTGGGTGTACCCCTTCATATCATCACTACCAGCTTTGAACCTTCAGAGAAGAAACCTGCCTGCTTCCTGTGTTCCTGGCAGCGTCGCAAACAACTCTTTAATCTTGCACAGAAACTCGGTTGCAACAAGATTGCTTTAGGACATCATCAGGATGACATCATCCATACGGCATTGATGAATCTTACCTTCCAAGGACAGTTCTCAACGATGCCTGCCTACTTGGAGATGGAAAAGATGCCACTTGCCATCATCCGTCCCTTGTGTCTGTGTGAAGAAACGGATATCAAGGCGTATGCAGAGCAACAGGGCTATGAGAGACAATTAAAGCAATGTCCTTATGAGCATGATACCAACCGTACTGCTGCCTATGAACTCCTTGAGCGAATGCAACAGATGAACACAGAGGCTCGCTATTCTATCTGGAATGCCTTGGAGGCAGGCAATAAACTGATACAGCGAGTGACCATGCTACTGCTGTTGTTTGTGGCTACAACTATTCATGCGCAACAGTCGGAGCGCATACAGCGTATGACGAAAGCCACCCAGCATATCATGTTCATTGACAGCGTGGTCGTCGATAAAAAGAACTTCCTCCGTGCATACCATCTGACAGAAGAGGGAGGAAGGATAGCTCCTTATCATTCCTTCTTCCCAAAGGATGCATCGCTGGCTCTGACATTCATGAATGCACTGAACAACCGTTGCTTCTATGCCAGCATGGACACTACAAAACAGGCTGCACTTATCTGTCGTGAATATCAGAACGGACAATGGACTAATGCCACAGAGGCTTTAGGAACGAATGACTTCCTGCAGTTTCAACGGATAGGCTATCCTTTCATGATGCCCGATGGTATCACACTCTATTTCGCAGCAAAAGGAGAAGAAAGCATTGGCGGTTACGACATCTTTATGACGACCTACGACAGAGAAGAAGGCAGATTTCTCAAACCAGAGAACATCGGTATGCCCTTTAACTCTACTGATAACGACTATATGCTGGCGATTGACGAATACAACCAACTGGGATTCTTTGCTTCCGACAGGAATCAGCCTGAAGGTAAGGTATGCGTCTATACCTTCGTGCCTGCTGAGAAGTACCAAACTTATGACGCTGCACGATACACTCCAGAACAGATTGCTGACTTCGCAAGGATTGCAAGAATCACCAAGACATGGGACAACAAACAGCAACTCAATGAAGCTAAACAAAGATTGCAAAAGGTAAAGAGTATGACACCTGCCCGACAACCAGCATTCTCCTTCGTCATCAACGATCAATTAACTTATCACCATTTGAGTAATTTCAAAGCTCCTGATAACCAAGAGCGTTACAATCAGCTCGTCACGTTAAAGCAACGATATGAGCAAACAGTCCTGACTTTAGAGAAAGCACGTAAATACTATTCCAAGGCAACGACTAATGAACGTATGACACTCGCTCGTGAGATTCTCGACAACGAGGATGTCCTGTACGAGTTAAGTCGCGCCATCCATCAAAAAGAAAAAGCCATCCGCCAAGCGGAAAACATATATCTAACTAATAACAAATGAGCCTTATGAATAAAAGAGTGTTCCCAGCATCAGAATTAATCATCAACAATGACGGTTCTTGCTTCCACCTGCATCTGCGCCCAGAACAACTGGCAGACCGTGTCATCCTCGTTGGTGACCCTGGACGCGTGGAGACGGTTGCCTCCCATTTTGACTCGCGTGAATGTGAGGTCAGTAGTCGTGAGTTCCATGCTATCACTGGTACATATCAAGGAAAACGCATCACTGTCCAGTCAACGGGTATCGGCTGTGACAATATAGATATCGTGATGAATGAGCTCGACACCCTTGCGAATGTCGACTATACCACTAGGATGGAGAAGGAGGAACATCGTAGTCTGACCATTGTACGTATCGGTACTTGTGGCGGATTACAGCCTTTCACACCCACAGGATGCTTCATCGCCAGCGTCAAGAGCATCGGATTCGATGGGCTGTTGAACTACTACGCAGGACGTAATGAGGTGTGTGACCTCCAACTAGAACAAGCTTTCAAGGAACACATGCAATGGAATCCTATCAAAGGAGCTCCTTATGTTGCAGTCGCTGATGCTACACTCATAGACCAAATAGCACAGGATGATATGGTTCGCGGCTATACGATTGCCTGTGGCGGTTTCTATGGTCCACAGGGACGACAGCTCCGTGCTCCTATTGCCGATCCCGATCAGAATGCCAAAGTGGAGTCGTTCGAATATGAGGGTATGAAAGTCTGCAACTTCGAGATGGAATCCTCCGCTCTCGCTGGTATGGCATCCCTCTTAGGTCATCGTGCTATGACCTGTTGCATGGTAATTGCCAATCGATATACCACAGAAATGAATACGGAATATAAGAACTCCATTGATACACTCATCCAAAAGGTACTTGACAGAATATAAATGAACGACACTATCTGTGCACTCGCAACGGCTCTTGGTGGGGCTCTTGGGATTATCAGGATCTCAGGGGCTCAGTCGCTTGAGATTCTTTCTCGCGTGTTTAGCAAGGACATTAGCAATGCCCAACCTAATACCATCCATTACGGGCACATCAAAAATGGCTCTGAGATTCTCGATGAATGTATGGTAAGCATTTTCCGTACTCCCCACTCTTATACTGGTGAGGACTCTGTGGAGATTAGTTGTCATGGCAGCCGCTATATATTAAATAAGGTATTAGAGTTGTTGGTGCAACATGGTTGTCGTATGGCAGGACCGGGGGAGTTTACGATGCGGGCATACCTCAACGGCAAGATGGACCTGAGTCAGGCGGAGGCTGTGGCAGACTTGATAGCATCTACCAGCAAGGCTTCCCACCACCTTGCTATGAGCCAGCTCAAAGGTGGGGTCTCTTCAGAGCTGTCGAGACTGCGCGGGCAACTGCTCAAACTGACTTCCCTCCTCGAACTGGAACTCGATTTCTCTGACCATGAGGACCTGGAGTTTGCCGACCGTTCGGAACTTCTTTCGTTGGCTCAACACATAGACGCACATATCACACATCTTGCCAAGACTTTTGAGACTGGACAGGCTCTGAAGGATGGCATTCCTGTCGCAATAGTAGGGGCTCCTAATGTCGGAAAGAGCACGCTGCTTAATGCCCTGCTCAACGAGGAGCGTGCCATCGTATCAGATATACAAGGTACTACTCGCGACACCATTGAGGACACGATACAGATTGAGGGCATCACCTTCCGCTTCATAGACACCGCTGGTATTCGCCATACTTCCGACACCATTGAGCAAATGGGTATTGACCGCTCCATGGAGGCGGCACAAAAGGCGAAAGTTATATTGATGATGACGGAACCGGGAGTCCCCTACCCTGACATTCCTGTCAGAGAGAACCAGACCCTCATCCGCATAGAAAACAAGACAGAGGCTTTTCAGGCAAAATACGGCATCGGTCTCGACACATTACGCCAACAACTTCTCGATGCCGTTCCACAAACAGCAGACTCAGAAGTCATCATCTCCAATGCCCGCCATTACCAAGCACTCATAAAGGCTAACGAGAGCCTCAGCCGTGTCATCAACGGACTCCATCAGCAACTCAGTGGTGACCTCATCTCCGAAGATCTCCGCCAAGTCCTCTCTGAACTAGCAGAAATAACCGGAGAGGGACAGATCACCCCCAACGAAGTCCTCAACAACATCTTCCAGCATTTCTGCGTGGGCAAGTAGATTCTGCGTGGTCTCCACAAGCGTTGGAGCCGCCACGGGGATATCCTCAGAGTGTAACTGTACCCAAAAGTTAAAACAAACCGAAAAGTGCATACAGAGGCATTTTTCTGCGTTTTTTTGGACACTTTGGCACACTTCGAGCCCCTTTTCCTGAAGCACTATATGAACAGCCATCACTTCCCTGGAGGACATACGCCAACGGCTGAACAATTCAAGACGTGGTACTGTCCGCTCATTGAGAAGCTGCTGCTTGACTATCCTATCGCAGAAGACCGGGTAAGATATTTCCAGCACTTCAAGGGAAACAAGTACAAGTTGATAGCATCAGCCTTCGATTCAGAGACTCAGGAACGGATGGTAGTCTATCAGGCTCTCTACGGCGACCGCAAATACTGGGTACGCCCAGAAAAGATGTTCTTTGAGCAGATAGAACGGAACGGTAAACGCTTCTCACGCTTCCAGGAAATCGACTGGGAAGAATAGATACAAAAGGCAGCACCAAGGCTGCCTTCCAAACGGGTTGTGGAACTGCGCTATTCGTACCAGAACTCTCCACCGAGTAGCTGA
>CACXQL010000036.1 GCA_902769805.1 uncultured Prevotellaceae bacterium
AGAAAAGTATGGAACGACTGGAAGGAGGACGAGAAGAAGCATCAGGAAGAAAACCTCGCCGCCATCCGCCAATATCCCATTACAAAGACACAACCCCTGACCAAAGAACCGCTGGGGTCTGTGTCACCCTTCGTCTATGACCCTGCCACCCAAAAGGCCTATGCCGCCATGAATGCCCCTGGTGACTTTGCACACATGACGGAGATCGACCTGCAGACGGGCGAGCAGAAGCGGCTGAACGACATCTACGGCATCCAGCTCTATGACCCTGCTTACGTAGCACTTGACCGTAAGGGTCAGCGACTCATCTATACAACGAACAATTCGAAGATGCGTGGTTTGGAAATCTATGATATCCGACAGAAGAAGGTGGTGAAGAAAAAGAAGTACCAGCGCATCGGCAATATCGTGTATGACAACACCCACGACTGTCTCTACGGCCTGTTCTCCAATGGCGGTACACAGTCGATTGTGCGTCTGGACCGCGATTTGGAGAATCCGGAAGTCATCTATGCCTTCCCGTTTGGTGTCAGCGTGTTCGACGCAGATATCAGTCACGACGGCAAATGGCTGTCGTTCACCAGTCAGGGCGACAACGGCGAGCACACACTTTTGCTGTTCAACACAGAAGAACTGGCGAAGGCCATCTTCAAGCCTGTGAAACTGATTACATGGAAAGACAGCAACTTAGGACAGTTCCGCTTCTCGCTCGATGACAAGTATCTGATAGGCAGTTCCTACTATACGGGTGTCTCCAACCTCTGGCAGATTAACATAGAGACACGCGAGATGGAGATGCTCACCAATACCGACATCGGCCTCTTTGCACCATTGGAGATTACACCGGGGCAGTTGCTGGCGCTCCAGTTCAAGCGCGACGGACTGCAGCCCGTCTTGCTCTCCCGTGAGGTGGTGAAAGATGCCAATGCCGTGAACCTCTATGGGCAGCTCGCCTATGAGAATAACAAGGAGGCGTTGGAACAGGTTGGTCTTCTCAGAGACTCGCTGCCCAGAAAGAACTTCGGCGATGTGTATAACAACATCACGCCTTACAACGTTTTTAAAGAAATGAAGTTTGCCGGGGCCTATCCTATCATCAGCGGTTTCACCGATGCCAGAGCATGGAATCACATGACCCCCGTGTTAGGCTACCGCTTCAACGTGAACGACCCCGTAGGACTGAGCAGCATGAAACTGTCAGTCGGTCTCTCCCCATGGAGTAATAACGCCTGGAAGAACAAATTCCATGTTGACTTCGATTGGAAATACTATTTCTGGAGTCTTAAGGCCGCATGGAACCACATGGACTTCTACGACCTCTTCGGTCCGATGCGAAAAGGGTTATGTGGTGCAGTTGACCTACGACAACATCAATTCTTTAGTTACACCGTATAGCAAATCATGGGGCTTCTCGGTGGCAGCCTACGGTGATATGGATGCACTGCCCTTGTATCAGGAGGTTGAGGTGCAAGATGTCAGGTCGATGCAGACTGCGTCGATTTATGGGAAGTGGTCAAAGACCCGCACCTCATTGGGTGGTGTGATGAAAGAGCAAGGCTATGAGTTAGGCATTGAAGGCTACGGCTATCTGGCTGGCGGACGGTTTTATCCCTCTGTAGAGGCTTCAGGTAACTTCGGCACCCTGGTGCCCTTTGACAGAAACACCTCGTTCTGGCTCCGTACGGCAGCAGGTGACCATAGGGATGCCTTCCAATATCGTACGACCTTGGCGATGCCTGGTGCTGCCATCGATGCCATCCCGGCACACTCCTTTGCCAAGGCGACGGCAGAGCTCAACCTGCGCCCGCTCCGCCTTAATAACTTCGGTGCCCTGTTCTGCTATCCGACGTGGATCCAGTGCTCGTTCTTCGGGACGGGGCTCTCCGTCTGGAATCCCAACTCATCTCACAAGATGTATTACAGCACAGGTATCCAGCTGACTACTGAACTGGTGTTCCTGAATTATCTCAAGACGACGTTGTCTATCGGCTACGGTCATCTGTTTGCACCATCGGGATTCGATGGTGGAAGGCGTGGCAATAATGAATTCATGATTTCACTCAAACTGTTATAATGTTATTCGTCGCTGCTCTCCTCCCCGTTGTCATCTACATCTTTGTCGTCTATCAGATCGACAACTTCTCGCTCATCAGCGTGAAGCGCCTCCTCCTATTGATTCTAAGTGGTATGCTGACAGCGTTGGCCTGTTTCGCCCTGTTCCAATTGACAGGAAAGATTATTTCCGAGAGTCAGTCGGATTCCGTCAACCCCATCATAGAAGAGATTGTCAAAGCCGTCCCGCTTCTTTGGTTGGCCAGCCGCAAGAAAATCGTGTTCTTCATCGACAGCGTCATCTGCGGTGCAGCCGTGTTCTTCATCGACAGCGTCATCTGCGGTGCAGCCGTTGGTGGCGGATTTTCCATTCTTGAGAACATCTTCTACCTGTTGTGGGGCAACGAAATGGGTATAGGTACCGTTCTTTTCCGAGGTCTCGAGGTGGCCCTTGTCCACATGGGTTGCAGTGCCATTGTCGCTGCCGGACTCATGCTGATAGTTCGTATGATTGAATATTCCCGTTCCCGATCTGGCATCAAAAAGAGCGATATTGCAATGTCTGTATTCCTGTTATCGGAAGCACCTGTGCTGCACGTGTTCCACAATACCTTCCATTTCAATCCCCTCGTGCAGTTCTTTTTCGTTATTGGCACGATAGGAGGCCTATTGGTTTGGATATACTTCTACGATGTCGGAATGATCCATAGCTGGCTTGACACAGGACTCGACAAACAGTTAAGCCTGCTTGACTCCATCAAGAAGGGGCATCTGGACAACACCCCTACCGGCAATTTCCTTGAGTCGGTCAAAAACGTTTTCCCGCCAGAGGATTTTTTCGATATTATCTGTTATGTACAACTACATGTTGAACTATCTGTAGCATCAAGGAGTCGGGTTATGATCCGCGAATCGGGTTTGGAGAGCGAACTTCCCCTGACAGACGAGATGAAGGAGATGATCCTTTCCCAGTACAAAGAGTATAAACTTCTTGAGAAAAGACTTGGCAATGCCGCCAGAATGACTATCGCACCTATCGTGAAGTATGATCCGGCTGAATATAAGGCTCTCGAAGACCTTCGGACTGAATGCAGGAAGAATTGATATGACAGGAAACCTTTTCGTTTTGTTTTATTTCATCTTATCTTGGGAGTAGATGCTTCCTAATGGGGGAAGGAGGCGTTATAACAAGGGGAAAGGCAGGCACTATCAGGGTGAAAGTGGCGTTGTTGTCGGTATAGCGGCGGACGGTGCTGTTATTAGCAGCGGGCGCTGCTAATAACGACAGCGGCCGCTGTCAAAGTCAGCAGCACTCGCTGCTGACCTAAGAGACAGTCAGGTATAGGGCAGTCGAAAGGAGGCATTGGAATAAATTCCAACAGCAAAGGTACTATATGTAATTGAGAAATTAATCAAAATCTTACAGATATTCAATTTTTATTATTACTTTTGCAAAAACTGATATTCGTCATAGAAGGAAAGTAATAATAAAGAATCTGAGAAAACATCGTGTCGAAGGTGTCTGTTTGGTATAAGCTAAGACGGGTTATAAGGAATAATCTTCCAATAACCATTGTCATCTCGAACAGTGTACCGCCCTGTGTCCAAAGGATATTCTGACGAGAGTCACAGATGCTGTTCACAACTATGTGATGGATGCTGAGCAGAGTGATGACCTTACATTGCTGGCAATTCATTATACCCCTTCTGTGTAAAATGTGTATCTTTGTAAAAAGACAAGTTCATCATAATAAGAAGCTTATGAAGAAGTTATTAATGACAGCGGCGATGATCGCTGTGAGTGTGGGGCAGATGAATGCCCAGACAACTCAAAGGCAAGTAGTGGAAGAAGGCGGCACAGGCCCCTTCAAGTCGGAAGTGGTGGGCGATGCCTCTTGTACCGGCTTTACAGTGTATCGTCCTCAGAACCTGAAGGAAATAGTGGCGCAGCAGGGTGTCCTGCCTGTGATTGTCTATGCCAACGGAGCCTGTTTCAACAACAATGTGGAGATGCGCCTGTTGCTGAGCGAGGTAGCATCCTACGGTTATGTGGCTGCAGCCATCGGTCCGTATGACGAAGCGGATGTGATGGCACAGTGGAGAGGTGTTCTGAAGTCGGCTTATCCTGAAACAAAAGGAGAGGTGATCATGGCTAATGGTGAGAAAATCCTGCCACTAACAGCTGAAGAGCGGAAGGCTCGTGACGAGCAACAGGCAAAACAGAGAGAGGAGGCTGCCAAGAATGCCAAGAAAGGTAAGAAGCAAAGTCAGCCTGCGGCTCCAGTCTTCAGGACCTATCCGAAGATGTTGTTGGAGGTGCTCGACTGGTTGACGGAGCAGAATGCCACCCAAGGCTCAGAGTACTACCACTGTCTTGACCTCGACCATGTGGCGGCAATGGGTCAGTCGTGCGGAGGTGCACAGGTGTTGGCTGTTGCCTACGACCCACGTATCAAGACCTGTGTGATGCTGAACACAGGTATCGGAGATATGGAAATGATGGGAGCGACGAAGGAGTCTCTCAAGAACCTTCATACTCCGATGTTCTATATGATTGGGGGTCCTGGCGATATTGCGTATGCCAATGCACAGAAAGACTATGAGCGTATAGCTGATAATATCCCTGTGGTGATGCTGAACTCCAAGGACGGCCATAGTGGTACCTATTACGAGAAATATGGCGGTAACTATGCAAAGGCAGTAGTGAAATGGCTCGACTGGCAGTTGAAAGGCAAGGTTGGTCAGTCTGCCCTCTTCCTTGACGATGAGTATCTGAAGATGAAATTCCCCGACTGGCAAGGTGTTCGGAAGAATTTCTGAATATAAAAGAACAGCGTGAGTAAAACAAGATTACTCACGCTGTTTCTTTTTTGTTTATTTGAATATCAGCTGGGCAAACTGATACAGGCTGCGACGCCATGTCTGCCACTCGTGGGCTGTTCCTGGGGAGATATAAGAGTGGGCGTTGATGCCGATGGCTTTCATATTCTCGGCAGCCTTACCTACACTGTTCTCACCCTCTGCCATTCCCGTCTCCTTACTACCTGCACTCATAAAGAGCACCTTGTTGGTCTTCTTGAAGTCAGGGATATCCTTCAGCTCATCAGGACTGATTGTGCCACCGCTGAAGATACCTACATAGGCGAACTTCGTGGGGTTGTTCAGTGTGATACCATGTGTCTGCATGCCACCCATGGAGAGGCCAGCCATCGCACGATGCTCAGTATCAGTAATCACACGGTAGTTCTTCTCCACCATCGGGATGATATCCTTGATGAGCACTTCCTCGAAAGCACCGCCCATGCGTCGTGCCATCTGGGCGAAGCCAGCACCATCCATACGGGGACGACCACCTTGAGGACCACCCTGCGGACGCTGTCCCTGAGGCATTCCCTGCGGACGACCCTGTGGACCGCCAGGACGAGGACCGCCAAAGCCGAAGCCACCCTGAGGATCACCAGGACGACGTGCATTCAGACCATTGTCCATGAAGATGATAAACGGTACTGCCTTGCCTGCCGCAATCAGGTTGTCCATGATGATACCTGTCTTGCCCTGGGCGCTCCAGCCTGTCTCGTTCTCACCCATACCATGTTGCAGATAGAGTACAGGGAACTTCTTGGTGGGGTTGGAATAGTATTCTGCAGGCAGATAGATATATCCGTGACGCATCGATTCTGTGACGGTAGAATAGTAATATACCTCGTTGACAGAACCTTGCGGCACGTTCTTCACGGTATAGAAATCCTCATCGGCAGCAGGAATGTCTATACCACTGCCCCAACGGCTGGCACCATAGTAATACCTGCTGCCTGGGTCGGGGACGGAAGCGCCGTCGATATTCAGCTGATAGTAGTGGAAACCCTCGTCCTGAGGAGCAGAAGTACCAGTCCACAGACCGTTCTCATCCTTTTTCATCTCATAGATCTTTCCGTCGATGTCAAGTCCGACGAAAGTAGCTTTAGGTGCAGAGATCTGTGCACGCACCATACGCTGTGAGTTGACCATCGGGTACTGCTTACCCTCCTGATTCGTTGTGGCAGGCTTGAAGTCTTCCACCTCTGCTGTTACTGAAGGAACAATGGGGTTCACTCTGGGCGCACCAAACTGTGCATTTGCTGTAACTGCCGTCAGGGCAGCTACCATGAATAACATTTTTCTCATAACTGACATTTTAGTTTTAATAAGTTTCGGTTTCGTTTCTGTCTTTGACGTTTCGTCCTTGTGAAAGTAAAAGAGGAAGGCATTTTGTTATAGAAGATTAACATTTGCCGACTGTATATATATAAAAAAGGTGAGACTTCTGATGAAGCCCCACCTCCTTCTTTGGTTTGTCAGTTCTATTTGTTCACGAACTTCTTACCGTTCATGATGATGATACCCTTGTGGTTGGCATTTGTCTGCTGACCCTTGAGGTTGTAAGCCTTACCAGCCTTCCGGTCAGTCGTAACCTTGTCAATACCTGTTGAGACTGGCTTCAGCTCAATCTTGTCAATGTTACAGTAGGGACCAGAAATTTTAATACGGAAAATCTGTGGACCTGCTTCAAGTTTCATAGAAAGAGTACCGGTAAATGTTTTGTATGTACTCCAACTACCTGTATTTCCTACAACAACCTTACAAAGTTGAGTAAAACGCCCATTATTAACAAGGCTCAAGGTAAAGCCTGTGTTGTCATTTCCTGAAGAAGCTGTAGCAATATAATCGTACTCACCAGCTTCTTTGACGTCAACACTATATTCAAGCCATTCCTCATTTGAAGATGTGTATCCAATAGCATATCCATCGTTACCTCTCACGATGTCAACACCCTCGTTGTCAGAACGGTAGTTGACGTTGCCTTCATCAACGTCGTCGGAGTCATGGAAGGACAAACCATCACCACCCTGGTCAAAGTTCTCTGCCTCGATAATACCAGGAAGAGTGATGGCATCGCCTCCGTAAGGAGTACGCTTGCCCTTGACATCGATGGTATATTGGGCTATTTTTGACTCTTTGCCGTCAACATCGGTAGCAATAGCCGAGATGACCTTAGTGCCTCTGGTGGTAGGCGCGTAGTTGAACTGGTAGGGTGCCTCCGTCAATGTTGTCAGGTACATACCGTTTTCGTAGATCTTCACGTTGGAAATGCTACTGCTTGTAGAGGTGGCATTAACGGTAATCTGTGTGCTGTTGTCAACAACAATCGTCTTCTCCTCAGCCGTAACAGCAATCTTCATTGCTTTGTCAATCTCCAGGGGAGTGAAGGTGATCTTGTCGATACTCATCTCACCTTCGTCAATATGTAAGGTGAATATCTGGTTGCCAGCCTGTAAAGGTCTGGTCATTCTGATATGAACGGTCTCGAAGTTATCGGCTTTGCCAGTCTTGGGAATCCTGATGATGTCTGCGATAAAGTTCATGTTGCCTAACGTATTCTCTGCAAAATGGATTAAGCCTCCCTTTTCAGCAGCGACATCAATGTCAATGGAATAGAGACCAGCTTCTTTCACGTCAACGCTATAGTCCAGCCATTCGTCTGTCTTGGCAGAACCAATGGCATAGCCGTCACCAGTCTTTATGATATCCACGCCGGGTGCATCGGGGCGATAGTCTGCGTCTCCACTGTTCCTGCTGTCGGAATCATGGTATGCAACATCCTTGGCACCCTGGTCAAAGTTCTCTGCCTCGATAATACCAGGCACCTCTGCCCTCTTTCCTTGGAAGGCAGTATGGGGTGTGTTGTCTGACAATACCGTCACCCTGGAAAGGCGCTCAAAGGTTGCTCCATCCGTAGTGGTAACCACTGCCTTCAGTGTCTTTATACCTGCAGTCGTGGGGATGTATTCTGTCTTGTAGGGTGCCTCCGTCATCGTCGCGATAAGGTCGCTTCCTGCATATAGTTCCACCTTCTCGATAGTCTTTGTCTTCATACTGGCACGTACCAGGATAGGCAGCTTGTCTTCCTTGGCAACCTTCAGGGCAGCGGGCTTGATATAGATGGATGCTTCCTTTACCATGCCAGGGAAAGGACTCTTGGCATTCTTGGCAGCATCAGTTGCCATATACTCACGCAGCCACGTCAGGGCAGGGCGTTCTTTGCCGTCCCTGATAAGACCGGAGTTTCCATCGGTGGTCCATGTGGAACCATAAATCCAGCCCCACAGGGTGACACCTGCGCAGTTGTCTCTCTCCCAGAAAAGAGGAATAAGATTCTTATATTGTGTCAGCTGCTTTTGGTCATCGCTTGTTCCGATGTCATACTCAGTACTGTACATAGGCATTTTAAGCTCATTGTCAAGTCTTGTCAATGCACTTTCGCAGGTACTCTTGCTGATATCTGTTAGTTCGTGACATTGCAATCCATAGGCATCAATCGGAGCTCCTGCATTACGCAGACAAGTGACAAGGTCAATATATTGATTAATTTGCCATTGGATAGAATTGTAGTCATTATAAATCAGAATAGCATCAGGCCAGCGCTCATAAGCCATTTCAAAAGCCCTGATAAGCCAGTCGTAGCCAGTCTTACCCTTACCGCCTAAAGATTCTCTCATCATTGGGTTGCCTGGTTGGTGTGGATTACTTGCATCTGACCATACTGCCTCATTCACCACATCAATCAAGGGGAGGTTGGGATAATGCCCCTTCACTGCGTCAAACCATGTCACAATAGCCTGATAGCGTTCCTCTGCTGGTAAGTTTGGAAGCCAGTCAGGATACTGAGCTCCCCAGATCAGTGCATGGAACTTATGGGTAAAGCCCCATTGCTTGGCATAGTTGAATGCTTTGTCAGCTCCACCCCAGTTGAAATTATTCCGGTTACCTTGGACAGAACCCCATTTAGAGGCATTCTCTGGTGTAACCTGATTCCAGAACTCATGATAAATGCGACCATTGGTGTTCATGTCGTTGTTCCAACCCGTAGTAATGTTCCCCAGGAATTTATCCGGGTTTGATGACAATTGCGCATTTGCCTTCGTTGCGAACAGGCAAACACCCATCAATAAGAAAATCGGTCTAATAAGTTTTTTCATTGTTATAATGCTTTAGAATCTGGGTGCAAAGTTACGAAAAGTCGAGAGCAGAACAAAAGATTTTAATCTTTTTTATGCCGAGACAGAGTAAGTTTCGCCTTCTCTAATGGCAAAGTTACTTTTCCACTATCTATAACAAAAGGGAATACGTTTATAAAATAAATAAAGGATTTCCTGCGTTATATATTCGTGAAAAAACGAATACTGACAGGATTGTTGTGTCTGTTGACGACCGGTATGATGGCGCAACAGGAAGCTTCTTTTGCTCATTACTGGGCGATGGAGCCTTCTTTCAATCCTGGCGCTGTGGGTAAGGAGTCCCTGATTAACGTGGTCGGTGCCTATAACATGAGCTTCGCCGGTTTTGAGCATAACCCCCGTACAATGTATGTTGCAGCGGACATGCCTTTGCGTTTGTTAGGGACACTTCATGGAATAGGTGTCCAACTGATGAATGACGAGATAGGTCTTTTCACTCATAAGCGGATAGTATTGCAGTATGCGTATAAGTTCAGAATGTTCGGAGGAACGATGAGTGTTGGTGCACAGGGTGCCTTGCTGAGTGAAGGGTTTAAAGGCTCGGAGATAGATCCGGAGCAGCCTGACCCTGCTTTTGTTACCACTGATGTGACAGGAACGGCCATAGACTTCAGTTTTGGACTCTATTATCAGCATGGCAGCTGGTATGCAGGTGCATCCATGCTCCATGTCACTGCACCGACAGTAGAATTGGGAGATAAGTCCAATATGGACATCAGTCGGATGTATTATTTGACGGGTGGATACAATATTCGGCTGAGAAATCCGTTTCTAACAATACACCCCACTGTGTTAGCACGTACCGATGGGGTTGATTATCGGGTGGACATGACGGCAAGGTTGAAATATACCCATGACCGTAAGATGCTATACGGAGGTGTTGGCTATAGTCCGTCCCATTCAGTGACAGCAATGATTGGCGGAAACTTCCATGGCATCTGTCTGGGATATAGCTATGAGATGTTTACTTCCGGAACAGGACTGGGACATGGGTGTCATGAGTTGTTTGTCGGTTATCAGACGGAACTGAACCTTTACAAGAAGGGACGTAACCGTCATCAAAGTGTGAGAGTATTATAATATAAGGATATGAAGAAGATTATTCGTATAATAGGTTGCGTGAGTGCTGCCGTCATGCTGTCGGGCTGTTTTGGTTCGAAGCTTGCCTCGTCGAAAGGCGGTGAGGTGACTGGTGCCAGTGGACGTGCATTCAGTGAGCCGACGCCTTATGGCATGACATTGGTGAAACGAGGTCATTTGAAGATGGGTATTGAACAACAGGACAGTCTGTGGGGTAAGACCTTGCCGGTCCGTGATATCTCCGTAGAGAGTTTCTGGATGGATGAGCATGAGGTGACCAACTCCATGTATCGTCAGTTCGTGAATTATGTCCGTGACTCTATCCTTCGTGAACGTCTTGCTGATCCTAACTATGGTGGGGATGAGAGCTATAAGATAGAAGAGGATAAATATGGAGAGCCTGTGACACCTCACCTGAACTGGAAGAAGCCGTTGCCCCGTAAACCTAATGAGGATGAGCAGCGCGCCTTTGAGAGTCTTTATACGACCAATCCTGTGACTGGTGAGAAGATGATAGACTGGCGCCAGTTGAATTATCGCTATGAGGTCTATGACTATACGGAAGCCGCCAAGCGTAAGTACCGTGTTGATCCGCAGGAGCGTATCCTCAATACAGACCTTCGTGCCAATGCAAATGAACAGGTATGGATATCCAAGGATACTGCTTATATTGATGATGAAGGCAGGATTGTCCGTCAGACCATCAATCGTCAGTATACGGGACCTTGGGATTTCCTGAATACCTATATCGTGAACGTCTATCCTGATACTACCTGCTGGGTCAATGACTTTCCCAATGCAGAGAATGAGGGCTATATGCGTTATTATTTCTCCAGTGCCGCCTATAACGACTATCCTGTAGTAGGTGTGACATGGGAACAGGCAAATGCCTTCTGTGCATGGCGTACGGAATATCTGTTGAAGGGACTGGGCGGTGCAGCTCGTTATATCCAGCGTTACCGTCTGCCGACAGAAGCTGAGTGGGAGTATGCTGCCCGCGGCAAAGACCAGAATGAGTTCCCTTGGGAGAATAAGGATGTTGCCTCCGGCAACGGATGCTTCTATGCTAACTTCAAACCCGACAAGGGTAACTATACCAAAGACGGCAACTTGATTACCAGTCGTGTGGGTATCTATTCCTCGAATACCAATGGTCTTTACGACATGGCAGGCAATGTTGCCGAGTGGACCAGTACCATCTATACGGAGGCTGGCGTGGAGTCGATGAATGACATCAATCCTCAGTTGAAGTATAATGCGGCATTAGAGGACCCCTACCGTCTGAAGAAGAAGAGTGTGAGGGGCGGCTCATGGAAAGACCCGGAGTCTTTCATTCGTTCTGCATGGCGTACGTTTGAGTACCAGAACCAGCCACGCAGCTATATCGGATTCCGTTGTGTGCGCAGTATGGCAAACACAACCAGTGATAAAGTGAAGAGTAAGAATTCAAAACGTAGCAAGAAATGACAGAGTATAGTAAACTGAATATCATCTATAAGTTACAGAAATGGATGGACAGCGTACCTGGCCAGACATTCCTGAACTATGCCTATAGTTGGGGTGCTTCTATTGTGATTCTGGGTACCCTGTTTAAACTGACTCACTTGCCTGGAGCCAACTTCTTCCTGTATCTGGGTATGGGTACGGAGGTCTTCGTGTTCTTCCTTTCCGCTTTCGACCGTCCTTTCGACAAGACGACGGATGGTATGGATCTGGATATCCATCCTGGCGTGGAAGTTGAGTCTGCTGTTGCCGTAAATGGTGAAAAGCCCCATGCCGTCATTGGCGGTACAGGCGGTGGCGGTGTCATTGGAACTACAGGCGGCGGTGGTGTCATTGGCGGCGGTACTATCGTTGGTGGCGGTGGTGTCATTAGCGGAGCAGGTGGCAGCATCGGTGACGGTAGCGTCATCGGTGGCACAGGTGGTACTGTTATCATCAACGGTGGTGGCTCTGTTGGCAGTGGTGGCTCTGAAGAGTCCTTCACTACTGGTGCTCCTGCCGGTGTCGCAGAGGCTACAGGTAATTATATCGATGAGTTGAATGAATTGACAGAGGTGCTCAAGAAGGTCAGTGAACAGAGTAAGCGACTCACTGCTGACTCGGAGGAGATGGAGAACCTGAACCGTACGCTGACAGGTATCAGCCGTGTCTATGAGATGCAGTTGAAGAGTGCCAGCTCACAGATGGGAACCATTGATGAGATTAACGAGCAGACCCGTCATATGGCACATCAGATTGCAGAGTTGAATGCCATCTATGCCCGTATGATTGAGGCAATGTCAGTACAGACTATTAACAAACAGTAAGCATGGCTATTAAGAAAAGACCGGTTTCTCCGCGCCAGAAGATGATCAACCTGATGTACGTTGTCCTCATGGCGTTGCTGGCATTGAACGTCTCGACAGAGGTGCTCAACGGCTTCTCCTTGGTAGAGGAAAGTCTGAAGCGCACCACGCTCAATGCGACGAAGGAGAATCTCGCTATCTATGACGACTTTGCCGTGCAGATGAAGAAGAACCCTCAGAAGGTCAAGCAGTGGTATGACAAGTCGCAGAAGGTCAAGGAGATGAGTAATAAGCTCTATGACCTGGCTGATGAGTTGAAGACCGCTATTGTGAAGGAAGCTGACGGTAAAGACGGTGATGTGCGTAATATCCGTAACAAGGAGGACCTTGAGGCTGCCTCACAGGTCATGCTTGCTCCTGGACGTGGTCGTGGCAAAGAGTTGTATGATGCCATCAATGCCTATCGCAACGCGATGTTAGAGATGGTGACAGACTATAAGCAGAAGAAACTGATTGCCTCCAACCTCACGACAGAGATCCCGAAGGATGCCATGGCGATGGGTAAGAACTGGCAGGAGTATATGTTCGAGTCGATGCCGACGGCTGCCGCAGTGACCCTGTTGAGTAAACTGCAGAATGACGTGCGTTATGCGGAGGGTGCTGTATTGCATACGTTAGTGTCTAATATTGACGTAAAGGATATTCGTGTCAATGCACTGAATGCTTTCGTGATTCCCAATGCACAGACCGTCGTCCGTGGTGATAAGTTCTCCGCACGTATCGTCATGGCTGCTGTAGATACGACACAGGCTCCTCAGATATTCATAGGAGGTAAGGAGATGAACCTGCCCGACGGTCTCTATGAGACGATAGCCGGTCGTACGGGTGACTTCACGCTGGAAGGCTATATACAGGTTGAAAATGGTAATGGTGAGCTAATCAAGCGTGACTTCTCGCAGAAGTATTCGGTAGTCGACCCGTCAGCTACTGTCAGTGCCGACTTGATGAACGTACTCTATGCTGGTTATAGCAATCCGTTGAGTATCAGTGTACCTGGTGTTCCTGTAACGAAGATACAGGCATCCATGACAGGTGGAACCTTACAGCCTGTGGGTCCCGGTAAATATATCGCGCGTCCTTCTACTGCAGGGCAGAATGTGACGATTACCGTGACCTCGACGAATACAGGCCGTGCCCAGCAGATGGGCAGTTTCACTTTCCGTGTGCGTCGCCTGCCAGATCCTACACCTTATATTAATGTGAAGGATGAGAATGGCGCGGACCGCTTCAAGGGCGGTGGCTTGTCAAAGGCACAGCTGCTTGCTGCTGACGGTATCGGTGCCGCTATTGATGACGGTATCCTCGATGTGCCGTTCCATGTGCAGAGCTTTGAGGCAGTATTCTTCGACAATATGGGTAATGCAGTCCCGATGGTGAGTGACGGAGCCCGTTTCTCTGCCCGTCAGAAAGAGACCTTCCGCAAGCTACAGCGTAACCGTCGTTTCTATATCTCAAGGGTGACGGCGACAGGACCTGACGGTACTGCCCGTAAGTTGAATGCCTCTATGGAAGTAATCGTGAAATAGATAATGTAACAATGATAATATTTAAATATTAAAATATGAAGCGCAGCATTTTAATTCTTGCATTATTTAATATTTTAATTGTGACGAGTGTCGTCGCACAGCCTAAGGCTCGTCGCCAACAGCAGGCACAGAAACAACAACAGCAACAACAGAAGGTGACTGCCCAGAATCAGGGTATCAGTCAGCGTGCCCGTCTGATGTATCCCACCTCACTGGATATGCCTGAGGATGTGGTATGGCGCCGTGACATCTATCGTGAGATTAACCTGAACGATGAGGCAAACTCAGGACTCTATTATCCTGTGGAGCCTATTGACAGGAAGATGAACCTCTTCACTTATGTCTTCAAACTTGCCTTGAACGGCTATATCCCCATCTACGAGTATCGTCTTGACGGCAATGAGTCGTTCAGTGACTCCTCGAAGGTGGCTATCAAGACGATGCTGGACAACTATCACATCATCTACGAGACACGTGAAGGTAAACTGCATGTGGACAATAGTGACATCCCTTCTGCGGAGGTGAAGATGTACTACCTGAAGGAGTCTGCCTATTATGACCAGTCAAACGCGCAGTTCCGTCGTAAGGTGATGGCGTTATGTCCTGTGATGGTGCGTGATGATGATTTTGGCGGTGAGGCTGCTAAGTATCCGTTATTCTGGGTGAAGTATACGGACTTGGAACCCTACCTGAGTCGGCAGAGTGTACAGGCTTCTGACCTCAACAATGCTGCCACGATGACGCTGGAGGATTATTTCACGCTGAATCACTATCAGGGAAAGATTTACAAGGCAGGTAACCGCATGGCGCAGACGCAACAGCGTCCGCAGTTCGGAGAGTTTGATGCAACGAATGTTGACGATGCCGCCAAGAAGGAACAGGCGAAGATAGAGAAAGAGTTGCTTGCTTTTGAGCGTGGTATGTTCGGACATACACCAGAACGTGACTCTTTGGACTCTATTGCCAAGATACAACCAGAAAACGAGAAAGTGTCTAAGAAAGCCTCACGAAGCAGTCGGCGTACACGCACATCCAAGGTGAAGAGCGGTAAGAAATCATCCGACGGTGGAAGCTCTTCTTCCTCTTCTCCACGTGTGTCTGTCAGAAGACAGCGCCACTGATATAGAAAAGCGTTAAAAATTTGCATATCTCGAATATATTGTTTAATTTTGCCGCATCTTAACACAAAAGAATAGAAAGATGAAGAAATTATTTACAGTAATGGTAGTGGCTTGTATGGCATTTGCTATGCCTTCACAGGCTCAGACGAAGTTTGGTCTGAAGGGTGGTCTTAACTTGACGAGTCTTACTTCTGACAAGAGTACAGACGGCATCTCAAACCGGGCAGGTTTCTTTGTTGGTCCTACGGTGAAGTTTACACTTCCTGTTGTTGGCTTGAGTCTTGACGCATCTGCACTTTTCGATCAGCGTTCCGTTAAGGTTGATGCCACTAATGAGACTTACAAGGCACAGTCTATTCAGATTCCCATCAATATCCGTTATGGTGTAGGTCTGAGCAGCCTCGTGAATGTATTTGCCTTTGCAGGTCCTCAGTTCGGTTTCAATGTTGGTGATAAGAGTAAATTGTTGGATCAGATTGGAACATGGTCTTTGAAGAGCAGTAATATTAGTGGTAACGTGGGTATCGGCGCTACTGTATTCAGTAAGTTGCAGATTACCGCTAACTATAATTTCCAGTTGAGTAAGACGGGTGAGGTAGAATATATCAATGCAGATGGGACTACAGGAACAGGAAAAATGAAATTCAACTCCTGGCAGTTGGGTCTCGGATACTATTTCTAAGAGTAAACAACTCTTTTCAAAATACAAAGAGGCATCCTGCAAGATGTAAGGATGCCTCTTGTTGTTCATAAGAACGGATGAGATACGCAGACCTCATATTACCGGTACCTTTGCAAGGGACATTCACCTATGCCGTGCCTGATGCGATGCAGGCTCAGGTAAGGGTAGGCATGCGTGTCCTGGTGCCTTTCGGGCGTAATAAGATGTATCTGGGTATTGTGGACCGGTTGCACGACGAACCGCCGCAGGGTTATGAGGTCAAGTCCATCAGTCAGTTGATAGATGCTGAACCTGTTGTCACAGAACAACAGTTGAAACTCTGGCATTGGATAGCCGACTATTACCTCTCACCCATCGGTGATGTCTATAAGGCAGCCCTCCCTGCAGGCTTGAAGGCAGAAGACGGCTATCGTCCTAAGACCGAGACATATATCCGACTGACAGCAACCTATCAGAATGAAGCGGCACTGCATGTCGCCCTGAATGTCTTAGGAAGAGCGCCCAAGCAGTTGGAGGCATTCACTGCCTATCTGGAATTGTCTGGATGGGATCAGTTGGAAAATGGTAAGCAGATAGAACCAGCAGAGATTACCCGTGAGGAACTCATGAATGCCTGTCATGCCTCTGCCACGACCTTGCAGCAACTGGAGAAGCGAGGAATGCTGGAGACCTATGAGGTGGAAGTGGGCAGACTGAATCATGGTGGCGAGTATCATCCGGAACTTATCAAGAAGCTCAATGAGGCACAGCAGACGGCATACAACAGTATACTGATGTCGATGATGAAGAAGCCTGTCACGTTGTTGCATGGTGTGACGAGCAGTGGTAAGACAGAGATATACATCCATCTGATTCAACGTGCTTTGGAACGTAAAGAACAGGTGCTCTATCTGTTGCCGGAGATTGCCTTGACAGTTCAGATGATGCAGCGACTCCAGCGTGTCTTCGGCGACCGCCTGGGTATCTATCACTCGAAATACTCGGATGCGGAGCGGGTGGAGATATGGCAGAAACAGCTTTCCAAGAACCCTTATGATGTGATATTGGGTGCCCGTTCTGCCGTGTTCCTACCTTTCCAGAGACTCGGTCTTGTCATTGTGGATGAGGAACATGAGACCTCCTATAAGCAGCAGGACCCGGCTCCTCGCTATCATGCCCGTTCCGTAGCCATCATGCTGGCTTTCCAACTGTCAAAGGTCGAAGGTCAGAGGTCAAAGGTCGAAAGCCCATCCCATCCTCGGGTTCTCCTCGGTACGGCAACACCGTCTTTGGAGAGCTATTATAATGCTAAGACGGGGAAATACGGACTGGTGGAGTTGAAGAAACGCTATCAGGACATCGAACTGCCTGAGATACAGGTGGTGGATATCGCCGACCTCCAGCACCGGAAGATGATGGCAGGACCTTTCTCTCCGTTGCTGCTCACCAAGGTGAGGGAGGCGTTAGAACGGGGAGAACAGGCAATCCTCTTCCAGAACCGTCGTGGCTTCGCACCCTTGATAGAGTGCCGACAGTGCGGTTGGGTACCTCGTTGTCAGCATTGCGACGTGTCGTTGACGTACCATCGGCAGTTGAACCAGCTGACTTGCCATTATTGCGGCTTTACCTACCGTGTGCCGACAGAGTGCCCTTGTTGTGGCAGTACCGACCTGCGGACGAAAGGCTATGGCACGGAGAAGATAGAAGAGCAGGTTCGTGAGGTGTTCCCGGAGGCACGGGTGGCTCGTATGGACTTGGATACCACCCGTACCCGTAATGCCTATGAGCGTATCATCATGGATTTTGGGGCAGGACGTACGAATATCTTGATTGGTACGCAGATGATCTCCAAGGGACTGGACTTCGACAAGGTCAGCGTAGTAGGTATCCTTCATGCTGATTCGATGCTGAACTATCCAGACTTCCGTGCCTATGAGCATGCTTTTATGATGATGGCGCAGGTGAGTGGACGTGCTGGTCGTAAAGGCAAGCGCGGACTGGTTATCCTACAGACGAAGAGCAAGGACGTGCCTGTCATCCGACAGGTGGTGCACAACGACTATAGTGCTCTCTATAAGGATTTGATAGCGGAACGGCAGACCTTCCATTATCCGCCTTACTATCACCTTATATATATATATATGAAGCATCGTTCAGAAGATGCGGTTCATACGGCAAGTATCGAACTCGGCAACCGTCTCCGTCAATGGTTCTCCGACCGTGTGTTAGGACCAGACAAACCGTCTGTCGCTAAAGTGAAGTCGCAGAATATCCGTAAGCTCGTTCTTAAACTGGAGAACGGCATTGACATGAAAAAAGTCCGTGAGTATCTGTTCATGGCTCAGCATCAGATACTTACGGATAAACGCTATTCCTCCTTGCAGCTCTACTACGATGTCGATCCACTATAATCATTTATATCTCCGGCATTGTCTGATTTAATCCGAAAAACGGTTCATTGAAAGCCCAAACAGACGGATTCTGGTGAAATATTTTACGAAAAACGCAACTTTGAGAATAATTTTTTTGTATTTTTAAATTATTTGGTTACCTTTGCAAATATTATACTAATGCATCTAATAACTATAAGACTAAATATGAATAAGAAAGATTCTATGAAGTGGGTGTTGGCTTTCTGTGTGGTCGGTAGTCTGGCCTCATGCGGTATAGACGAGCCCAAGGAGACAAAATCATCGTTTGAAACGATGATAGTGAAGAAATCAGACATTGAACTGCCGTATAAGTTCAGTGCTAGAATGAAAGGTCAAAACGATGTGACAGTTACACCGCAGGTCAGCGGACAGCTGATGAAAATTTGTGTGACTGAAGGTCAGCAGGTGAAGAGGGGACAGACGCTCTTTGTCATCGACTCCCGCAATGCTCAGCTGGAACTGGAGGCTGCACAAGCCAACCTGCAGGCAGCCCTGGCTCAGGAGAACTCGGCAAAACTGGAGTACGAATCAAACAAGAATCTGTTTGAGAAGAAAATCGTAAGCAGCTATATGCTGAACAACTCTGAGAACTCCTATAAGCAGGCTCAGGCTTCAGTGGCTCAGGCCAGAGCTGCAGTGAACCGTGCGAGGGTGAATCTCGGTTTCTGCACCATCACGGCATCCGTACCTGGTATTATCGGCGAAATTCCTGTGCGTATTGGTGACCAGGTGTCGCCTATGACACAGCTGACCATACTGAGTGGCAACACGACTATGTACGCTGAGTTCTCGGTAACGGAAGCTATTGTCGAGGATATTGTGCAGGAGGGCATGAAACCCAACGATGTAGAGAAGTATATCGCTAATCTGCCCCCCGCTACGTTTGTGATGAAGAACGGTACAGAATATCCGCACAAGGGGCGTGTCGTCAGTCTGACAGGTGTAGTGAATTCAGAGACGGGGTCGCTGACCAGCAAGGTGTCGTTTCCCAACCCCGAGGGGCATCTGTACTCGGGCATTCAAGGAACCATCGTCATGCCGTTCGCAGAAACGGGTGTGATAGTCGTCCCTCAGTTTGCTGTGGTCCGCTTGCAGGACAAGGCGCAAGTCTATAAGGTTAAAGCCGACAGCACGGCAACGGCTGTCGAAGTAACCACCGAAGACACTGGCAATGGTAAGGACTTTATCGTGACAAGCGGTCTGAAAGAGGGCGACAAGATTGTGACTACAGGTGCAAATAATGTAACAGAAGGACAGAAGGTGCTGTTTTCTGAAGAAGAAGTGAAAGGTGAATAATACGCTTCCGCATTATGAAGAACAATATATTTATTAATAAGCCAGTAGAGCAATACCCCGACATCGCACCGCCTACGGTGTCGGTCAGCACCAGTTACACTGGTGCCGACGAAAAGACGGTCATGACATCGGTCATCCAGCCTCTCGAGGAGGCCATCAATGGCGTGAATGACATGACCTATATGACCTCAAAAGCCTCGTCGAATGGTGATGTGGAAATCAACGTCTATTTCAAGCAGGGTACCGACCCCGACATGGCGACGGTCCCCGACATGGCGACGGTGAATGTGCAGAACCGCGTAACGCGCGCACAGGCTCTGTTGCCTGCTGACGTGAACAAGGTCGGTGTGAAAGTGGAGAAGCGACAGAACAACATCCTGCGCATTTTCGCCGTGAGGAGTGCCGACGGCAAGTATGACGAGGACTTCGTGTCGAACTACGTTGATATCAACATCAAACCGAAACTGATGCGTGTCACTGGTGTGGGTAACGTACTGAGCTTAGGTAACACCTATGCCCTGCGTATCTGGCTGAAGCCCGACGTGATGGCACAATATGGTTTAACTCCTAACGACATCTTCGCCGCCATCGGCGGACAGAGTTTCGTGGCTGCTGTGGGTACGCTGGGTGAGCAGTCGGGTAACTCCTACCAGTACTCCATGCAGTACAAGGGTACGCTGAAGACTGTTGAGGAGTTCAATGACATCGTGCTGCGCACAAGCGGTGGGGGCATACTGCACCTGAGTGATGTTGCCGAGGTGAAGATTGGTGCCATGAGTTACAACTTCACCTCGAACATCCAGGACCGTCCGGGTGCCCTCTTCATCGTCTTCGCTGCACCGGGTGCCAACGCCACCCAAGTAAACGCCGCCATCAACAAGACGTTTGAAGAGGCGAAGAAGACGATGCCCGACGGACTGGAGTTCGTCACCATGATGACCAGTGACGACTTCCTCTTTGCTGCCATCCACAACGTGGTGGAGACGCTCGTCATTGCCATCATCCTTGTGATTCTCGTGGTGTTCTTCTTCCTGCAGAACTTCAAGGCCACCATCATCCCCTCCATCTCCATCATCGTGTCGCTGCTGGGCACTTTCGCCATCGTCAAGATGGCAGGCTTCTCGCTGAACATCCTGACCCTCTTTGCCCTGGTGCTGGCCATCGGTACGGTGGTCGACGATGCCATCGTGGTGGTTGAGGCCGTCATGGCGAAGATGGAGAACGGCATCAGCGATGCCCGCGAGGCCACCCGTCAGGCCATGAACGAGGTGTCGGTAGCCGTTGTCTCATGTACCTTGGTATTCATGGCAGTGTTCATCCCCGTCATGTTTATGCCGGGAACCTCAGGCACGTTCTTCACCCAGTTCGGTGTGACCATTGCTTCGTCTGTCGGTCTGTCGTGTATATCAGCCCTGACGCTGTGTCCTGCCCTCTGCGCCATTATGATGCGCATAACAGAAGGCAAAAAGGAAGGCAAAGGTCTGACTTACTACACGAAAAAAGCATATACCGTTAGTTATAATGCTATATATAATAAGTATAGCAAGAGCGTTCAGAAGTTCATCAAGCGCCCCCTGCTGGCCTGGAGCGCACTGGCACTGGCTGCCGTACTGCTGGTGTTCTTTATGAAGAGTCTGCCTTCTGGTCTAGTGCCTCAGGAGGACCAGGGCGTGTTCCTGGTTGAGATTCAGGCTCCGGAGGGTGCTACCCTGCAGCAGACTCGTGAGATGATGAAGGCAGTGGAAGAGAAGGTAAAGAAGATTCCCGAGTTAGAGAGTTTCTCCGTGACCTGTGGCTACGGTATGCTGTCTAGTTCCGCCTCTTCCAACTACGCAACGATGGTGGTGCGCCTGAAGAACTGGGACGAGCGTCCCGGTATGAATCATCTGCTTGCCTTTGCCGCAGCCCGTTTCTATTTTGACTGTCTGGAACTCAAGAACCTGGTGGTAATTCCTTCCGAGATGCCGCAGATTCCCGGTTATGGAACGAGTAACGACATTTACTTGGCTGTTCAGGACCCAACAGATGGCAATCTGTCGGAGTTTGCCAAGCAGACCGAACACTTCATAGCCAAACTGTCAGAGCGTCCGGAGATAGCATCTGCTATGTCCTTCTACTCTGAACGTTTCCCGAAATTCCAGGTGGATGTGGATGCAGCCCAGTGCGACCGTGCCGGTGTGTCGCCCGCTGATGTGCTGAACACGCTCGGTGCTTACTGCGGCGGTGCGTATATCGGCAATTTCAACCAGTTTGGTAAAGTCTATCGCATCATGGCGGCCGCCTCGCCCGAATACCGCCTCGACCCACAGGCACTGCAGAACATCTTCATGCAAGTGGGTAGCGGCAAGATGGCACCCATCTCCCAGTTCGTCAGTCTGAAAGAGGTTGTGGGTCCGGCCAATATCGAGCACTTCAACCTCTTCCAGAGTATCACCTGTTCTGTGAAGCCCGGCAGCGGCTATACCGAAGGCGATGTACACAAGGTCATTGCCGAGGTGTTTAAGGAGGAAATGCCCGCAACGGCAACCTACGAGTACAGCGGTATGTCGCGCGAGGTGGAAGAGACTGCCAACTCCAATGCTACTGCTCTCATTTACGTCATCTGTGCCATCTTGATCTACCTCATCCTGGCCTCGCTCTACAACTCGTGGTTCACCCCGTGGGCCGTGCTGTTCAGCGTGCCGTTTGGACTGATGGGTGCCTTCGTGTTCGCTTACCTTGGCTATAAGAATCAGATTCCCGGCATGGACAACAACATCTACCTACAGACGGGCGTCATCATGCTGATTGGTCTGTTGGCCAAGACAGCCATCCTGATTACGGAGTTCGCTACTGAGCGCCGTGCCCAGGGCATGAGCATCGTTGATGCCGCCTTCGAGGCTTGTAAGGAGCGTCTGCGCCCGATTCTGATGACGGTAGCCACTATGATTATCGGTATGATACCCCTCGTCATAGAGGGCGGTGCCGGTGCCAATGGTAACCGTGCCCTTGCCCTGGGTGTCATCGGAGGTATGAGCATCGGTACTGTTGCGTTGCTCTTTGTCGTTCCCGCTTTCTTCATCGTGTTCCAGAGACTGCATGAGAAGTTCCAAGGTCATGTTGTAACCAAAAAAGAGGAGGAATAAATTATGAAACAGTTTAAGAATATGATTGCAGTCGCAGCCGTAAGCATGATACTTACGGGCTGCGGTCTTTATAATAAGTATGAGCAGACGGTGCAGGCACCAGCTGATCCCTTCGGTGCCTCACAGGATATTGTGGCAGCGACAGGCGAGACATCCCTGGCACAGATGTCGTGGCGTGAGTTCTTTACCGACCCGTTGCTGCAACAGCTCATTGAACAGGTGCTTGCTAACAATACAGATCTCAACACTGCCCGTATCAATGTGGAGAAGAGTGAAGCTGCCCTGAAAGCCGCTAAGTTGGCGTTCCTTCCGGCACTTTATTTCTCTCCACAGGGAACACTGTCCAGTTTTGACACAGAAAAGCCCTTGAAGACGTACAACCTGCAGATGCAGCTGTCAATGGATCTTGATGTGTTCGGGAGTCTTACTAATAAAAAGCGTGCAGCCAAGGCTGTGCTTTTGCAGGCACAGATGGCTGAGGAGGCTACCCGTGCCAACCTTATCTCCATCACTGCCCAGCAGTATTTCTATCTTCAGCTGCTTGACAGGGAGTTGGAGATACTTAATGAGACAGACAATCTCTGGAAAGCCTCTTTGGAGACACAGCAGGCATTATGGGAGAACGGACAGGCGTTCTCTACAGCCGTCAACCAGCAGGAGGCTTCATGGTTGAGTGTGAAGACACAGATCGTCGACATCCAACGTGCCATCCGCTCCGCAGAGAATGAGATATGTAAACTACTCTCCGTCACGCCGCAGCACATCGAGCGTTCTAAATGGTATTCGGCTGCCCAATACCACTCGTCTTCTGACGGACAGCGTGTATTCGACGTGAAGTTCCTGAAGGTTGGTGTGCCTGCCGACATGCTGAACCTGCGCCCTGATATCCGCTTGTCAAATTACTATATGGAGGAGGCCTTCTATAATACCCAGGCGGCACGTGCTGCTTTCTTCCCCAGCATCTCGCTTTCGGGAGCGGCAGGATGGACTAATAACAATGGTGTCATCGTTAATCCCGGCAAGCTGTTGCTCAGTGCTATTGCTTCCCTCACACAGCCAATCTTCGCCCGTGGTCAGATCAAGGCTAACTACAAGATTTCCCAGCTAACGGAGGAGAATCTGAAGAAGAAGTACATACAGACCGTCATTGATGCTGGTAATGATGTAAATGAGGCGATGGCTGATTGTCAGGCAGCCAGGGAGAAACATGACTACTACCACCGTCAGGTGGAAGTGCTCCATGAGGCTTATAAAGGTACCCATGAGTTGATGGACAACGGCAAGG
Organism: uncultured Prevotellaceae bacterium; assembly: GCA_902769805.1. GTDB lineage: Bacteria > Bacteroidota > Bacteroidia > Bacteroidales > Bacteroidaceae > Prevotella. The sequence continues at coordinate 23,982 of CACXQL010000036.1, forward strand.
CAAGTTATCTGGAGGTGCTCACCGCCCAGGAGTCACTGCTCTCTGCCCAACTCAATGAGGCATCGAATATGTATAACGGTGCCCAGGCCGTTATCGGTCTCTATATCGCTTTAGGCGGAGGAACAAAATAGGATGAACTTAAGATGGTTCATTATAGTTTTTTTTGCGGCGCTGACTTTCCAGGAGGTCAGCGCCCAAAAACTTCTTGAGCGTGTTGACAGCATCTTGAGCCGCCGCTATCATAGGGGCAATATTGATACGGATTATGTCATACGACCAAAAACCAAATGGACGGTTAGGGCGCGGTGGAATGTATCGGGGTCAAATATTGAGTCTGAAGGCGTGTATTCTAGTTCACATTTCCAGTCTAAGATGAAGGCCCACTACAAATCGACACTTAGTCTTGGTGTAGGTTATCTGGGTTTCTCGGTCAGTCTGTCACTCAATCCTGCCAAATTGTTGGGAAAGTACCACGACACCGAACTGAATTTCAGTTCCTTCGGTCGACGCTTCGGTTTCGATTTCGTTTACCAGGATGCGAAGAACTTCACTGGCTGGCACGAACATGACGGTATAGGGCGTATTGACCTTCCCGCCGATATCATGTCTGTGAAGACATTAAACATGAATGCCTACTACGCCTTCAATAACCGCCGTTTCTCCTATCCAGCCGCTTTTACACAAAGTTACATACAACGGCGTTCCGCAGGTAGTTTCTTGTTGGCGCTATCTCTGCAGGGACAGCGCGCTACAATCAATTATGATCATGAGTTAAAGTTAAAGATGACGAACATCGGTATCGGTGGGGGATACGCTTACAACTATGTGCCCTCCCAGGGCTGGCTGTTACATATCTCCGCGCTACCAACCTTTATTGTCTACAGTAAAACATCCATGACTTTTGACGATGAAGAAGTTCCTTTGCACTATCATTTCCCGGAAGTCATCATCACGGGTCGCGGTGCTGTCGTGCGTCAAATAAAAAGGTCTTTCTTTGGATTGTCAATGTCCTTTAACTTTACCAATACAGGTCATAAGGATAATCTCGCCATTCATAACATTAAATGGCATGTCCGCACCTTCTATGGCCTGCGCTTTTAGAAATCCAGCTGACAGCCAATACCGAGTACACGATTCGTTCGTGTAAATGTGTCCTGATAGGGGATGCCCTCATTGACGGTCTTGTCGTAGTTGCCATAGATCGTCTGGAAATAGGCGGCAGAGAGGGTGACATTGTCCTTTACCTTATAGCTGCAACCCAAACCGATGCTGTAGCTGTTGACCACAAAAGAGATATCGTTCATGTATTCGTCGCTCAGCCCATAACGTGTGAGCTGTCCACCACAAGAGACATTCAGTTTGTTGGTGACATCCCATTCGACACCAGCAAGGAACTCGTTGGTATCGTGTTTCAGTAAGTCCTGTGCGTTGTTATACCAGCTGGCGTTCTTGTCGAAATAATGGTGCCATCCGATGTTGAGGCTGACGATATCGACGGGCTTCCATTGTGCACCGACAGTCAATAGGGCAGGGGCATCTTCATTGACTTTCTCACCATCCTTGAATTTGTTGACGGCCTCAATCTCGCTGGCTTCATTGACAGTTGACTCGTTCTTCATACGAAGCTGAGTCTTGAACTCATACTTCGCGGCAAAGTTGAAGTTCTTGTATCTCCAGTCCACGCCAATGACAGGAGCGATGCCGATACCATCCTGATTACAGAGCAGGTTAACACCTTGGGCATACTTCTGTAACTGGGTGAGACTTCCCTTGGTGCCTTCCAGTTGTGCCTGCTTGGCAATCAGTTCTGCGGGAACAGGTATGCCGGCAGCCTCATATTGGGCAATGCCTGCATTGACCATGTCGAGTGCGTTGTTAATAGTGGCGGTGGAGTAGGTCATGAAGTCTGCGAAGTCCACATAGCCGTTTTCCGTCTTAACCTGTATGTTACTGATCTTTGCCTTGTAGGTAGCGTCACCGTACAGCAGACGAAGACCGCCATAGACAGCGAGGTTAGGGTGTATCTTATAGGCAGCACCCAGTTGGACACCGTAATAATACTGACGGCCTTTCATATAGCCGTCCATGTCATAGCCTTGTGCTCCCAAGGGTGCTAACATGTTGGCAATGCCTCCCACGACGCGCTCAAAGGAACCCAGTCCGTCTGCAAACTCACAAGAGCCGCCACCACCTGGAACTGATAAGTTGAGCTGGATGCTCCAGTTGCCTTTGTTCCAGGCAGCCTGCAAGGACGGGATGATAGGTGCGTCGGCGACACCTTCGAAGATCTTCTTCTCATTATTGTTGTTCTTCTTGCCTAACATATAGACAGGACTCGTGGAGGTGACGGTACGTGTCTGGTGGGCATATTGCCAGTTAAAGGCAACATGGAATCCCTCAGGCATGAAGGCAACACCGGCAGGATTGCTATATACACCATCCAGTCCGATGGCAGCATCACGTGCCGGGTTCTTTAAAAACAATACGCTTTGATTGGTATTAGTAAGGATACCTCCTGCATAGGCTCCTATTGTAGTCATCATGAGAACAACTAATGAGCTGAGATTCTTTTTCATTTTCTTATACTTTACGTTTTAAACAAATTTTTCACAAATCGGGCGCAAAGGTATAATAAATGTTTATTAGTTGTTTTGTAAACGCACACAGATTAAACTTTATTAACTAAATATTGCACATTTCTTGCACAAACGTGCTATTTTGTGCAAGAAAATGATGCACAAATAGAAGAAAAGTGAGCAAGATGGATGGCTTATTCTTCTGTGGGATAACTGATACGGGTATGGTAGATGGTCTTCAGCTTCTCCAAAAGAACAGTTTTAGCATACTGGATATCACGGAAGGTAATAGGGCACTCACGGAAATAACCCTCGCTGACCTGTGTGTCTATCAGCTTGTCGACAAGGTCGCGGATAGCCTTCTCTGTATATTCAGGCAGGGAGCGGGAGGCTGCTTCGACAGTGTCCGCCATCATCAGGATAGCCTGTTCACGGGTGAAAGGATTAGGACCAGGGTAGGTGAATAGTAAGTCGTCAACGGGCTCGTCAGGATGTTCGTTGTGGTATTTAATATAGAAATACTTGGCTTTACCCAGTCCATGATGCGTACTGATGAAGTCACGGATCTCCTTAGGCAGGTTATACTTATCCGCCATTTTCTGTCCTTCCGTCACATGACTGATAATCATCTGGGCGCTTTCCACCTCCGTCAGCATCTCATGCGGGTTGACACCTGATTGGTTCTCTGTAAAATAGATGGGGTTTGTGAGTTTGCCGATGTCATGATACAGGGCACCTGTACGCACCAGTTGTGCCTCTGCTCCAATCTTGTTGGCAATCTCACCGGCAAGGTTCGCCACCTGGATAGAGTGGTTGAAGGTGCCGGGGGCAATCTCACTCATCTGGCGTAACAGTTGGTTGTTGGTATTGGAAAGCTCAATAAGCGTGATGTCACTTGTAAATCCGAATGCCTTCTCAATCAAGTAGAGTAACGGGTATGCAAATAACAAGGCGATACCGTTTGCAATCAGGTAGTTGTATATGCTATAGTCAATCTTCGACAGCGAGTCAGTCCTCATCCAGTCGAAGGAGAGGTTGACCGCCATTGTTGCCAAGGTGATGAAGATGGCAGTCTTGAATAACTGGGAGCGCTGGGACAGTTCTCTCAGGGAGGAGATAGCGACCAGACCGGCGACCGTCTCTACCACTACAAACTCAAAGGAGTGTGTGAGCATGACGGCGCAGATCAAAATCATGGTGATATGTGCCATGAAAGCGGTACGTGAGTCCATGAACACACGTACGAAGATCGGTACCATGGCATAGGGAAGGATATACACATGGGTGAATGTGTTGCGCATGAACAATGCCGTCAGGATAGCGAAAATCGTAATCAGGGCATAGGTCATCATGATCTTGCGAGACTTCACAAGGTAGTCTCTCCGATACAGGCTGAGGAAGAAGGTGAACCCCAGGATGATAATCGTCACATACAGGATTTTTCCCAGTAAAGAGAAACGGTTCTGGGTGTTATCCTCATGCAACCGCTCACTTTCCTTCATGAAAGACTCAATGGCACGGTAGGTCTTGTCTGTGACGATCTCTCCCCGGTCTACGATCTTCTGCCCTTTCTGTATGACTCCTGTTGCCAAGGCAATACTTGACATCATGTCATTGATACTCGTCTCACTCCGCACACGGTCATAGATAAGGTTAGGCGTGATATAATCGTTCAGATTACATTTCTGGAGGATGGGGCGTTGTAGGGCAAGCATCTCGTCCTGGAAGAGTTGCTCGTAGGCGGTCTTGGAGGAATAGACCTCCATAATGGAGACGCTGTTAGCTTGCTTGTTGACGACGATGCGTATCATCCGTGCCGTATCATTACGCAGCTCCGAATATTCTGTCGGCGACATGATGCCTTGCTGATACAGGCTGTGAAGACGGTTGGAGATGATCTTCACATATTCCGGACCTAACTCAGGGATGCCCTCGGCAAAGTCCTGCTGGAACTTCTTGACCATCTGAGCTTCTTTCTCCTGATCGTACTGATAATAAGGCTCGTAAGTTTTCATCAAACTGTCTTTCTCAGCACGAATGGCCTCGTCAGACTTATACACGGGGAAATCAAATGGCGCAGTGACGTCTGCGTATTTCCAGGGCTTTCCTTTCTCTAAATGGTAATAAGTGCGGTTGTCATGGGGCATTGCCCATACAATCAGTGCGATGGATATGATAATCAATACCAGGCGTGTCACGAAATTACGCCAGGTCTGCTCTTCTTGGAAACTGAAATTACTCTTCATACTGATGCAAAGATACGAAAAAAAACTGAACTCAATGGATTTACAGACGAAAAAGCCTTATATATTAAAAAAAATGTGTAAATTTGCAGCAATTTTAAGTGAAACCATTTCATAATATGGCAGAAAGAAGAGTAAGGGTGCGCTTTGCACCCAGTCCTACAGGGGCTTTGCACATCGGAGGAGTACGCACTGCCCTGTATAATTATCTGTTTGCTCGTCAGCATGGCGGTGACTTAGTGTTCCGTATTGAGGATACAGACTCTACGCGTTTCGTACCAGGAGCTGAGGAATATATCATAGAGTCTTTTAAGTGGCTTGGTATTCAGTTTGACGAGGGCGTGTCCTTCGGTGGTGACAAAGGACCCTATCGTCAGAGTGAGCGTCGCGACATCTATAAGAAATATGTTCAGCAGCTGTTGGACGCAGGAAAGGCGTATGTCGCCTTCGACACTCCGGCGGAACTGGAAGCCAAGCGTGCTGAGATTCAGAATTTCCAATATGACTGTCATACGCGTCAGCAGATGCGTAACTCACTCACTTTATCGAAAGAGGAAGTCGATCAGTTGATGGCAGACGGAAAACAGTATGTTGTCCGCTTTAAGGTAGAACCCGACCAGGAGATCCTTGTCAATGACCTGATCCGTGGTGAGGTTCGTGTGAAGAGTGATATCTGTGACGACAAGGTGCTGTATAAGAGTGCTGACGAACTGCCGACCTATCATTTGGCGAATATTGTGGATGACCATCTGATGGAGATATCCCATGTGATCCGTGGTGAGGAATGGTTACCTTCAGCTCCTTTGCATGTCATGCTCTATCGCGCTTTCGGCTGGGAGGATACGATGCCTCGTTTCGCCCATCTTCCTTTGTTGCTGAAACCCGATGGCAAAGGAAAGCTGTCGAAGCGTGATGGTGACCGTCTGGGTTTCCCTGTGTTCCCGTTAGAGTGGCATGACCCCAAGACGGGTGAGGTGTCCTCTGGTTATCGGGAGAGTGGTTATTTCCCTGAGGCAGTCATCAACTTCCTTGCTTTGCTGGGATGGAACCCTGGCACTGAGCAAGAGATGTTCACGTTGGATGAATTGGTGCAGTTGTTTGATATCACGAAATGTTCGAAGGCAGGTGCCCGTTTCGCTTACGAGAAAGGTATCTGGTTCAATCATGAGTATATCCTGAAGAAGAGTAATGAGGAGATTGCCGCATTGTTCGAACCGATCTGTCGTGAACATGGCGTAAAGGATTCCTCAGAGCGCATCCTTCAGGTTGTATCGATGATGAAGGACCGCGTGTCTTTTGTCAAGGAGTTGTGGCCTCTCTGTTCATTCTTCTTCGAGGCTCCCACAGCCTATGATGAGAAGACTGTCAAGAAACGCTGGAAGGAAGACTCGGCTGCGCAGTTGACAGAGCTGATGAGTGTACTTGAGGGTCTTGATGATTTCTCCTTGGAGCATCAGGAACAGGTGGTAGAGCAGTGGATTACAGAGAAGGAATATAAGTTAGGCAATATCATGAATGCCTGGCGCCTCACGTTGGTTGGTGAGGGCAAGGGACCTGGAATGTTCGATATCTCTGCTTTCTTAGGTAAGGAAGAGACGATACAAAGAATGAAAAGGGCTATAGAAGTATTAGGCTGAGTATGTACAACCTCGGAATATATCTCTATCTTATAGGCGTAGCCATCGCGAGCCTTTTCAATGAGAAGGTGCGTAAGATGTGGAGAGGTGAGCGTGATGCCATCCGAGTACTGAAGGAGAAGGTGGATCCGGAGGCACGATATGTGTGGTTCCATGCGGCTTCCTTGGGAGAGTTTGAGCAGGGTCGCCCTTTGATGGAGCAGTTACACCGTGAGCATCCAGACTATAAGATACTCCTGACGTTCTTCTCTCCTTCAGGATATGAGGTACGTAAGAATTACGAGGGAGCGGATATCATCTGTTATCTGCCGCTTGATACGATTACTAATGCCCGTCGTTTCCTTCGTGCCATCCATCCTGTGATGGCGTTCTTCATCAAGTATGAGTTCTGGTATAACTATCTGCATATCCTGAAGCACCGTAATGTACCTGTTTATAGTGTCAGCAGCATCTTCCGTCCCGACCAGATATTCTTCAAATGGTATGGCAAGCAATATGCACATGTACTGAAATGCTTTACTCATTTCTATGTGCAGAACCAGACGAGCAAAGAGCTGTTGGCGAAGATAGGTGTTACGGATGTCTCTATTGTCGGTGACACCCGTTTCGACCGTGTGCTACAGATTAAGGAGGCGGCTAAGCAACTGCCTGTCGTAGAGGCTTTCTGCCAACAGCAAAAAGTGTTTGTGGCAGGTTCTTCTTGGCAACCCGATGAGGATATCTTTATCCGTTATTTCAATGAACATCCCGAATGGAAGATGGTGATTGCCCCTCATGTGATTGGTGAGGATCATCTGCAACAGATAATAGGAAAGTTAGAAGGGCGCAAGGTCGTTCGATATTCACAGGCGACAGAAGAGAATGTCCGTGATGCAGAGGTACTTATCATCGACTGCTTCGGACTCCTTTCCAGCATCTACCGCTATGCTACCGTTTGTTATGTGGGCGGAGGTTTTGGTGTAAGTATTCACAACACGTTAGAGGCTGCCGTATGGGGTAAACCGGTTATCTTTGGTCCTGAGAACAAGAAGTTCCAGGAGGCACAAGGACTGAAACAGTGTGGCGGTGGCTTTGAGATTCATGATGCTGATGAGTTCAATGCATTGATGAATCGTTTCGAGAAAGAGGCTGACGCATTGACTCAGGCAAGTCAGGCAGCAGGTACCTTTGTGCGCCAACGTGCAGGAGCAACGCAGATGATTCTTTCTGACGTACAATTTTGAAAAGACAATGGCACTGATTAAGAGTTATAAAGGCTTAACCCCGAAATGGGGGCGTGACTGCTATTTCAGCGAGAATGCGACGATAGTAGGTGAGGTGACGATGGGCGACGAGTGTTCTGTATGGTTCAATGCAGTAGTCCGTGGCGATGTGGCTCCCATAACTATTGGCAACGGGACGAATATTCAAGACGGCTCCTGTGTTCATGTCACACACGATACTGGTCCTACGCATATTGGCAATATGGTTACTATCGGACATAACGTTACTGTACATGCCTGTACTATTCATGATGGTGCTTTGATAGGCATGGGCTCCACGCTCCTTGACGGTTGTGAGATAGGCGAAGGTGCCATTGTTGCTGCTGGTGCCTTGGTACTTCAGAACACAAAGATTCCCCCTCATGAGATATGGGGAGGTGTTCCTGCCAAGTATATCAAACCTGTTCGTCCAGGTCAGACAGACAATTCCCAGCATTATGTGGAGTATGCCAGGATTTATATGGAAGAGAATCCTGACTGCCGCTTTAGCAACGAGTTAGAGACAAAGACTATCTGATAGTGACGACTAAGTATTCTGAACGGGTTCCGATGCGGAACTTGCCACCCCAGATACCGATTCCAGAAGTGATATAGTAATGAGTGTCCCCTTTTTGTAATGCACCATGGGCACACTCATAGACGTTCTCCGTAATCCATGAGATAGGCCATACTTGTCCGTGATGGGTATGTCCACTGAACTGGAAGTCAATCTTCTGCCGTTCTGACTGCTCCAAGAAGTAAGGCTGATGGTCGAGGAGGATGTTGAACTTACTCTTGTCTGCCTGTTTCATGAGGTCGGCAAGGGTCTTACGGTGTTGGTTGGTACGGTCGTCCCTTCCGATGATACAGAGGTCGCCAACGGTTACGCAAGAGTCTTGCAACAGATGGATGCCAGCTTGTTTGTAGAACTGTTGTGCCTCAGGCTCGCCACTATAGAACTCATGATTGCCAATACAAGCGTAAATGGGAGCGTTGAGGCGCTTGAACTCCTCAAACATCCGTTGCTCTTTTAGGGGGCGCATACTCATATCAATAATATCGCCTGCTATCAGGATGAGGTCGGCATGTTCCTCGTTAATCATATCCACCCAGCGATGCAGTTCTGCCCTTCTGTTATGATAGCCTAAATGCAGGTCACTCATCATCACGAGTTTGAGAGGCTTTGCCAAAGGCTTCTTGGTGGTGAGTTGTATCTCCTCACGATACTTGTGCATATAGTGGAAATAGCCATAGGTGAAGAGAATGGTCATGAAGATGAAGATGCCTATAGCCGTAGTCCAGTTATTATATAATAAGGTACGCGGAATCAGTCGTACCAGTCTTCCCAAGTCGAGCAACAGGAAGAGAATGAAGAGATAGAGCAGGATGATGAGGCTGGAGTTCGCTACTTCATAGCAGAAGATGGCAACAGGCATAGGCATACCGTCTGTCGAACGTGAGAAGTTGGCGAAGGTCAACAAAAAAGCTCCCACCATCAGGGCAATCACCACGGTCTTCCATATTGCCGAAAGGGGCAGCAGACACCAGATATGCCATCCGATATAGCTAAGGGCAAGGAGGGGCAGGGCGAAGAATAACATCATCCACATCGTCTTCATGTTTAGTGATATGAAAAATGGGGAACGAATTGCCTCATTCCCCATTTTCTGTGTCTGTTCTTACAGGTTCGGATTCTCTGTCTTCCAGTCAGCTACGGCAGGAATGATGCCAAGGCCGATAATCTCGTCGCGCATCTTCTGCAGGTGCTCGTACGAAGCCTGAAGTGCAGCCATCTCCTCAGCAGTACCCTCTGGCTGAGTGAAGTGAACACCGTCCTTGTCGATAGTGGTGGGCATAGCCATCATCACGTTCTTGAAACCATAAGCGTTGACATAGCAACCAGCAGGCCACTTGAAGGGTTCGCCACCCATGGCTCCCTCAATCATCTTAACTGCCTGATAAGCGGGGCTCTGGAAAGAAGAGCGACCACGCAACTTGATGATATTGCTACCACCCTGTGTCGTCATGTGCTTGATCTCTGCCCAACGCTCGTCAGAGAGAGGAAGCTCAGAGAGGGGCTTGCCGTCGATGAGAGCCTTGCTGGCGAATACTGCCATCTGCTCACCGTGACCACCATAGGTGTAAGCGTTGGTAACCTTGTCCTGACGAACACCGAACTCCTGAGCCAACTGCTGCTGCAAACGGGTAGAGTCGAGAGCTGCCAGAGAGGTCAGTTGGTTGGGCTTCAACCCTGAGTGAATAAGAGCTGTAAGCGCTGTTACGTCGGCGGGGTTGAAGATAACTACTACGTGCTTTACGTCCGGGCAGTACTTCTTGATGTTCTCACCGAAGTCTGCTGCAATCTGGCAGTTGCCTTTCAGCAAATCCTCACGTGTCATGCCTTCCTTACGTGGAGCACCACCAGAAGAAATGATGTACTTAGCACCTGTGAAAGCCTCCTTGGCATCTACAGTGTAAGAGATGTTTGCACCAGGGAAAGCGCAGTGACACATCTCGTCGTAAACACCATGAACACCAGGCTCATAGATATCATACAAACTAATGTTGGGAGTCAAGCCCAGCATCAACACACTCTGTACCATGTTACCGCCGGCACCAACAATCACCAATTTCTCGTCTGTTAAAAAAGCCATAATTCGAATATTTTTCTTTTAATTGTTTTTGAATGCATGCAAAGGTACAAATAATTTTCAATTCTCAATTCTCAATTCACAATTAAATATGTTATTTATTCTAAAAGTGTCGCCATTGCCAACTCTGTGTTGCAAACTTAAATGCTAAATAGGCGAAAGTTGAACGTGGCTTAGTCTGTTTTATTCTAAAGCCTCCTCTCGACTGCCCTATATCTGGCTGTCTCTTAGGTCAGCAGCGAGTGCTGCTGACTTTGACAGCGACCGCCGTCGATATTAGCAGCGCCCGCTGCTAATAACAGCACCGTCCGCTGTTATACCGACAACAACGCCACTTTCACCCTGATTGTGCCTGCCTTTCCCCCTGTTATAACGCCTCTTTCCCCTATCAGAAAGCATCTGTTTCTTTAATTCCTATCGAATTCCTTGCATCTTTCAGAAATATTCTTTATCTTTAAAACAAGTTTTTAAGATACTCTTGTTCAAAAATACCCAAATATATTTGGCATTTTATTCACTTATTCGTATCTTTGCTTCTTGAACACAGGCGCGAAGTCTCAGTGGAGGTGTCTGTGTGACTTTTGAGGAAATATTAACAAGCGTTTGCTGTTATTCGGAATTGCTCTGAAATGTAGGAAGTTTCAAAAAATCAAACCGAATGAATAAGTCGCAAACGTCTGTGCGTAATGCATGGGCGTGACTTATCCGGTTTGGTGGGTATCCTACAACCTCAGAGCATGGGTGAGAATATCGCCTGTGCTTTTTCGTTGTAAATACCTACCTCCGAAGATAAGCATACGCATTAATGCATAGCGTATGGCAAATAAAAACCTAAATGCTGCAAAGACAGCGAAGAAGGATGAGTTTTACACGCAGATGACAGACATTGAACGGGAGTTGCAGCACTATTGGCAGCACTTTCGCGATAAGGTAGTATTGTGTAATTGTGATGATCCTTATGAGAGTAATTTCTTTAAGTATTTTGCTTTGAGATTCAATCAGTTAGGCTTGAAGAAGTTGATATGCACGTGTTATAATGGTTCGCCAGTACAGGGTAATGAATTGATGATTGACTTTGGCGATTTTGCGGATGAGCCAAAGAAGGTTGCCTATAAGGTGGAGATTACAGAAGTGAAAGACTTGAATGGCGATGGGGCTGTTGACCTCAGTGATGTGCAATACCTATTGAATAACGACAAGAATGTCCTTTCGACATTAAAGACTGGTGACTTTCGAGACCCTGAATGTATAGAGTTGCTAAAGCAAGCGGATATAGTTGTTACCAATCCTCCTTTTTCGTTGTTTAGGGAGTATGTCGGGCAATTGGTTGATTATGATAAAAAATTCTTAATTGTTGGTCATCAGAATTCTATCACATATAGAGAAGTGTTTCCTTTAATCCAAACGAATAAAGTTTGGTTAGGATATGGGTTTAAAGGTGGAGCTGCCCATTTTTATTCCCCTTATGAGGATATTGCAACAGCAGGAGATCATAAAAAGGATATGATTCGCGTATCTGGTGTTAATTGGTTTACTAATCTTGAAATACCTAAACGGAATGAAGAATTAGACCTTGTGTGTCGTTATTCACCAAAAGAATATCCTACCTATCATAATTATAGTGCTATAAATGTGAACAAGACATCTGATATACCTTACGATTATAAAGGAGTTATAGGTGTTCCTATAACTTTTTTGGACAAATATAACCCAGATCAATTTGAAATTATTTGGCGTGGAGGTGACATTGAGTGGGCAGAAAAGCAATGTTCATTTTATACGCCTCCAACACATGAACAAGCAGAATTATTTAAAAAACAAGATAAAACCTGGAGGATTCAGAATCCTTATCTTCTCGATAAGCAAGGAAATGCTAAAGTTGTATATCAGAGAATATTTATCCGTAACAAAAATCCTAAAACGATATGATGACAATAAAGCAAATAGAGGTAACTGTGGGTGAAATAACCCTCGGTTATGTGAATAATGACGAACAGGGTGTTCGTGGTTATAATGGCAGACTGGATATCCGTCCTCCTTATCAGCGTGAGTTTATCTATAACGAGAAGGAACAGCAGGCAGTGATTACTACAGTATTGCACGGCTATCCTCTGAATGTGATGTATTGGGTAAAACGTAGTGACGATGCAGAATGTCCCTATGAGGTAATGGACGGTCAACAGCGCACTCTCTCGCTTTGTGAGTATGTGGCAGGCAAGTTCTCGTATGAGTTTAAGAACTTCTTCAATCAGCCAGAGGACGTACAACGAAAGATACTCAACTATCCACTGACCGTTTATGTCTGTGAGGGCGACGCATCAGAGAAATTGGAATGGTTTCAGACAATTAATATTGCAGGAAAGCCGTTGAATGAACAGGAAATCAATAACGCCATCTTCGCAGGTCCTTTTGTGTCAGATGCCAAACGGCACTTCTCAAAGTCTAATTGCGGAGCCTATCGCTTAGGCAAGGATTTGGTAAACGGTACACCTATCCGTCAGGACTTCTTGAAGAAGGCTTTGGAGTGGATGGCAGAACATGAGACAAGACAGGGACACCGCATGACGGCTGTCAGTTATATGTCTGCCCATCAGCACGACCCCAATGCGAATAATCTCTGGCAGTACTTCCAGACTGTGTTGAACTGGGCGATGAACAACTTCGACATGAAGAAGTTCAAGAAGATTATGAAAGGACTGGACTGGGCTTTGCTCTATGACAAATACCATGATGAGACACTTGATGTTGCAGCATTAGGCAAGCGTATCTCAGAACTAATGCGTGACAGTGAGATACAACGTCAGTCTGGTATCATTCCCTTTGTGCTGACAGGCGATGAGCATTATCTTGACTTAAGAGCCTTCCCCGAGGATATCAAACTCGCTGTATGGGAGCAACAGCATCATCTTTGTAAGTCGTGTGGCAAGGAGTTTGACTATGAGTTTATGGAAGGCGACCACATCACTCCTTGGCGTGAGGGTGGGCGCACCATCGTGGAAAACTGCCAGATGTTGTGTCGTGAGTGTAATAGAAGGAAGGGAAGTAAGTAAATTACAAATCTGTGTCAGACTGGTACCTGACAGCATATAATAAAATACTCCGCCCTTGTAAGAGCAGACTGCAAGGGCGGAGTTATTATAAATAAGTGGTATCAACAAATAAGGATGAGGCGATTTTCCTCTATGTTGTACTTTACAGGATGGGCGAAGGATATAGTTTTACCATCGCTGATGACAGAGACATTGATGCCTCGCCGTCGGAACTCGTCAATGAGTGCCTGGTCGTGATAGGCTCGCATACTTGACCAGCCTCGGTTTTGCACCTGGGAATTGAAAGTGGTTACTAACTCTTGGATTTGCATATCGGCAAATCGCAATGCATACTTGGCCTGTGGCCGAGCCTGCTTTCGCTCAACAAAGAAAGCAAGCTTTCTCTGTATTCGCTTAATCGCAGCCTTGATGTAATAAATGTGCTGTTGCATAACTTGGAATGTTTTGAAGTTTAAAAATGTTGCTCCCACATCGTACTGACCACCGTGGTTTCCAAAACTCGGTTGGTGAGTCCATCCGAAGATGACTGCTCTTGATGCTTTCGAGTGCAAAGGTAATGATAAAACCTTAAATATCAAAAAATATTGGGAAGATTCTGCCAGTCGTTTTGTAATGCATAGAATGTCTTGCATCTTGATTTTTCTTGTATCGTACCAACCGGATGAAACTATTCGACTGGAAGTGAGAATGGAGAATGAAACAGTGTGGCTAACACAGCAGCAGATGGCGGAGTTGTTTCATCGTGATCAATCTGTGATAGCACGCCATATCTCCAATGTTTTCAAAGAAAAAGAGTTGATAAAAGAAGGTGATATGCAAATATTGCATAATACTCTGTCAAAATATAAACCTACATCTCTCTATAGCCTTGATGTTATCATTTCTGTAGGTTATCGTGTGAAAAGCCAGCAAGGTACAGATTTTCGTAAGTGGGCTAACAAAGTACTCAAAGATTTTCTACTACGTGGCTATTCTGTCAATCAGCGTTTTGAACAATTGGAGCGACGGTGCGTCTATCAAGGATCTAGGCAAGAAATGGTTTGCTTTCTCCTTGTTGCATGACATCTCTACAACAGAATTGATTAACAAGATTGTCGGGAATTTGGAAAAAAAGACTTAAAAAACTTGCTCATTTCGTAAATTAGTTGTAATTTTGCACCCGCTTAATTGAAAAATAGAAGTTTAACTTAAAAGATTAAAACAAAAAAGAACATGATTATTGTACCAGTAAAGGAAGGCGAGAACATCGAGAAGGCCCTCAAGAAGTTCAAGAGAAAGTTTGAGAAGACAGGCGTGGTAAAGGAACTCCGCCGCCGTCAGCAGTTTGACAAGCCCTCTGTACTGAAGCGCCTGAAGATGGAACACGCTATTTACGTACAGAAGCTGCGCGCTACAGAAGAGTAAAAAAGTAGCGTAAATTGATATTTACTGCTCTAAAATTTGGTAGTTTGAAGTTTTTTTCGTAAATTCGTTGCCGAATAGGAATATTAAGCAACGAAAGTCATGATAGAGAAATTCTTGAACTACCTGCGCTATGAGAGAAATCGCTCTGAGCTCACAGTGGTTAGCTATGAGAGGAGTCTGAGGGATTTCGAGGCGTATTTCAAGAATAGAGACGATCAGCTCTCGTGGGAGTCGGTAGACTCGGACATCATCCGTGACTGGATGGAGAGTTTGATGGATAAAGGCGACATGGCAACGACAGTGAACCACTGTTTGAGTGCCGTGCGTTCCTTTTTTCGTTTTGCCTTGGCACGTGGACTTGTCCAAAAAGACCCGTCGCATGTGGTGAAAGGTCCCAAGAAGCAGAAACCGCTGCCGCATTTCATCCGCGAGAACGAGATGGACAGGTTGATAGACATCGATGAGATGTGGGGGACAACATACGAAGATGTTCGCGCGCGTACATTAATAATAATACTATACAGTACGGGTATCCGACTGGCAGAACTGGTGGGATTGAATACTGACGATGTGGATTTCGTGTCCCGACAGCTGAAGGTGACGGGAAAGCGCGACAAACAGCGCATCATTCCCTTTGGAGAGGAGTTGGAGAAAACCCTCCGTGACTATATCGCCCTGCGAAACCAGACTGTTGGAGGACCGACGGAGGCTCTTCTCACCTCAGAGAAAGGCGATCGCATCACACGCTGGCAGGTGGAGAGAGTGGTGAAGAAATGTCTGTCGCAGGTGACGACGCAGAAGAAACGCTCACCGCATGTCCTCCGCCATTCCTTTGCTACAGCGATGCTGAACAATGGGGCAGGGTTGGAGAGTGTACGGAAACTGCTGGGGCATGAGAGCGTGGCAACTACAGAGATATATACTCACACTACTTTTGAACAATTAAAGAAAGTCTATAAGAATGCCCATCCAAGGGCTTAGTCTAACCTTTAAAATAGGAGGTAACTATGGAAATTAAGATTCAGTCAATTCATTTTGACGCTACTGAGAAGCTACAGGCGTTCATCGACAAGAAGGTCGCCAAGTTGGAGAAAACCTTCGAGGATATCCAGAAGGTTGAGGTACAGTGCAAGGTAGTAAAACCTGCTACAGCACAGAATAAAGAGGTAAGCCTGACGGTGACGGTGCCAGGAAACAAGCTGTTCGTGGAGAAAACTACCGACACCTTTGAGGAAAGCACAGATGCCTGCGTGGATTCCATGAAGGTGCAGTTGCAGAAATACAAGGAAAAATTACGTAATCGCTAAAAAAAAGCGTTAAAAGTTTTGGTAATTCGAAAATAATGCCTACCTTTGCATCCGCTTTCCAATATTTTTTGGGAGCGGATGCTTAGTGAAGCCTCTTTAGCTCAGTTGGCCAGAGCACGTGATTTGTAATCTCGGGGTCGTTGGTTCGAATCCGACAAGAGGCTCGAAAAGAGCCTGAAGGATAGACGAAGTCAATCGTTCCCTGGGCTCGAAAAGAGCCTGAAGGATAGACGAAGTCAATCATCAAGAGAGGCTCGCCAAAAGAGCAAAGAGAAATATTGAGGGTGGTTTCCAGAGCGGCCAAATGGGGCAGACTGTAAATCTGTTGTCTTTCGACTTCGGTGGTTCGAATCCATCACCACCCACTTCCGGAAAAGGAAGTTACGTGTTGCGGAAATAGCTCAGTTGATAGAGCACTAGCCTTCCAAGCTGGGGGTCGCGGGTTTGAGCCCCGTTTTCCGCTCATGACTCGCTGTTATAGCTCAGTGGTAGAGCACTTCCTTGGTAAGGAAGAGGTCCCGAGTTCAAGTCTCGGTAACAGCTCTTGAGAAAACGACGATTTAAATCTAAATCGAATCATTCATTTATATAATAAAAAAAGAAAAGCTATGGCTAAAGAGAATTTTGTGCGCACCAAACCGCACGTAAACATTGGTACTATCGGTCACGTTGACCATGGTAAGACAACTCTGACTGCTGCTATCACTACCGTACTGGCTAAGCAGGGTCTTTCTGAGGTTAAGTCTTTCGACCAGATTGACAATGCTCCTGAGGAGAAGGAGCGTGGTATCACTATTAACACCGCTCACGTTGAGTACGAGACCGCTAAGCGTCACTACGCTCACGTTGACTGCCCGGGACACGCCGACTATGTGAAGAACATGGTAACTGGTGCTGCTCAGATGGACGGTGCTATCCT
>CACXQL010000037.1 GCA_902769805.1 uncultured Prevotellaceae bacterium
GGAAGTATCTCAGGAGCTGCTGACCAAGGGTCGCAAGCTCGCCAATGAACTGAAAGTGGAGCTTCATGCTGTTGTTGCCGGTACAGGCATCAAGGGTAAGGTAGAGGATCAGATCCTGCCTTATGGTGTCGATAAACTGTTTGTCTTCGACGCTAAGGATTTGTTCCCTTACACTTCTGCTCCACATACTGACATCCTCGTGAACCTCTTCAAAGAGGAGCAACCTCAGATTTGTCTGATGGGTGCTACTGTGATTGGTCGCGACCTTGGTCCTCGTGTAAGTTCTTCACTGACCTCTGGTCTGACGGCAGACTGCACCGAGTTGGAGATTGGTCCTTATGAGGATAAGAAGAACAATAAGGTATATGAGAACCTGCTCTATCAGATTCGTCCTGCCTTCGGTGGTAATATCGTGGCAACCATCGTGAACCCAGACCATCGTCCTCAGATGGCTACTGTTCGTAGTGGTGTGATGCAAAAGGCTATCTACGAGGGTGCGTGCCGCAAGGAGGTTGTATACCCCGAGGTAAGCAAGTATGTAAGCCCCGAAGCTTTCGTCGTGAAGGTACTCGACCACCACGTGGAGGCTGCCAAGCACAACCTGAAGGGTGCGCCCATCGTCGTTGCCGGTGGTTACGGTATGGGTTCGAAGGAGAACTTCGACATGCTGTTCCAGCTCGCCAAGGTGCTGCATGGCGAGGTAGGTGGCAGCCGCGCTGCTGTTGATGCCGGCTGGCTCGACCACGACCGTCAGATTGGTCAGACGGGTGTTACCGTTCATCCCAAGGTGTATATCGCCTGTGGTATCTCTGGTCAGATTCAGCACATCGCCGGTATGCAGGACTCTGGTATCATCATCTCTGTGAACAGCGACCCCGATGCACCTATCAACCGCATCGCCGACTATGTGATTGTTGGCACTGTGGAAGAAGTTGTTCCCAAACTCATTAAGTATTATAAGCAGAACTCGAAGTAAAATGACCACCAAGACCAAGAAAATTGTTACCCTTATAGGTTGGCTGGCTTTCATCATTATTTGGAACATGCTTCCTGCTTACAACATTGTCCAGTACAATGGCGTACTCGCCATAGTGGTGGATGTCATCATTATATGTGTGGGGGTATCCATTTTCACTTGGATTATTAATCCTGATTTTTTAAAGAAGAAAGATAAAGAATAAGATTATGGCAAACTATTATAGCGATCATCCTGAGATCGGGTTCTACTTGAACCACCCCCTGATGGCTCGTATCGTTGAGCTGAAGGAAAAAGGTTTCGCTGATGCGAAAGAATATGACTATGCTCCCGTTGACCTGGGCGATGCCATCGAGAACTACAAGCAGATTCTCGACATCACTGGCGACGTGGCTGCCAATATCATCGAGCCCCCGCAAGGCTGGTCTGTGGGGTGTCTCCATGCCCCGTCGCTACGGTGGTCTGAACCTGCCCAACGCTGTGTTCTCCATGCTGAGCGAGATGATTTCAGCCGCTGATGCCGGTTTCCAGAACATCTGGTCGTTGCAGAGCTGTATCGACACCCTTTATGAGTTCGGTTCAGAAGAGCAGCGCCAGAAGTATATCCCCCGTGTTTGTGCCGGTGAGGGTATGTCGATGGACCTCACAGAGCCCGATGCCGGTTCTGACCTGCAGCGTGTGATGCTGAAGGCTACCTTCGACGAGAAGGAGAACTGCTGGCGACTGAATGGTGTGAAGCGTTTCATCACCAATGGCGATAGCGATATCCACCTCGTACTAGCCCGCTCTGAGGAGGGCACGAAGGACGGACGCGGTCTGTCGATGTTCATCTACGACAAGCGCCAAGGTGGTGTCAACGTGCGTCACATCGAGCACAAGTTGGGTATCCACGGCTCACCTACCTGTGAGCTGACTTATAAGAATGCCAAGGCAGAACTCTGCGGTTCTACCCGTCTGGGTCTGATCAAGTATGTGATGGCCCTGATGAACGGTGCCCGTCTGGGTATCGCCGCACAGTCAGTAGGTGTTGAGCAGGAGGCTTACAACGAGGGTCTTGCCTATGCCAAGGAGCGTCAGCAGTTTGGTGACAAGATCATCAACTTCCCCGCTGTCTATGACATGCTCTCCCGTATGAAGGCGAAGTTGGATGCTGGTCGTTCACTGCTCTATGAGACAGCCTGCTACGTGGATGTCTACAAGTGCCTGGAGGATATCGAGCGTGACCGTAAGCTGACACCTGAGGAGAAACAGGAACTGAAGAAGTACCAGCGTCTTGCTGATGCCTTCACTCCACTTGCCAAGGGTATGAACTCCGAATATGCCAACCAGAACGCCTACGATGCCATCAGCATCCACGGCGGTTCGGGCTTCATCATGGAGTATAAGAGTCAGCGCTTGTTCCGCGATGCCCGTATCTTCTCTATCTACGAGGGTACGACGCAGTTGCAGGTTGTTGCTGCTATCCGCTACATCACCAACGGCACCATGCTGAATAACATCAAAGAGATGGTGGCTGGTCTTGAGGTGAGCGATAGCTTGAAGAACCTGAAGACTCGTGTGGAGAAGCTCATCCCCGTTTACGAGGAAGCTCTCGCTAATGTGAAGGCTTTGGAGAATCAGGACGCACAGGACTTCCTGGCTCGTCGTCTCTATGACATGACAGCTGAGTTGGTAATGTCACTGCTCATCATTCGTGATGCCAGCAAGGCTCCTGAGTTGTTTGAGAAGTCTGCCAACGTCTATGTCCGTATGACGGAAGAGGATGTCATTGGAAAGTCTTCTTACATCAAGGTCTTCCGTGTAGAGGACTTGGAGAGTTTCAAGGCAGCAGAGCCTGAGGCAGAAGAATAAAATAATAAAAATATGGAAACAACACTCGTATTATTAAAGCCCAGTTGTGTACAGCGCCAATTGATTGGTGAAGTACTGAACCGTTTTGAGCGTCGTGGTCTTCGTATCTCAGGTATGAAGATGATGCAACTCAGTGACGAGATACTCCGTGAGCACTATGCTCATCTGGTAGACCGCCCCTTCTTCCCCTCACTGGCTGCCTCTATGCAGGCATCTCCAGTAGTGGCTTTGGCTATCTCTGGTGTTGACGCTGTCCAGGTTGTACGTACCATGACGGGTGTCACCAATGGTCGTGAAGCAGCCCCTGGTACTATCCGTGGTGACTACTCCGTGAGCAACCAGCAGAATATTGTACACGCTTCTGACTCCACGTCAAATGCTGCCATTGAACTGGCTCGTTTCTTCCGTCCAGAAGAGATTTTCGACTATACCAGTGGTATGCAGGGATATATCTATGGCGAGGGAGAGTGCAAATAGACTCTCGGTTTAGAAAGCGTCCTCAATATGTTCGATATCCGCTTCTGAACCGGCGGTGCCAGTGATACAGACAATATCAAAACGGATATCGCGATTGATACAACGATATTTCACATAATGATTCGCAGCCTGTTGAAGGTTGCGAATCTTTTGATATCCTACCGCATCGACAGGGTCAGTAAACATTCGGTTGCGTCGTGTCTTTACCTCCACAAAGACCACCACCTCACCATCTAATGCGATAATATCCAAGTCACGATGACCGCTTTTCCAGTCACGTTCCAGAATCATATAGCCCTTACGCTGTAAATAGTCGGCAGCAAGGTCTTCGCCCCATTTCCCCAAATCGTTATGCTCTGCCATACTAAAACGTCTCGTTGAGAACCTTTTCCACCACTTGAGGATAATACTTCATCTCCAAAAGATGCTCCTTGGCTGCGATATCGTCAGCAGTGTCGTCAGGAGAAAGAGCCACTTTATATTGGGCAATCATCTCACCAGAATCACAAACAGGTGTCACATAATGCACCGTCATACCTGTCTCTGTTTCTCCTGCAGCCTTTACAGCCTCATGTACGTGATGTCCCCACATCCCTTTACCTCCGTATTTCGGTAATAGGGCAGGGTGGATATTGATGATACGACGAGGATAGGCATCGATAAGGAAAGTGGGAATGAGTGGCAGAAAACCGGCTAAGACAATAAATTGTATGTCGTATTTACGAAGCAACGGCATCATAAAGTCGGCATCATTCAACTGTGGCTTGGGCGTCACTGCTGTTGCCACACCTAAGCATTCCGCACGTTCCAAGGCAAGAGCCTCCGGCTTGTTACTGACGACTAATGCGCACCGATAGCGTTCAGAACTACTAAAGTATTTAATCAGGTTCTCACAGTTCGTACCGTTTCCTGACACAAAGATGGCAATATTGATCATAGATTGAAGTTTATACGGTTCAAGAGTTCAAGTGTTCAAGAGTTCAAGGAGTATTTCTATCAGGCGCGGCACACCGTAATTGTCTATATCCGCTTCCTTAATCCATAGATAATCTGTAGGTAATTCAGGCTTCTGGTCAGGTTCCCAAAGCCAGAAGTCAGCATAGAGCACACGATGGGTGAGGACATGTTTCACATTCTGGCGCAGCAGAACAGCACCAGACGGAACCTCGTCAGTGAGCCAGGGTTCATAGAGCCCTTGCCAGATATCGCCTGCGGTACGACGATGGATGGCAGTTTCACCGTTACACCTTATATATATATATGTCAGATGACGCTCCTTGATTTTCAGAGTCTTTTGCTTGACAGGCAGTTCAGTAACTTTGTTCTCGCGGAAGGCGATGCAGGTTTCTTGTAATGGACAGGATAGGCAATTGGGACTTAGTGGGGTGCATTGAATGGCACCGAAGTCCATCATCGCCTGATTGAAAGCCGATGCCTGCTTGGCAGGCAATAGGCTTTGTGCCAAAGCAGTAAACTCCTTCTTTCCTTCCGTCGTATTGATGGGTGTGACAATACCATAATGACGAGCCAGTACCCGATAAACATTCCCATCGACGACAGCGGCAGGAAGATTGAAGGCGATACTTCCAATGGCAGCAGCGGTATAGTCGCCTACACCCTTGAGTTGCTTAATACCTTCTAAGGTACGAGGAAAACCACCCATCTCCACGACCTGTTTTGCAGCCGTATGCAGATTCCTTGCTCTACTATAATATCCCAGTCCTTGCCATTCACGTAGCACCTCGTCTTCTGAGGCGGCAGCGAGTTCCTCTATCGTATGCCATCGTTGCATGAAACGCTGCCAATACGGTAATCCCTGTTCGATACGGGTCTGTTGCAGGATAATCTCCGACAGCCATATCGCATAGGGATCGTTTGTCTCCCTCCAAGGAAGTGCACGACTGTTCTCACAAAACCAGTTTAATATAGTCGTTGTAAAGTTCATGGGCTGCAAAGGTAATAAAAAACTATGAACTTTGACCCATGAATGATGAACTTTTCAGGAATTTCGTCGAAAGACAGGGGGCATTTCGTCGAAAGTAAGTTGGAGCGTATTATTATTCACCTTACTTTTGCCCTCGGAAATAAAAACAAACAAAAATATAGCATTATGAAAAAAGTCATTTCTACAATCGTTTTGAGTCTCATCGCCACTATTATGATGGCACAGAAGACAGTGATTACAGGTAAACTGGTAGACGCAACCCTTCAGGAGGGAGAGCCCTATGCTACCGTTCGTATCTACAAAGAAGGTAACCAGCAGAAGCCTGCTGCTATGTGTGTGACAGATGTCAATGGTCATTTCAGCCAGGAGGTCACAGGTAACGGTAAGTATATTGTGCAGATGAGTAGTGTGGGAAAAGTCGACACCAGTCGTGAGGTCACCCTTAGCGGACAGTCTCAGATAGACCTTGGTGATGTCCTTATGAAAGAAGATGCACAGGCATTGAAAGGTATAGAGGTTGTCGCTCAGAAGCCACTGGTGAAGATGGAGGTTGACAAGATGTCATATAATGTACAGGATGATGCAGACTCCAAGGCAGCCACTGTCCTTGACATGTTACGTAAGGTGCCTATGGTGACAGTAGATGGTGAGGACAATATCTCCGTCAACGGCTCCAGTTCCTTTAAGGTATATGTAGATGGCAAACCCAATGTGATGATGTCATCATCTCCCAGTCAGATATTCAAGGCCATGCCTGCCTCAATGGTTAAGAACATCGAGGTAATCACCAATCCTGGTGCAAAGTATGACGCAGAGGGTGGTGCAGGTATTTTGAATATCGTTATGAATAAAGAGGCATCAGCAGCCATGGGTGGCGGTAGCATGAACGGCTACAATGGAAATATCCGCCTACAGGCAGGTAATAAGAGTCTTGGCGGTAGTGCTTTTGTCAGTGGACAACAGGATAAGTTCACCTATAGTGCCAATGTCACCTATAACCAGTCTAATCCTGGTGAGACCACTACGACGATGGAGCGTGAACAGCTGGGTGCCATGCCGTCAACGATGATCTCTGAGTCAACGTCCAAACCCAAGACCCCGTTCCTGATGGGTAACCTCACTCTTGGCTATGAGCTTGATGCCATGAGCAGTATTGGACTGACAGCTGGTATCACCTCTTTCAATATGAAGAACAACAGTCATTCTACTAACACTTTCGTTGGCGGTATGTATGGTGACGGCTATTCTTACGGTAACAGTATCGACATGAAGATGAAGCGTACCTCCTTTACAGGAAGTCTCGACTACCAGCGTTTCCTGAATCCCGAGCGTACCAGCAGTATCACCCTTGCTTATCAGTTGACTTATGCTCCCACCAATAATGAGACGACAACACTCTTCGACCAGATGGCAGACAATGACTGGATGAGTATGATGAACCGTTACTCCGAGAATAAGGAGCGCACCACAGATCATATCTTCCAGGCTGACTATACCACTCCCCTGGGCAAGACTACCACACTCAATACCGGACTGAAGTTCAGTTTCCGTAAGGCAACCTCTGACGCTGACAACTATATACAGGACGTCTATAGTGAGGAGCTCAGTTCTGAATACAAATACAAGAACTCCATCCTTGCAGGCTATGCTGAGTTCGTCAGCAGATTTGGGAAGTGGAGCACCAAGGCTGGTCTGCGCTATGAGCAGACATGGCAGGATGTCAGCTACCAGTTGGGTAATGGTGAGGACTTCACTACTCATTACGGAAATATCGTTCCCTCTGCCAGCCTGTCCTATAACTTCGCTCCTACGACAAATATCGGACTGACCTATAATATGCGTATCTCACGTCCTGGTATTACTTATCTGAATCCTTATGTCGATCGTTCCAATCCAACGATGATATCCTATGGTAATCCTGACCTTGACACGGAGAAGTCCCACAATCTCGGACTGGTATTCAATACCTTTACCTCCAAGCTCATGCTGAACGTGAACCTGCGTCACAGTTTTACTGACAACGCTATAGAGATGTATTCCTTCTACGACGAGAACAATCTGTTGAACACCACGTATGACAATACGGCAAAGAATCACATGACCAGCTTGAATGTATATGTCAACTGGCTGTTGCACAAGAACACACGTATCTTCCTCAACGGAGGTGTTGACTACAGTGACATGCGTTCAGAGGCATTAAACCTCAGCAATAACGGATGGCATGCCAATGCGATGGTTGGTATCCAGCAGACACTGCCTTGGGACATCAAACTCGGTGGTTATCTGATTACTTCTACCAAGAGTTATAACCTGCAAGGGTGGAGCAGCGGTTTCAATATGTTGACAGCGAATCTCTCCAAGTCATTCTTCAATGACAAGCTGACCGTCAGCGTGATGGCAATGACAGGACTCGGCAACGGTGGTTCACTTGCTATCGAGAGCTTCAGTCATGGTAACGACTTCACCAACCATATGAAGATCAAGGTGCCTATGCAGAGCATCTCTCTCAGCCTCACCTATAACTTCGGAAACACCAAGAAACAGTTCCAGCAGCGTCGCAGTCGTGTTGAGAGTGACTACATTGAGCATCAGAGTGACGGTGAGACCATCAACAATATGGGTTCTGGTAATACGGGCAGTAGCAGTGCAATGCCTCAGCAGTAAAAAAGTTCAAGACTCAAAGATCAAAGTTCAAAGTTTTTATTATCTTTGCAGCATGAAAGTAAATATCACAAAGCAAAACATCCTATTCTATGGACTGCAAGTGGCAGCATGGCTGGTATTCCTGATGGTACCAGCCATCTCCGCATTCATTACCACCCATAGCTGGTCTGGTGCATACAGGGCCTTCGATGTCAATTGGAGAATCCATTGGATGTCTGCCGCCATCTATTTTGTCAATGCCTTTATCCTTATACCGTTAGGCTATTACCAGAACAAACGCTGGCTGTTCTGGGTGGGTAACATCCTTATTCTGGGCTATCAGGCATACGCATGGTTCTATAATTTCGACACAGCGTCGTTCTTGAGTCATATACCTGATCAGCGCTATGGTCAGTATGCTCTGAGCAGCTATTATGCCTCGGCATTTGTGTCTATCTTCATGAGTGCCCTGTTGGCAGGCTTGGCATTACTGGTACATCATGTCTATCGCACACAGTCTGTCAAGCGCCAGTTGAAGGAGGAACAGCAGAAACGCACAGAGGCAGAGTTAGAGTGGTTGAAAAACCAGCTGAACCCACACTTCCTGTTCAACACCCTCAACAATATCTCATCCCTCGTGCAGATTGATGCTGACAAGGCACAGGATGCCATTGCCCAGCTCAGTGACCTGCTCCGCTATGCGATGTATGAGACACGCCATGAGAAGGTACCCATACAAGGTGAGGTGGAGTTCATGCGTAACTATATTGAACTGATGAAACTGCGTTGCAACGAGAAGGCAGTTGTTAACTGCAACCTCTCAACAGCCAACTCTCAAATAGAAATCGCTCCCCTGTTGTTCATCTCACTCATCGAGAACGCCTTTAAGCATGGTGTCAGCAGTAGCCGTGACTCGATGGTAGATATCCAGTTGACCGCAGACACAGACCAGATTACTTTCTGTTGTAAGAACACTAACTATCCCAAGGATGAACAGAACCGTAGTGGCTCAGGCATTGGCATCGAGAACACCAAGCGACGTCTTGACCTCATCTACCATGACCGTTATACATGGGAGCAGTCCGTCAGTGAAGACAATATTTATACGACACGTATCACCATCCAGCTATGAGTGCAGAAATAACTTGTATCATCGTTGATGACGAGCCCCTTGCCGTTAAGTTACTGGAGTCTTTCGTACAGAAGACCCCACAGTTGCGGTTGGAACATTCTTTTACTGACTCCGTAGAGGCACTTGCATGGTTAAAGGAGCATCCTGTCAACCTCGCCTTCATGGATATCCAGATGCCTGACCTCAATGGTATGGAGCTCTCTCACATGTTGCCAGAAGGTACCAAGGTGATCTTTACGACAGCCTTCAAGGAATATGCCTTCGACAGTTACGAGGTCAGTGCTATTGATTTCCTGCTGAAGCCTATCCGTTACAATAAATTTATTGCTGCAGTGGAGAAGGCACAACAGTGGTTTAAGCGGACCGAGGTGCGAGAAGAGAGGGTGGAGCCGAGAAACGAAAGAAGGGAGACAATGTTTATCCGTGTGGATGGTGAGTTGCGTCAGATCAGCTTTGACAGTATCATTTATGTGGAGGGAATGAAAGACTATGTGCGCTTCCACATTGAGGGGGAACGGTTGCCGTTGACCACCCACATGACGATGAAAGCCGTGGAGGATGCTCTGCCCCAAGATACCTTTATGCGTATCAACCGTTCCTATATCGTCCGCTTGGACAAGATAAGAACGGTTGACCGTAACCTTTGTGTCTATATCGGTGATGAGATCATCCGCGTCACCGATGCCTATCGTGAGGCTTTCGAGCGTTACTGTTCAGAACACTGACACCTTACTTCACCACATACTTAGTCCCGTTATGGATGTAGACACCTGAGGGCAGAGATGACAACAGGGTGTTGCAGACATATTGTCCTTGCAGGTTGTACACACCGCTGCCTGCAGACTGTTTTGTGCGTACCGCCTGAATACCTGTGACGGGGATGCCCGACTCTTCCATTGCCTCATGGATGCCGGACATCATATAGTTATTATAGATGGACAGTGTCTGGCGGTTGATGATTGTCATAGAAGGACGGTTCGGGTAGTTCGTATCCCAGACAACAGGTATGAACCCCTTGGCGAAGCATTTCTTCATCAATGTCTTGTAGTGATGCTTGATGGAGGCATTGTGTTTCTCCTGACTCTCTCCGCTACCGCTGACCGTCCGCCAGTTGGCACCGAACTCTCCGATATAGACGGGGATGCCTTTGTCTGCAAACATAGTCTTCATCTTCTCCAGCTCCTCCTCCATATATTCCTCCTCACTATGAGTGGCATTATGTTGTGAACCACTGACATGGTTGTCTTTGCCCCAATAGTAGAACACCTTACCCCACGCCTCATCCTTCTCCATGCCCCAGAACTGCCAGGGAGCATAATAGTGTACCTCTACCATCATCCTTTGCGCGGCTGGGTCTGTCGGTAGCTTCGTCAGGAAGTTACAGGTATGGTCGATATTCGTACTCGGTCCCTGGATGATAAGGACACGCAGGGCGTTGTTGCCTCCTGATGCACGGACGGTATTGATGAACTCCTGCTCATACTCCACCAGGTTATTGGTTGCAGACTGGGTATCTGCATTAGGCTCGTTCAGTCCGGCAAAGAGCAACCGCTCGTCATAGTCGCGGAAGGTCTCCGCTATCTGTTGCCAGATCTTGTTGAGGATGAACTTGTTCTTCGGAATCTGTGTAGCATCCTTGATGTTATTCTCCAGCCAACCGCCGTCCCAGTGTTGGTTGATGACGACATAGAGTCCTGCCTTCAAGGAGTAATCTACAATCTCTTTGACACGGTTCATCCACGCAGGGTCGATGGTATAGTCGGACGTATCACTGATATGTCCCATCACCCAGGCACATGGGATACGGATGGAACGGAAGCCCTGTGCCTTCACATAGTCTATCACAGCTTGGGTCGTCTTGGTTCCTTGCCAGGCGGTCTCGGCAGACAGTCCCCCTTTGTTGGTGAAATTATTCCTGTTGTCGCCAGCCTCTAATGTGTTACCGAGGTTCCACCCTGGTGACATGCGAGTGGCGACTTCCGTAGCCGTCAGCTCCATGGATGACTGTGCCATGCTGCTGATAGCAGTGGCAACGAATAAGGTAAGGATTACTTTTCTCATGTTCATTATGCTAAATGGTTTGATTGTCTCAGGGAGCACAGAGGGCATCGCAAACCCGGTTCTGGAAATGTCGTCCGGGATCAGGACTCATGATGCCCTGATTGATGATTGAGAAACAGAGTTGATGACCGTTTGCCGACGTGCAGTAGCCTGCCAGTGCCGACACACCAGTCACCGTACCCGTCTTTGCCCTTACATTCTCCTCGGCGAAGGTACCCTTCATGCGTGTTTTCAGTGTACCGTCACAACCAGCGACGGGCAGGGAAGGCAGTAAGTGCATATAGATGTTTGAGTTATGATAGGCATAGCGTAGCAGGCGCATCTCCAATTCTGGTGTTACATAGTTATATAGAGATAATCCACTGCCGTCAGCGATACGATAGGGGTTCTTCCCATTGCCCACTTTCTGGATGAGTTGCTTGACAACACTGGCGGCATCCTTCGCCCTTGCAGGACGATGACCGCTGGCAACACCGAGTTGATAGAACATCGCTTCGGCATAGAAGTTATCACTGTTCTTCATCATCCGTTGCAGTATCTGGTCTATACTGTGGAAACGGCTACAAAGGATATACGCATCATTGGGCAGGTTACCGTCAGAGAGTCTTATATTGTCAAGTACGATACCATTTTCGGAAAGTTCGTGGACAAAGCGATCTAAGAAGGCGATGTCACGGCCGAGGGAAAGAGGCGACAGTTTCGGATTATCATCGTCCCAGCACCATCCCTCGCCCAACAGGTCAGCATCCTTCATTGATGTGTCAGCGACAATACGTCCACGGATAGTATCTACACCCATACGCAGGATGCTCTCCACAAAGGCTTTCATGTCGTCGATATTGAAAGCCGGGTCGAAGCCCCCCACACAGTAAAGATCACCGTTCAGGGTATGGTCCTCCACTGTACCCGTATAATAGAGCTGGGTGCGGAACTGGTAGGAGCCGCCCAGGCGGTCAAGTGCCGAGATAGCAGTGACGAGTTTCATCGTGGAGGCTGGGCGCAGGGTCTGTCGCTCATTCACCTTATATAATACGGAATCGGCAGTCAGGTCATAGACAATCATGCCAACCATGGAAGTCTCCAACATCTTGTCACACATCAGCGAGTCCAGCCTATACTGGATATTCAGGGGCCAAGGCAGCGCCACCTCCACGCTGTCTATGCTGAAAGTATCTGGTTCTTCCGTCTGTGCCATCATACTGACGGAAACCGCTATCAATAGAAATAAAATCTTCAGTCTGTTCATAATTGATGCAAAGATAGTCTAAAAATCTGATTAAGCGAATAAAAAGGTTCATTAATTTTCAGGATGAAGAAAGAATATGGACAGAGCAGTCATAAAAGACAAAGTGGTATTGGGTTTGAATTATTCCAACAAAGTACCTCTGTAGAGCCGCTCGAAATAGGAGGGAAGTCGGATTTGTCTCCAAATTCGCGAAAATAGGAGCGTTAGGGTAATCTGCTTGTTTTCAGAGAGTTATCTCTTATAAAGACGAAAACGCCCTTGTAAATAGGGGTGAAAACGACTGAAAAGCCCCGTTTTTACCCTTGTTTTTCGTGGAGAAAGGCGGCACCTTTCGGGTCGTTTGGACGTAGCAAACGGGTAGAAAGGTACGGGCAAACTCATAGAAAGGTACGGACAAACTCATTTTTTTTGCCTATAACAAGTGCAAAAAAAACTCCAGATTTTCCAGAATGACGGAAAATCCGAACATAAAATCCGACAAGTTTTCTTTACATTCTTATAGCTATGTCCTGTCATAACATTTTAACTTTTGGGTTTTTTATTTGGAGATTATGATATTATTTCGTATCTTCGCAGCATAATTACTACAAATATGGTTTACAAGTACGATTTTCTGATAATAGGAGCAGGTGTGGCTGGTATGAGCTATGCTCTGAAAGTGGCTCGTGCCAATAAAGGCAAGGTGTGTATGATCTGCAAGACATCGCTCGATGAGGCGAACACCTCTTTCGCACAAGGGGGTGTGGCATCGGTCACTAATATGAAGGTAGATACCTTCGACAAGCATATCGCCGACACCATCATCGCAGGCGACTATATCTCCGACCGCAAGGCGGTGGAGCAGGTGGTGCGTAATGCTCCCGAGCAGATTCAGGAACTCGTCAACTGGGGTGTGAACTTCGATAAGAAGGAAGACGGTACCTTCGACCTGCACCGTGAGGGTGGTCATTCCGAATTCCGCATCCTCCATCATGCCGATGATACGGGCGCTGAGATACAGCGTGGACTGATGGAGGCAGTACGTAATCATCCCAATATTGAGGTAAAGGAGAACCATTTCGCTGTGGAGATCATCACCCAGCACCATCTGGGTGTCCGTGTGACCCGCCGCTCTCCCCATATCCAGTGCTATGGTGCCTATGTCCTCAATCCCAATAAACCGAAGGTGGATACCTATCTCGCCAAGGTCACGGTGATGTGTACGGGCGGTTGTGGTGCCGTTTATCTCACCACCTCGAATCCTGTCATCGCCACGGGTGACGGTATCGCTATGGTCTATCGTGCCAAGGGAACAGTGGCGGATATGGAGTTCGTACAGTTCCATCCTACCGTCCTGCATAACCCCAACGAGACACATCCTGCCTATCTCATCACAGAGGCAATGCGCGGCTATGGTGGTATCCTGAAACTACCCAACGGGGAGACGTTCATGGAGAAATATGACGAGCGCCTGTCTTTGGCTCCCCGTGACATCGTGGCACGTGCCATCGACAAGGAGATGAAGATACACGGTATCGATCATGTCTGTCTGGATGTCACCCACAAAGACCCGGAAGAGACACGTCATCACTTCCCGAATATCTACCAGAAATGCCTGTCAATGGGTATTGACATCACTACCGACTATATCCCCGTGCGTCCTGCTGCTCATTATATGTGTGGCGGCATCAAGGTAGACCTCAACGGACAATCGTCTATCGAGCGGCTCTATGCCCTTGGAGAGTGTTCCTGTACAGGTCTGCATGGTGGCAACCGTCTTGCCAGTAACTCACTGATAGAGGCTGTCGTCTATGCTGATGCTGCGGCAAAACACTCGCTGCAGCATTTCGACGAGTATGACTTTAACATGGAAGTACCTGAATGGAATGACGAGGGTACGATGACGAATGAGGAGAAGGTGTTGATTACCCAGAGTGTCCGTGAGGTGGCGCAGATTATGTCCAACTATGTGGGTATTGTTCGTAGTGACCTCCGTCTGCACCGTGCCTGGGATCGTCTTGACATGCTCTATGAGGAGACGGAACGGCTCTTCAAGCGTGTGAAGGCCAGTCGTGACATCTGTGAACTGCGTAACATGATTAATGTCGGCTATCTTATCACGCGCTGGGCACTGGAACGCAAGGAGTGTCGTGGACTGCACTTCACTATCGACTATCCCCTGCACGCCTACGACAAGAAATAACCCGTTACAGTGCATCCCGTTATCCCGTTCTGCCTATGGTTTATATTGCACTTCCTGATGATAAGGTGAGGCGACTGTCTTTCTATTTGGCAATGGAGGAATATGTGGCAAGACATGTCAACGCCCTCGATTGCTTCTTCATGTGGCAGGTGGAACCGAGTGTTATCTTTGGGCGGAACCAGTTGATAGAGAACGAGGTCAACCTCGACTTCTGTCGTAAGCATCATATCCAGATATACAGGCGTAAGAGTGGTGGCGGCTGCGTGTATGCCGACATGAATAACGTGATGTTCTCGTATATCACTTCAGAGGAACAGGTGGGCTTCACTTTCAACAGATATATCAATATGGTTGTGCTGATGCTCCAGAAACTGGGTGTCGATGCATCTCCGTCCGGGCGTAACGACGTGATGATTGGCAAAAGGAAAGTGTCTGGCAATGCCTTCTATAAGATTCCCGGACATAGCATCGTACATGGTACTATGCTCTATGATACGGACATGCTGAACATGGCAGGAGCTATCACACCTCCCGACACGAAACTGATGTCGAAAGGTGTGAAGAGCATTCACCAGCGTGTGGACTTCCTGAAGAACTATATCAACCTCAGCCTGCTGGAGTTCAAGGACTTCGTACATCAGCATCTCTGTGAGGAGGATTATATGCTCTCTGAGGAGGACATCCGCCAGATAGAACTGTTGGAACAGGAATACCTCTCAGATGAGTTTATTTATGGCAAGAACCCGCGTTATACACTCATCAAGAAACACCATATTGAGAATGTGGGTGAGTTTGAGGCACGTATCGAGGTGAAGAACGGGATTATCAGGAGTGTCAACTTGATGGGTGACTATTTCCTGGTAGGCGACCTCGACAAAGGACTGCTTGATAAACTGAAGGGTGTGCCGCTGGAAGCCGGGGCCATCAGTCGTATCTTGCCTGACCGTATCGACGATGTCATCATGAATCTCATGAAAATAGACTTTATAGCGTTACTTACAGAATAACAGAATCATATGGAAAACAAACGAACCTGTCTCTATGACAAACATGTCGCCCTCGGGGCATTGATCTCTCCTTTCGGCGGCTTTGACATGCCTATTCAATATACTAATATCGTGGACGAACATCAGGCTGTACGCCAGCATTGTGGTGTGTTCGATGTCAGTCACATGGGTGAGGTACTGGTCTCCGGCAAGGATGCCGAGCGTTATGTCAATCATATCTTCACCAATGATGTCCGTGGAATCCCTAATGGAAAAATTCTCTATGGCATGATGTGCTATGAGCATGGTGGGGTGGTGGATGACTTGCTTGTATATAAGAAGGCTGATGACTGTTTCTTCCTCGTCATCAATGCCTCTAATATTGATAAGGATTGGACATGGATACAGCAGCAGGCAAAGGGCTTCGATGTCACATTGGAACATCAGAGTGACCAGTATGGTGAATTGGCTATACAAGGTCCAGAGGCAGAACAGGTGATGGAAGAAGTGTTGGGCATCCCATGCAAGGAACTGACGTTCTACACCTTCAAGGTCATCGGTGACATCATCGTATCACGTACAGGCTATACCGGTGAGGATGGCTTTGAGGTCTATGCGTCAGCAGCGTATATCAATGACTGTTGGGATAAGCTGATGGCGGCAGGTGTGAAACCCTGCGGACTGGGTTGTCGTGACACCTTACGCTTTGAGGTGGGACTGCCCCTCTATGGTGACGAGCTGTCTGAGGACATCACACCGATTATGGCAGGATTGGGTATCTTTGTCAAACTTGACAAGGAAGAGTTTATCGGTAAGGAGGCTCTCGCCAAGCAGAAGGCGGAGGGTGCCCCGAAGAAACTCGTGGGCATCGAACTCAACGACAAGGCGATACCGCGTCATGGCTATGCTGTACTGAATAGGGAAGGTGAACCCATCGGTGAGGTAACCACTGGCTATCATACGATATCGACAGATAAGAGTGTCTGCATGGCATTGATAGATACTCAATATGCCAAACTGGATACTGATTTGCAGATACAGATCCGCAAGAAGGTATTTCCTGGCAAGGTGGTCAAAAAACAATTCTATACCAAAAACTATAAAAAATAAATAATATGGCAAAAGTAATTGAGGGACTCTATTACAGTGAGTCACATGAGTATGTGCGAGTAGAAGGCAACACAGGTTTCATCGGTATCACCGACTATGCACAGAATGCCTTGGGTAATGTGGTGTATGTGGACATGCCGGATGTCGATGACGAAGTGAAGGCAGGTGAGGAGTTTGGTGCCGTGGAGAGTGTGAAGGCGGCAAGCGACCTGATCTCTCCTGTCAGTGGTACTGTCGTAGAGGTGAATGAGGCTTTGGATGACCAGCCAGAGTTAGTCAACCAGGATGCCTTCGCCAACTGGATCATCAAGGTGGAGATCAGTGACAAGGGTGAACTTGACAACCTGATGGATGCCAAGGCATACGCTGCCTTCTGCGAGAAGTAATTAATTTCGAGATAACGACCATGTTTAAATATTTCCCTCATACCGAGGAGGACTTACAGGTGATGATGGAGAGAATCGGGGTGAATAGCCTCGAAGACCTCTATGCGGAGGTACCTAACGAAATCCGCTTCAAAGGTGACTACCAGTTGCCTGAGCAGATGAGCGAGGTAGAGGTGCGCCAGTTGTTCGAGCAACTCGGAAGTCAGAATGAACAACTCCGATGCTTTGCTGGTGCTGGTGTCTATGACCATTACACCCCTGCCGCCATCCCCAACCTACTCAGTCGCTCGGAGTTCCTGACAAGCTACACCCCTTATCAGGCGGAGATCTCTCAAGGTACACTGCACTATATCTTCGAATACCAGTCGATGATGGCAGAGTTGACAGGCATGGATATCTCCAATGCGTCGATGTACGATGGCACGACAGCTGCCGCAGAGGCGGTGATGATGGCTGTCGCCGCTGGAAAGAAACAGGATACTGTACTCATCAGTGAGACGATAGACCCGAAGACACTGAAGGTGATAGAGACCTATGCCCACTTC
>CACXQL010000038.1 GCA_902769805.1 uncultured Prevotellaceae bacterium
GATTAAAAGGAATGAGCCCGGCTATATACCGAGCTCACTACTATAGAGAGATAAATAATTAATATTTAATTAATCGTCCAACTTTTCGGGGTCACATCAGTTCAAGGGGCTTTCTTGTTGTATCTAATAACTGATAGCGCGAATAATCTCGAAGGCGGGGCGGCTTGGTTGCTTTCCCATCTTGGACTTTACAATGGCTTTTGTCCAGTTACCTTGCGGGTCGTAGGTATAGGTCATGGTATAGGTCTCTGAGTCTATCACTTTGCGCCTTACCCATTTGCTGTTACACACCCACGTAGTCTTGACAGCCTTGATGATATCACCTTTCTCATTATAGGTCAGTGTGACGTTGTTCTCGTAGTATTCTGCCTCGTCCATGCCGTCGATAGAGTATGACTTGAAAGTCGTCAGACGACCTGCGGCATCGTAGGTATAGGTGATGGGATTGATGTCTCCCTCTGGTTGCATCTTGACAATCTGGCCGTTTTTATAGGTAAGGTCGTAAGTGGGGTAGTACATCTTACCACTGACAAGGTTACCGTTGGCATCATACGCAAAGGTACGATTCACACCATCGCCAGTAGTGAACTCTTCCCATTGATTACCTTTCTGAGAATAGGCACGATAGATTTCCTGAGTGGCATGTCCCTGATTGTCCCTGATGATGTCATGCACATGTTTGGTTAGGTGATGCCCATCCATGTTATCTGTTTCTGAGAACAGTGTCCAATTAGTGATTTGTCCCTGTTCATTATACTGATAGTTATAGACATCCGGACGGAATTTGTTTTGGGGATTAAACTCGTCTTTCTTCAGCGCTACCACCTTAGTGATATTGCCTTGTGTGTTATAGTAGGTGGTGTCAGTGAAATGAGTTCCAAAACCGCGTCCTGTATTGTCGGTGATATTACTGACAATCTTCGTCACCTGTCCTTTCAGTTGCCCACGCTCAACATCCGTCTTCAAAGGTTCAAAATACCAACAGTAAGATGATGATCCTGTATTGGTAAAGTAGTTCAACAGAAAGTTATTGGTATCAAAATAGGTTACCTGAGCCATACCGTTGAGGCTAACCATACTAAGCAGTGCGGTTGCCACCAAATTCAAAACGTTCTTTTTCATATTAGTTTATTTTCTTTTAAATAGAATTGATTTAATTGGATCCGTCCTTTTCAGGAAGAAGAACTCTACGATATGACTTGTGTCTCCGTTACTGAAAGTGCGCGTTATGCCTAGAGAACCCAACAAATCTTCCTCTTTCCTGCTAATTTCTTGGTATCCAATGTTTGCCAGATATTGTATAACATCTTCTTCGTCCAAGTGTTTCACCGTGATCCGCAACACATCAATATCATTGCTTTTCTTATCCTTGCGACTTAGCCATATCTCCTCACGCTCACCTTTTGTACGTGAAGCAATAATATGAGTTTTTTTCTCTTCGGTTATCTTGAATGCCAGAGAGGGTGTCGACAAAATCAATTGTTTTGCCTCATTATATTTATTGGCCAGGAACAGCTGTCGAATAAATTCAATAGCGTTGAAAGTGGTATCAGTTTCCACTTTAATTTTTCTCCTATGATGGTCTGGTATTGAATCAGGATCTGGTACTGGAGGTTTTGGTGAAGGAGGATATATAGGATTGAGATTGTTCTCATCTCCTTTGTTGTTTCCGTTCTCCCTTTCTTCTGGAGTGGAAGAAGAGCTGTTTTTAGAAACCTCATTGGGCGGGAGAGGCGGATCTGTAATGATTATGGCTGCCTGTTCATTGACAAACGGAGCAGACATGAGTTCTGCGTTGACGGCATCATTATAATAATCGATACCATCCCACTGACTATATTCAATATCTTTCCAATCCTTGACGATTTCACGATACTCACCAAAACCTTCACTCACAGGCAAGAAGAGTTTTGCAAGAATGGCCTCTGGAATGGTTTCCAAATTAAGGCGTATGCCTCGGTTGGTCTTGATGGAATTATTCTTTCCATAGATAACCTCATAATAGACATTATCAGACTCATCTTTCTTCTGAATGATATTGATAGTATTTTGTGACTCTTGATATTTGGGCTCTATGAGAACGGTATTCAAGATAACAACAAGGGCATTGTCCTTCAGTTGACCAATACCAAGATTCTGTCTTGATTTCTCGATACCCCATATCTTCAATACCAAACCTGTTGCCTTGTTGACTCCAATGCGCCATGTATTGATGAAATGTCCGTCATTGAAGGAAGCCTCAGCAATATTGAACATCCAATCCTTGAAAGGAGTGAGATTTGCCTTCTGGAAATCTTTAGGATTTGCAAAGCCGGACTCACTACCCGAGAAAATATATGCCCAACCTGTTGGATGCATCTTCGCACCAAACAAAGAAGGACCATAGTTTTTAATAAACTCCCCAGGAGCACCCCATTCTTCTGCCCGTCTTTTGCCATTGGGTTTTTCGTAAATATTAAACGTAGCTTTTTTTACAGTTACCAATGTAATCCCGTCCATAGGAGGCAATGGTACAGTCTTATAAATGTCTAATGTTTGTTTTTGTGCCATACCGTTGAGGCTTAATAAAGCCATTACGCAAAGGATACATAATTTTTAGTTCCTATTCCTTGCAAAGATACAAATGTTTCCCAACAACACAAAATATATTTCATAAAAAACAATTCCCCCAATAAATTTGGCTTGTTTCTAAACCTCACAACACCCTGTGAACAGGTATTGGGAGGAGGGAGACTTTTTACAGACTCTCTTCGTATTTACTAATTGCCAAAGCCGTTTTGGACCTGCCGATAGAGATAATCTTCTCGGACTTGTCATAGTCGAAGCCTCCGTATTGGCTCATCTGGATGTCGACGAGCATATCGGGTTTCATCAACTTAGTCATCAGGATGGAGTTCTGACGGATCATCAAGGAACTGGTACGTGAAAGGACTGTGTAGTAGTTGAAGTCGAGATGGTCTGGTAGCAGCATGTCAAGAATATGTGCTTTCAAAGACTTGTCCTTCTTTTGTCTTTCTTTGAGTCTTTGTTGTATTTCCCACTGTGCCTTGTAGTCATGGCCACTGACATCTACTCCTACCAAGATATCACCAGCCTGTCGTTTGACGCGATTCAGGGGAATGGGATTGATGACACCCCCGTCAATCAGTATCATCTCTTTCATCTGGACGGGTTCATAATAGAAGGGTAGGGAGATGCTCGCACGGATAGCCTGAAAAAGACTGCCTTTTCGGAAGAACACTTCCCTTCCTGCTTTCAGGTCAGTAGCCACAGCACAATAAGGGATGGGTAAGTCCTCAATAGCAACGTCAGGAACAAATTCCATGATGGCCTCAATGATGCGTTTTCCTTTCACCAGATGGTTGAGAGACAAAGAGAAGTCAGTCAGTTCCAGCATCTTCTTCTTGTCGATGGTTTTCATCCACTCGCGGAACTCCTCCAGTTTACCGGCAGCATAGACACCACCTATCAGTGCCCCCATAGAGCATCCAGCAATGGAGTTGATATGATAGCCATGTGACTCCAGTTCCTCAATGGCTCCGATATGGGCAAGTCCTCTGGCACCACCGCTCGAGAGCACCAATGCTACGTCTTTCTTCTTCATACGTCTGCAAAGTTACGGAAAGTCGAGAGCAGAACAAAAGATTTTAATCTTTTTTATGCCAAGACGGAGTAAGTTCGCCATCTCCGATGGCAAAGTTACTGTAAAAATCCGATTTAGCGGATGGGAGGTATCATATTTTTCTTCTTTTTCTCTTTTATAATAGATAAAAATATTATTTTTGCGTCAAATTTCATGAGTAATGGACAGAATACTATTCGTGTGTCACGGGAATATCTGCAGAAGTCCGATGGCAGAGTTCGTGATGAAGGAACTGGTGAGGAAAGCAGGTAGGGAGAGCGACTTCTGGATAGAGTCGGCGGCGACATCAACGGAGGAGATAGGCAATAGTGTCTATCCCCCTGCTCGTCGGAAACTGGCAGAGCACGGCATCACTTGTCAGGGTAAGACAGCCCGTCAGATGACACGCAGTGACTATGACCGTTTCGACCTGCTGGTCGGTATGGACTCATATAACATTCATAATATGAACCGTATCTGTGGTGGTGACCCTGATGGGAAGATCGTGATGCTGATGGACTTCACCCAGCGCCCTGGTAATGTGGCAGACCCATGGTATACGGGTGATTTCGAGGCTACCTGGCGTGATGTCCTCGAGGGTTGTCAGGCTTTGTTAAGGTGGAGGATACATGGAGAGAAATAGGGAGATATATAAGGTAACCCTGGTAGGAGGTGCCGTTAACGTTGTCCTCCTGCTTTTTAAGTTTGTGGCAGGCATCGTGGGACACAGTGCCGCGATGGTAGCTGATGCCACCCACTCGCTGTCTGACTTCGTGACAGACATCATCGTCCTGATGTTTGTGCGTATCAGTGGCAAGCCTCAGGATAAGTCACACGACTACGGGCACGGCAAGTATGAGACCTTAGCCATGACACTGATAGGTATGGCATTACTGATTGTCGCCATCGGCATCGTCTATAGCGGTGTTGTCAAAATCATGGCATGGGCGAATGGTGAGCAGTTGGAGGCTCCTGGATACCTTGCCCTATGGGCTGCCCTTGTGTCTGTTGTCTTGAAAGAGGCTGTCTACCATTACTCGGTGGTAAAGGCACGCCAGTTGAATTCCCAGGCTGTGGAGGCAAATGCGTGGCACCATCGAAGCGATGCCTTGTCATCCATAGGAACAGCCGCAGGTATTGGGGGAGCCATCTTCTTAGGACAGCGTTGGACAGTCCTTGACCCTGTCGCCTCCGTCATCGTGGGTGTGTTCATCGCCAAGATATCTGTGGACTTGCTGCGTGATGGTATTGGTGACTTGATGGAGCATTCGTTGCCTGATGCCGTAGAAGACGAGATACTACGACTCGCCGCCACTGTCCCAGGGGTGACGGAGCCTCATGAGTTACGCACCCGTCGTATCGGTAATCACTATGCCATCGAGCTGCATATCCTCATGGATGGTGACATCTCCCTGAACGAAGCCCATGAGAAGGCATCGGAAGTAGAAGACCTGCTAAGAGAACGTTATGGCGAAGATACCCATATCGCCGTTCATGTGGAACCAAGATAAAAAACGACACTATGAGAAGACTACTAACATTATTATTTTTGAACACGACCTTGTTCGCTGTACAGGCGCAGCAACAACTACCCATGCGACTGTGGTACAATAGACCGGCACAGTATTTCGAGGAGTCACTGCCTATCGGTAACGGAAAGTTAGGGGCACTGGTATATGGAGGGACAGACAGTTGTCTGATATACCTGAACGATATTACGTTCTGGACAGGCAAACCTGTTGACCAGAACGAAGGAAAAGGTGCCGCTAAGTGGATTCCGGAGATTCGCAAGGCGTTATTTGATGAGAACTATGCGAAGGCAGACTCCCTGCAACTGCATGTCGAGGGACATAACTCCGAGTTCTACCAACCTCTTGCCACGATGTACTTGGTTGACATGAACAAAGGTGATGTGACAGACTATTACCGTGAACTGGATATTGACTCGGCAGTGTGCAGAGACCGATACAAGCGCAAGGGGCAAACTGTCACACGTGAATATTTCGCATCAAATCCCGACAAGCTCATCGCCATCCGACTGAAAGGAGATGTCAATTGCAAAATCGTGATGACAGCACAGGTACCTCATCAGGTCAAGAGCAGTAACAACCAATTGACGATGACGGGTCATGCCACTGGCGATGCCAATGAGACCATCCATTTCTGTACGATGCTACAGGTGAAGACTGACGGAGAGGTGAGCACTGCTGACTCTACGCTGACGATTGCGAATGCCCAAGAAGCCGTCGTTTATCTGGTCAACGAAACCAGTTTCAACGGGTATGACAAACACCCTGTAAAGGAGGGTGCACCTTATATAGAGAATGCTACGGACGATATCTGGCATACCCAGAACTATTCCTATGACGAGTTCCTCACACGTCATATCACAGACTATCAGCAATATTACGATCGGGTGAAACTGAATATCGGGGGAAAGGGTACGGTCATTACCACTGATAGTCTCCTAAAACAATATCGCTCTCCCCTCTCTTTGGAGGGGTCGGGGGTGAGCCGTTATCTCGAGACCCTCTACTTCCAATATGGTCGTTATCTGCTTATCAGTTGTTCACGAACCAAAGGTGTACCTGCCAACCTGCAAGGACTGTGGGCGCCACAGCTATGGTCACCGTGGCGTGGTAACTACACGATGAATATCAACTTGGAAGAGAACTACTGGCCAGCTTTTACTGCTAACCTCGCGGAGATGGCAGAACCGCTGGATGACTTCATCAAGGCACTCGCCAAGAATGGAAGACATACTGCTAAGAACTTCTACGGTGTCAATGACGGATGGTGTGCCAGTCATAACAGTGACCTCTGGGCGATGACGAATCCTGTAGGAGAAAATCGTGAGAGTCCGATGTGGAGTTGTTGGAATATGGGTGGTGCATGGCTCGTCAACACCCTGTGGGAGCGTTATGCTTTCACACAGGATATCGACTATTTGAGGACTATCGCCTTACCCTTGATGGAAGGAGCCAATACTTTTTGTGACGGATGGCTCATAGAAGACCCCCATCATCCTGGGACACTCATCACGGCACCCAGTACCTCCCCAGAGAATGAGTATATCACCGACAAGGGTTATCATGGTGTTACCTGCTATGGTGGTACTGCCGATCTCGCCATTATCCGTGAACTGAAAACCAATATCCTGCAGGCACATCGTATCATGGGCAAGCCTCACAACATCCTTCAGATGGAACAGAACAAGATAGACCGCCTGCATCCCTATACCATCGGTAAGGACGGTGACCTCAACGAGTGGTATTATGACTGGCAGGACAGAGACCCTAAACACCGCCATCAGAGTCATTTGATTGGACTGTATCCTGGGAATCATCTCGGAGAACTCGGAGAACTCAGAGAACTCGGAAAACTCGGAGATCTCAGAAAAGCCTGCGAGCAGACACTCATCCAGAAAGGCGATGAGACAACAGGTTGGAGCACAGGCTGGCGCATCAACCTATGGGCACGACTTCATAACGGAGAGAAAGCTTATCAGATATACCGCAAACTACTAACTGCCGTGGCACCAGAAGGAGACAAGAGTCCTAACTATAGTCATGGTGGAGGCACTTATCCGAACCTCTTCGATGCGCACCCACCCTTCCAGATAGATGGTAATTTCGGCGGTACAGCAGGTGTCTGTGAGATGCTGATGCAAAGTCAGCTGCTAACAGCCAATGGTAAGTCAACCACCGTCATCGAACTCCTTCCCGCCTTACCTGCAGCATGGAGCGAAGGAAAGGTCAGCGGACTCTGTGCCCGTGGCGGCTATGAGGTAAGCTTCGAATGGAAAGGCGGCTATGTGCGTTCAGCAACAATCAAAGCGAAGAAAAAAGGCACTGTCACCTTATTATATAATAAGCAACAGAAGACTCTTCACCTGAAAGCTGGAGAGACACAACCTGTCAAGACGTGGTAAACAGCTTGGCGACTTCACAGAGTTCCTCATACCACTCCTTGCCAAAGCGACGGATAAGCGGTCCTTTCAGGAACTGATAGACGGGAAGGTGTAGCGCCTTCCCTTTTTCAACGGCATCCTTGCAGACATCCCAACGATGATAGTTCAAGCCGATGAGGCCGCCAGAGAACCTCTTCTCGCGGATAGGATAGAGGGCACAGCTGATAGGCTTGCAAAATTGCGTCTTCCCATTGCGATAGGCACGTTCCAACATACACAACCAACAAGAATCATTAGTCCCCTCGCCTTTTGGAGAGGGGTCAGGGGTGAGGCTACGTGCGAATACGCACTCTTTCCCTCTCACAATGCTTGTGACTAAATCACCTTCTTGATCGGTATAGGCAACACCCTGTTTGTCGATAACACTCTGTGCTGATGCGGAGAGGTCGCCCCATACAGCATCCAGAACTTCCTCGATACCTGCTATCTCCTCCATCGTGACAGGGGCACCATCACTTCCCTCTACACAACAAACACCCTTGCACTTCTCGTAGTCGCAACAGAAGTACTCAGTGAGAATGTCGGAGGAGATGAGTATGCCACCCACTTCCAATATTGGGGGAATCTTCATGAATTGAGAATTGAGAATTGAAAATTGAAAATT
Organism: uncultured Prevotellaceae bacterium; assembly: GCA_902769805.1. Classification (GTDB taxonomy): domain Bacteria; phylum Bacteroidota; class Bacteroidia; order Bacteroidales; family Bacteroidaceae; genus Prevotella. The sequence goes on from CACXQL010000038.1 coordinate 8,197, forward strand.
AAGAATTGAAAATTACCATTGTATCGGGGTTATCCCGTTTTGAGTCAGATAGGTATTACAACGAGAGAACTGATGTTGTCCGAACCAACCGCCACGATTGGCACTCAAGGGAGAGGGATGCACAGACTCCAATACGAGATTCTTCGTCTTGTCAATCATATATGCCTTGCCTCGGGCATAACCGCCCCAAAGCATATATACTAAGTGACTGCGATGAGTTGCCAGTGCCTGAATAGCAGCATCCGTGAATTTCTGCCATCCTAACATAGAATGACTGTTTGCCTGATGGGCGCGGACAGTCAGTGTCGCGTTGAGCAACAGTACACCTTGTTCTGCCCAGCGTGTCAGATTACCCGATGTGGGAATCGGTGTACCAAGGTCATCATGTATCTCCTTGAAGATATTTTGTAACGAAGGCGGAAACTGAATACCATCCTGCACGGAGAAACTCAGTCCATGTGCCTGTCCTGGTTCATGATACGGATCCTGACCGATGATCACCACCTTCACCTTATCGAACGGACAGAGGTTGAAGGCATTGAATATCAACTTACCAGGAGGATAACACGTCGTCTGCGTATATTCCTGTCGCACCGTTGCTGTCAACTGTGCGAAATAGGGTTTCTCAAACTCTTCGTGGAGACATGTCTTCCAACTATCTTCTATCTGTACGCTCATAACACTTTTTTCTGGTTTTGCTTGCAAAGGTAAGACAAAAAATGTATCTTTGCAAACAAATAATAGAGATAATGCTACCTTTCTTCAAGAAAAAAACGATAACTGGTTATCCGAAGTCCTTTGCCAAACAACTCATATGGCGTATCATGCTGAGGATGCTCATTATCATGATCTTACCTGTGTTCCTGCTGTTCTGGTTGACATACGGCGTTGTGACTATAGGCGCCTTGGGAATCGGTGATCGTGTGTTGAAAGGTGAGAAAGAAGGGGTACGGCGTATCGCATCCGATCTCTATATGGCTGCTAACAATACAAGACCTTTCATTGAAGAGGATCTGGACAAACCTGACAGAATGTATGACCTCATGAATCGGATGCTTAAACTGAACCCATATATGCGCAGTTGTGGCATCTACTTCATTGAAAGTTATTTTCCACAGAAAGGGCGCTTGTTTGCACCCTATGCCTCACGGCGCGACAGTGTCATCATGGAGTCGCAGGACGCCTGCGATCAGGGAAATGATTACGTGAAAGCTGAGTGGTTCAAGGAAGCCGTTTCCAGCAAGGAAGGCTATTGGGCAAAGGCTTTCCTTGACAACGACAGTGCGCAGTCGCCATTGGTGTCCTACCTTCTGCCCATCCGTGACCGTCAGCATCGCACGGTAGCAGTATTAGGTGTTGATCTGTCACTCTCCTGGTTGAGTAAGAAGATACAGCCTGTCACAATGATCCATCGTCAGGATAAAGAATGGAATCCGGAATTTCAGATCTATTATTACATGACTGACAGCGCAGGTACGGTGTTGATACATCCTGACGCGAAGCGTTTGGTAAAAGAGAACATCAAGTCTTATATGACAAAGGCATCTGGCAACAAGCTTGGAAGTCTGACAATCAACGATAGTAAACAGGATGAAATCAAATTGGATGGCGAAGATGTTTTTATCAATACCCAGAGTGTGAAACACACCGACTGGTACATCTCAATCGTCATCCCCAGGTTCTTTATCCATACCGCCGGTTTTATCGTTGCCGGTATCGCCATCACATTTATCCTGATAGGTCTGCTGGTAGTCTATTTCTTCGGTCGCAAATCCATTAAAAAAGCTGTCAGACCGCTGAACCTGTTGGCAACTACTGCCGACGAGGTGGCAAAAGGAAACTTCAAGACAGAGCTGCCAGAGTTGAAGAGTCACGATGAGATACACCTGCTTCGTGACTCCTTCGAGGAGATGCAGCTCTCCCTGACAAAGTATATTGAGCAGCTACAGACCACCACAGCCCAGAAAGCCACGATGGAGAGTGAGCTGAACATCGCCCATAACATACAGATGTCGATGTTGCCCAAGACCTTCCCGCCTTACCCGCAACGTTCCGATGTCGATATCTATGGTATGCTGGTACCAGCCAGAGCCGTCGGCGGCGACCTCTTCGACTTCTACATCCGTGATGAGCATCTGTTCTTCTGCATTGGCGACGTATCAGGCAAGGGTATCCCTGCCTCACTGGTCATGGCGGTCACCAGGTCTCTGTTCCGTAATATCTCTGCGCATAACTCCGAGCCTGCTGCCATCGTGTGCTCCATCAACGAGGCTCTTGTCGACAACAACGATACGGGTATGTTTGTCACTTTGTTCGTCGGTGTCCTCGACTTGAAGACGGGACGCCTGCTCTACTGCAACGGAGGTCATAACCCCCCATTGCTCATCAGCGACCAGGTGACTGAGATGTCCTGCGACCCCAACCTGGTGGTCGGTATCATGCCAGGCTATACGTTCGTTGCTGAGGAGACGACACTTTCACATGGTACCACCATCTTCCTGTTTACCGATGGGTTGAACGAGGCAGAGGATGCCGCCCTCTCCCAGTTCGGTGACAATCGCATCCATGATGTTGCCAGCTCAGCCGTTGCCGAGCACATCACCAAGCCTGCCGACCTTGTCAGGCACATGGAAGATGCCGTCCACCAGTTTGTGGGGACGGCAGAGCAGAGTGACGACCTCACCATGCTGGCAATCCGCTACTACTAAGATTACTCCTGTATTTTTGCAGATAAATATAAAAAAGTCAGTGTATGAAAATCATGAGAAAGCTCTTCTGCGTAGTGTTCCTGTTGTGTGTGACTATGGCGCAGGCGCAGTCTGAATTAGAAGATTTAGACGATAAATATGCGACGGAACTTGTTAAACCAGGTACTGTCGCTCCTGATTTCAAGATGAAGACTCTTGAAGGGAAGACGTTTGAGCTCTCGCAGTTGAGAGGTAAGACCGTCGTGCTTGACTTCTGGGCGTCATGGTGTCCTGACTGTCGCAAGGATGCCCCAGAGGTAGTACGGATGTATAAAGAGTATGCTCCTCAGGGTGTGGAGTTCGTGGGTGTCTCGATGGATACTGATGTGGAGGCTTGGCGAAAAGGCTGTGAACAGTTTGGTGTCACCTATACGCAGGTCAGTGAATTGAAGAAGTTCAAGGAGACGGATATCGCCAAAGCGTATGGAGTGAAATGGATTCCCTCGATGGTGGTAATCGACAAGGACGGCAAGGTAGTTTTATCGACAGTGCTGACCTATAAGGTTGATAAGTACCTGAAGGGTCAGTAGCGCCCGTTGCTGATGATGACACCGACCGCTGTCGATATTAGCAGCGGGCGCTGCTAATAACAGCAGCGTCCGCCGTTATACCGATTAGAACGTTACTTTCACCCTGAAAGTGCCTGTCTTTCTTCCTGTTACAACGGCACTTTACACCTATTACGAGGTTTCTTTCTTCTGTTTGTTCAATAGGTTTCAAAAGCTTTTCCCTATACAAAATTCGGGTACAACTTGCCAGATGTGGCAAAGTTGTACCCGAAACGATATCGTCAGTAACAGGGTATTAATCCTGTATCAAGTTCTTACCCGTCATATCAGCAGGCTGCTCCAGTCCCATGATATGGAGGATAGAAGGAGCCACATCAGCTAAGCGACCGTCCTTCACAGTAGCCGAGTTGTTGTTGGTCACATAGATGAAGGGAACAGGGTTCAGCGAGTGAGCCGTGTTAGGAGTGCCGTCAGCGTTGATGGCATTATCTGCATTACCATGGTCGGCAATGATGATAGCCTCATAGTCATTAGCCTTTGCAGCCTCGATGACCTCCTGTACGCAATGGTCAACAGCCCATACCGCCTTGGCGATAGCGTTGTAGACACCCGTATGACCCACCATGTCACCATTGGCGAAGTTGACGACGATGAAGTCATACTCCTGCGTGTTGATGGCACCCACCAGCTTATCCTTCACCTCGTAGGCAGACATCTCCGGCTTGAGGTCATAGGTAGCCACCTTTGGAGAAGGTACCAGGATGCGGTCCTCACCCTCGAAAGGTTGCTCACGACCACCGTTGAAGAAGAAGGTGACGTGTGCGTATTTCTCTGTCTCAGCGGTATGCAACTGCTTCTTGCCCTGACGAGAGAGATATTCTCCCAGTGTGTCCTCGACATTCTCTTTCGGGAAGAGGATATGAACACCCGTGAAAGAAGCATCGTATGGTGTCATGCAATAATACTGCAGTCCGGGAATCGTCTTCATGCCCTGCTCCGGCATATCCTGCTGGGTCAGCACGATGGTCAGTTCCTTGGCACGGTCGTTACGGAAGTTGATGAAGATAATCACGTCACCCTCCTCAATCAGTCCATTGACAGCTGTATTATGAATCGGTTTGATGAACTCATCCGTCACACCCTCGTCATAGTTCTCCTGCATGGCAGCCACCATGTCGCTGCTCTGCTTACCCTCACCTTTGACGAGCAAGTCGTAAGCCTCCTTGACACGCTCCCAGCGCTTGTCACGGTCCATGGCATAGAAACGACCCACGATGCTGGCGATGGCAGCGTCATTCTCAGCACATACCTTGCTGACTTGCTCGATGAAGCCCTTACCGCTCTTGGGGTCCGTGTCACGACCGTCCATGAAACAGTGTACGAACGTCTGGTTCTTCAGACCATAGTGCTTACCCACCTCGATGAGTTTGAAGAGATGGTCCAGAGAAGAGTGTACGCCACCGTCAGAGGTCAGACCCATCAGGTGCAGTTTCTTGTTATGTTCCTTGGCATAGGTATAGGCAGCCTTCACCTGTGCGTTCTCCACGATAGAGCCGTCCTTGCAGGCACGGTTGATCTTCACGAGGTCCTGATAGACAATACGTCCCGCACCGATATTGAGGTGACCCACCTCAGAGTTACCCATCTGTCCGTCGGGAAGACCCACGTCCTCACCGGAAGCCTGCAACTGTGAGTGTGCCGAAACGGCTGTCAGATAATCCAAATACGGAGTCGGCGTGTTATAGATCACGTCACCCTTACCATGCTTACCGATTCCCCATCCGTCGAGAATCATGAGTAATGCTTTCTTTGCCATAATCTTATCTTTTTAATACCTTATTATTTATAATATTGGGTGCAAAGGTACACTTTTTTCCCCAAACAACAGACAATGTAAGTAAAAATATATGATGATATTTGGTATTTTACTCACTTATTCGTATCTTTGCATGAAACTTAAATGATTATTATCATAATGACTAAGAGATTACTACTACTTTTACTGATTGCCATTACATCCATGGAGGGTATGGCACAAGAGACAATTGCCTTGAATACGGGCGACATCACCTCGCCCAAGTTGAATGCGGATGGGACGGCGACCTTCTCTATCCTTGCCCCTGAGGCACAGAAAGTGGAGATAGAGGGCGACTTCACACCCGTTCAGAAAATTCAGACTCCCATGGGAGAGATGGAGCAGCCTGGGCGTGTGGCGCTGAAGAAAGACGCTAACGGCATCTGGTCATGGACCTCTGGGATACTGCAGCCCGAGTTGCACACCTATTCCCTCTATGTGGACGGTGTCAGGATGAACGACCCCAATAATGTCTATATGTTGCGTGACATTGCCTCCTACCAGAGCTATTTCCTTGTGGACGGCAGTCTCTCAGAGAACTATTTCGTGAGGAACGTGAAGCACGGAACCGTCAGCAAGGTATGGTATCCTGCCCCTAAGCTGGGGATGGAGGAGCGGCGTGCCACTGTCTATACCCCTGCCGGCTATATGGACAACCCCAAGAAGAAATACCCCGTGCTCTATCTGCTGCATGGTGCCGGTGGTGATGAGAACGCATGGACGGAACTGGGACGTGCGGCACAGATACTGGATAACCTCATCGCACAGGGTAAGGCAGAGCCGATGATTGTGGTGATGCCTAATGGCAATGGTGCCCAGAAGGCGATGCCGGGAGAATACGAGAACTCGATGTACAAGCCCTCCTTCATGAATCCCAAGACCATGGAGGGAACCATAGAGGTCGCCTTCCCTGACTTGGTGAAATGGGTGGATGCCCATTACCGTACCATTGCCGACAAGCAGCACCGTGCCATTGCCGGTCTGTCGATGGGTGGTTTCCACTCCCTCTATATCTCTGCCAATAATCCTCAGATGTTCGGTTATGTGGGATTGTTCTCTGCTGCCGTCAACCGCATGGGAAGGGGAGAGAACGCACATATCTATGAACAACTGGACGAGAAGCTTGCCAGACAGTTCTCGCCTGCACCCCAACTCTATTATATCGCCATCGGCAAGACCGATTTCCTCTATAAGGATAATGTGGACTTCCGTCAGCGGCTGGACCAGAAAGGATACAAATACGAGTATCTGGAGACAGATGGAGGACATATCTGGAGGAACTGGCGTATATACCTTAACCAGTTCGTTCCGAAACTGTTTAAGAAGGATTAAAAAATTAAAGATATGAAAGCAAAACGATTATTCCTAATCGGCATGATTGCCAGTATGACTATGACAACAGCAAATGCTCAACCTCAACTTCGCGCAGATAATATCGACGAAGTAATTAAGGCGATGACACTTGAAGAGAAAGCGAAACTACTCGTTGGCGGTGCCAACACTTTCTTCGGTGACCAGGCTGCAGTAGGTGGTGAGGCAGACCTCGTGGCTGGTGCTGCGGGAACGACTCCGGCGATACCCCGCCTGGGTATTCCTGCCACCGTATTGACAGACGGACCTGCAGGTGTACGTATCGACCCGACTCGTAAAGGGACTACCAAAACCTATTATGCCACAGCCTTCCCTATCGGCAGCTGTCTGGCTTCTACCTGGAATACCGAACTGGTAAGCAGGGTGGGAGAGGCTATTGGTAATGAGACCAAAGAATACCGTTGTGACGTTATCTTAGGTCCAGGCATGAACCTGCATCGTAACCCCCTCTGCGGTCGTAACTTCGAGTATTACTCGGAAGACCCGTTGCTCACAGGTAAGATAGCAGCCGCCTATATCCAAGGTGTACAGAGCCAGGGAGCAGGTGTGAGTGCAAAGCATTTCGCCATCAACTCTCAGGAGACAGACCGTACCAGTGTGGATGAGCGTGTCAGTCAGCGCGCTGCCCGTGAACTTTACCTGCGTGGCTTTGAGATTGCCGTCCGTGAGAGTAATCCATGGACTGTTATGGCTTCCTATAACAAGATCAACGGGGAGTTCTCGATGGGAAATCACGACCTGCTGACCAGTATCCTGCGTGACGACTGGGGCTTCAAGGGTATCGTGATGACGGACTGGATCGGTATCCGTGAAGGACTGCCCACCATCAAGGAGGTACATGCCGGCAACGACCTGATGGAACCAGGACAGCCTGCACAGGTGAAGGAGATCATCGATGGTGTGAAGAGTGGGAAACTCGATATCGCTGATGTGGATCGTAACGTACGTCGTATGCTCGAATATATCGTGAAGACTCCCAGCTTCCACAAGTATCCTGCCTCGAATAGTCCAGACTTCAAGCCTCATGCTGCCATCACACGTCAGAGTGCCGCTGAGGGTATTGTGATGTTGAAGAATAACGGGGCGCTGCCTTGGAAGACGGGTGCCGTCAAGACGGTAGCTCTCTTTGGTGAGAAGTCGTATGACTTCCTCTCTGGCGGAACAGGTTCCGGATGTGTTCATCCGCCTTATGTGGTGGACATGCTTGAGGGTCTGAAGAATGTCGGCATCAGCTCGTCGGCAACCCTTACGGATATCTATCGAAAGTATATTGAGTTTGCGAAGGTGAAGTTCCAGGCAGAGCGCCATCCTGCCAAATGGTATCAGATGGAGTATTTCGGACAACAGAAATATCCTGAGATCAGTATCGACCCCATCTGTGTGAATAAAGAGGTGAAGGATGCGGATGCTGCCATCATCACTATTGCCCGTCAGGCTGGTGAGGGTGTCGACCGTGACATCGCCACGGAGTTCAACCTGATACCAGAGGAGCGTAACCTGATTGTGGATGTCTGCAATGCCTTCCATGCTGCAGGCAAGCCCGTCATCGTCATCATCAACTCCGGCAGTGTCATCGAGACAGCTTCGTGGAGCGGTTATCCGGACGCTATCCTCTGCGCTTGGCAGCCAGGTATGGAGGGTGGTAACTCCATTGCCGACCTGTTGACGGGTAAGGTGAATCCTTCTGGTAAGCTTACCATGACATGGCCGATAGCTGCTACAGACCATGCCTCCACCAGTAACTTCCCTGGTCAGATAGATTTCTATACCTTTAAGGAGATGGCTGCGCAGAAGAAACCGATAGCAGGTCACGACTATACCAACCACGAGGAGGATATTTATGTCGGCTACCGCTATTTCGACAGCTTCAACAAGAACGTGGCGTATCCTTTCGGCTACGGACTCAGCTATACCACCTTTGAATACAGCAAGCCTGCCGTGAAAGTGAATGGTGACAATATCATCGTCAATGTGACAGTTAAGAATACAGGTAAGGTGGCAGGCAAGGAAATCGCACAGGTCTATGTGGCAGCTCCTCAGGGAAAGATAGAGAAACCAACCCACGAGCTGAAAGGTTTTGCCAAGACACGTGAACTGAAACCTGGTGAGAGTCAGGTTCTGACGATCCAGATGGCGAAGCGCGACCTCGCCTCCTTCGATGAGGCTAACAGTCGCTGGCTGGTGGAGGCAGGACAGTATGCTTTCGAGATTGGTGCCTCCAGTCGTGATATCAGGGAGAAAGCCAATGTCAACCTGACAGAATATACAGAACAGGTCAGCAACGTGCTGGCTCCGAAGGAGAAACTGAATCTGCTGAGACGATGAAGAGATTCTTTCTAACTACGATGACCGTCCTCTCTTTCCTCTACGCGAATGCAGAGGACGGTCATCGTCTGTGGCTCAGATACGACATCATCGGTACGGCACAAGTGGAGGCTCCTGCCGGCTCGCCAACTATCAGTATCGCTAAAGGTGAACTGCAGAATTACTTCATGGGTGAGCATGCTATGTTGCGTATCGACCCCACCATGCCTGATGATGACGGATTCACCATCAGTGGCGATGATAACAGGATTATTATTACGGCACGTCATGATATCGGACTGCTCTATGGAACCTATGAGGTATTACGTCTTCAAGGTACAGAGAGACCTGTCACAGAACAGAGCCAGCATCCGAAATTCAAACTCCGTCTGTTGAACCACTGGGATAATCTCGACGGCTCTATAGAGCGTGGCTATGCAGGAGAGAGTATCTTCGAGTGGTTTCATCTTGACGAAGAACGGATTCGTGCCTATGGGCGAGCGAATGCCTCTATAGGTATCAATGGTGCTGTCCTCAATAATGTCAATGCATCACCTAAGATACTGACAAGAGAGTATCTGAGGGAGGTCAAGAAGATTGCGGATATCCTGCGACCTTATGGTATCCGCGTCTATCTCTCCATCAATTTCGCCACACCGATGGCACTGGGGGCTACCAAGACAGCAGATCCCAAAGACCGAAGGGTAAACCGCTGGTGGAAGAATAAGGCACGTGAGATATACCGTATGATTCCTGACTTTGGAGGTTTTCTCGTCAAAGCCAACAGTGAGGGACAGCCTGGTCCTGGTGACTATCATCGTTCTCATGCTGACGGAGCTAACATGCTGGCGGATGCGTTGGCACCTTATAAGGGTATTGTGATGTGGCGTTGCTTCGTCTATGGTGCCAACCATAAAGGTGAGGATCGTGTCAAACAGGCCGTCTCGGAGTTCAAACCCTTGGACGGGAAGTTCCGTAAGAACGTCATCCTCCAGACGAAGAACGGTCCATTGGACTTCCAACCGCGTGAACCTTATAGTCCTGTCTTCGACCAGATACGTGAGACACCTAACATGGTGGAACTGCAAATCACACAGGAATATCTTGGACAGTCGAAGCACTTAGTATACCTTGCTCCTATGTGGAAGGAGTTCTTTCAGTATATTGAACCCGACTGGCTGGCTGGTATCGCTGGTGTTGCCAACATCGGAAAAGATGCCAACTGGTGTGGTCATCATTTCTCACAAGCTAACTGGTATGCCTTTGGACG